>NZ_JAHESD010000024.1 GCF_018598585.1 Chryseosolibacter indicum
CCTTTTATTGAGTGCGCTTTAGGCTTCAGCAGCCTTCAATTCTTTCTTTTTAAATCTTTTGTCCTTCTTCTCCTTTTTACCTTTTAGTACATCTTCAACGTAAGTCAATGTCTTTGCAGTTTGCTTTGCTTTCTTATTTTCCTTTTTTAGAATGTCTGCAAACTCAACTGCAATTCGCTTTGAACTTTTGTTAATTAATTTTTTAACCTTCTTTGATGGTTCCGGCAATTGTAAACGGCCAATTGCGTCACGCATTGAATCATTTAGCAATGTTCTCAATGCTTTCTTAGATACGTTTTTGTTTTCCATAACTAGTAGTTACAACTCCCAATTTACCAATTGTTAACTGAATATTTCCTCCTTAACAAAAACTTAATATTAGTTCTAAAAAGATTCGAAATTAGCCTAAAAAAGCACTCTTATTCATACCGCAACGAATGTACCGGATTCGCAATTGCGGCTTTGATAGATTGATAACATACCGTAATCCATGCAATAAGAACCGCAGTCACGCCACTTAGAACAATTATCCATGGGCTTACTTCTATACGATAAACGAACCCGGAAAGCCAATGATTAGAGATAAACCATCCTGTTAATGCAGCAGGAACAAAGGCTATCAAAACAAGTTTCGTGAACTCTCTGGATAATAAAACTGTGAGGCTAAAAACGGTTGCCCCCATTGCTTTGCGAATACCAATTTCTTTGGTTCTTTGCTCTGATGTAAATGCAGCCAATGCAAATAAACCCAATGAAGCAATAAATATTGCCAAGGCAGAAAAGATACTAAATATAGTACCCATGCGCTGCTCGACACGAAATAGCTGATCAAATTCCTGATCCAGAAAAGTATATTCGAAAGGTTCATTTGATGAATTGTCTCTCCATAACCTTTCAATAGTCGATATCAATGATTGCGCACTTCCCTCGTAACGGATAAGAAGGTTGTTCTCATTTTTTCTTAGTCTTATGGAAAGAGGTCTTACCTGACTTTTGAACGACTCGAAATTGAAATTTTTAACAACTCCTACTACTTTTAAACGCTCTGTTGTACCATTATCCTTATAAAGGATCTCTTCTCCAACGGGATTCTGATATCCAAATTCCTTTGCCGCAGCTTCATTCAAAATAATGCCCATCGAATCTGAAGGAAACTCCTTAGAGAAATATCTTCCTTCTTTCATTTCAAATTTCATTACGTCCATATGATCATAATCCGCATAGTATATACCCATGATATGATCTTGCTCAGAACCTGCCTCCTTAAAAACAGTAGTGCTGTTAACACCGGGAAAAGTGTTATTGGTATAGCTTAGTTTTGTTACACCTGATTGCTGAGCCAATGCATTTCTGAATGCTTCCTTATTTACACCTAGCCTTCCTGTGTTCTGCAAAATAAGAACATTACTTTTATCAATACCCATGTTCTTTTCCTGCATGTATTGTATTTGTTGATAAACAACAAGGGTAAAAATGATAAGAAAGATAGATAACGCGAATTGGAACACAACAAGAAAACTTCTAACTCCTTTGCTTTTCATCCCTGCCCTTACCTTTCCCTTTAATACTTCAACTGCATTGAAAGAAGTGAGGTAAAATGCTGGATAGCTTCCGGCTACCAGTCCCACAATAATGACAAGTGTTACAAGGCCCGATATAAACAAGGGACTTACCAATGTTGCCATCCCTAGTTGTTTTCCTGATAATAGATTGAAATGCGGTAAAAGGAAATAACAGGCAACCAAAGCGAATATGACAGCAGCAAAACTATAGACAGTAGATTCCGCAAGAAATTGCCCTACCATCTGACCTCGAAGTGATCCTAGCGTTTTTCTTAAACCAACCTCTTTAGCACGGCCTGCAGATCGTGCCGTAGATAAGTTCATGAAATTAATGCAGGCAATAACTATAATAAACAGTCCAATAGCAGCAAAGAAATAGATATACATAACATTTCCCCCGGCCTCTATATCATCTTTGGATGTTGAATGCAGGTGTATATCTGTTAACTTGGTAGAATAATAGCCATACTCCCCTCCCTGGCTTCGCATCTGCTTCAAGGAAATTCCCATGAACCGTTCGGCTTCTGGGCCAACATATTTCTCAACAAGAAATTTAAATTTCTCATTTACCTGCTCCACGTGTGCGTTCTCGCGCAGCAAGAAGTAAGAATAAAGGTAATTATTTAACCAAACGGTACTTTTCAACCCTTCATTAGATGAGGCTGAAATAAGCATATTAAAGCTAAAGTGAGAATTTCCTGGCGTGTTTGCTGCAATGCCTGTTACTTTATAGGAACGATTGTCATTTCCGATTACTAACAGTTTCCCCATAGCTTGCTCGTTACCAAAATACTTTTTAGCTGTAGCTTCTGTTACTACTACCGTATTAGGCTCTTTAAGGGCGGTAGCAATATCACCATCCAGTAACTTAAAGCTAAAGAATTGAAAGAAGTTAGAATCAGCAAAAATCACTTTCTCTTCTGTAAAAGCTTTACCGTTGTATTTTACTGAGGGTTTTCCCCAGTAAGGACTAATGCGAGTAGCAGCTTCCACTTCAGGAATTTCAGCTACAAGCGTTGAGGCCATGGGTGGGCATGTACTTGCTGTTCTTATATCCTGGCCTGAAATTTTGCCATGCAAACCTACCTGGTATATTCTTTCTGCACGTGAATGAAATTTATCATAACTTATTTCATCAGCTATGTATAATATGATAAGCAGACATGCAGTAATACCGATCGTCATGCCTAAAATATTTATGGCCGAGAAAAACTTGTACTTAAGAATATTACGAAGGGCTACCTTAAAATAATTTTGTAACATAAATAACCAATTAAAAATCTTTATTGAATAATCTACGACTCACTCTGTCCTCAACGTATTTACAGGATTCATAGACGCTGCACTGAATACTTTATAGCCTATTGCTATTGCGGAAATAAGAAACATAATAGACACTGAGGCAATTAAGGTCAACTCCGTTGTCGATTGGTAATATTTCCAAATGCTTCCCATCAATGCGTCAACAAGTAAAAAGCTTACAGTAGATCCAAGAAGTGAAGCAATAACGAGTATAACCACAAATTCAGTATTGATGATTCTGGTGATATTACCAATAGATGCCCCAAGCACTTTGCGAACACCTATTTCTTTCATCTTTTTAATGATGTTCAAGGATACAAGCGTGAAGAGGCCGGTAGCGGAAAGAAGCAGTGCAACTGCACCAAGAAATCCAAACATCTTTACAATGTTATTATTCACCGTATCTGCCTCAACCATATCTTCGTTTATAACACGGCCATTGTACAATCTATTTGGGAATACATCTTTCCATGATGCCTCCATAAACTTATCTACGTCTTTCACTTTATCGGAAGGCATATTAACAACCACATGTGTGTATTTATCTTTAGACGTATACCTGATCATTAATGGTTCATTCTCGCGCCACAAGCCATTGGTATAAACATCTTTTACAACGCCAACCACAAATAGTTTAACCGTATCCATCCACTTTATCTCTTTCCCTATAGGATCATCCCAGCCGAAGCTTCTAACTAATTTTTCAGATACGATGATTGATTCACGCTTGTCTGTCTCTGAGTCCTTTTGAAAATCCCTCCCCTTAATGAGTTTAAGGTCCAATGCTTTTAAATATTCATCGCCAACTTCAATAATATCTACTTCCAACTGTTGCGATTCATATTTAACGGGATCATTATATCCGGCAGAAAATAGACTGTGGGTGGAACCTGCTATCAGATTAATATCTTTATTTTGAAGCAGTGTGTTTTTATACGTCTCATACTCGTTGCCATTTTCAACGTAAGCTATAATTACATTATTAGGATTAAATCCTATATCGAAGGCACGCTGATATTTAGAATTCTGATAAAAGGCAATCGCGAAAATTATTGCTAGCAGTGAGATAGAATATTGCAGTGCGAGAAGAGCCCTGGTAAATACATTGGTACCACCAAACTTCAGCTTGCCTTTAAGAATGCTTACTGGTTCAAAATGACTTATATAAAATGCCGGGTAGGATCCAGCAATCAATGCGGTAACAAGAAGTGTGCATACAATAAAAATAACAAACGCCGGATTATCGATATAATGCGAAGTCAACTTCATGTTTACCCAAAGAGAATTCCACGCATTCAATAATACTTCACCAAAGAACAATCCTAAAAGCAGGGCTATTGTACATATAAAGAAGGTCTCTCCTAAAAATTGAGCAATTAGTTGACTACGCAAGCTTCCCATCACTTTCCTTACACCGATCTCTTTCAACCGTCGTGAAGAAATAGCAATAGCAGTGTTTGTCATATTAAAACATGCAATGAGTAATACAAGCACCGCCATAAATCCAGGAGCAACAACTGCAGCACGATTATTTGCTGAGGTTGTCTGTGACCAGGTCTCGTTGGCGGAGTCTCTCCTTGCCATACCTTCAAACGGATCAAGAACGTATTCCTTGATCTGAAAATCCTCCCTTACCTTATTATTATTTTCAATGTATTGCTGGATTTGTTTACTTACTACAGCCACGCGTGCGGGTTCTTTTATATGAACGAATATTGTGTTGTGATTCTTCCAATCATCCTCCTTCAGGCCCCTTGCCTCATCGTAATAGTTTTCGAAGTTCATGAAAGCCTGCCAGTGAAAACTTGAATTACTGGGTTGCTTTTTAAATACACCTCCTACCTGAAATTCTTTTAACACAGTACCGACTACCTGCGTTAGTTGCTTACCTACTGCATCGGTAGTGTTAAATAGTTTAAGTGCCATTTCATCACTTAAAAATACTTTCGACTTATCCTTTAATTCATCAGGATTGCCAGATATAAACTCAAAAGAAAATACATTGAACAAGTCAGCATCTGCATAGCCTAGTTGGCCAGGAAATAAGTTATCTTCTACTTTAAAGTTTGACCATGAATGGTTAATCCTTACAACTTTGTCTACATCAGAAATATTATGTCGGATTACTTCGCCTAAAGGACCAGGAGCATGACCATATAATGTTGTTACATTATTGAACTCTCTTACTGAACTTATCCTATAAGTGTTTTTGGCGTTGACATGATGAGAATCGAACATCACATCATATTCCCAATTAAAATAAGCTACAATACAACAGGCAATACCAATGGCGAGACCGAAGATATTAATGAAGATAAACATTTTGTTCTTCATCATACTTCTCCAAGTAATGAGTAAGTAATTTCTAATCATGAAGGATGCGTTTTATTTTGGTAGCTATAAGACTACATTTTCAACATCAAGGTTGCATCTCTTTGCCAGAAATTATGCCATAATCAACTTCTTTAATTAAAGAACGATTGAACAGCTTTTCGTTTTTACAATGTTCAGATACGAACAGAAGGTGTACAGATATAAAAAAAGCCTTTCAATTTGAAAGGCTTTTAAGAATCAAAAATTGATTTCGACTCAGAGTAAACTTGTTAAATATGGAAGTGTTCTTTAATGTTTTCAGTTACTACCTTACCATCGAACAGGTTAACAATCCGGTGTGCATAGTTAGCATCATAAGGAGAGTGAGTAACCATTACAATAGTAGTTCCTTCTTCATTCAATTGCGAAAGAAGCTTCATTACTTCTTCACCATTAGCAGAGTCAAGGTTACCAGTAGGTTCATCGGCTAGAATTACTTTTGGTTTGGCTACTATGGCACGTGCTATGGCTACACGCTGCTGCTGCCCGCCAGAAAGCTGTTGAGGAAAATGGTTTCTTCTATGCATGATATTCATACGCTCTAACACCTCTTCAACACGTGTTTTACGTTCAGCAGCAGGCACCTTTAGATACAACAAGGGCAACTCTACATTTTCAAATACAGTAAGTTCGTCAATCAGGTTAAAGCTTTGGAATACAAAACCTATAGAACCCTTACGCAATTGTGCGCGCTGGCGTTCCGAATATTTTGAAACTTCGTGTTCGCCGAAATAATACTCACCTCCTGATGGATTATCAAGTAGTCCGACAATGTTCAGCAAAGTAGATTTGCCGCATCCTGAAGGCCCCATGATGGCTACGAATTCGCCATCTTTAATATCAAGGTTAATGTTATTAAGTGCCGTTGTTTCTACTTCTTCAGTAGTGTACACTTTCTCGAGGTTTTTAAGTTTTATCATGGCGTTAAGATTTATGCTTTATTGAGATGTTCTATTGGTACAATTAGTTTTAACTCTATACTTCTATTTTTAAAAAAGGTTACTAATTCAGAAGTAATACTTCGTTATCCCCGAAGTTTTCGTACGACGATGTAATCACGCGATCGCCAGGCTGAAGGCCTTCCAGTATTTCAAAGTTCTCAGGATTCTTCCTGCCCAACTTAATATCACGCTTCACTGCCCTGTTTTCACCATCCAACACATAAACCCAATTTCCACCAGTATCCTTGTAGAATCCACCTACTGCCAATAACAATTCTTCAGTTGACTGGCTAAGTTCTATTCTTAATCGTAATGATTGTCCCCTAACAATTCCTTTTGGTGCTTCGCCCAGAAATTTCATATCCACATCAAATCTACCATTAGAAATATCTTCATATTTATAGATAATTTCCAGTGAATAATCTTTATTATTATAAGTTGTGGTTGCGCGTTGCCCTACCGTGATCCTTGGAAGGTATAACTCATCAATAGGCACCCTTACTTTATAGCTTCCTACAACATCCATCTGACCTAAACGTTGGCCAATGTTAACATTCTGCCCTGGATACAATTGCTGAGGAAATATAAGCTGTCCGTCAATCGGTGCACGAATAACCAGGTTATCCAATATTTTACCGGCACTAACTAAACTCTGGGTCATTTTGCGCTCAGAAAAATTAAGATCATTGTATTGTCTGATACGATCAACCGAGTCTGCCTTATACACTTCATAAGTTATTCGCTTTCTCTCAAGATTATATAGATAATCAGCTTCAGTTTTTTCGAACTCCTGCTTAGAGATCAACTTTTTAGCAAAAAGTTGCTTCTGACGAGTATATTGTGGGCCGAGAACCTGTAATTGATTTTCAATCAAAGCCAGATTCTGACGTTGTTCAAGGTCGTTTCTTGAAATCTGTAATCTCGTCTCGCGCAATTGGTTTATACTCTGATTTAACTGAGCTTCCTGCTGTAAGACATTCAATTCGCGGTTGAGGTTGCTTAATTCGAGAATTTTATCTCCTTTTTTTAGCATCTGACCACTTTCAGCTGATATATTTTTAATGATACCACCTTCAACAGCATCCAGGTATACGGTAAGACTAGGCATTACTGTACCTGTCTGCGGAATTGTTTCCTGAAATACACCACGCTTTACTGTTGAGATGGTTATTTTATCCTTTTCGATTTTTAATTTGGAACGCCTGTCTGCAAAGATGAACTGGTACCCTACAAATACAATGAATATTGCTATCCCACTGTAAGTACCAATGCGCTTCAGCGTCCATTTTTTCTTTTGAATTTTCTTATCCATTCTTTTGGTCTTTCACTAGACAGCTTATGAAAGCCAACAAGCGTGCCAGACGATTTTCGCTCTAACAAACCCTTAAATTAGTCAAATTTCGATGTTTTTCTCGTTCACATATGAACGAAGCTGTTCGGGACCGAACATAATCGGACAGCGTAAAAGCGAACAATCCTTTAAATTTACCAGATTTCAGCGAAAGAAGGTGAAAATAGAAATCGGTATGTACTTTGCCCATTAACGGACAGCCCGTTTCGAATTCGAAACACTAACATTACTTAAACTCACGATCAATGTCAGAAAATAAGCATGGTAAAATTCTAATTGTTGACGATAACGAAGACCTTCTTAAAGCTGCCAAGATGTATCTGAAAAGACATTTCTCGCAGGTTGATATAGAGAAGAATCCGGAAGCAATACCCTCCCTTATGAATAATGAGGATTACGATGTTATTCTTCTCGATATGAATTTTACCAAAGATGTGAGCAGCGGCAGTGAAGGATATTATTGGCTTGAAAAGATTTTACAACTCGATCCTTCCGCTGTTGTTGTACTCATTACAGCTTATGGTGATGTACAAATGGCTGTAAGGGCAATTAAAGCCGGGGCGACGGATTTTGTTTTGAAACCGTGGGAGAACGAAAAGCTGTTGGCAACACTTTACTCAGCCATGCGGCTGCGGGAAACACGCGACGAAGTTGAGACACTCAAGATAAAAAACCAGGAGATAAATCAGGTTATTAATACACGTTTTAGCGAGATCATAGGCCAGAGCCCCAGT
Source organism: Chryseosolibacter indicum (assembly GCF_018598585.1). GTDB lineage: Bacteria > Bacteroidota > Bacteroidia > Cytophagales > Cyclobacteriaceae > Chryseosolibacter > Chryseosolibacter indicus. The sequence goes on from NZ_JAHESD010000024.1 coordinate 8,264, forward strand.
ATGCAAAAGATCTTTCAAACCATTGAGCGTGTAGCCAAGACAGATGCTAACCTGTTAATACTGGGTGAAAATGGAACGGGTAAGGAATTAATTGCGCGGGCTATTCATAAAAATTCTCCCAGGCAGAATGAATCCTTTGTAAGTGTCGATCTTGGTTCTATAACAGAAACATTGTTTGAAAGCGAACTGTTCGGGCATAAAAAAGGAGCGTTTACCGATGCAAAAGAAGACAGGGCCGGGCGTTTTGAACTAGCCAATGGAGGCACTTTATTTCTTGATGAGATAGGAAATTTAAGTATGCCATTACAAGCAAAGCTTCTTACTGTTTTACAAAATAGAAAGGTAAGCCGGGTAGGATCAAACAAAGATACACCAATCAATATCCGTCTTGTTTGTGCTACAAACATGCCTCTTTACGAGATGGTAAAGGATAATCGTTTCAGGCAAGATTTACTTTATCGTATCAATACAATTGAAATAGAAATTCCACCGTTAAGAGAGCGTTTCGAAGACATTCCACTGCTTGCCAATCACTTCCTTAAATACTATAGCGAGAAATACGAAAAACAAGTTGCCAAAATCAGCGATGCAGCCATGACACGGCTTCACAAACATAACTGGCCGGGCAATATACGAGAGCTCCAACACGCCATTGAACGCGCTGTTATTCTTAGTAACGGAAGTGTTTTACAGCCTGAAGACTTTAACCTGAGCGCATCACAAACAAAAGAAGATGGACAGCTAAGTCTCGACCAATATAATCTCGAAGAAGTAGAGAAACTACTGATACGAAAGGTGTTAAAGAAGTTTAATGGCAATATAACCCAGGCAGCTTCTGAACTTGGACTAACAAGATCATCGTTATACCGAAGGCTGGAAAAGTATGGACTTTAAAAATCAACTGAACAAGGGCCTATTTTTACTATCTTTGTTCTATCTGCATGCACTTTGGATTTAATGATTTTCCCACCCGCGTAGCATTCCGGGTAATAATTTTAGGACTAACGATGGCCTTGTTCATCTTTATGATATCGAGGCCTAATATGCTATTTGCCGCTATTTTAACCTTTATCATTATAATAGGGCAATTGGTAGAGATCTGCCGTTTTGTTAGTCAAACCAACCGTAAGCTTACACGCTTTCTTGAATCCGTAAAGTATTCCGATTTTATTTCCGGCTTTACTTCTGATAATAAGCTTGGCAAAAGTTTTCGTGAGCTTAACGTAGCATTTAACGAAGTGCTTGAGGCCTTTAGAAAAGCGCGTTCAGAAAAAGAAGAGCATTGGCAATATCTTAATTCGGTAGTTCAACAGGTCCGAACAGGTATACTATCTTTTGATGCAGAAGGCAACGTACAGCTAATGAATGCAAATGCTAAGCGATTCATGAATGTTACTTCCATCAAAAATATAAAAGAGCTTATTCAAATCAATGCAAAACTGTATCATGCTATAAATAGTGTTGAACCAGGCAAAAGCGAACTTTATAAGGGAAGTAACGAGCTATACCTCACCATACAGGCTACAGAATTGCGCATACGGGCAATAGACGTAAAACTGGTAACACTTCAGAACATTCAGCCTGAATTACAAAAGCAGGAACTTGAAGCCTGGCAAAATTTAACCCGCGTATTACGTCATGAGATCATGAATTCAATTACACCTATTTCCTCACTTACCTCTACGCTAAGAGATATTCTTGAGCAGGAGATGGTAAGGAAGGATGGCCACTGGGAATTAAAGGAAGAAGGAGCAGATGATCTCAAAGAAGGGCTCAGTACTATTGAAAACCGTAGTCGTGGTTTAATTAAATTCATTGACGCCTATCGTGAATATACTTCACTGCCTAAACCCCATTTATCAACGATAAGACTGAAAGACCTTCTCGATAAGGTAGCGCAGCTGATGAAGAATGAGATCAGGAAAACGAAAATCGCATTTCACTGCGAGTGCTCATCAGACTACCTGACGATACAAGCTGACCTGGAAATGATAGAGCAGGTATTGATTAACCTGTTGAAAAATGCCGTAGAAGCAATGATGGAAACAGAAAATGCTCGGCTGCAATTAATAGGCAGGTATGAAGAAAATGCTGTAATTATCGAAGTAACTGACAATGGCCCTGGGATTATTAAAGAAGCACTGGAGCATATATTTGTCCCTTTCTATACAACCAAGCGAACCGGTTCAGGTATTGGACTAAGTCTTTCTCGGCAGATCATGCAAATGCATAATGGCTCCCTATCGGTTGTCTCAGAACCGGATGTAAAAACAACCTTTACCCTTAAGTTCTAATCCCTTCATTTCGTAGAATAATAAGGCCGCTTAACATTCAAATCATAGAAAGTTAATAGAAGCCTTAAAATTATTTATTATATTTATTCTATCCCCCTAAGTAAAAATAAAGGTTTAACACTTAATTCAGGTGCCATGAGATCTAACATTGTCATTGCAGGAGGCTTGTTACTATTCCTGGCAATAGTAATTACTACCCTACGTCCACCAATGTCCATGCGGACAGAAAAACATTCCATCACAGAACAAGGTGTTGTGGTAGAAATGTATGAGACTGCATTTAAAGACCTTGTTGTAAAACTTCAAGGGCAGGCTTCTACTTTCTATATAAATGTAAATAAGCGCGATAAAATAGATCTTGCTGCGTTAAAGGATAAACTACTTAATAAAAAGGTGATGATTCAATACGATGAACCTTTGTTCAAAAACAAGTCTGAGCACTTCATTTCAAAACTCGAATATGACGGAGAAGTTATCTACTCAGACAAATAAGAAAACATTGCATCAAATAAAAAAAGTAAGGTCATCGCCTTACTTTTTTTATTTTATAAAACAACAAGTTGTGCTTACTCAACTTTCTTAAATACCGCACTTGCGTTGTGACCACCAAAGCCAAAAGTATTGCTTAATGCAACTTTAACATCTTTTTTAAGTTTGCTACCAATTACAATATTTAATCCTGAAGGAAGTTCCGGATCAAGTTGTTGGGTATTAATTGTAGGAGGGATTATACCAGTTTCTATTGCCTTGATACAGATAATTGCTTCTGTGGCACCTGCGGCACCCAGTAAATGTCCTGTAGCCGATTTAGTAGCACTGATGTGTAAATGATCGGGTTTTTCTCCGAAAAAGTTTACTACGGCTTTCATCTCACTTACATCTCCTAATGGTGTAGAGGTAGCGTGAGGATTTAAGTAATCTACTTCATGTGTTTTTACACCTGCATCTTCCAGCGCCCACTTCATGCCAAGCGCAGCACCTTTCCCTTCAGGATGCGTGGCTGTAAGGTGATAAGCGTCGGCCGACATACCTCCGCCAGCTACTTCAGCGTATATTTTTGCACCCCGTCTCTTTGCATGTTCGTATTCCTCAAGTATCAAAGTTCCTGATCCCTCTCCCATCACAAAGCCATCGCGATCGATATCAAACGGTCGTGAAGCTGTTTGAGGGTCATCATTTCTCGCTGATAAAGCTTTCATAGAAGCAAAACCACCAATACCCGCCTCGTTAATAGCAGCCTCTGAACCTCCGGTTACAATAATATCTGCCTTACCCCAACGGATGTAGTTCATGGCATCAATAATAGCTGTAGTTGAAGTAGCACATGCAGATACCGTTGTAAAGTTAGGCCCCATAAATCCGTATTTGATAGAAATCCATCCAGATGCAATATCAACAATCACTTTAGGAATAAAGTACGGGTTAATCCTTGGAGTACCATCACCTCTTCCATATTCTATCATCTCCTGCTGGAAAGTATAAAAACCGCCATTCCCAGTTCCCCAAATTACGCCTACACGGGTTCTGTCTATTGCCCCTAAATCCAAGCCTGAATCCTTTAGTGCTTCAGCTGTAGATACCATCGCATAATGTACAAAAGGATCCATCTTTCTGATGTCTGCCTTATCAAAATGATCTTGAGGATTAAAACCTTTTATCTCACAGGCAAATTTTGTACGAAACTTAGCAGGATCGAATCTGGTAATGGTAGCTGCACCGCTTTTACCTTCAGTAAGGTTATTCCAAAACTCACTAACCGTGTTTCCTAAAGGCGTTAAAGCTCCGAGGCCAGTTACCACTACTCTTCTGGGTTGATTCATAATTTATATACTAATTTGGTCTAATAGATTTTTACAATGAGAGACAATAATATTTATTGGTTCTTCAGATCTTTCAGCCCTCGAAAACATAACTGCACCTTCAATAGAACAAAAGATTACGTAAGCAAGCCTGCGAGCATCTGTTTCTTTTTTAAACTCTCCATGCTTTATGCCTTCTTCCAGTAGCTCTTCAATGAAGTCAATTATTAAATGAAGCTCTTTAACAAGTACTCTTCTAAAGGAAGTGCGATAATCATCTACCTCAACGGCGGTGTTCAATAAAGGGCAACCTCCTTTTACTGGCGGGTTAAATACATATTCTTCGTAAAAGTCCAGAAACGCAAAAAGTTTGCGCTTGCTTGTATTAACTGTTGCTATTTTTTCACGTGCGCGTTGCCTCGTGGTGTTGATGGCATAACGAAAAGCTTCACGTGCAATCTCTTCTTTATCTTCAAAATTGCCATATATAGCCCCCTTTGTAAGCCCTGTTGCTTCAGTAAGGTCATTGAGAGACGTGCCATCATACCCCTTCATATTAAATAAAGGAGCCGTTTTCTCAATAATGTATTGCCGTGTTCTTTCTGCCTTGCTCACGAGGCAAATATAAATAAAAATATTAAAATTATACCGTACGGTATTTTTTATAAGTTACAAAAAAATACCAAAATCGACTGACAAGCCTAAGAAAGAAATTCCTCCCGGATGGGATTGAAACTATCTATTAATCTCAACGTCTTACTTAGTACTTGTATGGTATGCTTCTTATTTGAAGTAACAAAGAACATATCACCGGCTTTCAAATGCTGATCAGGTTCTCCTTCACATAGAAATAAAAGCTCACCCTCTGCTACATAGGTAGCCTGTTCATGAACATGAAAATGAAAAGGCTCGGGCTCGCTCCAGGGTCCATTAGTAAAATCAATTACTACCATCATCAGGTTTTCTCCATGTATTAATCTTCTTTCAACACCTGACTTTACTTGTGTTATAGCCTGATTAGCTTTTAATATTGGCATTCTTATTTTTCCTTAAACGTTATTTTAATATTCACTGCAAATACAATAATAACAATACATACTGAATAACGTCATTCTTCTAGATGACAATGATAAAAGCCGATACGTCAATATCTATCAAACGGCATTATTTCCTTTAAGATTAGCTCCATTTTTCGTATTTTTAATCTCTTATCCCATCCCGATTTTTCCCTTTTTTAACATCTATTCCTTTTAACAACAACTCCCCGACGAGTGGACAAAGAGTGCAGAGAGGGTGGAGAGAGTGTGGAGAATGTCTTGGAGAAGACTTAGAGAAGTCTCAGGGAAGTCTTAGAGGAGTCTCAGAGAAGCCTTAGATGAGCCTTAGAGAAGCCTCGGAGAAGTCTTAGGGAAAAGGTTTAGAAAAGGCTTGGTAATAGATCATCTACCAATTGTTACTATTTATCAGCGAAACGTGGGCATAAAGCACATTGTTAAATTTCAAAACACCTAAGGCGCCCCCCTAAGCCTTTGGAGGAGAAGTTTAAAGAGAAATGAAGAAAGCCTGATGAATTTAAGAGCAGGCTAAAAGCGTGAAGGATGCGTGAAGGAATTATTGAAGTTAAAATCAAAAATGAGGAACCCATTGATCAGTGCCTGCAAGTATTTTATGAGGTGTTAATTCTTTGACCTGCTTCTCAGTAAGCTTGTGCGACCAACTCACCCTCTTACCTGGTGCGCCTGGACCAGTAGAATTATATTCAGCATAAAATGCAGTTTTCTCAGCATCGGGTTTATTCCAGTTGTGCCATCCCTCGGGGCGAATGTGTTTATCGAGAAAACAGTTTATAAAAATAGTTTTTGCATAAGGGCGCCAAGGCCTGCCTAAATAGTACGTGTTTGCAGGAGCATCACCCGTGATCTTGCAATTAATAAATACAAACCCATGTTGTGTTTCTTCCAACGTAGATGCTGCTGTTACGTAACCACTTCCATCCTTACAGAAAATGGTACAATTCTCGAACACAGCAGTAGACCACCCGAAAATAAAGTCTACCGTTCCTTCTATATAGCAATCTTTGTAATACTGCCTGCTTTTTTCACCGTGCGGATATAATGTATCCTGATAGCCCAAAAATCTGCAATCCTTAAACTGCACGCGGTCGCCATCAACTCTTACCGCCACGGCTTGCCCTACAGGTCCAGAGGAATTTTCAAATGTGATGTTTTCCGCACTAAAATCATCACCAAAAATATAGAAGCTAGTAGAACCTGTGGTTCCCTTCTCTTCTCCAAATCGATTCTTCTTAGAGGCGTAATCATCATAAGTTAAAATCGTTTTAGTTACATCTTCTCCTATAAATTTCACGTTTGTTTTAGAGGGTGCCAGTGTAAGCTTTTCCTTGTAGGTTCCATTCTTTATAAAAATGTGTGTGGCTTGCTTCCGAAAATCAGGAATAGCATGAATAGCCTCCTGTACCGTTTTAAAATCTCCTGATCCATCTTGGGCAACAACAAAATCATAAGTAGGCTGGGCCAACACGCTAGCCTTTAAACCCAACCAGAAAGCAAACAGGATTTTAACTCTCAACAGAATTTGCAATATCGTTTATTTAGAAGTTGTTGACGTATTATTAATGCTTTCGAATAGAATTGAAGCCATAATAAAAGGACCTACAGCTTTAGGATCGTTATCCCGTTTCTGCTCATTCACATAGTACTCGTAAGAACCATCTCTATAAGGCTTTCCTCCTAAACCTGCCACTGCACATACATTGGTAATATCTACAGAGCCGTCCGGATTTTCGCTTATAAATTGTTTAACCACTCCGTTATACGCCCTTTTTCCTTCTGATAAATATTTCTTATCTATATATCCTTTGCTTGCGCCTTTTAACAGGAAGTACGTAAACATTGAAGAAGCCGATGCTTCAAGGTAATTGCCTTCTCTTTTTCCCTGATCAACTACCTGGTACCACACACCTGTCTTCTTATCCTGGTACTTCATTATACCCTTAGCAAGTTTATCAGCAATGTCCAATATCTCTTTTCTCTTAGGGTGTTTCTCGGGCAGAAAGTCAAGCACATCTACCACTGCCATTGCAAACCACCCCATCGCTCTACCCCATACCTGGGGCGACCGCCCCGTCTGCTTGTCAGCCCATTTTTGTTCTTTGCTTTCATCCCAACCGTGGTAGAACAACCCATTCTTAGCATCATAAGTATATTTATCGATAAGGTGGAATTGTAAAGCTACATCATCAAACAGTTCTGGCTCATTAAATTTAATCGCATACTGCGCAAGAAAAGGACTCCCCATGTATAAGCCATCGAGCCACATCTGGTGAGGGTAAATCTTCTTATGCCAAAAGCCACCTTCTGATGTTCGCGGATGTGTTCTCATCTGATCGCGTAATGCTTTAATTGCAATTTCATATTTATGTTCACCTGTGCGCTCAAGCATGGCAAACAAAAACTTGCCGGAATTCACTTTGTCGATATTGTACTCCTGCGGTTTATATTTGTTGATGGTACCATCATCATTGATCATTTCATCCGCGTAAAGCTTGATATAATTATAGTACTTCTCGTCACCCGTTTTCTTCCATACTTGTTCAATAGCACTGCATACCAGACCGTTTGTGTAGTTCCAGCGCGGCTCTGTGGCAAAGTCAAGCAACGATGGTCTTGGATTTCTCGCCATATCTGAGTCAGCCATGCGCACAGAAAATGGTTTGCTTGGAGCTTGTGATTTAGAAGCTGGTTGTGCACATGCGGCAAAATGTTGAACTACAAAAAAAAGTATGAGCGCACGAAGAACAAATTTCATGGTTATTGTTATTGAGTAAACGATCAATTATTAATCAAACCCGTAAACATTACAATCAAAATTACTTCCCTAACGATACCTTTACTGGTACTGCAAGCTCTTCTGCTGTTTTTGAAAGGTATTGCGTAAACTGATCTTTAGTTTTTATTCCATCTGGCTGGCCTACCCAGGCTGCACCAAAATAATATTCTATTTTACCATTGTTAGGTTTCAACACAGCAATGTGACTGTATTTATCAGAAGCAATTTTAACGATGTTATCCGGGTTTACAAAGAGAACGAGACCGAGCTCATCTTTATTCAAGCTTTGCTTTCCATAAGTAGCGAGATATGCCCAATGTTGTGCATCACCTTCACGGTAGATATATTCCGCATCTTTATCTTTAACAATCCCTGTACAGATATTCTCCGGGGCAGCGGTGATATCAAGGGTTTGGTGCGTGAGCAAGGTGCCAGCATGTATTGTGATTTTTGATTCGAGGTCATGTCTCTTTGCACCTATCTTCCATCCATAATAATTAGTTTGAATAGAAGAAAATACAGAACCATTTTCAGGTATAGAACAGATCACGCTATCAGTTTTCTCTACGCGTATAGCAGCAGTATCACCTACAAAAGAACCTATTGAACCAAGCCCTAAAGACTTCCCTACTTTCATCACATCCATTCCCCATGGTTGCATCTCATGGTACGAGTCAAAGCCGTCGAGACCAACCTGGCTCAGTATCATTTTTGAGGTTTTCTTTCCGAATACATCAGTGGCATTGCGTTGATCGAGGTAGAAACGATAGCCAACCTTATCAGACTCCCACCCGGGTCCTTCATAACGTATAAACCAGGAGTGGTCTTTGTGTTCAGGAGGAACGCGCAAGTAATTCACGTTCACAAATTGCCCCCCTACGTATTCGCGATTGATAAATTGGCCATCAACTTTGTGAGACAACTCAGCCTGTGTGCGCTTCGGGTAACTTCTTGTAGTTCTACCTGTAGGATTATACCTGATGTCAATCTTAACATTTTCAAGAGCACCCAATTTATCAAGAACAAAAACTACCCCGTTGAACTGTTTGTCGTTAACATTATACTGTGATGGTATCTCCTGCCCCTTGTATACAACTACAAAATTATTCACATTGAAGTCTTGCTTTTGTGCCTTAAGCTGTTCGGTAGTTAAATGAATGAACACACTTTCCCTTGGTGAGTTAAGTGGATTAGAAACTTCTACAGATATGCTTTTAGGAAATTGCTTTGATAATTGTTGTGCATAAGAATTACCAGTTACGCATAATAAAATAGTCAGCAGAAAAATTCTTAACATAGTTTGGATAATGCTTTTAGCAAAACAATAAAAAATTATGCAGAAAGAAGAAGCCCGCATGATTACCAGGCACACGGGTTCTTCTAACCCAAACAAAATGATCGCATATTTTTAGATGCTAAATTGTACAACAACACCTAAATATGCGCAATCGATTGCATTTTAGTGATCATATTTAAAACATCAAAGCAAAACCCGAAATATTTAGTAGGAAAGTTAGCAGTGCAGGGTGGGGTAAAGGCACTTAGCGGCGTCTTATTTTAGAGACCAGCAGCAACATTTAGATCCATTATACTTTTGTTTTTTGTTTATATTGCGCAACCGATTACACAGCTATGAATAAACGATTTTCAATACATCCGAACGATTTTAAACATTATACTACTGATAAAATCAGAAAGGAATTTTTAATAGAAGACCTTTTTCAAAATGATGCAATTACCCACACTTATACCCATTATGATCGCTTAATTGTGGGGGGCGCCATGCCCGTAAATAAGGCTTTAAAACTCGAGACAATAGATGTTCTAAAATCAACCTATTTTCTGGAAAGAAGAGAGATTGGAATAATCAATGTTGGCGCAAGTGGGTCGGTTACCGTAGATGGTACCCAATACCCATTAAACTTTAAAGAAGCACTATACATCGGCAAAGAATGTAAGGAGGTTGTTTTCCATCCATCAACTAATGGTAGGGCCTTGTATTATTTTAATAGCGCTCCTGCCCATGCCAAATACCCGACACGCAAAGTAACCTTTAAGGAAGCCGAAACAGTAGAAATGGGTTCTTTAGAAACCAGCAACAGCAGAACCATCCGAAAATTAATTATCAATACAGTAGTACCTACCTGCCAGCTTCAAATGGGACTTACCGAACTAAAACCTGGTAGCGTATGGAATACCATGCCACCGCACACGCATGACAGGCGTATGGAAGCATATTTCTATTTTGAAATACCTGAAAACCAGATGGTATGTCATTTTCTTGGTGAACCTCAGGAGACCCGCCACATCTGGATGAAAAACAACCAGGCTGTGCTCTCACCTCCTTGGTCAATACATTCAGGAGCAGGAACAAGCAATTACACTTTCATCTGGGGCATGGCAGGAGAAAACCTGGATTATAGTGACATGGACGCAGTTAAGACAGTTGACCTTCGATAATCCATTATTGAGTGTCTCAAAATCAAATCAGATTGTTATTGCTTTAATTGCTTATGACCTCTAAAAGCAATTGATTATTACCTATGTCTACCATTTGTGTAACTATTAAGGTGCAGCAAATAAATTATAGGCCAAAGATTCTTATTATTGGTTGTTATTTTTTATGAAAAAGGAGAAGGCTACAATACATGACATTGCCCGCAAGCTGAACATCACAGCTTCGACTGTGTCGCGTGCCTTGAAAGACCATCCAAGAATCAGCGAAGAGACTAAGAAGGCAGTAATAAAGGCTGCCCAAAAACTTAATTACCAACCTAACCACATTGCCGCAGCCCTCCGAAACGGGAAAAGTAATATCATCGGCATTATTGTGCCTACAGTAGATCGCACCTTTTTCTCATCCGTTGTAAGAGGCATTGAAGAAATTGCCAATACGGCAAAATATAATGTAATGATATGCCAAACCTACGACAACTATGAAAAAGAAGTTGCTACCGTAGAAGCATTACTAAACGCCCGGGTGGATGGTATCATTGCTTCCTATGCTAAAGAAACAAAAGATTTCAGTCATTATTTGAAAGTGAAAGAGCGTGGCATACCGCTTATCTTTTTCGATAGATCTAATGATGAGTTGGAAGTTAGTCATGTTGTAATTGATGACTACATCGGAAGTTACAGGGCAACTGAGCATCTGATACAACAAGGCTGTAAACGCATTGCTCATTTTACCAATACACGTAAAATATCAATTTATAAAGAACGCTTACGCGGATACAGAGACGCCCTTCAGAACAATGGCCTGATGTACGAGGAATCACTCATAATTGAAAGTAACCTTCAACTGGAAGATGGACGGGAAAGTATGTTGAAACTTCTCACGCGCGATCAACTACCGGACGCAGTTTTCTCAGCAAGTGCTTTTGGTATTATGGGCGCACTGCAGATTTGTAAAGAAAAAGATATTAAAGTACCAGACCAGATTGCTTTGGTAGGTTTTAGTAACGAGCCTTTTACTTCATATACAGAACCAGGCTTAACAACCGTAGACCAGCACAGCAAGCGAATAGGTAATGCAGCTGCAGAGATTTTTCTCGAAGAAATAACTGCAGCTTATAACCAGTTTATACCTCAGAAAATAGTTCTTAAACCCGACCTGGTGGTACGGGGTTCTTCTTTAAAGAAAAAGTGATTTTAATTCCATGGCAAAATATTTTTTAACCGAAGATTTTCTACTTCAAAATGAGTTTTCAAAGAAGCTTTACCATCAATATGCTAAAGATCTTCCAATTATAGACTACCATTGCCACCTGCCACCGCAGGACATAGCTACCAACAGGCAGTTTTCTAACTTAACTAAAATCTGGTTGGAAGGTGACCACTACAAATGGCGTGCAATGCGCACGTTAGGCATCGATGAAAAATATATTACAGGTAACGCTTCAGATGAAGACAAATTTAATAAATGGGCTGAGACAGTACCCTACACCATGCGGAACCCGCTCTACCATTGGACGCATCTTGAATTAAAACAATACTTCGGTGTAGAAACGCACTTAACGCCGGATACTGCGACAGAAGTTTATAATAAATGCACCACACTACTGAATAAACCTGAATACGCTACGCAAAGCCTTCTAAAAAAAATGAAGGTGGAAGTGATTGGAACTACTGATGATCCTGCTGACTCACTGGAATATCATCAGCAAATTAAAAAGGCTAACATCGGTATTATTGTGGCCCCTACATTCAGACCAGATAAAGCCTACGCCATTGAAAATGCCCCGGCATACATCCAATACCTCGAAAAACTGGGTAACGCATCGGGCGTTACCATTAAAAGTTTTGATACGCTATTGGATGCTCTAAAAAACAGGGTTGATTTCTTTGAAAGCAACGGATGTAAGCTTTCGGATCATGGACTCGAACAACTTTATTTCCCTGAGGAAAAGTCTGCATTTACACCCGACGGAATCCTTAAAAAGATTTTGAAGCAGGAGAATTTGAGCATCGCAGAAATACAATATTTCAAATACGCTGTTCTTATTGAATTGGGAAGAATGTATCACAGCAAGGGATGGACACAGCAATTCCATTTGGGAGCATTGAGAAACACCAATGAACGAATGCTTCGCATCCTCGGCCCCGATACTGGTTTCGATTCAATAGGCGATTTCCAACAAAGTCGGGCACTTGCTAAGTTCTTGAATGAACTGGATAAAAGTGATCAGCTAGCTAAAACCATTCTCTATAATCTAAACCCTGCTGATAATGAAGTAATGGGAACGATGATCGGAAACTTTAATGACGGATCTACGAAGGGAAAAATACAATTTGGTTCAGCGTGGTGGTTCCTCGATCAGAAAGACGGTATGGAAAAACAAATTAATGCGCTTTCAAATCTTGGTCTATTAAGTTGCTTTGTCGGAATGCTAACAGACTCCCGCAGCTTCCTCTCTTATCCACGTCATGAGTACTTCAGAAGAATACTTTGTAACATTATTGGTAAAGATGTAGAGAACGGCGAACTACCTTGGGACGAATCATGGTTAGGAAAACTGATCTCTGACATCTGTTATTACAACGCGAAAAACTATTTTGAATTCTATAAATAGATTATATCAATAACATAAAAACATAAAAGCCTGGTTGTTTAAAACAGCCAGGCTTTTATGTTGAGAGTTCTCTCACTATTTAAACGCTTGTCTTGCTAAAAGCTTCCATTCCTGGCCTTGCTTTATCCATATCAGGAGTACGTTGATATTTACATTACCAGGTTCCTTCCCTTCATCTTGAACGCGACCCGCTAGTTTATGTCTTACTACTGCGGTATTCCCTGTTATTTCAACACTCTGCTCAGTAAGTGATATATCGAGAAAATCAGACTTCCCTGATACAAACGTTTCTATAAAAGCTTTCTTGTCTTCTATTTTTCCGCTTGAATGGCCATAGCTGAGCTTATCAGCAGCAAGTTTATCCAATGCAGCTTTGTCTGCATTAATCATTGCAAGTCTTAACTTCTCTACTGCACCTTCAACTTTTTGAGATTCCGTAGCTTGTGCAAAAGTCATCAGTGATAGGGTTAATAATAGTACCGATAGCGAGATCTTTCTTTTCATATTATTTAGCATTTATAGCATAACATACTTAAACTTAACTAATTCAATGCTTATTTCTTAGTCTTCACAATTTTGTCAGAAAGACCTTCTTCGAGTAAAACCTGTTTGTTAGCCGTAGATGCATTTATATTTATAAGTTGAATTTCTTTTGATCCTGCACCAGCTACTGTCATAAAAACGCTGGTCGGTTTATAGCTTACCTTATCAAAAGTTAAATTTTTGCCATTCGAAACTTCAACTACCTTAGCATTATCATTTGTATGAAGCGTAACGTTTTTGATTTTCACGTCTTCGCATTCAATGCATTGCATTCCCTTTTGGCTTTCGATAGATATATTTTCCATCGTGATGCCTTTAACGTTCATCTCCGGTAACCCCCTGACGAATATTGCGGTTTCCGCTCCTTTACATACCACATCTTTAATATGGATATCTTTAAACTGTGGCGTAGCTTCTGTAACAGGGAAATATCCAATAACAGGCTTATCAGCACCACCAAACATTGTTAACGGATCTTTAGCCATGTAGTACATATCAAATAATATGGCAGCACCTCCAATGTTATTCATACGGATATTATTGATGTATATTTTTTCTACGATACCACCCCTGCCGCGCGTTGTCTTAAAGCGAAGACCAATGTCTGTACCAAGAAAATTACAATCATATACGTGAATATTTCTTGCTCCACCGCTCATTTCGCTTCCTACAACAAAACCGCCATGCCCGTGAAAAACAGTACAACCTCTTACGATAACATCTTCTGTCGGTACTCCTCTTTTTCTTCCCTCCTCATCACGACCTGACTTGATACATATCCCGTCGTCACCAACATCGAAAGAGCTATTCTCAATAAGAACATATCTGCAAGACTCTACATCTATACCGTCTCCATTTTGCGCATTCCAAGGGTTTCTAACTGTTACATTACGAACAGTAAGATGCTGACTGAGCAAAGGATGCAAACACCATGCAGGTGAATTTTGAAAAGTTACTCCTTCCAAAAGAATCTTTTTACAATGGATGAGGCTCACCATATTAGGGCGGAGAAATTCTTTTATAGTCTCAGCCTTAACGAAATCATAACCTTCTGCAATTACACCAGGTCTCTTTTCCTTTGAACCCTTGAGTGCACGTTCAGTTGGATACCATGTATCTTTCTTTTCGTTCAGAAAACCACCGGAAGAAACAAGCGCCTCCCATTCCGGAGGTGTTAATTTGTTTTTCTTTACAGGTCTCCATACCTGCCCGGCACCATCAATTATTCCTGATCCTGTGATACCAATGTTCTCGAGTCCATCTCCGTAAATGGGAGACTGACAACGAATGGCATCAAGGCCTTCCCAGTTAGTTTTGATGAGTTGATAATCGTCAGTATTACTGCTGAATTGTAACACTGAGCCGCTCTTTAAATGAAGGTTAACATTACTTTTCATGGTAATCGGGCCTGTTAGCCAGAAACCCTTTGGTATAACCACTACACCGCCTCCTTTCTTATTACAATCATCAATGGCTTTTTCAATCGCCTTCGTATTTAAAGTGATTCCATCAGCTTTCGCTCCGTAAGAAGTGATATTAAAGGTATCAGGTTTAAAGGATGGATATTCTACTACAGGCAATTGTTGTGCTTGTGTAACAGAGATAAGTAAAGTCAGGAATAAAATTGTAATGTATTTCATGGCATTAAGTTAAAGAGAATACCCGTATTCTATAGACGGATATTCTCGTATTTACATAAACTAATATCCAGGGTTTTGAGGTACTTCTGCCTGATTTAAATCCAAAGCTTGTTGTGGTATCGGGCGTAATATTTTCAGTTCACCATCAGCCCCGGTAAATGGATTTACTCCTCTGGCAAAATATTTCGCTTTAACTTGCGTATTGTATGCCTGAACACGCTCCACAAGCTTACCTGTTCTCTTCAGGTCCATCCACCTATGGTATTCACCAACAAGTTCGCGAGCGCGTTCATCAAGGATAAAATCAATAGTTACATCAGCTTCGCTAATCATCATCTTTGCTTCCTGTCCAGGAAGCGCTGCTCTTCTTCTTACCTCATTGATACGTTGCGCTGCTAATGAGGGATTACCTGCTTTAAAATAAGCTTCAGCAGCTATGAGATAAGTTTCGCCTAGTCGTGCTAAATAAATATCGCGAGTGCTGTTACCATCGGTGTTCCCAATAAACAATGAAGTTGGGTCATCAAATTTTTTTACCGGAGGCGTCGCCCGATCCTGGCTGTTTGTTGTTGCCTCCCAATTCTCAAACTTAACTACCGTAGCCTTGCTTCTTCTGGCAGGGTCGGCAGCACGCCACGTTGCTTCATCTACCCAGGGCGGCGCATAGAAATACCATACACTTAAAGTATTAAGACTTGAATTTCTATCATAATAGTCATAATAGCGATCATATATTTCCAGCATAAATGTTTCATAAAACCTCGAATCATATGTTGTAGTATTATTCAATTCATCCTTCGACAAAAAGAGATTGAATAAATGCATAGATGGGGCCAGTGTATACATTCTATATGGATATCCTCTTGCAGCACCTTCACCCCCCATGTAAGGACCAAAGAATGCATTCTGATTACTTCCGTCTCGCTGTGAAACTGCAATTGAAGTTTTATCATACTGGATGGAGAATAAGACCTCATCATTCTTCTCTTTTCCAGGCCAAAAAAGATCTTTAAAAGATATGCTTAAAGATTTCCCTCCTATAGCGACATCGGCATAAGCCGCAGCTCTGGTAAAGTCATCTCCGGCAGCAAAGGGTTCATAACCTCTTGTTAGATGCACTTTTGCCAGATAGTGTTGAACAACTTTCGCTGTAACACGACCAAATGCCTGTGACGTAGCAGGCTCCAATACAGTGAGCGCCTGGTCCATTTCTGAGATTATAAATGCATAAACTTCCTCGGCTGTATTACGCTTAAATTCAAGTACAGGCTCTTCAAATCGTTCTGTAACAATAGCAACACCACCAAATTGCTGAACAAGAAGAAAATAATAATATGCACGCAAGAATTTAACTTCAGCTACCCGAATAGGAAGAATGTCTGACTGTTCTGTTCTCTCGCTGTAATAAATGGCGGTATTACAACGCTGGATAGCTTTATAACAAGATGTATAAAATGATAAAACATTGATTTCTGTAGGCGTAAGAAGTTTATATTCAAATAGAGGTTCTGGTTGTGCATCACCTCTACCCATTACATATATATCTGTTCCTGCTTCAAAAACCCACGGCATGTTGTATACCTCACGAAGAGATGAATAGGTACTATTAACCAAATTCTCATATCCATCCTTTTTTGTATAAAATTCATCGGCCGGAATATTGGATTTATTTTCTTCTTCAACAAAGTCACTACACCGCACTGTAATAAAAAGAACAACCAGCGTTATTAACAATATTTTTGTATTCATATACCAGAATTAGAATTTAAGATTTACACCTACTTGATAAGTAATGGAGCTTATTCCTCCTTCAGCATAAGTTGCATTGCCCCACTCCGGATCAAATCCTTCATAATCAGTAAATACAAATGGATTTAGAACATTCCCATATATTCTAAGTGAACTAATACGGGCACGTTCGAGGGCACTTGCAGGAATAGTATAACCAAGGGTAATGTTCTTAACCTTTATGAAGCTGGCATCTCTGTAGGCAGCCACACCATTTTCAGTTCGCCAGTACGGACCAAAGTTTTTAGGTTGAGGATATTCGTTTGAATGGCGCTCAGGCGTTACGTTATTGGCAGGCATGTACCAGTTAACGTTAAGCTTCTGCCTTCCTCTGTCATCCCAATTAAGAAACTCTTCGTGAAAAGGACTGTATACCTGTACTCCCTGTCGGGTAAATAAAGAAGCAGAGAAGTCAAAACCTTTAAATGTTAAAGTGGTTGTAACACCACCCGTCCATGAAGGCATAGAGGTACCTATAATTCTTCTGTCTTCAGGAGTAATAGCGCCATCGCTGTCCATGTCTTTTACGCGGGCCTGCCCTGGTAATTGATTGTAAGATGCAGCAAGATCACGATCTTCTTCCTGCCAGATACCACCAAATACATAGGTATAGTTTACGTTAATCGGTTCTCCTATAAACCATTTGTTTCCTGGCAGGTCTTGCTTGCCATTCAAAAGCTCAAGAATCTCGTTTTTGTTTTTAGTAAAATTAAATGATGTAGACCACGTTAAATTATCATTGGTTACGTTTATAGTAGTCAAAGCGAGTTCTATACCTCTGTTTCTAACTGTTGCCACGTTATCCCATACTCTAGGATGGCCAATTTCAGGAGGTAACTGTCTATTAATTAACAGTTCTCTGGAACGCCTGTTATATAAATCAACTGATCCTGTAACGCGCGTTTCAAATAAAGAGTAATCGACTCCTACATTAAGCTCACTTGTTCTTTCCCAGGTGAGGGATCTATTTCCTAATCCTCCTGGGGCAAATCCTCCTGCATTTGTACCACCAAAATCATAATAAGACTGGGAACTTGCTGCAACCGTTGTTGTGTAAGGGTCGATTGCATTGTTACCTGTAAACCCATAGCTTACTCTGAAAGCCAGGTGATTGACAGCTCTTAAACCTGACATGAAGAGTTCTTCAGAGATTTTCCAGGATGCCGCAGCAGAAGGAAACGAAGCCCATTTATTTCCTTCGGACAGAACTGAGGCACCATCCCATCGATCTGACAATGTCAAAAAGTATTTATCCTTCCATGAATAATTTAAACGAACTGCAAATGACATTAGGGAGTATTTGCCAAAACCGGTATCAGCGCGTTGGTCTGCAGTAGGAGCACTTCCGATGTTGCTATAACCCGAGTTAAAAGGGAGGTTATTACCTGAAGCAAATGTTGAGTCATTGCGGAATATATTCATAGAATATAATCCCATCAGGTTAAAATTGTGATCACCAAATGTTTTATTAGCGGTAACCTGGTTATCCCAAACGTAGGAGAAAGATTCTACCGTAGAAAGCTCAGCACTACCCAGTAGCCCAACCCGTCCTTCTGAATTTGGTCCCCAATACCTTCCCCTTTTCCAATTTCTTAAAGATGGCGCAAAAGTGCTTCGCGCACTTAGCCAATTAACAGGAGCATATTGAAGGTAAACATTACCTAATATATTATAAGTATGTCTGTCATCCTTTGCGTTCTCCATGTCAATTAAAGGGTTTACAGAACTTGTCATATCTATGTAAGGAAGATCTTTGCCGGGTTGAATAGCAAGTTCATTTGGTCTATCCGTATAGTACGGTTTTACAAGAGGTGACATTCTAAATGCATTAACAATTGCATTTGGGCTTCCTGCTTGCTGGTCCGCTAGCGCCAAGTTTAAATTAGCACCTGCAGCCCACTGGTCATTGATTGTATGACTAACATTTGCTTTAATGTTGTAGCGCTTGTAGCTCTCATTAATTACGTTTCCAGTTTCTTCCTGATAGCCCACGCCTAACGTATATCCTATCTTATTTTCTGAGGTACCAGAGGCAGATATCCAGTGGTTCTGCTGAGAACCCGTTTGAAGAAGAAGATCAGGCCAATCGGTAAAATCCTTCTCAGCAAGTCTTCTGGTCAGCTCAGTTCTATCTGTAGTGTTGTTACCAATCGCGGCATCGTAGGCCTGATTATTTTGCATTGCAGGTGTGATGTAAGCATCCTGACGGAAGTTCCACCAGGTAGTACCATCCATAAAATCAGGTAAACGAGCTGGCGTTCTCCATCCATAATAACCATCATAAGAAATGGTTGCTTTTCTTTTAACAGATGCACCTTGCCTTGTTGTTACAATAACCACTCCGTATGCGCCACGTGACCCATAGATAGCGGTTGAAGAAGCATCCTTCAATATGTCCATCCGCTCTATATCCTGAGGGTTAAGAAAATCGATGTTGTCTGTAATAACCCCATCAACAACATACAGGGGATTACCCCCCTTTAAAGATTGTTGTCCTCTGATTTGTACTTTAAAACCTGCACCGGCGCGACCAGAAGGATTTGAAATGTCTACGCCTGCAACCTGTCCTTGTACACCTTCAAGTGCGCTTACGGGACCTCTCTTTGTAATTTGATCCGGTTCAATGGTAGCTACAGACCCTGTTAAATCTGTTTTCTTTACAGTTCCATAACCGACAACTACAACTTCATTTAGCTCAGTCACATCTGGAGACATGGCTACGTCGATGGAAGTTCTTGACCCTATCGAAACCTCCTGTGACGCATACCCAATAAACGAAAACACAAGTACACCGTTTAAATCTGGAACACTAATCCGGTAATTTCCATCGGTGTCTGTGGTGGTTCCTGTGGTTGAGTTCTTCAAGAGGACTGTTACGCCGGGTAGTCCTGAACCATCATCAGCAGAAGTTACTTTTCCTGTTACTGTAGTAGATTGACTGAAAGCATGTATCGGAAGATACAGTGCTAATAGTACGAAGAGCAAAATTCTCCTATTCGAATGCCTGAGCATCGCAAAAGGAGATGGCATTTTTGAGGGTAATGATAATACCATAAAAAGGTTTTTTGGGTAAGTAGATATTCGTTGGATTGGCAGCAAATACTTACTTGATGCGCAATCGATTGCATTTTAGAAAAGGTGAGTGATAATTCAAAATAAAATTGCCCAAAAAACTGTATTAATAAGATATTTTAGTGCCGGACCCCTCCATTTTCCCTATTTTATCCTAGTAAAGCGACCGTATTTGAAATAAAAATTCAGCTCATATTGTGCAATCGATAACATGCGATCTACATTAAGAATGAAGCCTAGCAAGCTCCATTCTCGCTTACATTACTTCATCTGGCGCCAACCCAATGTGGATAAAGAGAAGTCGGTCTGGCAATTTTATCCAACCTCTGGAGGTGATCGTTTGACAAACGCCATTCCACTGCACCAAGATTATCTTTTAATTGCTCTACGTTTCTAGCGCCTATTACTACGTTGCAAACCGTTTGTTGTTGTAGTAACCAATTTATTGCGATCTGTGGTATTGTCTTTCCGGTTTCAATTGAAATTCCATTTAGTATATCAACCGCGTTGTATAACAAATCAATTGATACCTGCGGACCTCCTATGTCTCCTCCTGACTTAATTCTTCCTTCAGGAAGCGCTGCGTCTCTTCTTATTTTACCGGTTAACCGACCCCATGCCAATGGGCTCCATATCATTGAACCAATGCCTTGATCCTTCCCTATTTGCAAAAGCTCAAGCTCCGCATCTCTTCCTATTAAAGAATAATATATCTGATGGACTACAAACTTTTCAAAACCTTCTCGCTCTGATGTTGAGAGCGCCTTCATTAACTGCCATGCAGCGAAATTAGAACATCCGATATAACGAACCTTTCCGCTTCTCACCAAGTGATTGAGTGTGCTTAGTGTCTCCTCTAATGGTGTAGTGTAATCAAAGCCATGAATAAAATACAAATCAATATAATCCGTTTGAAGTCTTTTCAAACTTGCCTCACATTCTCTGATCAGGTGATAACGGGATGCACCTCTATCGTTGGGCTGATCTCCTGTGGCGAAGGTAGCTTTGGTAGCTATAATAGAATTGTGGCGTCTGCCTTTAAGTGCTGCTCCCAGTATTTCTTCTGCTGCACCAAGGGAATAGACATTTGCTGTGTCAAAAAAGTTTAACTGGTTTTCAAGACAAACATCAATTAACGCTGATGCTTCTTTTACATCGGTTTCGCCCCACCGCTTAAAAAATTCATTCGTTCCACCGAATGTTCCTGTTCCAAGACTAAGCACAGGCACACGCAATCCTGACTTTCCTAATTGACGATATTCCATAATGATAATTTATATGATTTTTATATCACACAAATTTCAATATGCTAACCCTACAGCTTCAGCACATTATACTGTTTAACTGGTACTTTCCACAGATTTTAAAATTTCGGATGGCGACGTTCCGGTTTGGCTTTTATAGAAACGTGCAAAATAGGAAGGGTCTTCAAACCCAAATCTATAAGCAATCTCTGCAATAGTCTCGTTAGAATTCTTAAGACAAGCTGTTGCATAGCTAACCAATTGCTGTCTGATTAGTTGCCCTGCAGATTTACCTGTAATTGTCTTAACGGTGTCATTCAGATGGTTTTGAGCTACGCCAAGCTCGTTGGCATACTCGGAAACTTTCTTCAACTTAACCACCTTATTATCTTCAAGTACTTTAAAGTCCTTCAAATATAAAGCTGTAAAATCCTGCAACAACTTTAATCCGCGATGATTAAATTTAGGCTGATCGTTTTTTCTTGTTCCGCTTATAAAGCTTGCCTTTGCCAATAGTGTTTGAATATGGCTTCTTATAATCGGATGAGTAGATTTACTTCTATCCCTTGCTTCGACTTCAATAAGCCGAAATAAAGTAACGAAATACTCCATGTCCTGCTCCGAGAGTTTGATCACTGCGTTATCACCTGCCTGGAAGTACGGCAGGGTAACTAGATATTGTTTATCAGTCCTGCCCAGGTTGAAGAAGTCCTCTGAGAAGGTGCAGAAAAAACCTCTGTGTGCCTCTAATTCCGTTTGCCAGGATGTTATAACACCTGGAGGCACAAAACATAACATGTTCTTTGCTACATAGTAGTCACGTGCTCCGATGGATAAAATTCCTTCTCCTTCCATAACCAGTACTACCATGTAGAAGCCCAGGCGATGGACAGGGATCACATTCTTCCATTCGCATTTGTAATGAAAATCAAAATGTTGAAGCGAAAGGAAAGTATTCTCTTCTTTGCTTTTGTCTGATTCTTTTAAATACGAATTTACGTATGAGTCTCCCTGATAGATCGGTATCTGTTTCCGCATATTTGTACATTATAAGCAATGTCAACACCGCCTGCGCTAATTCTTTATACCATCTTGCTTCTGACAACATAGTCAACAGCACGGGCCGCTAATGCCATGTATGTTAAGGACGGATTTTGTGTTGCGGTAGATGTCATACACGCTCCATCAGTTATAAACACATTTTTACATGCATGTAACTGGTTCCATTCATTAAGCAATGATGTTTTCGGATCTTTACCCATACGCACCCCTCCCATTTCATGGATATCTAAACCAGGAGCTTGTTTTGAGTCACTTACTTTAATATCAACAAAGCCTGCCTTCTCATACATCTCTGTAAACTGTTCAATAAAATCTTTCACCATCTTCTCGTCATTGTCATCGTAGTCAATAGAGATTTTCAGTTTAGGCATGCCCCATTCATCCTTTTGAGTTTCATCCAACGCAACATAATTAGTTTCTTTCGGAATAGTCTCTCCCATCATGTGGGAATTCACGTGCCACACACCAAGTTTCGTTTTTGCAAGGTTGTCCTTTAGCTCAACACCTAACCCATCCCAACCCTGCTCATCATAACGACCTGAGTGAAATCCTGCCGCGTATCCGCGAAGGAAATCCGTTTCCTGTTTATGAAGATTTCTAAATCTTGGAATATATCCGCTTGTAGGTCTCTTTCCTTTTGTTGTTGAGTCAAGAAACCCTTCATAAGAAGCATTAATCCTCGCCCTGTAATTATGAAACGCCACATATTTACCTAACAACCCATTATCATTTCCAAGACCGTTAGGGAAACGATTGGACTTAGAGTTGAGGAGTATAAGGTTGGTATTAAGTGCAGCTGCATTAACAAAAATTACAGGTGCATAATATTCTACTGATTCTTTTGTTTTTGCATCGATAACCAGAACACCTTTGGCTTTTCCTTTTGCTTCATCATAAAGTATAGAATGAACTACAGAATCGGGTCTTAAAGTAAGGTTACCGGTTTTAGCTGCCCATGGCAAAGTCGAAGAGTTACTGCTGAAGTATCCGCCAAAAGGACAACCACGTTGACATATTGTTCGATGCTGGCATTGGGCTCTGCCTTGTTGTATATGAATTGGCTGAGGATCGGTAATATGGGCACAACGGGCAACGATGAGATGCCTGTTACCGTAATTTTCCTTAAGTTTTTCTTTAAAATATTTCTCAACGCATGTGAGCTCGATGGCAGGAAGGAATTCTCCGTCAGGTAATTCAGGAAGACCGTCTTTATCACCTGAAATCCCCGCGAACTTCTCTACATGGCTATACCATGATGCAATGTCTTTATAACGTATGGGCCAGTCAACTGCAAATCCATCCCGCGCAGGTCCTTCAAAATCGAAATCACTCCAACGTTGTGTTTGTCTTGCCCATAATAATGATTTGCCGCCTACCTGATAGCCCCTTATCCAATCAAAGGGTTTCTCCTGTATATAAGGATGTTCGTTGTCTTTTACGAAAAAATGCATGGCATCTTCCCGGAAGGCATAACATCTGCTTACTACTGGATTTGCTTCTTTAATTTCCTGAGGAATTTCACCGCGATGTTTAAATTCCCAGGGCATCATGTTGGTAGTCGGATAATCGACATTATGTTTTACATCTCTTCCGCGCTCGAGCACAAGCGTCTTAAGTCCACGTTCTGTTAACTCTTTAGCCACCCACCCTCCGCTGATACCAGATCCAATTACAATTGCATCATAAGTCCGTTGTTGAGCGCTATCTATATTAAAATTCGCCATTTGTAAATTAAACGTTAGGGGTTTCAGACACTGCTATACATCCTTTCCAACCAGGACCAGGAACAAGCTGATAAGGTTTTACTTCTGTAAGAAAATATTGAGAAGAAGTATAGCCTTGAATGATGTATTGTTTGGAGGCCATGTAGAAAGTAACGACATCTTCCTTTAGTCCAACTTCGTTCTTATCAATCTTTTTTAACAGCGTAAGTCGCTCTTCAACACTTAAATCCGAAAAAGATTTGCCGCTTATTTCTTCACATGCCTCATCAAAAGCACGTAAACCCCTCATATATTTTTCTTTAGATTCTTTATTCCCACAATCATCGATCATTACTAAGGTAAACAAATGAGCCCCAACGGTCTTAGCTCCAGGTTTGTCCGTGTCAGGAATAATTGTATCGGCAATTGCAGCAAGCAATTCTTCTTCTTCGCCTGTAACATTAAGATTACTTAAAGCAATGGAAACCTTCTTAGGATCTTTTATGCATGATGGCAGAAGCATTGCAGCGGTGGTAGCTAAAGCAAAGTGCTTCAACATCTGTCGTCGTTTCATACGGGTTAATCGTTTATTAATTTTTTTTATTTATCGACTTAGCTTTTGCAGGCAATTATATCCATACCTATCGAAAGTGAAATTTACGGAGAAATATGCTGCTCAAGACATAAAATTTAAGGAATCACATTTTTCAGCAAGAATCAGGTTAACAACAAACTTAATTGCTTCCCAAGTGTATTCCTTTTCGTGAACTGAAGAAAAAGATTACCTTAATAAACATGGGTAGCTGGTTGTATAACTTTAAAAGAATATACATATTTGCAGCTCCTTCGCTGGAGCTTGGGTAACTGGGCTAGAAATAGTTAGAGGATCTAAGCTTTAGCGAAGCCAAGCCTGAGTGGCGGAACTGGTAGACGCGCACGACTCAAAATCGTGTACCTAACGGTGTGCCGGTTCGATTCCGGCCTTAGGTACAAGCTTGGAAGCAATGTTTTAGAAGCCATCCT
The DNA here is from genome assembly GCF_018598585.1 of Chryseosolibacter indicum. Classification (GTDB taxonomy): domain Bacteria; phylum Bacteroidota; class Bacteroidia; order Cytophagales; family Cyclobacteriaceae; genus Chryseosolibacter; species Chryseosolibacter indicus. The sequence goes on from NZ_JAHESD010000024.1 coordinate 33,353, forward strand.
TAACCGGATGGCTTTTTTATTTCCCTATCCAGAATGACAATCACCAACTTCAATTCAGGTAGAAACGGCAATAAGTTCTTGAGACCGCTTCAATCGACGAAGATATACCCGTGAACTATACTACGGCATTCCGCGGAAAACTTAAAACCACCATTTGAATTTTCTCTTCCCATCCAAATGACAGCCGAGGAAGCATTATAACCTGGCCGTTGGCGTTAAGCGTGGTTTTTGAAGTTTCTTATTTAACTGGCATAGTTCTATTCGAAGCACGTGACATTACACTGAAAACATAATTCTTATGATAGCAGAGAAAACAAGCAAGACGGCACAAAATCCCCTGGAGAAATATCCGAAGCCTCCGTTTGAGGAACAGGAGCAACAGTTACCAGGTCGTGAGAGTGACCTTAATCCGAAGGCCGACCATGGGGAGAAATCTTATAAAGGATCCGGAAAATTAACCGGGAGAAAAGCAATTATAACCGGTGGTGATTCAGGAATAGGTCGTGCGGTAGCAATTGCTTTTGCGCGCGAGGGAGCTGACGTTCTGATATCTTACCTGAATGAGCATGATGATGCTAAAGAAACGGCAAAGTATGTTGAAGAGGCCGGGCGTAAGGCTCTGACAATAGCAGGAGATATAAGTGACGAAAACCATTGTAAAGAAATTATTGAAAGAGCTGTTAAAGAGTTTGGTCAAATTGACATTCTTGTAAACAACGCAGCTTTTCAAATGGAAAGAGAATCTTTGCAGGAGATTTCTACAGAAGAATGGGATCGGACTTTTAAAGTAAACATCTATCCTATGTTCTATCTTTGTAAAGCAGCAGAAAAATACCTGAAGCCAGGTAGTACAATAATTAACACAACTTCTGTTAACGCTTATAAGGCGCCTCCTAAATTAATTCCTTACTCCGCTACAAAAGCAGCGATACAAAATTTCACAGTGAGCCTGGCGCAACTTTGGGCAGAAAAAGGTATCAGGGTAAACTGTGTAGCTCCTGGTCCAATATGGACACCGTTAATTCCTTCAACCATGGGCACGGAACATGTAAAGTCATTTGGTGAAAGTGTTCCATTAAAAAGAGCAGGACAACCTGCAGAATTAGCGCCGGCCTATGTATTATTAGCCTCTGAAGACTCCAGTTATATGACTGGTTCTACCGTTCAGGTAACGGGTGGGTATCCTACTATATAGGAAGTAACTTCTACAGTTTTAACATAAGAAGGCTAACCTTTTCGGTTAGCCTTCTTATCTGTTTAAGAATTAAACATTCTTATTTGGTTCTCAACGTGTTGATATCTCTCGCTGGCACCAATACTTTGTTAGTTTTTGAAACAACCTTTGTTTCTTTAACATCATACTTACCTTTCAAGGGAAGATCTGCTACTGACGTTCCTACTAAGATGCCGTAGGAACCTTTTTCTGTAATCCATGCCGATTGGCTAGCATCGAAGGAAGCAAGGTCTGCAGATGTAAGGGTAAATTCAAGTTGCTGTTGTTCCCCAGGTTTAAGAAGCTTTGTTTTTGCAAAAGCCTTTAACTCTTTTGCTGGTTTTATTAAGTTACCTTTAGGAGCTGCTATAAATACCTGAGCAACTTCTTTTCCTGGGCTCTTTCCGGTATTCTTAATAACGCATGTAATTTTTACATCCCCTTTAGACTCGCTTACTTTTAAATTCGATAAAGAGAATTTACTGTATGAAAGTCCGAAACCAAAAGGATATGAAACTGGCACACCAAATGTCTTGAAGTAACGGTATCCGACAAAAATATCTTCTTCATAAACCACTTCTGACTTCACACCCATAAATGCTGCAAAACCTCCTTCTTTGGTATGGGCCTCCAGTTCTTTACCAGGAAAGTTTTTAGAGGAAGAAACATCTTCATAATTTACAGGAAAAGTCGTTGCCAGTTTGCCTGAAGGATTAACTGTACCGAATAACACATCTGCTACAGCGTGTCCTCCCTCCTGACCGGATTGCCATGTAATAAGAATAGCGTCTGCATATTGTTTCCATGACGCTGTTTCGATAACTCCACCAATGTTAAGTAATACTATGAACCGCTTGTTTCTCTTATGAAAAGCTTCTGCTGTTTTTTTTAAGTGATCACTTTCCACTTGTGTAAGATTAAAATCTGCTTCTAGTTTACGATCTGCAAATTCGCCGGAAGTACGTGTAAGTGTAAATACTGCAACTGAACTTACTTCTGCCAGGCTATCCAATTGCTTATCAGAAAAACCCATCTCTGGTGCAATTTTATCAGGCTCAAAGAAAAACTGCTTGGGTGGTATTTTGGCCTTTTCCTCCTTGAGATATTTCTGATAATAATTGGCTAAGGGTTCAGAAAGCAGTATGCCTTTCTTCTGCAATCCCTCATATATAGATACGGTATAAGCCTTATTAACATCACCACTCCCAGTTCCACCGGCAATAGTTTCATAAGATCCTATTCCCAACAGGGCGATTGGCGACTGTGCATTCTTGAGAGGTAACGTATAATTTTCATTTTTTACCAATACCATTCCTTCGCTCGCAGCATCTTTTGCAACACGCTTATGCGCTTCAAGATCGGGTTTGTATGATGGTTTATAATTTCTAAAAGTTAATGTTTGCGAATATACCTTAAGAATTGCTTCAACGTTCTTATTCAGGACGTTTTCAGAAAGCGAACCATCTTTAATAGCGTTGAGTATATCCTGTTCCTGCTTTGTTGTGCCTGGCATGAGAAGGTCATTACCTGCAAGCATTTGTTTTGCAGGACTTTCACCACCAAACCAATCCGTCATTACAAATCCTTTGAAACCCCATTCCTTACGAAGAATGGTAGTAAGTAATTCCGGGCTCTCTGATGCAAACACCTCATTAATTTTATTATAAGAAGACATCACGCACCAAGGCTGTGATTCCTTTACAGCTATTTCGAAATTCCTTAAGTAGATCTCCCTTAAGGCACGCTCACTGACAATGGTGTTGATCTTGTTGCGATTTGTTTCCTGATTATTTGCAGCGAAATGTTTTATGGTAGCACCGACACCCTGAGATTGCAGACCTCTTACAAATGCAGCCGCCATTTTCCCAGACACTACCGGATCTTCTGAGTAGTATTCAAAGTTACGGCCTCCTAACGGATTACGATGAATGTTAAGGGCTGGGGCAAGCGCAATGTCTACACCATATTCCTTAGCCTCATTTCCATAGGCAACACCCACCTTCTCCATAAGCTCGGTATTAAAAGTAGACGCTATTGATGTTGCAACAGGGAAACCTGTACAATAAAAAGTCTGATCAGCTTGAGAAGATCTTTTAGGATCTATTCTAACCCCGGCGGGGCCATCAGCCATCACAACTTTAGCAATACCTAATCTTTCTATAGACTGACTCGTTCCTGCCGCGCCAGGCACTTTATCTTCCGTAGACCCAACAGTGGTACCTCCTTGGCCTGGCATTTTCATACCTGCCCCTACAACCAATTTTACCTTTTCCTCTACAGTAAGTTTACCAATGATTGCTGGAATATCATTAGCAGTAATTTGTTGAGCTTTGATGGAATAATACCCCATCGATATAAGAAGAAGCAATAAACATCTTTTCATAAAATACTTATATTATTTTCTATAGATTATATTAACCACGAATATCATATGTGTCAAATATACACATTGTTTGGTCTAAGCAAGTATTGACCTGGGCTTTTCTTGTTATTGAAATGACGATGATTCAAGCTGAATAAATGTGTATTTTGGACACATTAGATTGGAATCATGTGCGACTAACGAGAAGAAATGAATAAAGGCTTACGAATTGAAGTTAGAAACAAAGAAGAATAGGATAGTCATTTAATAGATATAGTTATTATTGAAAGAACATCTTTTCAATAATAACTATATCGAGAAACTTTAAACTTCGTCTGACATAACTTCGGTTTTTTCTGGTTTGGATGATGGCATGCGGAAGTAGTTAATCACACCTCCGGCCAATACAACCTTCACTTGTCTCTCAGAAAGGTTATGCTTCAGCTCATACTGAAGTTGTTTTGTTTGATTTACAGCAGTAATATTTTTGCCAGGGGCCAGTACGTCTAGCAGGTGCTCAAATTTAATTACGTCAGTTTCTTCGATGGTGTCGTAATCCTCCTTGTTAACAAACTCCAGTGGAACAATTCCAAAATTAATGAGGTTTTGCCATCCTAGACGTGCATAACTTTTTGCCAGTACTGCCACCTGTCCTAAGTAACGCGGTGCTATAGCTGCATGTTCACGACTTGACCCCTGGGCATAATTATCTCCAGCTACTACAACGTGCCCGCCAAAGTCTTCTTTAGCCCGCTTTGCATCTTTGTAAAAGTTCTCCCTGATTACCGCGTAAGCCCATTTACTTATTTCAGGAATATTGCTTCTGTACGCCAAAACTTTTACTCCTGCCTTTAAAATTTCATCAGTAGAAATATTATCTCCTACTTTAAGCACTACCGGAATTGAGTAATTATTTTTTAACCTGTCGAACTTAGGTAGTGATTGAATATTCGGTCCTTTTTCCAAAGGAAGATTTCTTCCATCATCGGCCGGCGGAAGTAGCATTTGTGTATTTATAATTTCCCTTTCTGGTTGTTTGAACAAAGGATATTGTATTCCATACCTCTTCTCAAGCGTTCTAGGGTCGGTAATTGCTCCTGTTAATGCAGATGCCGCGGCAGTTTCAGGACTACAGAGATAAACACGATCGTCCAATGTACCCGAACGACCAGGAAAATTTCTTGGAACTGTTCTTAAACTATTTTTCCCGGTGGCAGGGGCTTGCCCCATTCCTATGCAGCCCATACATCCTGCCTGGTGAATACGCGCACCTGCATGATAGAAGCTAGAAAGAGCGTCCATGGCTATGAGGTTTTCCATCATTTGTCTGGAGGTTGGATTAACATCCATGGAAACACCATTATTAATTCTGTGTCCTTTAATTATCTCTGATACAATCCAAAAGTCTCTGAGACCAGGATTTGCAGAAGATCCTACAACTACCTGCGCAATTGAAGTACCCTCAACTTCACGAACGGGCACCACGTTGCCCGGGCTACTGGGAAGTGCTACCAGGGGCTCAAGTTCAGAAAGGTTTATCTCATCAAAAAGGTCATAGGAGGCACCGTCATCAGGCACAAGTTCCATCCAATCTTCTTCTCTGTCTTGCGCTTTCAGGAATCTCCTTATTTCATTATCTGAAGGAAAGACTGTAGTAGTTGCTCCCATCTCCGTACCCATATTTGCAATTACATGGCGGTCCATTGCGGTAAGATTAGCAAGGCCCGGACCAAAGTATTCAATGATCATACCACGACAACCTTGCACGTTGTATCTTCGAAGCATTTCCAGTACGACATCTTTTGCACTAATCCAATCCGGAAGTTTACCTGTAAGTTTAACACCTAATACCTTAGGCATCTTAATATATAACGGTTGCCCTAGCATAACGAATGCAACATCAAGCCCTCCTGCGCCTAAAGCCAGCATTCCCATCGCACCGCTAGCGGGAGTATGACTATCAGAGCCTGCCAATGTTTTACCCGGTATACCAAACCGTTCCATATGCACCGGGTGACTAACACCATTTCCCGCCATGCTATACCATAACCCAAAACGCTGAGCAGCAGAACGAAGAAAAATATGATCGTCAGCATTTCTGAAATCGGCCTGTAACAGGTTATGGTCAACATACTGTACTGATACTTCTGTTTTAACCTTGTCTAAACCCATCGCTTCAAGCTCCAGCATCACCATAGTGCCAGTAGCATCCTGAGTTAAAGTCTGATCAATCTTTAGACCTATCTCAGTGCCCGGTATCATCTCTCCGCTCAGCAAATGCGAGCTTATAAGCTTTTGTGTTACATTCAACGGCTTCTCCATAATCTTTAAATTAGTTACAACTGTCTTAGATAAACATGCTTGTTGGAGGGGCTTGAATAAACATCGTACCTATACTTTGACATATTGTATTTGTACTATCGGAGCAATAAAGTCTTCACAATTGGTTGAACAGATAGACTTAATTAAATATTGTATCGAAAAAACTGGTATTAGCCGGTGACTCAATATGGGCTTTATCTCCAGCCCCCACCTAGCGCTCTGTATAACTCGACAGTAGCTTGTAATCTTTGCAATTGATCATTAACACTGCCTAACTCAGCTTGTAACAATGATTGCCGTGCCTGAATAACTTCTGTATAATTGGCAAAACCGTTTTGAAGCAGTTCATTGGAATACTGAACTGATCGCTGCAATGACAAAATTTGATCCTTACGTATTTCTATCTTTTCAAGTGCACGCTGATGTAATGAAACGGCATCAGATACCTCCTGCCCTGCTGTAATTACTATGCGTTGAAAATTAAAAAAAGCTTCCCTTTGCTGAGCGTGCGCTATCTCATATCGTGTGCGCACAGCACGTTGATTAAAGATAGGCTGGATTAATCCTGCGGCAATGCTCGCTGCAAGTGAATTAGGATCAAATAATTCTGCCCAACTCAGGCTTGAATATCCAGCAGAGCCATTAATTGTTAACGAAGGATAGAATTGTGTTCGCGCTACGTTTGTCAGCTCGAAAGCATTTCTAAAACTTAATTCCGCCTCCTGTACATCAGGGCGAAAAGCCACCAATTGAAAAGGGATGCCTGTATTTAATACATCTACAGTCTGTTGTTCATCAAGTGTGGTTCGTTCAATACTGCGTGGTGTTGTACCCAATAAAATGCTAAGTGCATTCTCTGTTTCTCTTATTCGCTGCTTAATATCTGGAATTGTTACCTCTGCTCCATATCGTTGTGCCTCACTTTGAACTACTGCAGCACCAGTAACCACTGCAGCGTCTTTAAGCGCACGCATTGTTTGAACTGTTGTATCCCAATAATGAACTGTTTGCTCTGTTATTTTTAATTGTGCATCTAATGCAAGAAGCTGAAAGTAAGTGGTTGCAATGGATGTAACCAGTATGGATTGTACAGTACGTGCTGCAGCTTCTGATCGTAGAAGATTGGCAAGATTTGCCCGGCGATTACTTCGCAGCTTTCCCCATACGTCTATCTCCCAACTTGTTGACACGCCGATTTGATATTGGGTCGCCCTTGTCCTGATGCCAAAGCCTTGTGCTTCTGATAATCTTGATTCTGTGAACGTCGCGTTTCCATTAAGTGTTGGCCAGAACGCTGCACGACTTTGCCGAAAGGAAGCTTCAGCTTGTGCTATTCTGGTATAGGCAACCTGCAAATCAAAGTTATGTGCAATTCCTTCCGCTATAAGCCTTTGTAAAATGGTATCTTTGAATAATTCACGCCATTGAAGTTGTGCGAGGTTTGTAGTATCTCCGCTGTTGATAGAGTCACGATAAAGATTTCCTTCTGGCAATGTTGGCGGCTTGTAGCGATGCGTAATTCTGCAAGCAGAAAATAAAATTCCGAGTAAAACAAGGATGATCAGTTTTCTAAAAATGTGCCTATATAAGCTCATAGCAAGTCTGCTCATTGTTTTGATATCACTTTAGTATTAGTCTTAAAACGTTCTTGTAATGATTGAAAAACAACGAACAAAACAGGTATGATAAATAACCCTATTAGTGTACCGATAAGCATTCCTCCTATTGCACCAGTACCAATGGATCTATTGCCTGCAGCACCAGCCCCTGAGGCGATCATCAACGGAAGCATTCCAAAAATAAATGCAAATGACGTCATCAGAATAGGACGTAAACGTGCCTCTGCTCCTTCTAATGCAGCATCTATCAGCGAAAGACCATGACGCCTTCGTTCAACAGCAAATTCAACAATAAGAATGGCATTCTTGGCAAGAAGACCTACCAACATCACCAATGTGATCTGCAGATAAATATTATTTGTAATGCCAAACAAGTTTGCAAAAATAAGTACACCGGCCAGCCCTACCGGTAATGACAACAACACTGCAAATGGCAAAAGGTAGCTTTCGTACTGGGCACTTAATAGCAGATATACAAAGACAATAACAAGAAGAAAAATGAAAAGTGTTTGTCCGCCTGCGGCAAGCTCTTCTCTTGTGATGCCCGAAAATTCATATCCATAACCCGTTGGTAACTTGGCCGCTGCAACCTCCTCTACAGCTCTGATAGCATCGCCGGAACTATAGCCGGGATTAGGAGAACCTGTGACGCCAATTGACGTAAACAAATTAAATCTTGAGATAGACTGTGGTCCATATACTCTTTTTAAAGTAATGAAACCAGTAATTGGTGCCATCGTACCATCCGCATTTCTGACGTATATATTGTTAAGGCCTTCGGGATTGGCTCTGAAATTTGCCTCTGCCTGGTACATGACTCGGAATATTTTTCCAAATTGATTGAAGTTCGAGGCATACACTCCGCCGTAATATCCCTGTAGTGTACCTAGAATGTTATTTACGCTTAATCCAGATTCTTTAACACGTTCTACATTTACATCAACTTCGTATTGAGGGAAGTTTGGGTTAAAGGGAGTTTGCGCATATTGTATCTCAGGTCGTTCACTTAATGCTGAAAGAAAATCAGACGCCACACTAAAAAAGGTATTAATATCTCGTCCCGTTTTATCCTGAAGTTGAAACTCAAATCCACCGGAAACGCTAAAACCCTGAATACTTGGTGGAGCAAAAAAAACAATTCGTGCATCTCGTATGGTAGAAGTTTTAGCGAACATTTTTCCGATGATAGATTGAACGTCTTGTCCCTTACCTTTTCTTTCACTCCAATTCTTCAGTCGCATAATTACCATCCCATAATTGCTTCCTGTACCGCTGATCATTCCTCTTCCGGTGATGCGAAGAATATTTTCAATTTCAGGAATTGACCTTGCCATGTTTTCTACTTCCCTGGTTATTTCATCTGTTCTTTCCGTGGAGGCCGAGGGAGGTAGTGCCACATCTGCCATAATTGATCCCATATCTTCGTTTGGAACAAATGCTTTTGGTGTGGTTTGCATCAAATAGTAGAACAACCCTGCAAATGCAAGTAAGCCAATCCAGGCAATCCATTTCTTACGAAACAAGAAAGCAATAGAGTCGCGATACTTTCTACGTGTTGCATCAAAACCAGCATTAAAGCTTCGATAGAAGCGTTGCAGTAAATTCATTTTATGGCCCTCTTCCGTATGAGGTTTGAGAAATATAGCACACAACGCAGGGCTAAGGGTAAGGGCATTAACTGCAGACAACACAATGGAAATTGCAAGTGTCAAACCAAACTGCTTAAAGAAAACTCCGGCGGAACCACCGATAAAAGCTACAGGAATGAACACTGCGGACATGACCAGGGTAATTGAGATAATGGCACCTGATATTTCATGCATGGCGTCTTTGGTTGCATTTATTGAAGAGTCATACCCTTGATCGAGTTTTGCATGTACTGCTTCAACAACCACAATGGCATCATCAACTACAATGCCTATAGCCAATACAAGTGCAAATAACGTTAGCAGATTGATCGTGAATCCGAACATACCTAAAAAGAAAAAAGTCCCTACTATGGCAACAGGAACAGAGATGGCGGGAATTAATGTAGATCGGAAATCCTGCAGAAAAATAAACACCACAAGAAAGACAAGTACGAACGCCTCAATTAAAGTATGAATTACTTTTTCAATAGATGCATCCAGAAAGTCATTGGCGTTAACCAGGGTTACGTATTTAATTCCTTTTGGAAAAGACTTGGCAGACTCCTCTAGAACTGCAAGACTCCCCTCAATAACCTCTTGAGCATTAGACCCCGCAGTCTGGCTTATGGCTACACCAACAGAAGGGTTGCCATTGGTGGTTGAAGCGCTTGCGTAGCTCATGGCGCCCAATTCAATTCGGGCTATGTCCCTTAACCTTAATAATTGACCGTTGCCAGTTGAGCGTAAAACAATGTCACCAAATTCTTCTGCATTTTTAAGGCGACCTCTGTATTTAATAATATATTGAAAAGCCTGCTCACCCTGTTCCCCGAATTGACCAGGAGCAGCTTCTACATTTTGTTCCGCTAATACAGCGCTTATATCCTCAGGTACCAGACCATAAGTAGCCATTACATCCGGCTTCAGCCATATACGCATTGAGTAGTCCATCCTTCCAAATGCACTTGCGTCTCCAACACCCTGTACACGTCTTATTTCCGGAACGAGATTTATCTCTGCATAATTCTGTAAAAATGTTTGATCATAAGCAGGATTATCGCTATAAAGAGAAAAGATAACAAGATTACTACTCTGGCGTTTTGCTGTAGTAACACCAGCACGTGTAACTTCCTGTGGCAAGAGCGGAGTAGCTCTTGAAACCCGGTTTTGAACATTAACGGAAGCAATATCTGGATTTGTACCAAGTTTAAAATATATAGAGATAGTTGCTGTTCCATCGTTACCTGCAGACGATGTCATATAAGTCATTCCTTCAACGCCATTAATTTGTTCCTCCAACGGAATTACTACACTATTAAGAACAACATCGGCATTTGCACCTTGATAAGATGCTGACACTACAACAGTAGGTGGCGCTATTTCAGGATACTGAGAAACAGGTAGCGTGACCAGCCCCAATATTCCCAAAAGAACAATAAGAACAGAAATAACAGTAGATAATACAGGGCGGTCAATAAATCGATCAAACATGAATTTAATGCAGGTAAGGTGAGACGAAGTTTATCACGTTCTATGTTCTATCAGGATTTCACAAGAGCCTGAAACAAGCTATCGGCACCGATTGCTTTAGGGGCAACGGTAGCACCGTCTCTCAATGATGCAACGCCTTCTACCACTATCTTTTCTCCTGGTTGAAGACCTTTTTCAACTACAAAGAATTGTCCATTGTCATTCTCCATCACGTCTATCTCCTGACTTCGTACTGTACCTGTACTTTCAACCACGTACACGAATCTTTTTCCTTGCAATTCATAAGTAGATTTTTGCGGAACAAGAAGAGCAGAATCAATTTGAACAGGAATCTGAACATTACCGGTACTTCCACTGCGAACCAAATTTTCCGGATTAGGAAATGTTGCTCTAACTCGAAGAGAACCTGTAGCAGTATTTATTTGACCACTTACTGTTTGAATTTTACCTGGGTGAGAATATTCGCTTCCATTGGAGAGAATTAGTTTAACAGGTGGAATCGTAGCAAGCCTCTCTTCCAGCGTTTTGCCTTTTAAGTTTGTAGCAGACTCCAACGCTTGTTTTTCATTGATCGAAAAGTAGGCGTAGATACGTTGTATGTCAGAAACTGTTGTTAGTGGTTGTGTTGTATTACTGCTTACAAGGCTTCCTAAGCGATAAGGTATTGTTCCTACTACACCATCGACAGGACTGGTAATTAAAGTATATGCTAAATTTGTTCTTGCATTCGCCAGTTGAGCACGTGCCTGGGCCAGTGCTGCACGACGAGACTCTAAGTTAAACTCCGCTGACTCCAACTCATACCTGCTAATAATCTCCTTCTCAACAAGTGGTTTTATCCGATTTACCTCCATTTCCGCCGTACGTACGTCTGCTTCAGCAATCTTAATGTTTGCCTGTGCGGTACGTACTTCCTGCTCATATTGAGGAGCCATTATCTGAAAAAGTTTTTGTCCTTTCTTTACGGCAGAACCTTCATCAACGAATATCCTATCAATGTAGCCATCTATTTTTGGTCGTATTTCAATATTTTGTTGTCCTTCAATTGTAGCGGGATAACTGCGCGCAAGGGTAACACTTCTTGGTTCAAGTGTTACAACAGGATAATCCTTTACGGGAGCATTACCCTGTGATTCTTTCGCGCCCTCGCCCGTGTTATCATTACACGCAAATAGAATGGACCATAAGAAAAGCAAAGGAAATGATGATGGTCTGCGTCTTTTCATAAGTATAGGGTAAGAAGCCTTTGAGTAGTTTTACTTTTTGGTAAAATGTTATTCCTTCTCACTCAAGCGCCTTCAAGAAAAGACAACGACAAGAAGAAAACGACAATTATGTGATAGTCTCTATTGATACTTCGATGCTGGTAAATACTCGCATAATAGACAGGGCAACTTTTATGTTAGTGAAGGCATTATGTTGTATTTCATTTTAAATACTAACAATGCCATTTAACGTTACAGCAGCAAATATTTGGAAGAACTTTTATAAGTTTACTTTACGTTTAAGCACAGATATATTTTATTGGTAAATGTTTAAGAGCCTTATTCAAACTACTATTCTCATAAGCATAAGTGCCTTTCTTAGCTGCAATGAGGAACCAGAAGTTGAAACCAAACCAACAGTCGATAATTGTCTTACTACGAGCAGTATAAAACAGGGACAAATTATCGAAGGTGACTATATTGTTACTTTCACTTCATCCGGATCAAGTAATGGACGATTAGAAGCAGCAAGAGCTGCTGCCTTAAAATACAGTATACCCAAATCCGCTATTCGGCGAGAAATAGAAGGAGAACGAGCTCATCTTTTAATGCAGCTGTCAGCTGATAAAGTAGAGGAGCTTAAGAAAGACACCAACATATTATCGATAGAACCTGATCGGGTAATTTCTATTTGCGCGTGCTTTAACGTTATTGAACCAAGATCTGTAACCTGGAATGTAGAGAAAGTCGGGTATGGTGACGGAACAAACAAGACTGCGTGGATTATAGACACGGGTATTGACAGTGATCATCCTGATCTAAATGTAAACACTAAGTCAAGTAAGTCGTTTCTTGAAGGCAATGATTCCTTTGAAGATGATAACGGCCATGGTACCCATATTGGAGGTATTATAGGTGCATTAAACAACAGAATAGGAACATTAGGCGTAGCGTCTGGAGCTTCTCTTGTTGCGCTTAAAGTATTGGACGAAAATGGGGATGGCAAACTTTCAGGTTTGCTGGCTGCGTTGTCGTACGTACGCTCAAACGCCAAAGCCGGCGATGTAGTAAATATCAGTGTTGGTTTTGAAGATGCATCTCAGACTTTAGAAAATGAAATTAAATCGATTGCCAACCGTGGTGTTTTCTTTGCCCTGGCAGCTGGAAATGAATCCACCAAAGCAAATACATACTCCCCTGCACGAACATCGGGTAATAATATTTACACAGTCTCTGCTGTTGACAGTCTGAACCGTTTTGCTAACTTTTCTAACTTTGGAAACGATGTGGTAGATTATGCAGCGCCGGGTGTGAGAATATTATCGGCATATAAAAACGGGAAGTATGCCATTCTAAGTGGCACCTCAATGGCTGCACCACATGTAGCAGGCATACTTCTGATAAATTCTGGGAAGATCAATAGTGCGGGTACTGCTTTAAATGATCCGGATGATGATCCGGACCCAATTGCCCACAAATAAAAACTATGAACTTGTTTCAGGTAACTCATTCGTTACTCTGATGTCTCCAGGATTCATAGCGGTATATTTCACGATCTTACAGCCATTATATTCTGTGACGATCACTTTGTCGTCATACCCATTTCGTTCCTTTACCTCCTGAGCAAGATCGTCCGCCTCGTCTGAAGGCAGGATGATATACAAAGGTGATTCTCCCTTGTGGGCATTCTGATACTTATTAATTTCTTCCTGTACTTTAGACAATATAGAATTACTCATAGCTTTCCCTTCTATTCCAAAAAAATTCTATTAATTATAATGATTACAGATGCCTAAACTTCGGCCATGTGTAATGCCTTAGACCTTGATACTTTAGTATGCAGATAAGTTGGTTTTACCACCACCGGAATTCTGTTTTCGTATAGGATATGCTTAATGTCGTTTTCCCAATTTTCTGCATAAAAGCGATAAGCAATTCTACCTGGTTCGTGTTGAGCATTCTCTACAGGTCCATGATCGATTGAGAATTGATTTAAAGCCTGATTTACATTTGTTCGGTTATGCAGAAGGTATGTTTCCCAAAGCTTGATTTCAACGATTTCCAAAGCATCTGAAATTATACCAACAGGTGTACCAGCGATGAATTGCATATTTTAAATTGATTAGGTTCTATAATAGAACCAGAATCATAAAAAACTATGCCAGCCGTTTGGCCGTCTATTACGATTGAAAAAAGATAACAACACAAAATCTTTAAGAAGAGGGCGCTCATAATCATCTGCGAATATCAAAAAGCTGGCATTAGATTTTATTGCTGCTCTTTTACAAATAAAATTGAAATGTGAATATGAAAATTAGTGCTGTTCTCTCCTCTCTTCTTATCTTATTTTTTTCGTGCAAGGACAAGGAGAAGATTATTGAAGTAGTTGATGAAGTGCCAAATGATATCTTCAACATCCAGCTATGTGAAACGCTTTCATCAACAGTAATGTCTACGTTGACAGAGTCAAAAAATAACAGGCAAGCTTATCCTGGCCTTTTTTCTGATAATGTACAGCAACAAATATTGATTACAAAAGAGACTGAAGTTTTCATCAGTTTCGTTACAGAAGGTGCCGCCAGGTTATACCTGTATAGTGAAACCATCTTACATCCTGAAGTATTTCGTTCCAGTTTATCTCACCCTGTTTAATATGAGCAAAGGCAGAATCGAACCTGTCATAAATAATGCGGGAAGCACGCTGAATTGCTCCATTCTCAAGAAAGTAAACACCCATTCTTTCTTTACCATATATAATACCGTTTGTGTTTACTCCCAGTTTTCTGAGCGATTGTGTAGCTGCATGGCCAAGGTCATTATCCGGAAACTTAGTTACATGAGCCGATGGAATACCAAAGTTCTGTAACGATACAGCTACGTTAGCTTCTGCGCCGGCATAAGTAACAATAAAACTACCAGCTTGTGTAAAACGCGCAAAGGCCGGGGTAGAGAGCCTTAACATTACTTCTCCAAACGTAACAACACTGGGATTCTTCTCCTTATTCATAATTGAGGTAAGCTGTTATAGTGACGACGATGAAATATAGGAAGTACCCTACTTATCAACCAAGTAATATTTTCCTGCAGCTTTAGGCGGGAAGTTTTCTGCTGGCTTGTAACTTCCGGGCTTAAAGTATTGTTCTTTAAAAAATTCATTCAAGTAATTGGTAAAAGCAATAAAATTGAGGTTGTAATTATATTAAAAATAGATATATTGCGCAATCGATTGCGCATATTATGCTGATCTATGGCAAATAAATTCCTAAAAATACATCCCACAGACAATGTCTTTGTGGCGTTAACAGACCTTAAAGCCGGTGAAAACATTGTAAACAACGGCTCCTCTTTTGTTCTTAACGATGACATTCCGTCAAAACACAAGTTTGTTGAGTATGACCTCAACCCCGATGATGAAGTAGTTATGTATGGTGTACTTGTAGGAAAAGCATTAAGCCATATTCCTAAAGGCGGTGCCATCGGTACGCATAATGTTAAGCACAAGTCGTCGTCCTTCGCAAAACGTACCGAACCTTTCTCCTGGAACGCTCCCGATGTTTCTAAATGGAAGGATAAAACTTTTCTTGGATTTCATAGGGAAGATGGCCAGGTAGGAACAGCAAACTACTGGCTTGTAGTGCCTATGGTATTTTGTGAAAACAGAAATGTTAACATCATACGTCAGGCATTTGAAGAAGAACTTGGATATGCTAAACCAGAAGCATATAAAAACTATGTTCATGAACTGGTGGAATTATATAAGTCCGGGAAAACAGATTCACTTACCTCTGCCTCACTTACTCCGCACCATACCAATGGACACAACAAGGTCTTCAAGAATATAGATGGAATTAAATTCTTAACGCATGAGGGCGGTTGCGGTGGCACGCGCCAGGATGCTGAAGCACTTTGCGCATTATTGGCGGGATATATTCACAATCCGAATGTAGCAGGAGCCACGGTACTGAGTCTCGGCTGCCAGAATGCGCAGGTAGACATCTTAAAAGACAAGCTAAACAAACTTAACGCGAACTTCTCTAAACCACTGATCATTCTTGAGCAACAAAAAGAAGGAACAGAACAGGAGTTGCTTACACAAGCCATAAGACAAACCTTTGCTGCGTTGATAGAAGTAAACAAAATTGAACGCAAGCCTGCTCCTCTAAGTAAACTTGTCGTAGGACTTGAATGTGGGGGGTCAGATGGGTTCTCAGGAATATCGGCAAACCCGGCAATAGGTCATGTATCAGATCTCATTGCTGCGCTGGGTGGCACTTCTATTCTATCTGAGTTTCCTGAACTTTGTGGTGTTGAACAAGAACTCATTAACCGTTGTGTAAATGATGACGTTGCTAACAGGTTTGTACAACTTATGCGCGCATATGCGAAAGCTGCTGAAGCTGTAGGTTCAGGATTTGATATGAATCCCTCACCAGGAAATATTAAAGATGGATTAATTACAGATGCAATGAAGTCAGCAGGGGCTGCTAAAAAGGGAGGCACTTCACCCGTTAGCGATGTTCTTGATTATACAGAGTATATCAAAAGGCCTGGACTGAACTTACTATGTACTCCTGGTAATGATGTTGAAAGCACAACTGCTATGGCGGGATCAGGCGTTAATATGATGCTCTTTACTACAGGTCTCGGTACTCCTACTGGCAATCCGATTGCCCCTGTAATTAAACTTTCTTCTAATACAAAGCTTGCACAGAAAATGCCCGATATCATTGACATTGACTGTGGTCCGATTATCACAGGAGAAAAGACCATTGAGCAATTAGGAGAAGAGATCCTCGACTTTATTATAGAAGTAGCAAGCGGACACAAGCAAGCCAAAGCTACAATGCTTCACCAGGATGATTTTATACCCTGGAAGAGAGGCGTTTCATTGTAATAATATCACTCAATAACCTATACCTCCGGCCATTCTCACGTGAGAATGGCCTTTTTTGTTAAAGTAAGTTGAATAATTATTATTAATGATTATTATGTGCATCTGTACT
The DNA here is from genome assembly GCF_018598585.1 of Chryseosolibacter indicum. Taxonomy (GTDB): domain Bacteria; phylum Bacteroidota; class Bacteroidia; order Cytophagales; family Cyclobacteriaceae; genus Chryseosolibacter; species Chryseosolibacter indicus. The sequence continues at coordinate 50,196 of NZ_JAHESD010000024.1, forward strand.
GCTTCATCAATCAATAGATAGAACTCAACGTTCTTTTCTTTATAACTCCAAATAAGCAAAGTATTTCGGTCTCCACCCTGGAGACAAATAGGCTTACGGAGATTATATTCATAAATCTATTTTACCGCAACCTGGCTACTGCTTTTGACAAATAGTGTCAAAACCACCAGGCGTGAAATAAAAGTATGCGCAAAGCTACAATCGATGGTGGGAGCTTAAACCAAAACACTAACTTCTATAATACAGCCCAATGTCGTTGGGAATCTACGATGCCAGCACCGTGTTTGCGCCATGCGTGCGGTATGTCTGCGAGAAAAGGGGGTAGTTTCTCGCACACATACCGCACGCATAGTGCTCGCATGGTGCTGGCAGAATTCATTCGTAAGCTATGTAGTAGTTATCATAAGAGGCTGTATATATCCTGGAATTTTCGAGGATAGCTTTTGATTAGATGTGTTAGGTCTCACCAGGCGGTCTATAAGAAGATGGAATAAAAATACAAAAAAACAGAAGCAACCGCAACGTAAAAAACTGAATAACCTTCCGTTTCAACCTCCCTAGACATTTTTAATAGTAGCAGGCACATTAACTACTTAGTAACCTTTACCTATCACTTAAAAAGTATTTCTTCTATTTCAACTTCATCTATCTCAACTTCATTTGCCTTAAATGTGGTACAAAGGTTACAAGAATATTCGGGGATATGGAGAGATGTAAAATAACCAGAAATATTATGAGCAGGTGCACTGCCCTGAAATCCTTCAACAATTACGTTGTTCAAAGGTATCTGCAAACCCATACCCCATGCCTTTAAAAGACTCTCCTTTTTAGTCCACAAGTCAAAGAAGATTTGTGGAACGTTATCGGCCTGTTGAATGGTAGTCCATTCGTTGTCGGAATAACAGCTTCTAAAGTCTGATATTGCTATTGTTCGAATCCATTCAATATCAATCCCAACTATACCTTTGTCACATACCGCAGCTATTACTGTATTGTTACTGTGAGAAATATTAAAATGAATGGATGAACTACTAAACTGCCACTTGCCAAATTTGTTTTGATGCAACGTATCTAATAGCGTTTTAGGAAGCTGCATATCGAAAAACATCTTTTCACATAGCAAGTGACCTATCAAACTTAATATTTGCTTGTTGTCCTGATCATATTGTCGAATATTAGGAAATACCTTACAAGTTGAGAGATCACCCGGCAATATTTTATCAGAAGCAGAAATTGTTGATGAAAGGATCCTGATCATGAAGGGATTGCAAAAATATAAGTAGATATACTGACACAACGGTCGGTGAAATATAGTACGTTCTAAAAGAATGATTAGACCTTACGTTGGAATATGTTTAAACATCATAATGATAATTAGAAATATTGGTAAAAATCTTATGTGCACCGATTATTTAACTAAAGTAAATGAATGAATTTAAGGCGTAACTGCTATTTTTAATACTATAATTTTACTTAACCTGTTTTAAAGTATGAAGAAAGAACTTAATAGACCTAACTCAAAGGATCTATACGCAAAAATCACCTACGAGAAAGAAAACAATTTGATTTATCTCGACTGGAATGGCTATCTGTCTGTAGATCTTGTTAAATCTGGTTCAGAAGAGCTACTTGCGGTTATTAAAGAAACGCAATGCCAGAACGTTTTGGTTGATAACAGAAAAGTATCAGGTCCTTGGCAGGCAGCGAATGAGTGGTACCAAACTGACTGGAATCCACGCGCAGCAAAAGCTGGTCTTGCTAACATGGCTGTTATCATGTCTGATAACATCTTCACACAATTATCACTACAAGGTTTTGCTAAAGTAAGCAAAGGCGTATTTACAGTAAACGTATTTAATGCCGATGTACCTGCAAGAAAGTGGCTTAAAGAACAATCTACTGCCGTAGTTAAATAACTTATTTTCTCCCCGATCTTATCAGAAGGAAGATTTCGAATTGCGATTCGGTTTCTTCCTTATTTTTTGTACATCTCAGCCCTTTAAGAATCTCTTCTGATCAGAGCTATTACGAACAAAAAGACCTCGGAATAATATTTCAAATTACTCCGAGGACTATTACATAGCCGTATTACTCCATCAGGCGCGTTTCCACCTCACATTAAACACTGTTTCGTGCCCATCTATAGTAACTGGCGGCGCACTCAGGATGAGGTATCCATCTTCAAATTTTGCATACCTTGTTTCCTTCTGTCCTACCCAATTAGGAAAAAGGCTTCCCTCTACTTCGTGAACAAGTTCTCCGGGAGAAACTTCATAGTACTTTCCAAAGTAGGCGGCATAGCTTCTGTAAGCACCATCCGTCTCCTGCAGGTTTCCACTCATCAATGAGCTTGCCTGAAGGTTGGCACGGCCTGACTTCATTAACTGTGCATTCATGTAACCGTTCTGGTCATACATCAATATGCCTACTGGGTTATCGCTAAAGTAATTTATGATATTCCCTGCTGCATCTTTATAAGTCCAGGATACGAGTTTCCAGGTACCAATTATTTTATCTCTAACAAACTCCTTCATTGTGCTATATCGAGTTAATCTCTACTTGTAAGAAACTTTCTCTTCCGTTACACCAATTTCCTGCAGGATAAGATTAGCAACGTATTCGCCATCATGTGCTATATATCTATGTTCTCCTGATCTTGAGATAAGCCTAAACAACACTGAAGTTTCTTTTTCCCATGCTTCTATCTGATGTCTTTTCACGCGCTCATCTTCAGAACCATGTATTGCAATGATAGGAATATCCAACGGCTTTTCTACTGTATACTTATGTGAGTATAAGAACTGTAAATCGGCACGTAGTATATTTACAAGCATACTTTGCAATTCAACATCTCCAATGTTATCGATATGAAGGTGCGGGTACAAATGCACAAGTTCATCGTTGCTTAACGTAGGATCTACCTGACTCTTATCATAAGCCCCTAGACCTGACGTAGAGGAGATGAACAATTTTTCGGGCATTCTGAAATTTGTTCTTCTGAATTCCCTAATAATCTCAAAAGCAAGCAAGCCTCCCATGCTATGACCGAGGAAAACGTAAGGCTTATTCAGCAGCGGTTTAATTGCAGGTATAATATCATCTAGGAAAGGTTTTAACTCCGTAAAAGGAGCTTCTTCTAATCTTCGTCCTCTTCCAGGCATCTCAACAGCGATAAACTCAACCTTGTCGCTATCCAGAAGATTTTCCCATCCATCAAAAAGAGAAGCACTTCCGCCAGCATCGTGGAAACAGAATACTTTAAATAATGCGTCAGGATTAGGTTTCGGAATATTGAACCAGTTCTTTTCATGACCCTTCGATGCAGAAGTATGCTCAGCATTTGCTTCCGGCATTAACACACTTTTCAAGTATATTGTATAATCACTTATGCTAGGGTGCGACCAGAACATACCCACCGGCAACTTAATGTTAAAATCCTTTTCTAATTGATTACGCAGTTGCACCGCCATAAGCGAGTCAAGTCCCATTCCCTTAAAGGTCATGGAGCCCTTAATGCGGTTTTGAGGAATCTTAATAATCTTAGACACCTCTGTTATTAAGATCTGCTGAAGAACTTCAATCTTTTCTGATTCGAGTTCCATCTGAGAGAATTTCTGAAGCGCCTCTGAACCTGAGTTCTTCTTACCATTGCTCATTTGGGCAGAAATGATTCGGCCTGCTGTTCCTTTCAATCCGTAAATACTCATTACAGCTGTATTGTCGTAGTTTGCAATGAGTATATCTGCGCTGAATGACCAGGTCGATAGTGCATCCGTGGCGCGTTCCAGTTTCTTCAGCATCATTAAACCTCTAAGCTCACGCTCATAGTTAACCGCGCCTGTGATCTGAAGCTTTTGAATATTTTCCAACGTTACATTCAGGAAGTTCCCTTCCTCAAGAATGGATATCAGTTGACCAAAAAGAGGCTGCATGAAACTACTGATAAGCGCCGGGTGAATAATGTATTTACCGGCTGATTGCTTTACGGCAGCATCTGGCTTTATTGAAAACAAGATCTGGTTGCTACTTTGATTGGTTATCTTATCAACACCTGTAACCGCATGAAAATGTTTACCATAATCAAAGCCTATTGAACGTAGCAGATTGTAGTAATTACTTCCATCGGTATAGCTTGGTGCCTGATATTCTATCTCATCGAAAGCCACCTGGATGTTTATCTTCTCCTCGGAAAGAACTACGCTACCATTGGAAAGCTCAACCCACGAGTCACCTTCGCGCTTGTAGATGTAGAACTGCCCACCCTTGTCATCGCAAAGCTGAAGTTTCAATTGAACGTCAATAACTTCATTCTCAGCAAATACAAGTTGACGTGAAAAGTTCATCTGCTCAATTCTTACCGTAGTGTCTTTGAAGATCTCATTCATTGCTTCAAACACCATCTCCAGATAACATGCTGTTGGCAGTTCAATCTTATTGTTTATCAAATGATCTTTCAGATAAGGGAATTTGCTTACGCTGATAATCGACTGCCAGAAGTAGATATTCTGGATGTTAGCCAGATTGATCTTGCTGCCCAGCAGTGGATAGGTTGCCGCAGTCTCCTTATTTAATTCAAGTTCTTTAGAGTAATCTTCAATCTCATATCGCTCACGTTGGAAAGGATAGTGAGGAAGAGCAACCTGAGGAACTTTATTGGTTGAATAAAAATGCTCCCAATTAATTGAATATCCTTTGTTAAATAAGTCATTCAGGTTCTTAAGCATTTCCTTTTGTTCGTCCTTCTCGCGTGCAGTAGAGGCTACGGTAATCACTTTCGCGCGGCTATGAGCAGCACACTCATTTACGGCATTTACAAGTACGGGATGTGGATTTGCTTCGATAAAAACGACGTGCTGATCCTCAATTAACTGCTGTATAACGGAAGCGAACTGAACCGTACCACGCAAGTTATTTACCCAGTAGTCAGCATCAAGGGAAGTCCCCTCCATTACCTTGTTAAACACTGTTGAGAAGAATGGAACTGTCGATTGTTGTGGCCTTACTGATTGTAATGCCTTACGCAAATCTTCTTTCAAAGGGTCCATCTGCGGACTGTGAGACGCGACATCTACTTTCACCAACCTGCAGAACAATCCTTTACTCTCCAGCTGCGCCATTACTTCATCAATAGATGCTTTATCACCTGCAAGCACAGTTGATTTCGGACTATTGTTTACCGCTACTGATAATTTACCCGCATACCCCGCAACAACTTTTAAAGCATCTTCATGGCTCAGTTCTGTCACTGCCATCGCGCCTCCTTTGCCACTCACGGTCTTCATTAACCGACTTCTTGTACAGATAATGCGCGCAGCATCGTTAAGAGAAATTGCGCCGGAGATATACGCCGCAGCAACTTCTCCCATACTGTGCCCTACTACGGCATGAGGCTTGATCCCCCATGAAAGCCAGAGCTTGGCAAGTGCAATCTGCATAGCACAGATTGAAGGCTGAATAACATCAATCTCTGAAAGACGACTTTTCTCTGGAGTAGCATTCAATTGCTCCAGGAGAGACCAATCCGTAAATGGTTTGAACGCGTCATCCAATTCTTCTATTGCTTTTTTGAAAACCGGTTCTTTAGGAAAGAGGTCTCTTCCCATGCCCAACCATTGTGCGCCTTGTCCTGGGAAAACGAATACGACCTTATCACTATCCTTCAAGGGCATATAAGGTAACGCTTCAACGTTGTCCTGAACAAAATTCTTTATTTCTTGCAATACCTCTTCACGACTCGTTCCTGAGAAAAGTATTCTATGGTCGAATTCGGCTTTGCAAAAAGCAGTTGCAATACAAATATTTTTAAAGGTCTCTTCGTCACTTCCTTCTAAAAGTGCGGCATACGCCTTCGCGTAGTCTAAAAGCGCCTGAGGAGATTTCGCTGTTAAAGGAAGGCTATACAACGCAGTTGACCTTTCAGCTGCAGCGCCTTGTGTGTTAAGCTTGGCAACATATTCTTCCAAAACGGCATGCGCATTAGTACCACCCCACCCAAAAGAATTAACTCCGGCTTTCAACGTTTCCCCTGGTTTTACAGGCCAGCTTGTAAGGTCTTTTTGAACTTCAAGTTTAAGATCATCAAAGTCTATGTTAGGGTTAGGACTATTAAAGTTAAGATTAGGAGGCAACATTTTATGTTGCATGGCCAGTACCACTTTAATAAGGCCTGCAATTCCTGCTGTGGCCTCTGTGTGACCTAAGTTGGTTTTAACAGAGCCTATTCTCAACCTAGACTCTTCCCTTCCTCTTTTAAAAAACTCCCCTATAGCACGCGCCTCATTCGGGTCACCCAGCTTTGTTCCTGTTCCATGGGCTTCCATATAATGCACCTCGTCAGGTCTGATGCCTGCCGCTTCGTAAGCTTTTTCAAGCAATGAGATTTGTCCTTCAGTGCTCGTCGCAGGTAGTGTATCGTTAAAACCGTTGTTATTTACGGCTGTACTTTTAATAACAGCGAAGATTTTATCACCATCGCGTTCGGCATCAGATAACTTTTTAAGAAGAAGTACTCCCCCACCTTCACCACGCACAAAACCATCAGCATCAACGTCGAAAGTACTGCATCTGCCCTTTACAGAAAGACCACCAAACTTTGTGAGCTCAATATATTTACCAGGATCAAGAATATGGTTAATACCTCCAATAATTGTCATCTCCGATTCGTTGCTGAGCAGACTCTGGCAGGCCAGGTGTAAAGCAACCAATGAGGCAGAACATCCTGTATCTATCACCAGGCTGGGACCTGTAAAGCCAAGCGCAAACGAAACACGGTTAGCAATTACGTTAGACGACATACCTACCGCAGAGTGAAGGGTAGCCTTTGCATTCTTAAATTTCCTGTAGTGCTCAAAGTCACTCCATATATTACCTACATAAACACCTACATTTTTACCCTGTATCTTTTTAAATGGTATGGTCGAACTTTCAATAGCTTCCCAGGCTAACTCCATCATTAACTTCTGAGAAGGGCTCATTTCAATAGCTTCTGCAGGAGAGATGTTAAAAAACAACGGATCGAAGTCATGGATATCAGACAATAACGAAGCATGTTTCTGCTGCGTCTTGCGTTCTGAAAGCGGATCGGGATCGTATAAAGCGCTTGCATCCCATCGCTCTTTCGATATTTCGGCTATTGTGTCCTTTCCATTGCTCAGTAAATCCCAAAAGCTTTCAATAGAATTTACATTTGGAAATCTGCATGAAACACCAACAATAGCTATAGCGTTAGAATGAGAAGTATTTGATGAAGGGTTCATAGGTAGGTTAATTGTGATTATACAAACCTAATCAAGTGGCGGATCGAAAACCTTTCTTTAAAAGTGCAAAGCTTACCTACCAAACTATTTCTGACGAAATCGTTTTCACTCGGTGAAGAGTGATTCACCTCGATGACATTAACGTATGCAATACGGGTAAATCAGTAATTTCCTCAGAAGGAGTACTTAGACGTTGTAACAAATTTCGCATTTTGTTCTCGTTATATTACATCACGTTTTCTAACATGATTAAAATCATGATTCTTTAACGCTGGTTAACTAATTGGCTACATTTCCTTAATATTAATACCAAGAGAAAGTATTTTGAAATTGTTAACTTATGTAAAACCTATGATTAACATATTATAGTCTCATCTATTACATAAAGGTTTCTGCTTATTGAAAAGAAAGTAAAATACGTAGCCGACCCGCTACATAAATGGCAAACAATAATACCTATTGCTTATGCCTCCTGTTATTTATATGATGAGGTGCACATTCAATTTCTAATGAAGCAGCTGTATAACCCTCCGCTTTTTTAAGTGCTTCGATTTAAAATTGAATCAGGATTATTTCACATAGAAAAGGTTTACAACAAATAACAATTTCTGACAGGATGTAATATTTACGCAAAAAATAGCGGCGCAGTAAATAAGGCAAGTGCTATATTTACTTACCTACTATACTATGAATAAGAACTTTGAAGCTTTAAGCCTTGAGGATCGGGCAGGAATACTTTGTGACGGCGAATTTCTTTACAGCATGGAGTATTATGATTTTCAACTTAACCTTTACGTACTCCCCAACAACAAATTAGCAGAGATTTGGTATAGCACCAAGAAACAGGAGATAGTTGAAATTCGGCTAACGGAAGGTGGCGACCTGCAAAAGTGGCTTAACCGTATTGATATTCTCTGGTAATACCATCCCAGGTTAAATATTTCCGTGGATGTCAAATGTGATGCTATTCTATTAATAACCTTCTAAAAGTTTTGTGAAAAAGAAGTGCTCCTTTGGGAAGCGCCTCGATTCATAAATCCAATTAGCTTTTAATATGTGCTTCTAAAGCCTCAAGAGCAAGAGGCTTACTTATTCATCCTTCGGTAATTAGAAATGCATTACATGGCTTACCGAAGTGAACTTTATCTTATTTCATTACCTGTGTTTTGTCTCTCGTAGCGATGCTTCTGCATGGAGATAATAAATTGATGTATTGCATTCGCATCTTCCTGAGAAAGAACATCCGAGAATCCTGCCATTCCATAGAAGCTTAGTTTTCCATGAAGTACAATATTTATGAAATCGTCGTGTAAGTGTTTCGGCAACAGAGACAGGTCAGGAATTTCACTTAAATGTTCTTCACCCATTGTAGTATGACATCGTGCGCAGAATTGATTGTAAAGGTCTTCACCTCTTCTGATTTGTGATTCTTCCAGTACTGCGTCAGGCGGAGCCGGTACTTTCGTAACGCGATCTTGAGGTAATGGAAGTGGTGTTTCTCCTCCTCCTAACTTAAAGGCAATAATTCTTCCTGTATTTTTATATTTATTTAAGGCAGTAGCACCATTAGGAATTGGAAGAAAAGATCCACCAAACCCTGCCATCACGGCTACGTATTGTTCTCCATCAACGGTATAAGTAACAGGTGCTGCAAGCATACCAGTACCTGTGTAAATCTCATTTAACTTCTCCCCTGTATCTGCCTTATAAATGTTCAGATAACCGGAGGAAGTACCTTGAAAAACAAGATCACCACTTGTAGAAAGTACACCGCCATTAAAACGAGAAGGCAAATGAACACGCCATACTTCTTTTTGTTTTACAGGATCCCATGCCTTCAGCACATCACCCTCATGTGCGGGCCATCCTTCTGCATATATTTTTAAATGCTCTGGTAGCGGCACCGCATTGGTAATCACACCTGAGTTTATATTGCGTGGGGCGAACTGATAGCCCGGAAGTTCGCTATACACGAAAGGAATATCGTGCGTGGGAATATAAACTAAGCCTGTGTTAGGATTATAACTCATGGGCTGCCAGGAGTGCCCTCCTACCGGACCAGGAAAAATATAACGCGGAGAATCTTTATACCACGCCTGATTTGATATGGAAGGTTTCCCTGTTCTTGTATCAACAGAATCGGCCCAATTAACAGGGACATATTTTTCTGCAGATATCAGCTTTCCTGTAACCCTGTCTATCACGTAAAAGAATCCATTCTTGGGTGCCTGCATAAGCACCTTTCTCGTCTTGCCATTAATTGAAAGATCTGCAAGCACAATGTTTGCTGTTGAAGTATGATCCCAGCTTTCACCCGGACTAGTCTGATAATACCACACAAGTCTTCCATCATCCGGATCAATTGCAAGAATTGATGAAAGAAAAAGATTTTCACCACCAGAAGGACTTCTTATCCATAAGGGATAAGGAGACCCGTTGCCTGTGCCTACATAAAGCAGATTAAGATGCGGGTCATAGGCAAGTTCTCCCCAAACAGTACCTCCTCCTCCGGCTTGCCATAGTGAGTTGGCATCCCAGGTAGGCACTGCTATTTTCATTGCTTCATCTGCCTGCTTATGTGTTGAATCTGCCGGAACGGTAAAGAACCTCCAGGCGAAGTCACCGGTTTCAAGATCATACGCTGTTATATAACCTCTTACTCCAAAGTCAGCTCCTGCATTACCAATAACTACTTTGCCCTTTGCTATTTGTGGGGGCCCTGTAATTGTATAAAAAGCTTCGCGGTCAACAAAAGTGTCCTGCTTCCATAACTCTTTTCCTGTTGCAGCATCAAGGGCTATTAAATAACCATCCAGCGTTCCTATAAATACCTTTCCTTGCCATACCTGTATACCCCGGTTTATTACATCACAGCAAGTTCTCCTGGCATAATTTCCATCAACACCAGGGTCATAACGCCAGATCTCCTTTCCTGTTTTTGCATTCACCGCATATACCTGGCTCCAGGCGCCAGAGGTATATAGAACTCCGTCAACTACAATAGGGGTAGCTTCTAGTCCTCTGTTCACCTTGCCTCTATTGGAGTTTGTTTCATACTGCCACGCAAAGCCAAGTGACTTAATGTTATCCTTATTAATTTGAGATAAAGGCGAATGGTGGTGTTGCATGAAATTCCTTCCCAGTGACATCCAGTTTTCAGGCTCTTCGTCGGCCTGAATTATCCTTTCAATATTTACATCACCAGCTGGTTGCTGTCTGAGATTACATCCGAATAGTACAGCTATACATGCAATTACAATACAAGGCTTCTTCATCAAATTTGTAGTTCTATAGTTGCCCATCAAGCGTTCATTGGATTTCGATCATGCAATTCAAAGCAATTATAGTTAAAGTATGGATAGTATTAATAATAAAAAAAGAGCAGTACCATTTCCGGTACTGCTCCAACCCATATAGTATACTAATTAACCTGGTACTAAGAACTAGTATTGGTCTTGTCCGCTTAACTGGAATACGTTTACGGTACCATCGCCCTCGCAGCTTGTTACTACAATAGCCTTCTTATTAGGGCTATCTTCTGCAGGGATAAACAGAACACCTTCTGGTGCATCACCAGTTTGAAGAGCTTGTAAGAAGATGGGTGCATTAGGATTTGTAACATCTACAATTACCAACGCATCTGCACGTTCAATTCCCACAAACGCTAAAGTACGGCTTCCGATTTTTCCGGTAGTTACGCTTTCGGGCTCAACACCTTTATCGTCACTTCTTGAGTCGTCGTAAAGTGAAGGCAATTTTTCGATCACATATTTTTCGAGCTTGCTGCCACTTTCGTAAACCAACTGACCGCTGTTACCATTAACAATGGAGAATGAGCGCGCTCCAAAAGAATATAACTCATCGAAATCACCATCTCCATCTGTATCACCCATTCTGTTGGTAATTTTCAAACGTCCAAGTTTATCGTTTGCCTGTAACGTTGCTGCATTAGGAAACTTCACAGGATCCAGTACTACACCACCCACACGAGATTCTTCATTAAACAATCCACCTTCTGAGTAAGGAGGAAGTGCATCATCACTTGTAGGACGAAGACGGCTATCGCCTTCGTTAGCTGTGATAAGGAAAGGCACACCACCTACTTCAAATGAGCTGATAGCATCAGGCATATACATACCTTTTACAGGCCAGTTGCCAAAGAAGATACCATTATCACGGTCGCTAGGATCAAGATCATTACCAGGCTTGCTGTGATCTTTGTACCCCAGCGGGAAGATATTTTCTATAACCTTTGTATGTAAATCTACTTTAGCAATAGCATTGTTCTCTTGAAGCGTAATCCATGCTTTTCTGTTATCGTGAGATATAGCAACATATTCTGGTTCAGTATCTGCAGCTAATGAAGTGCCAGCAGGACCAGGAGTGCGGTATCCTTTACTTCTCAGGAAAGCTGCCTGACTGTTAAATGAAGTAAAGTCAAGTGTTGTTACACTGAAGCCCTGGTTTACGTTGATGATAGAAATGGAACCGTTAGGATCAACAGAGTAATCTTCATTTGGCTCTCCTTCATTTGCAGTTACAAGATACTTCCCGTCTTTGCTAAAGGTAACCATATCAGGAAGAGACCCAACAGGTACTATGGCTTTTACGCTTAGGTCACTTGTATTCCATACAACAACTTTTCCAGGATTTGTTTTAGGATTAGACTCAACAGCAGCTGCAAGCATACCATTTTTTACTGATACACTGTTTACACCAGCACCATAAGCACTTATTTGAATATCTCTTTCATAAGTGAGGTCAAATGGATTAGACATGTCAATAACATCAATAGCTGCTTTCACCGCATTGATAACGAACAGCTTCTTCGTTTTAGGATCATAGGCAGATATCTCAGCCGCGGTAGTTCCTCCTACAAGTTGAATCCGGTCAACTTCTGTAAAGAGCGTGTAATTCTCATGTGGGGGATGCTCACCTGGATCATTACAGGATGTTACAAACAAAGCACTTGTTAGTAATGCAAGCGTCAAATGTTTTCGCATAGTATTATAAGGTTTAAAGTTATTATTAACGGTAAATAACCTGAACTGCCGCTACATATAGGCTAAAATGTAAGATTTTATTAAATTAAATAGCGGCAATTTAATGACATAAACCTCGCTAATCTTACTTGCCATTTTAACTTTGACTTAACATTAACTTAACGTTAAGTTAACATAAAGCGCCGTTAAGTTGTCTATTATGCATGACAAACACCACTGTTACGCAGCAAAATGTGTATTTACAACAAATAGGAGGGATTAATTAACCCTGGTTAAACTTATCATCTACCCTAAACTACGTACGTATCTCTTATTCTGATTATTTGAAAAATATTACATTCAAAATTTACACATCGAAATATATAAAAAGAGCTACGTTTTGCTTAAAACCACATCTAATATCTTAAAAGTGCTACTCTTCCTGACTCGCTGACGTCAAATAATTCTCCCGTTCACAAATTACCTTACGCACGACATCCGGGTATATGCAAATAGAAAATGTCGGTTAAATACGCTTCTATATTTGTCTCGATTAAATCCTAACCAACTATTTATGAATAACTTTACCACATGGCTAATGGCCGGATTACTCCTTGTAACCGGAACATCCGCATTTAGTCAGGAGCAAAAAGATAGCACTGACTTATATGCTCTTTCACTGGAAGAACTCTTAAGTATTAAAGTTATCTCTTCTACCAAGACTGAAGTAAGTATTCAAAAAGCCCCCTCTGTTGTCAGACTATTTACAAAAGATGATATCTCAAAAATGGGATTTCAGACACTGCGTGATCTTCTCGATCAAATTCCCGGCTTCGAAAATCAGGAATACAGGGCGGGCCACCAGTTGACATGGATCAGAGGCGTTCAGGCACGCTATAATAACAAAGTTCTTCTTCTTATTGATGGAGTACCTATTCGCGACAGTTATTACGGCAACTTCAATGTAGATGAAATGATCCCTATCGAAATTGTTGAGCGCGTTGAAGTTATTAACGGGCCTGGATCTGTATTGTACGGAACGAATAGTTTCGCTGGTGTAATTAGTATCACAACCAAACAAGAAGGAAGAAGTCTTTCGGCAGAAGCAGGATCTTTCAATACCTATCGTGTTAATGGTCAATATAGCATTAAAGGACTCTTCGTTAATGCTAACCTGTTAGAGTCCGATGGTTTTTCTCCTGACTTCAACTCCGATGGAAAAGTACGGGAGCATGATCAATCTGTTTCAAATAAGTCGATCATGGCATCATACAACAGAAACGGACTAGAGTTAACTGGCAGTTATACAAAGTATGCCTACCCTTATAAGTACAGAGACAGCAAGGGAGACTACTCTTTTGAAAGAACTCCTGTTTATGGTTCTGCTGCCTATACGATAAAGACCAGCACTAACTCCAGCTTAAAACTTCATGGCTTCTATAATAGCTATGGCTTTAACATTGAAAAAACAAAATACAAGAACGCAACGAGCAATGAGATAAAGGAAATTGCTACAGAAGAACTTAACAGTAGCCTGTACGGTGGTTCAGCAGAGTATTTTATGAGCTTCTCCAAAAATGAACTTCTTGCTGGTGTAAGCTTACTTGCGGATCATGCGGATGACATTCACGCGCTTGTTACCAATACAGAAGGTGCATCTGTAAATATTCGTAAAGATATGATTCAAGGAGGAAAAGGAACATTTACTCGTTCTAACCTCGGCTTCTTTCTTCAGGATACCTATAGCATAAACAGCAAAATTGACCTTACTGGTGGCGTTCGTTATGATGTTCTTTCTGACTTCGAAAACCAGTTCAACTATCGCATCGGCTTAACAGGTTCATTTAATAAAAACTGGTATGGCAAAGCTCTATTTGGAACAGCATACCGTATTCCTTCTTACCGTGAATACATAGACGTTATATCTTACAATAATCAACTTAAACCTGAAGAATTAAGAACCATTGAAGCACAAATAGGATATGCATCTAATAAAATGGATATCAACTTAACGGTGTATAACAACTATTACACCAACTTCATTAACGAGGTAGTTGTTGATTCAATACAGGATGGTGCAGGAGCAGTACGCGAAGTGGATGATGAAGTGTCATTTAACTTTGATAACCGCAGCATTACCGGGTTAGAATTAAACGGTGTATTAAAACCCATTGCTAACCTCAGACTTCTTATCGGACTCTCTTACAAATTCAATGCATCTGAAAAAATGGGTGGTTTTGGAAGCAACGAAATCATTTACACATCTCAGGAAATTGACTTCAACAAAAGAGACCTGCTCTTCCTGAGCAAGTTTACAGGTAACTTTACTGCATCTTACTTATTTGCACAACGCGTGACATTAGCCTTAAATGGACAATACTTTTCAAACAGAAACACTCCATCTGACTACCAGTCAAATGCGCCTGATGCGGTTCAAAATGCTTCTCATGCAGATGGCTTTGTGAAGTTCAACTTGTTTGCTAACGTAGGCTTATACAAAGGCCTGAGCCTTAAAGCCAGTGTCAACAACGTATTTGATACAAACATCTATTCACCTCCTTTCGGCGGTCAACAAGATTACGACGCACAGTGGCCAGGAAGAAACGTAAGAATAGGATTGCGTTATAACTTTTAATAACAATTATCAATAAAAAGTCTCCTTTGGAATAACCAGAGGAGACTTTTTTTATTGATGGACAGATAAAGTGGTAACGCCCTCAATTCTAACTTACTTTCACCACATTATAAAAATGATATGCTATCTATGTTCACTGAGAATACGTTATCAAGACTTTGCACGTAACCGATTTACCAGCAGGTCTTCTGCTATGATCTGATCTTTCATCTGCAATAATTCATTAACATCCCAATTACTGCTCAGGTAACGCCCCTTGGCCCAATCAGCTTTCCCGGAGCAAAGCCATACAATAAATCCTGCTGCTAATTCAGGCTCGTCAACAAGAGTAGAATGAAAGTCATCAGGCATCGTCTTCGCCAGTGAAGTAGGTACGCCACCAGGATGGATAGAAAAACACTTTACGCCTTCTGCTCCATGATCAACATTAATAAACTCGCAGAGGCGGTTAATAGCATGTTTTGAAGTCTGATAGGCCGAAGCACCTGGTACCAGATACTGCGCTCCAATAGATGAAAGAAGAATTAAATACCCGCCATTATTTTTCTTTGCCGACTGTATGAGGTGCGGAATTGTAAAGCGAACGACATAATAAGCTCCCTTCATATTAACCTCCCAGGTTTGCCACCACGCGTTTACATCAGATTCACCTATCCTCTTACTCCAGCTGCTGGTGTTTCCAGCATTCGCATCGGCGATATCAATACCGCCAAATTTTGAGACGCAATCATTAACAGCCGCCTGTACTTGTTCTGCGTCGGTGACGTCGCATACCTGGTAGGCACACTGCGTATCCGGATTTTCCTTTGCTATTTTCGCCTTAGTTTCCTCAAGTCCTTTTACAGATCTCGCTGTAATATAAATCGCTTTTGCACCTGCCTGGGCAAAGGCGACAGCCGTTGCCTGCCCTATCCCTTGCGACGCCCCTGATATGAAGACTACTTTGCCTGCGGCTGAACCTTTTAATGTTGTTTTTGTGTCGATACCAGCATATTGAGAATGATGAGACGTCAATTCTAAAAACTGTGATGGTATTGAAGAGTAATTGCTCATTGTTTTAATAATTTTAATAAGACATTAATTAAGTTGTCTATACAAAATTATTGGCCGGGATGCCCCCGAATATGGTGATGTTGTCAGATTAAATGGTGAAGTGTTCAGTTTTTTTGCTCAAGGCCTCTTCCCTGAATTGTTTGGGAGTTTGTCCTGTATAGCGCTTAAAGAACTTTGTAAAGTTAGACGGGTCGTAGGTGAGTAATTTTGCTATGGAAGCAATACTCATCCTGTTCTCAGAGAGCATCTGTTTTGCTACCATCAGTATTCTTTCTTCAAAATAAAAACAAGGATGTTTACCCGTGGTCAGTTTAATGGTATTGGTCAGATGCCTGGGATGGATGTTTAAAATGTTCGCAATTTCATTTATCTCAAACATGGTATCAACCCTTCCATTCGCAATGTCTGATATATGTTTGTCCAATTCTTTAAAAAAATCAGCCGTGATTTCATTCTGCCGCGCTGAAATCTTTTTTGGCATCTGCATTTCTGTTTCCATCATATAAGGTATTTCAGCAACAATAAAAGACATGCTATAAAATACAAAATTAGCACCAATTAAGTAGAGTCGTATTATTTTAGGTGAATTGGCCTATAAGACGGCCCGCTTTAACTCTCTCCATTGTATACTTTTTTAATCATGTTCTCTGTCCAAATTCTGAACTTGTAAGGAGGAAATAGATGAAGCAACGAAAATCCTGTTAAGAACCAGCCAGTGATTGCCAAAGCAGTATTAGGAATCTCTCTTTGAATGAATCCATCATCCTCGGTTGATGTTGTTATAATTTCTCTTAGAGAAGGCAACAATGAAAGAATAAGCAGAGACAACCCGATAAATACGTTAAATATGGATAGCCACACTCTTTTTGTCCACCATGTATTAATTCTGTAATTAATTCTAATCGGAAGACCGATCAGCAAGCAGA
Source organism: Chryseosolibacter indicum (assembly GCF_018598585.1). Classification (GTDB taxonomy): domain Bacteria; phylum Bacteroidota; class Bacteroidia; order Cytophagales; family Cyclobacteriaceae; genus Chryseosolibacter; species Chryseosolibacter indicus. The sequence continues at coordinate 67,048 of NZ_JAHESD010000024.1, forward strand.
TTCCAATTGTCACTGTTGATATCAAACCTCCAATGATCGGCTGAAACAAGATCGTTCCAACAAAAGCATCTATCCCACCCTGGTAGTCCAGCAGCACAAATATCATATAAATTGCTACTAATGCGATAAGTGTGATTATTCCTTGAAGTGCAAGAGTTATTAGATTCAGTATTATCCTCATTTTGTCTTTTATTCCTCAATCTTAAATATTCAAACCTTTTCTGATGCACGAGTTAATATGCGTTTGTCTATTCCAACTCTTAACTATCCACGTTCGTACTAATCCACCTTCGTTCCAATGGCATATATTCTTTCAACATTAAACTCGAAATCATACGGCTTACGCGTATCAAAGAAATCAATATTAAAGTTACTACGCATGAAGTAACTTCTTATCTCATCTTCGAAGAAATGAGTAAAATAAACCTTGTTACCCTCGTACCATTCATCATCAATCATCCCCTCGCTTGTTCCTTTTTTTACAACAACCAATAACTTTCCATTGGTTTTCAGAATTCTGTTAAACTCACTAAATATTCTGCCTATATATTCTCTGGGAGTGTATATGATTGAATAAAACGATACGATAGCATCGAAAGAATTATCCTTAAAGTCAGTATTCATCATATCCATTACTTTGAACTCTAACTCTGGATTATATGAAGTTGCTATATCTATGCACCGCTGGGAAATATCTATCCCAACAACCTGATGCCCTTTATCAAAAAGATATTTACTGATGTGACCACTTGGACCACAACCCATGTCACAGATTAAAGAATTCTTTGTTAACGAATCCGAGAATCTATCCAAAAGCAATCGGTCGTATTCCTTTTGGATGATCTCATCCTTAAAATGATCATGGTATTTGTGAGCCGTTTTATCGTACGCCTTTTTTGTTAATTCATTTGTCTCCTCAAGGTTCATAGGAAAGGATTTTAGGTGCGCACAACGTTTAAGATAGTATTGACTGATCTGGTTATGGCCAAACAGGCACAATGCATTTGAAACACAAGTTCGCAAACTAGCTTATAACAAAGAAGCCTGAACCCTGTCATAGTAGGTTCGAAATCTGACCAGTCGAGGTGGCACATCTAGTCAAATTAACCTTTACCGTTCCAGCGCTAAACCTAGCTTGAATTAGCTGTTTGTTTATTGGTTTTCAACAAGTTTTTTTAAGCCATCAATAACAACTGCCCAGTTTTCGGCCGAGTGCTTTGCCTTTTCCTCGTTATAGTTTGATTGTACAATGGTGAGTTCCGTACCTGTTTCAGTGGGTTTTACTTCATAACTAACCAGTAGATAGTTTTCAGGTTTATCCTCCAAGCCACTCCAACTGCTTAAATAGCTATATGAAATTCTCTTATTAGGTATAAATTCTTGAACAACGCCTTTATCTACATATGTTTGTCCTTCGTATTCACCTGTCCAACGGAGTGGACTACCTACTTCCCAGGTTGTTTCCTGGTTAGAACCAAAGAAGTATTGCCTGACCATTTCTGGGTTGATTAAAGCTTCCCAAACTTTCTCTACGGATGCTTTTATTGTTGTCTGATACTTTGATTGATGATTTGTTTGCATACGGGTGCTGTTTTACTTTCTCTGTTCACCAATTATTTATTTGTATTATCTATGTTTTCGTCTTACGCTCATTCCTAACGTTCACACATATCCTGACAGAATAAACTTAGTAATAAATTATGGATTCTTCTCACATGATTTATGGATCTAATAATTCGTTGTCACTCAACTAGCTCACGTCTTAGCAACGTGCGACGGCATGTGGGTGACTGTGCTAACTACTTCAAGTCATCAGGCTTCAATCATTGCAGGTCCAAGTCGTACGACTTGAATCAAGAATGGTGACATTCACGAAAGAGAAAGACTTCTTTAGCTTATAGCAACGTGTGGCCCCGAAAAGGAGGCCTCGGAGACTGAGATAGCAAAACTACAATTGAGTTTGCTGCTTTCTTCTTTTTAAGAATACGATTAAACTTAAAATCAGAAGGCCAAAGGATATACCTTTTATAAGACCAGCCATACCATCTGACATTGATGTATATCGTTCAATCATAAAACTTGAACTCAATAACATTGTTCCTAAAATCAGAAGAGTCACATTTGCATTGTTCAGTTGCTTCATTGTTATAAACTTTAGTATTTAAAATGTTAATTCGCCATTCGCTTCCGTCAACCATTCAAGGTCGGTTAAATGAGCCTGATTGTCAAATTTAAGTTCTCTTAAATAGCTCATTTTGTTGATAGGTAAAAGATGTTCAACTGTCAACTGTCTAACCCAGGTAAAAGATAGTTTTTCAATTTTACCTATTTCTGGAAGCCTTTTATAATTTGTGGCACTACCTAACATGAAATTTAATTCATGCAAATTAAAGATAACCGCTTTCTATCCAAAGAGCCCTTACCGCCAAGTTCGCATATAAAGCAACACGGTAGCCAAAATTAATATTTAATCAACGAATTCTGCCGGCATAATATATATGCAGTTAGCGCCTATGCCTTAGTCCCCTGAACTAGTGCAAGTCTTAGAAGGTGCGACGGCATGTGGGGGACTTGTGCTTGACCAACTTCAAATCATTAGGCTTTAATCATAGTAGGTCCAAGTCACGCGCAGTGCTTGGCGCATACCTAAGACTTGAATCAGAAATGGGGAAACTACAAATTAACACAATCCCGGCAATGGCATATGCATTTTTGTTAGGGCCTGTGCCTTTCACTTCCTATTTTCAAGTCCTTCGTTATTTCTTGGAAGAATTCTTCATACTCTTTCTTCTTTTCAATTGTCAGGGAATTACTTAAGTCTTTTCTTTCACTGTCATAGAGCCTCATTCTGTCGGAGTGGTACGATAGGTATTCAGTGGTCTCCGTCACCTTAAAGTCCTTTTCGTAAAATGGCTTGTCATACTTAAAGTCTGTTCTCTTGACTATTTTAAAGTTTAAGTTTTTATCAGTCCAATAGGTCGCATGTATCTTACCAGTTTCCCCATATATCCAAATGTCAAACACTAAGTATGCCTTGTCCTTGTTGTGAAAAGCAGTTAACTGTCCTCCCTCTGTAGAATGACATGAAAGATCAAATTCGTCTGATCTGAAGGCTCCTTTGTCCTTCTCGAAGTCCTCAATTAAATTAAAGTTCTTGTCAGAAGTGACTTGATCAAAAATAACAGGTTGTCCAAAAGACACCGAAATCATTAACATTATTAGTTGTACCATCTTTCAAAAGGCATTACCGCCAACGATTTGCATATGCAGCGTTGCAATAATCTTGCGAATCACTGTCCCACGTACAAACCGTAATTGAAATACAAGTTAAAAAACCGGCGCATCGCAGGCAATGATGTATATGCGGTGTTGAGTGGCGTTTTCCTTTTCATTTGACCAACCCGTGAATTATTAAAAAAGGCAAAACGGTCAATGCAAGGAATAGAACTCCAATATAAACAACGTCCCAAAATGATGGAGGGGGTCTATCAACAACTGGCTCTCTATTAAAGACCAGCTTGTATAGAAACCTTGTCGGTTTTTGGATTAGCAAGACAGCAATTGGATGCAACGCTCCATAATCAAGAATATGTTTATTGAAACCACCAACAAATACAATAGCTACGACCAAATAACATATTGCTATTATCAAGCAATAGATATAATGCTTATCTGATTGAAGTAATTTATAGTCCCCAAAAAACCATAGTCCAATCCCCATTCCGTAGAAGAGCGAATATTTGGCAAAGGTATGATTGTCTATTTGTTTTATGATTATTCCAATAGTAAATAGACTAACAACAATGAGTAATAACACGTTAAACCGTTTATCAGCACACGTTTCGTTCGTCTTTATCGTATTCCGAGAAATTTGTTTTTGGCTAACGTTTATCGTTTCAGGATTATCCAAGTTCAATTCAGCTGGAACCTGAAAAATCCTCTTCTCTCTTGTATCAGTTATTTTTCCGTTGAAGTCTATTCTGAAGTTCTCATTCTCAGAGGTAGTCACAAAAACACTGTCGCTCTCCTTGTCTATTGAAGAGAAATAAACAAGCAGTTGCTTATCTTTCAATACATTATTCGCCTTTCCTATAGTGAAGCCTTCAATTTCAATTCTATAATTAATGTTTTCTGGGTAATTTAAGTAGTTGATTAAGTAATAGAATCTCTCATTGTCAAGTCGTCTGTCAGCCTGAATTATGTGACTACCTCGTCCGTTTTTATACAGTTCAAATGTCAAGCCATCTTGCAGGTCCTTTAAATACAGCTGAATCCATTGTCGCAACGCTTTCTTAATGTCGTTGTAAGCACCACCTTTTATTATTATTAAATTGTCAGTTATCACTTTAATGTCAGTATCTAAAATGCCATACAACGTTCGTGTTTATGCAGTTTAAATTTTCCTTTAAAACTAATTCAATGAAATTTGAATTGCATATACACATTGTTGTGGGCCGTATTATAATTTGCGCTTAATCTTTGAATAATCGATTCCAACGGAGTCCCAAGTTGAATGATGATATTCTTCATCGTTTATTCCGATCTCCTTAATCCACTGTCGAATCTTTTGTCTACCTAGTGGTGATAATCCTGTTAGTGGATACTCAATTTCTCTAAGGAATTCATAGTACTTCCATTCATTCTTAATTTTGCTTTTTGATGAAATACTGTTAGTCGGAAGGGCAATCTCTACCCAGTCAATAATTTTTGCTTTCTTATAGAATATTAGTCCAATTGTAGGTGAATGACTATAAGAATGTCTTGCACCATATGTTGAAGTGTCGTTTAGTATTTTTACTAACTCATTTACGCGGTTTAAATTTAGTTCTATCCCTTGAGTCTTACTGTTGATATTTCCATAAGCGTCAAGCAAGCGTGAAATACCCGACTGCTCGTCTTCCTCAATCTGGTAGAGCAACACTCTATCATATCCCTTCTTTGGAAAGTCTCCTGATACAAGCGTAAGGGAAACTAGAAATATGAGACAAGTCTTCATTTAAATTTTAATATGGCTCACAACGTTTATGTATGAAATGTGGTTGGGTTTTCGAAGCTGTGTTCTGTCCCACGTCACCGAACGAAATTAAGAAACCAAAATATGGTTTTACACTGCGCCCCAGGCATGTTTTATACATTTTGTTGTTGGGTGGTTGCCATTACTCCATCTCTTTTGTTGTGCTCTGCAATCATTCTTTCGCTAATAATTTTGAATAGATAGTCAGTGTCACCATTCAAAGAATTACTAATAATAGATATTGGTGTCCCATACATTTTATAATTTCCTTTCATCAATTTTTTCTTTAACCCACCAATCTTCTCCATAAAGTCCTCAGGGTCGTGAATGTCAATTAAAATAAATTTAGTCGACATCACTTGTTCAATCTTCAGTCCTTTAATTTGTTCCCATTTGATTAGCTGTGCCGAAGAAGCATTCGAGTTGTCGTGAATTCCATCCTTGTCAATTATTAGTCCCGGTTTTGAATCAAACATTTTATAAAAAATATATAGTCCGACAGCTCCAAATAAAATTATTGCACTATAACCTGTCACATTTAATAAGGGCGGAGGAAATCTATGTTGGTTGTCAGCTAACGCAATCATCCAAATTCCTGCAACAACAAATGCAATAGCGCCCAAAAATGTCAGTACTGCTTTTCTCTTACTTAATTTTATTTCAATTCTTTCTTGTCCCATGGGCTAATCTTTCTTTGGCCATGCCCACAACGTTTTGTGTTTAAGGAGTTGCCGGAGTAGGAGGGTTAAAAAATGGAACGAAGTGGAATGTTAAGCCTGACCAACTGCGACCTGTCCCCCGCTACGGGACTAAATTAAGAAACTGATTTGAATAAGGACACAACACGCAGAAATTACTTAAACACGGTGTTGGCAGCCGTACTTACTCGAACTCTATTGTTTGGTCATTCAATTGTACAAATCCTGAA
>NZ_JAHESD010000025.1 GCF_018598585.1 Chryseosolibacter indicum
CGTGGGCTCGGAGATGTGGATAAGCGACAGGTAAAATCCGGTGAGGGGCTGATGGGTGATGGGACCATGCTCCCTGGAGGTCAATAATGTTCTTTCAAAGCACATACATGTCAGAATTGCATAAAACAAAATCCGTTTCGCATAAATCAAACTATCCTATAATGATAGCTCCTGTTAAACAAAAAGCCCATCAACGTACACTGCACACGAAGTACAGGTACATAGATGGGCTCTCAACATTCAATGTAAATAAACTCTCACGAATTTCAACCTTGCCAGGATTTTACAACCTGCCATGACGGCAACGTCACGTGTAGCAGTTCATTTAAATCCGTGAAGATTCATTCGAATTCCTTCAGAATCTTACACAACCGTTCAGGTGGAGGGAAGTAAGCATTAAATTCATTTCACACTTTTATAACGCATACGGATGAATAAACACCATGGAATAGTGATCAGACCCTATACGCACAAAGAGCTTGCTGCGCTTTATGGTGTGTCGTGGCTTACCTTCCAGAAGTGGCTGAAACCTTTTGAGGAAGAGATCGGTAGCAAGAACGGGCACTTCTATAGCACACGCCAGGTAGAAATTATCTTCGGAAAATTAGGCTTCCCATCTATCTACATTGCCGATGAACGCTGAGTTAAAGCTTCTTTACATTCATTATAAAGCATATCCATAGTACAGGCTATTGTTGAACCTTAGATTCGACAGCAACCTCTGAAGGGGTTTTTCCAAATTCCTTTTTGAAGGCGAATGAAAAATGGGACAAATCCTCGAAGCCTACTTCCAGGTACACATCACTTGGCTTTTGGTTTTGTTTACTAATCTGAAAGAAAGCTTCATCCAGGCGTTTCTTTTTTAGCCAGCAACCTGGTGGAATCCCGAATGCTTGCACAAAATCCCTTTTAAAGGATGACAAACTTCTTCCGGTCATAAACGCAAAACGTTCCAGGCTTACATTGAAACGAAAGCTGCGGTTCATGAATGCCTTGATGTCAATTTTCTCCGGGGTGCTGAAATTGAACAGAATACCAGACAGCCAAGGCTCTGATTTCAAAATAATCAGCATGAGTTCTTCCCGTTTGATATCCGAGAACGTTTCATCAATCTGCAAATCGCCCATGTAATAAGGTTCAAGCGATTGGACATAACTCTTGAATAACCGGTTCTCCTTCAAAAACAAGAATGAATCATTGTTGTCTGTTGATGAAGCTACATACGGATGACGCTCCTGAAATTCTTTGAGGAATGCTTCATCCAGTGTGATGATGATTTTTTCAAACTGGTCATCTTCCTTGTACTTTGTGTACCTGATGAGGTAGTTTTTCCGGGCGATATAATAATCACCCGGTTTTAAAGAATAATGTTTGTTCCCATCATAGGCCGTCATTGAACCTTTCAGCAAATACATGAAAAAATGTTCAGGTATAAACTGTTCGGGCGATATTTCCGGACCAAGGTGACAAGATTGAATATTGTTTACCTTCATAAAATACTGAACACAAGTAGAATCTGAAATCTAATTGAGGATCCTAAATTTAATGGTTTTGCAATTGGCAACTGTCAACGCTGGCAAGTATTGCTTCCTCCTTCTTCCTGGGATGCCAGTTTAACGTTTCAACGGCCTTCCTGTTAGACAACACAACATATTTTTCAATGGGGGTCGGTTGCATGGATGCTATTTTCCCGGCACATTCAGGACGCTCTTTTTTAATCAACTCGGCTACATCATAAAAACTCATGGCGCCTTCGGAGGTAGCGAGGAAGCGCTCACCATTCGCTTTGGGATGCAGCATGGCTTTGATGTGAATATCAGCTACATCGCGCACGTCTACTACGCCAAAAGTGAATGGTGCATTGTCTTTGATTACCCCATCGATAATTCCCTTGACAACAGTATCAACGGACGCCGAAGATATGTTTCCCAGGCACGGCCCGAAGATCCCGACCGGATTGATAACCGTAAACTCCATAGCTCCCCCTTCGGTCTTTATAAAATTCCACGCTGCTTTTTCTGCTATGGTTTTGGATTTGATATACGCCTGGATAGGTGCCCTTTCATCCGTCCAGTCATCTTCCGTGTAAATATGATTTTCAGGATCAATACTATAACCAATGGCTGCAAAGGAAGAGGTAAGCACGAACGTTTTACTCCGGCTTCTTTTGCCGCCCTTAATGCACGCAAAGCACCATCGCATGCAGGAATGATCAGTTCGTTTTCATCTTTCGGTTCGTCGGCGACGAAGGGTGAGGCCAGGTGCAATACATAGTCACAACCACGTGCGGCTTCATCCCAACCCTCATCCGACAGCAAATCTGCTTCATAAAAAGAAAGGTTGCTGAAATCGATTATACCTCCCTGACGTAGTGCATTCAGTATTTCATCTTTCCGGCTTAATGAGCGAAGTGTGGTCTTTACAGTAAAGCCTTGTTGTAATAATTGCAGTATGGTATGGACAGCCAGAAATCCTGTTCCCCCGGTTACCAATACAGTTTTTTGGTTCATCATATATCTTCCATTAAAAATTGAATTTTACTTGTGTAACCTCCTCCGCATAGTCCCACAGTTGCTTTGCCAATACAGGATCGTTCATGGCAGGAGTACTATGCCTGGAGGGTGCCGGGTAACCAGTATACTCTTTATCACCATCGGGCCCATAAAATACGCCCCCGCTTGCATTCGGATCAGTAGCGGCAAACAACGTTGGTAATGCACCTTGCCAGGGCTCCATTACTTCATCAAATTGTGCGAACAAACCCTTCAGCTCTTCCGCGGGGATGTGTCGTTGCAGATCGGTACGCGTAACACCTGGATGGGCCGCAGCGGAGATCATGTTAAAGTTGGCTGCTTTCAGTTTGCGATCTAACGCATAGGTGAACAGGATATCGGCCAGCTTGCTTACTGCATATTCACGCCATGCATCATAGGATTTTTCGAGCCTCAGGTTGTTGAAGTCAATACCAGATGCACGAATGGCTGCGCCACTTGAAAGCGTTACCACCCGCGCAGCATCTGACCTTTTAAGCGCCCCGAAAAGATTTCCCGTAAGGGCAAAATGTCCGATAAAGTTTACCCCAAATTGCAATTCAAATCCATCATCCGTTTTTGCGGGCGGAGGAATCATCACCCCGGCATTGTTAATAAGAATATCCACTTGTGGATACTTCTCTTGGATAGTTTGAGAGAACGTTTTAATTTGACTGAGACTGGCGAGGTTGAGTAGTTGTATTTCCAAAGAGCCTCGTCCCTTTACTTCAGCGATCATTTTTTCCTTAGCATCCTTCGCTCTTTGCAAATCCCGCGCAGCAATAATTACATCTGCCCCGGCTACATATAATGCTTTGGCTGTTTCGTATCCAATGCCGGTATTGGCACCTGTTACAATAGCAGTCTTTCCTGACAGATCAGGAATATTATCGTGTATCCACATAACTTTGATATTCATAATGATGCAAAGCTCAACATTCAATCACCGTTTCCGTTTTGTTGTGGAGTTCAATTTTTGTTTGCTGTGAGGGTCAGTTCTTCTAACGGTTATACCTTGGTGCACCCGTTTTTCCAATGGCTTAAATTCTGACTGGTAATAAGACTTGCACACAAGTCCTTTAAATTCCTCCGTATCCCCTTACAATCTCTTGCACTCATTTAAAACCGTTAACCAGAGCAGTCGCCCCGTTACACCTTTAGCCTATGGAAACACAAATAAATCATAGCAACGGGGCAGGCAATTGGATTGCCTTCCTTTTTGGGGTCATGTTCAACTTCCTGGTGAAGTTCGACCTCCATCATGCCATTGACTACGCCGCGCAAGCCATTACGGGTGGACTGGTCTGTCTCGTCTTTAAAATCCTGGGTGATTTCATTACGCATTGTATAAAAAGATGGTGGGGCCAATTTATCCGATGGTTAAAGGCGAAGTACGAAGGCCGGGGCTAAAACTGTTTCTTTCTGATACAGGAACACCAGACCAACGATGTTCCTATTTTGAAGTGAGGTGAAGACGAGGATCAATAATTCGTCTGTTGCAAAAAAAACGGTAGTAACATGAGACAATGTCACTACCGTCTAAGCTTTAAAAATTACTTTGCTATCACTTCCTTGGCGCGACAATTTGTTGCGGGGAACTATTTATTGTTTAATCCACAGATGTGCAATTCTCGGCAAACGTTCTTTTGATTCGAGAACTATAAAGATCCGGAAAACGCCTTCTCGGTGCCCCACTGTTTGTTTGGCTCCTCTCCCATCTCAATTTCCAGGGTACCACCTTTCATGATATCCGTATATGGTAACCAGGTCTTGTTATATGGTTTTCCGTTAAGCGAGATCCGTTGAATATAGATGTTGGCAGCAGAATTATTTTTTACTTTAATATCAAAGTAGTTGTTGACACCGACCTGAAGACGTGCGTTTTCTATTGCTGGACTACCAAACACATACATGCCGTTGGCAGGATTAGCAGGATAAAATCCTAATGCTGAAAACACGTACCATGCAGACATCTGACCAACATCTTCGTTGCCGCAAAGACCATCCGGTTTATCACTGTAAAGACTGTCCAGTATATACCGAACCTTAGGTGCAGTCTTCCACGGTTGTTGTGTGTATCCATAGAGATAGGTTATATGGTGACTTGGCTCATTGCCATGTGCATACTGACCGATAAGCCCTGTTATATCCGCCGATGCCTCCTTACCAAGATCTCCTTTCACAATAAACAGTGAATCAAGCTTTTCAATAAAACGTTGTTCTCCGCCCAGCAACTCCATTAATCCTTCTACATCCTGCGGAACAAGCCAGGTATATTGCCATGCATTACCTTCGGCAAAATCATCTTTCATGTGCTTTACAATGAAAGGACTGAATGGCGTACGCCATTTGTCATCAGAGATCCTTCCCCTTACAAAGCGTGTTTCAGGATCAAAATAATTCCTGTAGTATTTCGCACGTTTACTAAAGAGCGTGTAGTCATCTTCCCGACCAAGCTTTTTGGCTACCTGTGCTATACACCAATCATCGATGGCGTACTCAAGTCCTTTAGCAACACTTTCTACTTCCAGGTCAGCAGGTATGTATCCCTTCTCCCTTACATACTTTAATCCTCGCTCGTCCAGGAGCGCAGAAGCTTTCATGGCTTCCAATGCAGCATTTGCATCAAAACCGTTGAAGCCTTTTAATACCGCATCGGCAATTACAGGAAATGCACTGTTGCCCGGCATCGTGTTTGTTTCGTTACCCATCAGGTGCCATACAGGAAGCTTTCCTTGTTGCTCATATATTCTGAGCATCGTATTAACCATATCGTTTACACGTTCCGGATTAAGAATGGTATGCAGTGAATGGGCAGACCGGTACGTATCCCACAATGAAAAGGTGGTGAGGTTGGTGAAGGTTGTATCGTTGTATATCTTTTTGTCTGATCCCCGATAGTCTCCATTCACGTCATTGAAAACGGATGGGGCAATCATGGTATGGTACAGGGCCGTATAGAAATTGCGAAGTGTATGCTTGTCTGCATTAACCTGAACCTTGTTAAGCTCCTTATTCCATAAACTGTCTGCATCTTCAACCACTTTATCAAAATCCCAATGCGGAATTTCTGCAGTTATATTCATCATGGCATTCTCTACGCTTACAGGCGAGATACCCACCTTCACCAGCACTTCCTTTGCAGCCTTATCAAAACGTACATACCCTTTGATATCTTTTCCTGTTGATGATTTCTCATTGATAATTTTTCCATCGTGCGCTACAGAAAATTCCCTGATGGGCTTTGAAAATACTGCGGAGAAAAAGATCCGTTGATCTTCAGCCCAGCCTTTAGAATATCTGTAACCGGTAAGCGTGGAATCATTCACAAATTCCATGTGAGTTTCATACGGAGCATCCCAACCAATGCCTTGCCTGAGATCAATGAGAACATAAGCGTCATCTGTGTTTGTAAATTTGTAACGATGAAAACCTACCCTTGTTGAAGACGTAAGTTCCACCTCGATGCCGTATCGCTTTAACACCACGCTGTAGTATCCTGGTTTTACCTTTTCCTCATCATGAGTAAATTTCGATCCAAATCCACTTTCGGGTTTCTCAACAGTTCCTTTTGTAAAACGAAATTCACCTGTTGCCGGCATCAGCATGATATCGCCCAAATCCCCGATACCCGTTCCGCTCAGGTGTGTATGAGAAAAACCAATAATCACAGAATCTGAATAATGATAACCGGAGCACCAATCCCATCCTTCAGAAAGTTGTGTTGGTCCAAGCTGTACTGCTCCGAATGGCACGCTAGCTCCTACAAACACGTGACCGTGAAAACTGCTTCCGATATAAGGATCAACATACTGTGTCAGGTGCTGCACAGAATCACGTGCAGTAGTCACAATACGCTGATTGTTATCACAGCTAAAGAACAATACCAAAACCAGGAAAAATACAATACAACATCTCATGACGAATGGATTAACGTTTGCTCAAATATAGTAATCAACTGAGTATACCTACTTTGCTATAACACGGAAGGCACTTTCAGGTATGGGTTGTTTTTCAATTGCAGGACCTTCATACAAAAGCTGCAGGTCATTACCGCCACCACCATCAAAATAACGGAGAAGGAATGGATGCAGACCTCTCCTTAGCGCCACCTGACCGCTTTTCTCAACATTGCCATGATAACCATCATGGTTGACCACCATGCGATCGCCAATCTGCAATGTGCTTCCGTCGTCAGAAGATAAATAGAATGTATAAATACCATCGGACGGAACTTCAATCAGTCCAGTGTACTCCAGTGCAAATACGTTTGAACGAACAAAAGAAGGGAACACTATTTTATGGATCAAAGATTCTTTCTTCAAATCCTTATCCGATATTTTAGATACTGAGTTATATTCTCCTTCATAGTAACGGCAATGCAAACCTGCTTTGGTACCTGATGCCGCAACGGCATCGAGATATGCTTGCTTTTCATAACGTACTGTATACGCATTACCTCTTCTGCCACCAAAGCCTACTGTTAGTAGCTTAAGCGTCATGGAAGAATCAATACCAAATGGCTCAGTATATCGACTTGATTTTTCAGTTGGTTGTGTTCCGTCGGTGGTGTAATGTACAGCGGTAACCCCAGCAGGAACTGTAAGCGCTATTTTAGCGGTATCAATGAATACACGTTGCTCGCGTATATCTGTAATATCAGGTAATCGGTAATGAATGTTTAGTGTATCAAGCCTTGCATAGTGATGAGACATCCGCTTACTGAAGTCATTCCAATCTTTCGTTTTACTCCATCCATTTTCTGCCAGTGCAATCATCCTGGGCATGGTCAGATAGTCAAGCCGGGCAACGGTAGGGATATATTCCGTCCAGATATTTGCCTGCATACCAACAACGGTGTTAGAGGCATCCAGTCCTGCCACAGGATTAAAATCATAAACACGCTTCAAGGTTGAATTATCGGGCTCATAATCAAAATAGTGGTGAGAAACCGGGCTCATGATAAGTTGGTGGCCTCTTGACACTGCCTGTTGTGGCGCATCTTTAACCCAGGCTCTCCAGTACATTACTGTGACTGATGTGTCTGCTAAACCACTGTCAAGAATCTCGTCCCACCCAATAGCTTTTTTCCCTAATGACTTCACAATACGGTTTACACGGTTTACAAAATAGCCATGTAACTCCTTAGTGGTCTTATATCCGTTTGCTTTCATTAAGGACTGGCATGCAGAAGATTTCAACCACGAAGTTTCATCTACTTCATCCGCACCGATATGAATAAATTCTCCCGGAAAGAGCGCTGCTACCTCCTTCAATACATCTTCAACAAACGTATATGTTGTTTCCTCACAAGGACATAACGGAATGGTAAAGAGCTTGCCCCAACCGCTTTTATCTACACAGGTGAGCGCGGGGTTAGCCAAAATGGCTGCATTCATATGACCGGGCATATCGATTTCAGGCACAATCGTAATCTGCCTTTCACTGGCATACGCGATCACTTCTTTCATCTCTTCCTGGGTGTAAAAACCTCCATACATTTTCTTTCCCTCTCTGATCTGAAAGAATTCTTCCGGAAGCGCAAAATCTGGATTATCCTTGGCACGATCAAGACAAACAGAATCCTGGTTGTTCAATGTGCGCCATGCGCCTTTCTCTGTTAGTTCAGGATAACGTTTGATCTGTAATCGCCAGCCTTGATCATCGGTAAGATGAAGGTGGAGTTTGTTGAATTTGTACAATGCAAGCCGATCAATGAATCGTTTAATAAAGTCAACGGAAAAGAAATGTCGTGATACATCGAGATGCATACCACGCCATGTGTAGGCGGGACTGTCTTCTATTTCAACAGCAGGAACATGCCAGCTTGAAACAGACTTGCTTTTGTTCTCGATGGCCGGGGGCAGGAGTTGCCGAAGGGTTTGAACACCGTAGAATATACCAGCCGCAGTAGAGCCTGTTATTCTGATTTCATCACTACTGACTTTAAGAGCGTAGCCTTCTTCACTTCCCTTCAGGCTTTGTTCAAGAACAATTTTTGGCCCGGAAGCATTGCCTACTGTATCTATCTTCAGATCAAAAGTTGATGCCGCAGATACCATATCCTCTAAATACAACGCTACTTTTCGAACATCGTCACTCCCTACAGCTTCAAGTATGGTTTCGGAATCAATTACGAAAGATCCGTTTTTAGTTTCCGTTTTTACAGGCTGTGGAATAATTGCTATTTGGCTGGTAGCCGATACAGGTGTTTCCTGTTTACAGGAGCTTAAAATAAAGATACTAACCAGTACGAACAGGGCAGAAACACTTACGACACTTCTTTGTTGATTCTTCCTGCTTCTTCTATTAAGCATCATCTTATTCATTCTTACTTTCAAATACATTTTGTTTTCTAATTCTTAGGAGAGACAACCTCCAGCACTGGTTCTTTTGTCGTCTTTATTGCCTCGTGGATAATATCGTTTTGCTGCTCAAAAATCAGTATCTCGTTTTTACCTTTCTTAAGCCAGCATCCCGGGAGATAAAGTGTTTGTTGTGGTCCTACATTCCAATATCTTCCAAGGTGATGCCCATTCACAAAAACAATTCCCTTTCCCCAAGTAGCCATGTCAAGAAAAACATCTCCCGTTTGTTGTGTTTCAAACTCAGCGTAGTAGAATGCTGGCATGCCTTGTCGTTTACTTGCCAATGCTTTCGAAAGGTCAGGTACTCTATCGAAAGGAAATCTATACATTTCCCAACCACCACTTACTACATATTCATCAATAGAAACGGGAGCAATGATACCTTTTGTGTTATTTACAATTTCAGCGCCATAATTGATACGTCCCATGTTTTCAACGAGTATGTCAAGTGTGCTATTGAATGGAATATCAACATCAATTGTATACTTATTTTCCTGCCTGTTAAGCTCACCAATTTTCTTACCATCTATATAAACCAAGGCATAATCACGTAGTCCGGGAACATTGAGTTTTCCGGAAATGGGTTGTGTAAACTTTTTGCTATACAGCACATAACCATGTCCTTGTCCCAGGTCTTCAAAGCTAAGCGGGTTCATGTTAACTACGGGCTTCATATTTTTCTTTAAGGAGAAAAAGTCAACCTGCCTTGTTAATTTTATCTCACCCAGGTCCATAACAGGAATCCGTTCCGGAATTTCAGGCACAGCATATTTTACATACTTCTTTAAGAGATCGCGGAGTGCCAGGTATTTCGGCGTTACCCAGCCAGGTTCACTGATGGGTGCATCATAATCATAACTCGTAATATCCGGTTGGATGTCGTGTTCATTGTTATAGTTAGCACCTGATGTAAATCCAAAATTGGTCCCGCCATGTACCATATAGAAATTGAAATGGATGTTGTTCTTCAAATAAACTTCCGTTTGTTTCACAATCTCTTCATGGTTAATCCGCACAAATGGTTCTGCCCAGTGATCAAGCCAACCGGGATAAAATTCAGCTACCATATAAGGTCCTACACCCTGGTGATATTTATTAACAGCGTTTTTTAAATTATCAACGTTACCTTCACCGTTGGCTGTGGGTAAAACATTGGGCAGTGATCCACCCTCAAATAACCATGTTCCATCCGATGTAAAAAAAGGACCATCAAAACCTGCACTGACCAACATATCCTTTATGGCGAGGTTATAGGTCTTATGTTCCTCTTTTGAAATATCTTTCCGTTGTGATACATAAGAACCAAATTCATTTTCCACCTGCACCATAATGATTGGACCTCCCTTGCTTACTTGCAAGTGCTTTACCTCTTTCGCGAGTTTATTGATGTAGACACGGCATGAATCAAGGAATGCTTTATTATTTGTTCGTACCACGAGATCTTTATTCTTCTGAAGCCACCAGGGATATCCGCCGAATTCCCACTCGGCACAGGCATAAGGTCCAGGACGAAGAATAACATACAACCCTTCTTCACGGGCCATAGAAATATAGGCAGCAAGATCACGATTTCCTGTTTTAAAATCCCACACACCGGGTGCGGTATTGTGATAGTTCCAAAATACATAAGTAGCAATAGCATTTAATCCCATTGCTTTTACCATCTTCATTCTGTGACGCCAGTACTCTTTTGGTATACGTGCATAATGCATCTCACCCGAGTGGATCTGAGTCGGCTTACCATCAACGAGGAACTGACCTCCCTTTATCTCAAAACTTTTAACACTTTTCTGCGCGATAGCTCCATATACAAATACTACCATCGCGAAACACAACGCAATTCTCATGAATTAAAATGTTAATAGACCTCTACATTAGACAGCAATGGACTTGCCTTTGATGATGTGATGTTGACGCGAATCTTGCCTGTAGTAACAGCATCCAGCTTTACAATTCTTTTATATCCCATGGTAGTACCTTGGGCAATTGTATGCCAGCCCTTATCCTTCCATACCTCAATGTTGAACGATTTAACACGTTGGCCTAACCGGATGTACTCTTGTAATACTACGTACTTTACTTGCTTTTCAGAACCTAAGTTGATCACCACACTACCTGTAGTAACATCATCATCAGTTGCCCAATATGTACTGGTATTTTGATCTGTGACATTGCCTGGAGCGTATTTTTTTGATTTCCTCCGATAATTGGTCGCATCTGCTTTTGCCTTCTTCGCAAGGTTGTTACTAAACTCCTTATTCATCATCTTGCGAAAACCTTGTAAAGACTTGACATCATTTTCATGAAATACTCCGCGTTGATCAGGCGGAACATTTAGCAAAAGTGTTGAACCTCGACCTACCGAAGTCAGGTAGATATCAAATAATTTCTGCGGTGTTTTTACGAGTGAATCTTCTTTTGCATGATAGAACCAACCTGGTCTTATCGAAGTATCTACTTCACCCGGAATCCAGTGCGTGCCGTTCTCAGAACCTGTAGCAAGCAGATTCTCTATACCGGGCTTTCCTGCGTAGAGCGTATCAGGTGTGATGTTGTTCCAGTTTGTTTCATTGATAACACCGGTTTCATTGCCACACCATCTAACACCAGGGCCACTGTCACTAAAGAAAATTACATTGGGTTGTATTGATCGTACCATTTCCAATGTTGCAGGCCAATCATAATATTTCGCACCATTGATTCTTCTTTTTTCATTGGCACCTCCATAATACCCATCTCCTCCGTTGGCCCCGTCAAACCACATTTCAAAAACAGGACCGTAGTTTGTAAACAATTCTTTTAGCTGATTTCTGTAATATTCTATGTAGGATGGTTGGCCATAGTCTGCACGGTTTCTATCCCACGGCGACATATAGATTCCAAACTTTAATCCATACTTTTTGCATGCATCTGATACTTCCTTTACAAGATCTCCCTTTCCATTTTTGTAGGGAGAATTTTTGATGGAGTGTTCTGTATACTTTGTAGGCCAAAGACAAAATCCATCGTGATGTTTAGCCGTAAGAATTACGCATTTAAACCCGGCATTCTTCAAGGTGCTTACCCATTGATCGACATCAACACCGGTTGGATTAAAAAGCGCGGGACTCTCATTACCATATCCCCATTCTTTATCGGTAAACGTATTGATCGTGAAATGGATAAATGCACTAAGCTCCATCTCATGCCACTGCATCTGCTGATCTGTTGGTACCGGAAGTACCGCAGCAGGTGCTGTTGCCTTAGATGATTGTGCACTGCACACCAGTTGAAAACTACCTGATAGAATTATACCAAAAAAGAGATTCTTTACAAATGAGATTTTCATCATGCTTTTTCTATTGATACTTATTAACACTATTTTTTAAATCCATCTTTCACTTTATAAACAGAGGCAGCATCGTTATTCCTGGATACTACTATTCTTATAGGAGAGTTTTTTGACTTGAGTAATCCGATGTCGCGGATGTCACCTGAAAGCGAAAGCAAATGATCGCTTTTATATTCAGTTACACTACCTTCTCTGAATTTTAAAAGCAATCCCTTAGAAGCATCGCTCTGACCTAATTGCACACGGTAAGGATAAAAATTTCCGACAGCAAGAACTTCATCTATCGCATCACCATCAACATCGGTTTGAACAAAACCTTGTAAACACGAGAGCTGTGCCATGGGTGGCAAAGGCCTTATCTGAAATTTTCCTTGTCCATTATTTTCCAGCCACACAGACTCAAATGTATTTGCCTGGAGAACAAAAGACTTGGCGAGATGCTGTTCACCAACAATATCATTAATGGTGGCATCCGCGTAAAGCGCATAGCTCGTAAATCGTTTTTTTAGTGTTGGTACCTGTTCGAGCAGTTCATCCCTGGACGGAAGGGGATAACTCTTACCTTGGTTAAAATAGCAAAGCACCGGTTCTATACTTGCATCGTTGTTAATATCCTGAGCATAAAGCGATACCGGTTCCTTCGAAGACGCCTTAATCTGCATATTACGTCCTGCATTTCCAGCAAGGAGGTCCAGGTCACCATCGTTATCAACATCTCCGGCAAAAACAGTTGTCCACCAACCATTACTATCTGCTAAGCCTTCATCCTTAGTTATCTCTGTAAACCCTTTCCCATTATTGTTCTGAAAAATTCTCACGGGCATCCAATCCCCAACCAGTACCAGATCAGGCCATGAATCTTTGTTAACGTCAGCCCACACAGCACTCGTAACCATCCCCGCTTTTAGCAACGGCTCTGCGTATTGCTTTGTAACATCAGTAAAAAGTATTTTTCCATCCTTTGTATCGTTTCGTAAGATTACACTTTTAGGTGAAGCAGGATACAAACCCGGAACGAGTCTATTGCCCACAAAGAGATCGATATCTCCATCCTTGTCGAAGTCGGCAGCAATTACACAACTTCCGCTTGCTGTTTCGTTGGGAAGGGCATCACCCAAACGTTGAAACCCGCCCTTTCCATCTCCCTTATACAAACGATCCTGGTAAAGCGGATCACCAAGCTCAAATTCACTGCCTCCACTTAGCACATATAAGTCAACGTTGTGATCACCATCCGCATCAAAGAAAGCTGCATCTACATCTTCATAATATCGTTCTGCTTCCCAAGGTTTGCCTGGTGCTTCCTGAAACGCACCTCCATCAATACCCAGAAACAATCTAGATTGTGATCGGTGCGCACCACCAAAAAACACATCATCATTACCGTCATTGTTAACATCTCCGATAGCAAGCTTTCCCCCCAAACGTGATAGCTGATAGGGAAGAAGTTTCTGATGTTTAAAATCGACATAAACATTTTCCTGATGTGTAAATCCCACATGCGATTTTTCAGTTATGTCAGTAAGCAGTTTTTCTTTAAGCTGAATGGTTATCTTTCTTTCAGGAACTGCATCAGATTGATGAAGGGTAAGCGTTTGATTTGCGCTGACATTGTTAAGTACAGAAACTGACTGGTCTGGCCAAACAACTTCGACACTATTTATAAGAGATGCATTACCTGTACCAATCGTTAACACTGGTTCTACTGAAGATTGATATCCACGGGTGTAATACACTTCGTGGGTAAGCTTAATACCGTCATCTATCGAAAGGACTATCTTTGATCCCAGCGCTTGTGTGTTAGCTCCCTTCCCTATCAACCGTATCTTTATATAATTATTTTTTTGAATTTTATCCTGATGATTTTGCAGGATGGTTACATCATCATTGAGATTTCCGATGACCAGGTCGTAATCACCGTCATTATCAAAATCGCCATAAGCAGCGGCATTAGAAATTGCCTCTTTCTCTAGTCCCCATGGTTCGGAGGCGTTTGAAAAATGGATACCATCATCATTTTTAAAAATATAATTCTTAAGTTTTGTTGTAGGTATTTTTTGAATAGAGGCAAGAAGGTCAAGTGGATGATTATTATCATTTGCTTTCTGTACCTCTTGATGAATGGTATACTTCTGGAAATCAAGATTGGTGTAATCCCGTAAGTAACCGTTTGTTACAAAAAGATCTTTTAATCCATCATTATCAAAATCAGCAAACAACGGTGCCCAGCTCCAGTCTGTTGCTGATAAGCCTGACATTTGCGCTATCTCACTGAAGCGTGGTAAAGTATCACTATCAAATCCACGATTCAGCTGAAGCGTGTTGCGCATATACTGGTGGTGGTAACCGCTGTCAACAAAAATTGAATGTTTATCAAATTCATCTCCTCCCTTTAAAAGCTTCTGGCGGCGGTTGTCTTCCGGAAGCATGTCAGCAACAAAAATCTCTGGTAAGCCATCATTATTGATATCTGCAACATCTGAACCCATCGCAAACTTAGAAAGATGATTAAAAATTTTGTGGGAGACTTCTGAGAATGTGCCGTTTCTATTGTTGATGTAGCAGAAATCCTGCTCATCATAATCGTTTGTTACGTAGATGTCTGGCCAGCCATCGATATTAATATCAGCTATTGAAGCACTCAATCCAAAGTTAAGACCACTTCCATGGATGTTTGCTGATTCACTTATTTCAATAAACTTTCCATTGTCATTTTTATAGAGCTTGTTTCCAAAGTATGGGTGCCTCAGATTTCTAAGTTTACTAACGTTAACAGTAGACCGATAAAACATATTTGCATGATTAAGCAGAAACATGTCGAGGTCTCCATCAAGGTCGTAGTCCAGAAAATATGCTTGTGTTGAAAAGGTCCCGGTAGCGTCAAGGCCAAAATCTTTTGCGCGTTCCACAAAAACAGGAACTCCGCCCGGTTCACATCCTCCATTGATAAATAGCTGATTTGAACGTTTAGGATGATCAGCAATAACAGGCCTGTTAAAACCTTCCTTTGGTGCATTACCAGAATAGCATTGGTATATATCCAGCCAACCATCTCCGTTAATGTCAACGAAGGTAACACCCGTCTTCCAATCATTTCTACCTGCAACTGACGCTAGCTGAGTAACATCCTTAAATTTCCATCCTCCTTTATTTAGAAATAACTTGTTAGGAACAGTATTTCCCGAAAAATAAATATCTGGTAAGCCATCATTATTAACATCCCCTACAGCAATGCCTCCACCGTTATAGGTGTACTCATAGGTTAAGATATTATTCTCCTCGGTTTCAACGATCTCGTTTCTGAATGATAAGTCAGTATGGGTTTCGTCCATTGCTTCAAACTGATGCCTTTCCGAACATTGCAAGCACAAGAACGCAAGAGTAACTGCTGAAAATGTCTTAAAAAAGTTGGGCAAGAGACAATGCATGACATTATTGATTAGAAAAGAAGGAGGCATAAGCCTCCTTCAGGACCCATTAACCCCAAACTACTACGTAAGTTCCTTTAGTTATTATAAAAATCATTTTGCGTAAGCGTATTATGACTTCTTTCTATTTCCGTTGCCGGGATAGGAAGCAAATACATTTTATCATGCCACTTCCTTGTGTTATCAGCTACCCGACTGTAATCATACTCCATGGTATTTCCGTTCTTATAGATAGTGACACCCATCGCTGGCTGCCCGATGGTTTCAGCACCAATCTTCCATCGTCTAATGTCGAAGAACCGGTGGTCTTCCAAGACTAATTCGACACGTCTTTCACGGCGGTACTTTTCAATTAATGCGTTTCCAGTTTCAATTACCGCAGGCATTCCCCTATGCGAACGAACTTCATTTAATGCTGTACGGGCATCAGCTTCATTACCCAAAGCAATTTCAGCTTCAGCGTAGTTGAGGTAAAATTCTCCTAGACGGAAAATAATCCAGGGTCCCTTATTTCCTGAATCCCAATTTTCTGATTCAAGAGCCCATTTCCGGAAGGTATACCCAGTACGAGATGCATTATGCTTAGAGTTTGATGAGCTTGGCGAATCCTTTCCTGCTTTATTAGCATTGGATGGATCAGCCTTATCTACCCATGGGTCGTAAGTTGCGCCTTTAAACGGAGCTCCATTAAATAATATGGATTGATAGAAGCGAGGATCTCTGTTTACATAGGGGTTCTGAGGATCATAAGTAGGTTCTTCTTCTGGCAAGGCGCCAGTAGTAATTTCATAAGAGTCTACAAGGCTTTGGGTAGGCGTAGTAGTTGACCAGCCACCTTCACTGTTAGGAAACAACCACGTATTTACGCCCCAACCCTGATCATTAACTGCTGTAAAATAACGAGCCCAGATCACCTCTTCTTGGTTCGTACCTCTGAACATATCACCATACTCCGTAGCATTGTCAACAAGCTTGTATTGTGGTAACTCCATCACCGCTTTATTGGCATCCCTCGCAGCAATCCATTTATTCTGATCATTAGAAGGATTGAACAACGGGCTAGCAAGATAAAGGAGTGTACGTGCCTTTAACGCCATCGCTACCTCTTTCGAGGCACGCCCCTTCTGGTAACCTGCATCTAATGAAGAATTAAGCTGAGAAATTGCAAGATCACATTCCTGAACAATAAACGCCCCTATTTCGTCTGCACTACTCGTCTCAACATCAAACGACTCTTCAGTAAGGTTAAATGTTCTTGTAATTAAGGGCACATTTCCATACCAACGAAATAATTCGAAATAATAGAATGCCCTGAGAAAATGCATTTGACCCTCTAATGGTGTGAGTTTAGAAGCTTCAATAGAAGAGTTTTCAATCTTCTCGAAGAACAGATTCGTTCTTTTAATATACTCATATGTAGAATTCCAGAGTTGGCGAGTGACACCTTCTCCGTTATCCGGATTTACTTCGCCGCGTGTGTAAACTTTTATAATAGCGTCTGCACTTCCATGCTGGTTGAAGGCATTATCGGTCAATCCATCAGTCAACGAGTTCTCGCTATCATCAAAAGGATGCCGTACACCGCGGTATGTTCCATTTACGAAATCGCCCAGCAGTGCTGGATCAGCAAAAACATCAACTTCGCTGAAGCTGTCGAGCGGCTTCTTCTCTAAAAAGTCATCCGAGCAAGACCACAACAATGCAACGGTAGCTAATGCTATTGTTATATATACTTTGAAATTAGTTTTCATAGACAAAACGTTTAAAGTGTCAGGTTCAAACCAAAGTTCACGCTTTTGGTATGGGGGAATTGCCATCCCTCGATATCCGTGCTTTCAGGATCAGGCAACCCATCTTTCTTAAGCTTATCAAAAGTGAGCAGGTTATACCCATTGAAATAAATCCGTAATTTCTGAATGCCAATTCTTGATACAAGACTTGCAGGGAGCGTGTACCCTACCTCAATGTTCTTAAGACGCACAAAAGCATTGTTACGAAGCCATAATGTGCTCAACTGTGCATCTGTATTCCCTCTGTTATAGGCAGGAAGCTCACCATTAGGGTTGCTTTCTGACCATGCATTTTCAAGGAAGTAAGCAAATCCGTTTGTACCACTGTTGAAAGTGTAACGGAGCAATTTCCATGAACGAGCCTGACCTTGGAAAAGCGCCGTGAAGTCAAACGCCTTAAATTGAAGTCCAAGTGGAATACCGTACTGAACCTGGGGTACACCTACCTGGTTACCAGTATTGTTAACCCTCATCCTATCATTCTGGCTGTCAATTACGTTATCCCCGTTTAAATCTCTGAAAATAGGATCACCTAACTGAGGTGTGGTGTTAGCAAACGTAGGATATCTATCCAGATCATCCTGTGTTCTATACACACCGATATAATCATATAGTAAACGAGCGCCAACAGTGTGGCCCTCCTGAGATAGCCTGTCGTGTAGTTCTTTGGTAGCGTACAGATCCTTTTCGTCTGCAAAGACAACGTTGTTCTTTGCGACAGTAATATTAGCACCAATATTAAATGAAACTTGACCGATTTTATTTCGGTAAGTTATCTGGCCATCCACCCCTTTGTTCTCTATTTCAAGGAGGTTCTCTAATGGAAGAATTATACCCGTATAATTTGGAACAGTAGAATTTCGAGGACCGAGTACGTTCTTTCTGTTTTCAAAGAAAACATCGAACTCAAACACAAGGCGGTCTTCAAAAAACCCTGCATCTATACCAAAGTCGAGTGTGCTCTTCGTTTCCCAGGTAATGTTAGGGTTTGCGGCTACGTCCGTATTTAATACACTTACATCTATGCCATCAAACACATATCCTGAACGGGATGGACTTGAAGGGTATCTGAATTTATCAAGATACTGAAAGTAGTACGAGAACGTAGTCGTATTGGCAGGAAACTGGTCGTTACCGACTTTACCCCAAGAGCCACGAAGTTTAAGATTGCTTATGACATTGTTTCCTGCAAGGAAAGACTCTTCAGAAATTCTCCAACCTGCTGAAACACCAGGGAAGAATCCGAATCTTTTATTAGAAGGAAAGTTTGCCGAACCGTCACGACGAAAATGGAATTGCACCATGTACTTATCCTGGTAAGTATAATTCACGCGACCGAAATAACTAAGTCTTGCCGTCTCAAGGGCTCTTCCATCAATCACGTCATTATTAGGATCTCCGGCAAAAAGCTGATCGATCTGGCTTGACTTGTAGTTTCCGCTACGGGCGTAAAAATTATTACTCTTGGTCTCATTCTTCTCAACACCCAGGAATGCACTAATTGCATGATCATTAAAAGTACGGTCATACTTTATCTTGCTATTGAGTGTTACAGACTGCGAGCCGGAATAATCCTGTCGAAGAAAAGTATTTATCTGAGAAGGTCCCCCTTGAACGGCTTCTACGCCTCCATTATTATCTTCTCGATAGAAGGTATATTGTTGTAAAAAGTGCTTTTGAAAGTCCTGAACTACATCAATAGCAGCAAAACCATCAATGGACAAACCTTCAACACCAGGAATCTTGTATTCACCCGATAGTGTACCATTGAACACATTGCGCGTAAGGTTTAAATAGCCTGGACCTTTCGCGATAGCCAAAGGGTTAAAGCCTTGTCTTCCTTCTGCAGGATATCCCTGCACGGTTGCAGGAATAGTTGGAAGCGCTCGTATGGTATTTGAATAAATGGTATTATCATCATATTGCAGCCAGTTTCTGTCTTCGCGTCTTCCGGCGAGACTTAAACCGACCTTCAGACGTTTAGTAACATTGGCATCAATGTTAGAACGGATGTTATACTGTCTGTATTCCGTTTTATCATCACCCGTGATAAGTCCGTTTTGGAATGCTGTACCAGCAGAGACGAAATAACTGACCGCCTCTGATCCACCATTTAAAGAGATGTTATGACGATTCTGTCGTGAATACGATTTGTACACTTCATCAATCCAGTTGGTGCTTGGTGTCGCGCCGCTTTCATAATCTGCTATCTGCTGAGGTGAAAAAATAGCTGGCTGTCCTTGCTGTTGACTCCACGTGTTTGCTCCTCTCGCATACTGCGCTGCGTCTGCAAGTTCAAGCTTACGCGTTGGGCTAACAAAACCTTGATTGAACGAGTAGTTGATTGTGGGCTTCCCTGTTTTGCCTCTTTTGGTTGTAATCAGTATTACACCATTTGCAGCCTGCGCACCATATATTGCAGCAGAGGCATCTTTCAACACCGTGATGGATTCAATATCGTTCGGGTCTATGCGCGAAATGTTATCGCGATTGGCTACACCATCAACTACGATCAAGGCAGCTCTGTTTCCTGTTGTACCTACACCACGTACAAAGATGCTGGCATCATCACGACCGGGTTCTGAATTTCCCTGACTTACAATAAGACCAGGAACCCTACCAGCTAATGAGTTAGAAACTGAAATAGCTGAACTTTTAAGAATCTCCGTTCCTGACACTTGTGCTATAGCAGCAGTAACTTCACGCTTTTCCTGGGTGCCATAACCTACTACAACCACTTCA
Source organism: Chryseosolibacter indicum (assembly GCF_018598585.1). Taxonomy (GTDB): domain Bacteria; phylum Bacteroidota; class Bacteroidia; order Cytophagales; family Cyclobacteriaceae; genus Chryseosolibacter; species Chryseosolibacter indicus. The sequence goes on from NZ_JAHESD010000025.1 coordinate 20,191, forward strand.
TTGAGCGATTGGATATCCTCGACAAGAACTATGCTCAGTGTTGTTTGTCCATTTAAAGGCATCTCCTGTGTTGCATAACCAATAAAGGAAAACACAAGAGTAACGTTAGCATCTGCTACTTCAAGTGAGAAATTTCCATCAGAATCGGTTGTGGTACCATTGGTAGTACCCTTTACCAAAACGTTAACACCAGGAAGACCAAAACCCTGGTTATCGTTCACTTTTCCTGTAATGGTAACGGCAAAGTTTGCAACTTCACCCATGGAAGCCTCAGCTCTATTTAAAGTTCCGACCTTTTCGTCGTTGGGTGTAAGAACAATGTAGTCGTTCTTCTCCTGAACCTTGAATGTAATTTGCCGGGGAACGAGCAATTCGTTCAAGATGGCACCTAATGTTTCCTTGTCCGCATTGAGGGTAACTTTTTCGTCAAGTTTGAGGTGACTGCGACTATAAACAAATTTTACATTAGTAACAGATTCAAGCTCTGTCAATGCTTTCTTTAACGTTACACCATTGAGGCTTAAGGAAACCTTCCTATCGAGTATTTCCTGTGCTTTAGAGGTATTTGCCAGTGAAACTCCTGCGAGTGTAATGGCAAAAATTATCTGTATTAAAGAGATTTTCATAACCTTCCAGATCAATCTTCGAAAGAGACAATTGCCCGCTTTCCCGAAGTTGCCTGTAAGCAAAACGGTAAAATTATTTTGCATAAATTTGATTGTTTGTTGAATTCCTAGACCGAATGAAACAAGCTGCCCGTAGTTCCTTGCAGGGAAGTGTCGGGCATCCAACAGCAGGAGTGTTAGCGCACTCCTGCTTACTTTTTAAGGTGGATGGTTATACTCCTCCAGGTTCTTTGTTTGGGGTTTATTCATAGTTTATATTCTGTTTATTTCATATCAATTCATTTCGCAGCCTTTTCCGTCTAGCATTACTGACTTTCCTTGAATACTATAGGTGAAGTTTAAAGCTTGTGAAATCATGCTTAGTGTGCTCTCCAGTGATTGATCTGAAAAATCGGCGGTGATCATGCAATTATTGAGGTTAACGTCACTCAACGAAATACGAACATTGAATTTCTGCTCTATTCGTTGAATCACTTCGCCCATCCTGGAATCTTCAAAAGACATGATGTATTCCGTACCACTTACCGCTACTAGCTTTTCTTCGTTACGTTGTTTCGTTACAGCCAATTCCTTTTTATGTCCATCATATACCACTTTTTCATCGGGGAGCACAATGACACCTTGTTCATTATCAGCTGATGTCAGCGAGACTTTTCCGGTGAGCACCACCACTTCTATTTTATTATCACTGGATTTAATATTGAAGCTTGTTCCTAACACAGTAGTTGTTAATTCTCCGCAGGAGATGATAAACGGATGTTGTACATCTTTTGCAACCTCAAACAAGGCTTCTCCCTGAAGTGAAACGTTTCGCGTTTTTTCGGAAAAGGTTGAAGGATATGACAGTTTACTGTTTCCTTTAAGCCAGACCAATGTTCCATCTGCAAGAATTACCTTTCTGACATTGCCAGATGAGGATGCTTGAAGCATTTGACCTTTCTCTACCTCATCAGCGGTATATTGTAAAATAAGGTACACGAAGACCGCAATGAGTGTAAGGGATGCGGCAATTTTATAGGTAACTACCCAAGAGGATACAGGGGATGCATTTTCTTTTTTATGCTCAAGTTCGAATGTAGTTCTTGATTTATCCGTAGCGCCAATCTGATCGAAGATTTTTAGTTTTAGCATTTGTTTGTCATGCTGACTATAGCTGGTATCTTCTTCCGCGCCGGATTTATTAAGCCAGTCCTCTACCAGTTTTTTCTCTTTTCCTGTAAGCAGACCCTTTTGATATAATTCAATCAACCGATCAAATTCGAACTCGTTCATAAACTCTATACAAATAAGATTAAAGACCAGGCATGTCGCCTCCTTTACGTATGTTGCATGAGTGGCATCATACGCACAGTCTAACACTAATATTTTTTTTATTTTATTTATAAACGCTACCTGAATGGCACGGAGCAGGTTACTAATACAATATGATTAGTCTAATTTTCAGGTTGTGCGTTAAAGCACATGGTTGATCTAAACCATTATAGATAGAAACTAATATGCTGAAATCGGGTTATCGAAGGAGGAACAACGCGACTCCTATAGTAAGGAGTTCACCGAGGTTTGTGCGCAAATGCCTCAAGGCTTGGGATATATAATTTTCAACGGTTCTTGTTGAAATATTCATTTTTTCGGCGATCTGAGAGATTGGTGTGTGCTCCATCCGGCTCAGGCGAAATGCGAGCTGGCATTGATCGGGCAGCTCTGCGACTTTTTGTTGTATGGTGAATTGAAGGTCGTTGAGGTTGGCTTGCTCAATAACTGAATTATCGTACTGCTCATTGGCAAAGCGTGTAAACTCTGCTGCATACTCTCTCCTAACATATTCTTTCCTTATATAATTAAGGACCTGGTTTTTAGCTGCCCCAAACAGATAGGCTTCTATTGAGGTATGAATATGCAGTGATTCCCGGTTTGCCCAGAGGGAGACAAATATTTCCTGGATTATTTCTTCGGAGATTTCCTTTACCCTGATCTTCCCATTAATAAAAGAGAATAATAGCCCGACATATTTATTGTAGATACTCTCGAAAGCAAACTTATCCCCCTCCTTCAATAAGATAAGGACCTGCTCAGAAACAGAATTATCAGGTTTGATCGGGTTTACCATACTGGGACGCCTAAGACAAGTTAGGAAAAAATCAAATAATATTAAAAAATAGCGTGGTAATTTATGCTGACCCAACAATTTTAGCAAAACAGACAAGACCTATATATTACACGTGTTCTTAATTTTAACTTATCTTTAGAATTGGAGGTCTGTAAAAGTTTAAGTCTGTGTAAAATGAAACGATATTGCCTGGCTCTTGATCTGAAAGATGATGCCGACCTTATTAAGGAGTATGAAGCATATCACCGAAATATATGGTCCGACATTGAGCGAAGTATTAAAGACGCAGGTATCGAACAAATGGAGATTTATCGCGTAAGCAACAGGCTTTTTATGATTATTGAAGCCAATGATACGTTTTCCTTCGAACGCAAAGCTGAGATGGACCGGACTAATTCGCAGGTACAGGCATGGGAAACGCTAATGTGGAAATATCAGCAGGCACTACCAGGCGCCAAGCCTGGTGAAAAATGGGTGTTAATGAAAAAAATATTTGCATTGCAGTAATTACTTTACTGGTTATAGGAGAATGCGATCGCAGGCAGGGATTTACCTCTTAAAGACGAAGGAATTGTTACCTTAACTTTATCTCCCTGCAAAGACCACTTTACTACTTCGCCCGTCTGTAATATTTTCATTGTTGATCCTTTTGCCGGAGGGTTTCCATTCCATTCAATGGCTGCTGGTACTTTGGTATTTGCATCTAACAAACGCATCGCGTAAAGATTTTTACCATCTTTACTCTGCGTGAAGAATGATCGCTCATGCTGAAAGTTGTCTATAGTTCGGGTATTATAGATTGCTTCTCCATTAACCTTAAGCCACTGACCTATCTCTCTTAATCTTTCTATTTGTATCGTGCTAAATAAGCCTTTGGCATCAGGACCGACACCTAATAACAGGCTTCCTCCTTTAGCTGTAACTTCAATGAGCGTATGAATGATCTCGGTGCTTGATTTAAACTGATCGTTGGGTACGTGACCCCAGGCATTTCCTAATGTAATGCAACTCTCCCATGGCTGGTCAAGTTTTCGCTCAGGGATTCTCTGCTCTGGTGTCTGGTAGTTTTCATAAGGGCCATGTACGGTGCGGTCAACTATTAGTAAGCCGGGTTGGTTTGTACGCGCCATTGTAGCAATCCGATCCATGTTAATATCCTGACTCCACGCTGGTATTTCAGCTCCCCATGAACGCACTTCATCGTTGACAGTTTCCAATGGTCTTACCCACCCTCCATCTAACCACAGAATATCTATCTTCCCATAATCGGTCGTTAACTCCTGAATCTGATTGAAGGTAAATTCCTTATACTTATTCCATCGCCATTGATATTTATTAATATCGTAGTTGTTATTTCTATTTGGTGTTGCATACTTGGGCCACCAATAATATTCACTGTGCCAATCGGGCTTTGAGAAGTAAGCACCAATCATGAAGTTCTGCTTTCGAAACGCTTCAAACACATGACTTGCCACATTAGCCCGGGGATGGTTGGCAAAGGGACCATGGGTAATTTTAAAATCGGCTTGTTTTGTATCAAACATGCTGAAACCATCGTGATGCTTGGTGGTGAAAACCACATAACGCATTCCTGCATCTTTCGCTGCCTGTGCCCATTGTTCGGGATTAAAATCAACAGGGTTAAATTCACGTTGAAGTCCCCAATACCATTTCTTGAAATCATCGTAGCTAATTGTGCTATCTCTTTCGATCCAATCTTCAGAGCACAACCCCCACGATTCAATTATACCAGGCACTGCGTATAATCCCCAATGAATAATCATTCCGAATTTCTGATCGCGCCATTGCTCCAGCTTTTCTTTTACTAAAGGATCCGTTGGCCATTCATATTGAGCTGATTGGTGATGTACATTCTGCTGGGCGAAAGACAAATCAGCATGAAGTGAAAGAATGATCAGAAAAATGGTAAGACAACGGTACTGGCTCTTCATGGCCAATATTAACCATTCGATGTATTACAACAAAATAGCTATGGGCACTCATCCCGAGCGCTTGTCTATTGGTATGCTGATCTGTTTGAAGAATCGCTCTGCTGCGTTTAACGAAAATCAAATTCCGCAAATTCAGGACGCTTAAATAACCTATTTACTGGCATGATAAAATTTCAATACGGTGACGATTTCCTGACTCTAGCTAAAGGGTAGCTAGAACTGTCAGTATACCCTGGTAAGGCGGAGATTTACAGGCACATTCTGAACAATTAAAAGTCGTTTAGACTATACATAAAGCCATTACTCCACCCTGCGCGGACGAAATGCAATCAGGGTGAAGACCAAAGAAGACTTGTTGAGGATTATTAAGCTGTAAACTATTTGGTTGTCTTAAGCGATTGAATCTTGCTTCTTTCACCTACAATCCAAATTATATCACCCCAATCGAATATAGTTGTTGAATCAGGATTTAGTATTCGTTCGTTATTCCGTTCGATACCAATAACAAGTCCGTTTGTACGTTCACGTAGACCTGAGTTACGAATGGAAACACCTTTGAGCTGTGTATGCTCATCTACCAGTAATTGTTCAAATACAATTTCACCGATATCAATGTCATAGGCATCTTTATCTCTTACAACACGTTGATCGAAAACAGGTTTAAACGCAGTGATCTGTTCGTCAGTAGCGACGATACCCACCTGGTCAAACGGCAAAAGAAACTGTTTGCGATCAGGAACGTGGATTAGGCTTTCGGCACGTCTGATATATACAACGTTAATTCCGTACTTCTCGCGCCATTGCAAGTCTTTCAAAGGTTTGCCTATATATGCTGCATCGGGTGGGACCTCCAACTGCACGATGTGTGCATCCCACGGTGTAAGTTGTGTTTGGAAAACAACGTTCTTTCTGGCTACGCGTGCAGATAATGTATTAAATGTTTCAGTCTCTCTTGCATTAAGATTGGTGAAGAATCGTTTCTCCAGCTTTGAATAGAAATTATTCATACGTTTTGCGAAAAGGAAAAGAACCCCTGCGACTACAGGTAAAACAATAAAGATGGCACCACGGGTCGGTATGATCTGTACTGTCCATATAACAATAAGAACCAGCCCTAGTAGAACTCTTCCGACTTCGAGTATAAAAAGAGGTCCTTTGTTATACTTCTTTTCCATCCACAATTCTTTATAGGCACTATTGTCTGGCCTTTTAGCCATAATAGCCCAGAGGAATGGCAGCCCGAGTACGAGAGAAATTACCAATGCAACAACGCTTTTTGTTGTATCTCCTTCAATGGTTTTCTCTAAATAAGGGACCAGGAAATTAAGTGTAAGCCAAATCAGAATCAGTAATAAAACACCATTGCTTACAACGATGTTTCTATAAGACTTGAGGACGATTCTCCAATCAGTTTCAGCCTGAATAGATTGTGTGCCTGATGAATACGTGTTGAGTCTTCGGATCCAGCTTTCCGGGAGAAAGCGCTCGAGGAAGAAATAGAAAGACTCTGAAAACTTGATGAGATAGGGCGTAGTGAAGGTTGTTATTGCAGAAGCGCCAACAGCTATCGGAAAGAGGAAATCTGAGATAACACCAAGAGAAAGTCCCAGCGTTGCTACGATGAAAGCAAACTCACCGATTTGTGCCATACTCATGCCAACCTGTACTGATTGCTTTAGTGGCTGCCCTGAAATTAAAGCACCTATTGTTGTACTAAACAATTTTCCAAATAGGGTAAGTAGTGTGACAACAACCACAGGCCATCCATATTGTATAATAGCTTGAGGATCTATCAACATACCAACGGAAACAAAGAAGATAGAGCCGAAAAGATCTTTTACTGGCTTTGTAAGATGCTCAACCTTTTCAGCGGAAGTAGTTTCTGCAATAATAGAGCCCATGATAAAAGCACCTAGCTCTGCAGAGAAGCCTACCTTGGTTGCCAATACCACCATGGCAAGACATAAGCCGATTGAAAGTATGAGAAGGTTCTCTTCATCCAATAATGCTCTTGCTTTTTTCAGCAATGTTGGTAGTAGAAAAATGCCGGCAATAAACCAGATGGCAAGAAAGAACAAGAGCTTAACGATGGTATACACGATTTCCATACCCTCGAACTGTTTGGTAACAGCGATGGTAGAAAGCAGCACCATCAAAAGGATGACAACAATATCTTCAACGACTAAAACTCCAAACACAATACGCGCATACTGCTTCGTCTTTACGCCGAGTTCATCGAATGCACGAATGATGATAGTGGTTGATGAACTTGCAAGCATACCCCCGAGGAACAGGCTGTCCATTGTAGACCAGCCCATCCACCGACCAGCAAAATAACCGGAAACTGTGATAAAGGCTATTTCAACAAATGCAGTAATGGAGGCAGCGCCGCCTACTCTTACTAATTTTTTAAAACTGAATTCAAGACCGAGGCTAAAAAGCAAAAAGATTACACCGATCTCAGCCCATATTTCAATATTCTCGTGATCAGCAACTGTCGGAAAAACTTTAAAATAAGGACCGACCAAGAACCCGGCAATGATATATCCCAGCACAAGCGGTTGCTTAATCTTTTTGAAAATCAACGTAATAATGGCGCCGGCCATGAGTATAAGCGCCAGGTCACGAATCAAATCAGGCAAATGTCCCATGACGGCAAATTACATTTTTTGAAGCACTGAGGCCCATTGCTGCTTAAAAAAAGCATCAATGCATAAAAGTTAACTGGTGTTAATTCGTTTTCTACCCCTATTCTGTTATAAGATTGATCAACTCGTCAGCTGTTGTATTATTCTTAATCCAGATCTCTTCCATTGTATTTGCATCACCAATTGAGATACCATTACTCTGAAGCTTTTTAGAGACTTTATTATAATCGCCACCAAGCACTTTAAAAGTATCGTGGATAGGTCCTTTAAAGATCTTTTTTGTTATAACAATATCAATTGGCATATTCCTTCTCGCCATGATGATAAATGCAATGGAGGTTATGATAACGGATATAGCTGCAGGAACAAATACTTTTTTTTAAAATGAATTCTAAGGCTTGACCAATTGATTATGATATGAAAAATAGCAAAAGTTAAAAAGACAACTCCCATGAGTTCATGCACAACTTCTGTGTAACCATCCAAAAGATGGAAGAACATTAAAAGGCCGAGATACCAACGACAACGAAAACAAGGGCGATAAAGGGAGTAACATAATTCCTATTCAATTTCATTATTCTTTAGATTTTTGTTTCTACGGAGATGAGCGACCGAATGGTGGGAAACGATAACAATTGTTAATAAAGAATTGAAGGCGCATCGCCGATACTGTTAACAAGAGGGCAGGAATATTTCTTGCTATATTCACCTTGTTGTTGAAGTACAAATGAAAGAAAGGTGTCATCATTTAATTAACATTTTCTTAATGCGTTCTTCAGGAACGAGAAATAATTATTACATAATTTAATTACTCATGGGGAAGTATCATTCCCAATCTCTATTTCAAACAACACAAAATTATGGTACAAACATCAACCGCTGTAAAAGCAGAAAAAGATCCGCAGGTTTTTGCGGAGGTAAGAGCATTCCTCAAAGTATTGAACTCTTCTGGCGGCACACCTATGGAGCAAATGACTCCTGCAGATGCACGTCAGGTCCTCATTGGCGCACAGCAATCAGTAAATGTAGATTACTCCGGCATTGAAGAATCTGAACGCCAAATTACGCAAGATGGTATCAGTGTAAATATTCACGTTGTAAAACCGAAGGGTGCTAAAGAAGACCTTCCGGTGTTCATGTTCTTCCATGGTGGTGGTTGGGTGCTGGGTGATTATCCGACACACCGCAGAATGGTACGAGACCTTGTAGTTGAAAGCGGCGCAGTAGCGGTATTTCCCGACTATACACCTTCTCCTGAAGCCCGTTATCCTGTTGCTATCAACCAGGCATACGCGGCTACTAAGTGGGTATCGCTACATAGTAAAGAGATAGGAGTAGACAGTGAGAAACTGGCTGTAGCTGGTAATAGTGTAGGAGGGAACATGGCAGCCGTTGTAGCACTGATGGCAAAAGATAAGAAAGGTCCGAAAATAAAATTTCAACTGCTGCTGTGGCCTGTTACCAATGCAGCTTTTGACACCGACTCCTACCACGCGTTTGAGTCTGATCGTTTTCTTACCAGGAATATGATGATATGGTTTTGGGATAACTATACTACCGACGAGGATGAACGAAAGCAGAAGTATGCATCTCCGCTGCAAGCTTCTGTTGAAGAACTGAAAGGCTTGCCTCCTGCGCTGGTACAAACTGCAGAGATCGATGTTCTGCGTGACGAAGGGGAAGAGTATGCTCGGAAATTAAATGAAGCCGGCGTCACAGTAACGTTGACACGTTATCAAGGGCTAATCCACGACTACGGACTACTCAATCCGCTGGCACATATACCTGCGGTAAAAGTGGCGATGTTACAAGCAGCTGCTGTATTAAAACAGGAGTTGTTTAAATGATATGTAGAAGGCTGCCGGAGAAGATTAAGCGAAATGTTATGAACTATTGCAACAATAAGATTTCCGGCAGCTGCCTTGGCTACATTGAAGAGCAATTTTATCCTTCAACAGGTATAAACCATCTATTTTTACAACGCCGAAGGCGCCATGCCGAACTTCTTCTTGAAGGAATGAGAGAAGTGTGACAGCGTTTCAAAACCCAAATCGAGGTAGATGGCAGAAGGTTTCATGTTCTTTTTCTCGATCAGGTGTCGGGCTTCGGCCAATCGTCTTTCCTGAAGCCAATGTCTGGGTGATGCGCCAAATGTTCTTTTGAAATCTCTTTTAAACCCGGCAAGACTTCTTCCTGTAAGTCCAGCAAATTCTGCGACAGAGAGGTTGTAATGAAAATTGCTAAGCATAAACTTTTCAAGATCGATCTTGTGAGGTTCTGAAAAGTCAAAGAGAAAATTGCTTAACGCAGGCATGGTATGCAGTAATAGTTTCACCGCTTCCTTTACTTTTAGCATACCAATTTCATTTGTCAATCTTTCTTCGGGATTACGTACATAAGGTACTACGGATTGAAAATACCCCCTCAAAAACTCATTGGAGGGAATGAGAATATTAGGTGACCCAAGATATTTTGGCTTAGGCTCAATGTGTTCTTCCAGCGCAATTTTTCTCAGCAGAGGCTCCTGTAAGGAGATGACGATAGTTTCGTAATGTGTATCTGGTTGAGGAGTTTTGGTAATTTGGCCTAATTGATTTTTACCGATCAACAACATCTCACCTTTATTCATGGATATTTTCTGAACAGAAGTTTCGAAAGTGAAATGCCCTGATACCTGCAACACCAGGGTATGATGTGTGAGAAAACCCACTTTCTCTTTTCGCATAGACGCATTGTATGCATAAAAGAGTACTCCTGGAATTATTTCAGTCGGATTGATCATAAATGTAAAAATAGCTAAAGAAGGGGGCTAAACGCCCCCTAAATTTATCGTTGTAAATAAGTTCCTCCAAGTATTGCTCCTACTGAAAAATGGGTGTTCAATTCATTTATCTCATCTGCTGAGAATGATATTTCCATGGCCTTCATATTTTCAGGAAGTCTCGATCTGCGGCTCATGCTCACCAAAGGCATGACGTGATCACCTTGTATATTGACCCACGCAATTGCAAGCTGTGTTGGTGTAATTCCTTTTCTCTCAGCCAGAGACTTTAAAACTTCTACCTTCTCAAGATTCTTCACAAGGTTATCACCCTGAAAGCGAGAGAAGTGGTTTCTATAATCATTCGTAGGCAATGGTGCTTTCATATCTCCGGTAAGGAGTCCTTCAGCAGTATTGGCAAAAGCTACGACTCCTATGCCAAGCTCTTTGGCTGTTGGAAGCAAGTCTTTTTCGATTTGACGCTCGGCTAACGAATAACCAATTTCCAGCGCGGAGACGGGATGTATCCTATGCGCCTTACGCAACTGCTCAGATGTAATTTCTGAAACACCAAGGTAGCGCACCTTTCCTTCTTTAATAAAGTCTGCTACAGTTCCGATAACATCTTCTACAGGAACACTGTTATCTAACCTTGATGGCTGATAAAGATCAATCGTATCTATACCTAAACGTACCAACGAATAGTTGATAAAGTTTTTAATGGATGTAGGACGTAAGTCCATTCCTATCCATTGACCATTATAAAAGATAGCACCAAATTTCACACTGATAAAGGCATCGTCTCTTCTGCCCTTGATGGCTTTACCTACCAGCAACTCATTATGGCCGCTACCATAAAAGTCTCCCGTGTTTAAAAAGTTAATGCCGTTATCCAATGCGATCTGAATGGTTGCAATGCTCTCACTTTCATCGTTTGCAGGACCACCCCAAACAGGTGACATACGCATACAGCCTAGTCCGAGTTTGGATACAAGCGGACCATTTTTACCAAGGTATATCTTCTTAATTGTTGTCATTGCTGTTATTGTTTGTTGATGTTACAAAGGTGGGCACTTATAAGGCCTAAATGTTTTCTTTATTGGCTCAAATTACTTGTCTGGATGGCTCATGAATACGAATAGCATACTTTAAAATACTCTTTTTGATAAGAGAATAACATTTTTATGTTTTGTGTCCTGCCATAAGGCTGTCACCTACGGGTTTTAAACTTGTACAAGTTATTTAAACAACTAAGCCAAGAAGGTATTTAAAATTTAAGTTTTTGTTATGAAAATAAAGGTGGACGAGACAGAGACATTCTACCCTAAAAACCGAAAGGAATGGAGGAGTTGGCTTAAAAAGTATCATCACAAAAAAGAATCGATATGGATTATTTACTATAAAAAAGCAGCAAACAAGCCTACACTTAATTGGGCTGAAGCTGTAGCGGAAGCTTTATGTTTTGGCTGGATTGATAGCAAAGCAAAACCTGTTGATGATGAAAAATACATACAATTTTTTACGCGACGGAAGCCGACCAGCATGTGGTCAAAGATCAATAAAGATAAGGTTGAGCAACTTATAGCTGAAGGTCTAATGACAAGTGCGGGCCTTAAATGTATAGAAGTGGCGAAAGAAAATGGATCATGGGAAATACTGGATAGTGTTGAGGCACTTGCTGTTCCTGAAGACCTGCTACATTATTTTAAGAAGGAGAATAAAGCAAAAACCTATTACGAGGGTTTAAGTAAATCGCTTAAAAAACAATTATTGCTTTGGTTAGTTGTTGCCAAGCGGGAGGAAACGAGAAAGAAGCGTATTGCCGAGATCATTAAATCTCTTAAGAAGGGCACACTACCCAACCGATTTCGAAGCTAGCAGACGCGTATCAAAGTAGCATTGAAAAAATTGAGTCGGTTACGTTTCAGTAAGTCGAATTAAAGTTTATGATTGCCGATTGCGAATAATGCGTCTCAGACATCTTAAGTAGTTGAGCGAAAATAGACATTCTTAGCATTTAGAAGCAGCTGCCAAGGTCCATTTCTTTATGATATCTGATCATGAATATGGCTACAACAACCATTGATTTAGATACAGGCAACACCTTGGAAGAGCCCACCTTTGTAGTGTAAATCAATTAAAAAACTAAAACAAAAAAACGATGAGCACTAAAAAAGTATGGTTTGTAACCGGAGCTTCTAAAGGCCTCGGACTAACACTTGTAAAAAGACTTTTAAATGAAGGGTACCGCGTAGCAGCGACTTCAAGAACCGCTGAAGCTTTGAAAAAAGAGGTAGGATCTTCTACTAACTTTCTTGCACTGAAGACCGACGTTGCAAATGAAAAAAGCGTGCAAGATGCCATTGCAAAAACACTGGCAACTTTTGGAGGGATTGATGTAGTCGTAAATAACGCCGGATATGGTCAGTTGGGAACCTTGGAAGAATCTACAGATAAAGAAGCACGTGAAAACTTTGATGCGAATGTCTTTGGCCTGTTAAATGTGATCAGAAATGTGATGCCGCACATGCGGAACAAGAAATCCGGACATATTATTAACATCTCTTCTATAGCAGGTTTTCTCGGAGCATTTCCTGGTTGGGGGATTTACAATGCCACTAAATTTGCTGTAGCCGGCTTAACTGAAGCTTTATCAGCAGAAGCAAAATCGCTCGGGATTGCTGCTACCATTGTTTACCCTGGGTACTTCAAAACCAACTTCTTATTAAAAGGATCATTACGATTCGCTCAGAATCCTATTGCCGAGTACAAAGAGGCAAGAGAACTAGACAGGGCCCATGTTGAAGATATCCCAGGAAACCAGCCCGGCGATCCAGAAAAGGCTGCTCTTGCATTCATTCAATTGGCAGAACAAAAAAATCCACCCTTGCATTTATTCATGGGCAGTGATTCAATTGGAATGGCCAACAATAAGCTGGAAATTTTAAAGGGTGAGATCAGCGCCCACGATGCATTAAGCAGATCAACAGATTTTTTAAAATAAAATGATAAGATAGAGCTAGCAATAGCTCTATCTTTAACATCGCTATGAAAAAGCAAAAGACAATACACACATTCAACACCATCAGTGAATTTCATAAGATGAGTGGCTTGCCAAAACCTGAACACCCTTTGGTTAGTTTAGTAGATTATGGATTGGTGGACTATCAAACTAATGAAAAGGAAATCAGCTGGGTACAAAACTTCTATTCCATAGGATTAAAACGAAATATCCAAGGGAAATTTCGCTATGGTCAACAACAATATGACTTTGATGAAGGCCTGTTGTCATTTGTTGCACCAGGACAGGTTGTACGCCTTACGGTAGAAAAGCAGACGATAAAGCCCTCCGGTATTCTCTTGTTTATCCATCCTGATTTCTTATGGAACACACCACTTGCCAAGAATATCAAACATTATGAATTCTTCGGCTATGCTGTTAATGAAGCACTGTTCATGTCAGAAAAAGAAGAGAACATTATTCAGGAACTCATGCAGAACATTCAGCGAGAGTATCATTCCAATATTGACAAGTTCAGTCACAATATTATTATCTCTCAAATAGAATTGCTACTCAATTATTGTGAACGCTTTTATCAAAGACAGTTTATAACAAGAAAAAAGAGCAGTCATCAAATTCTTGAACGATTGGAAGGAATTCTTGATGAGTACTTTAATAGTGGAAATTTAATAGACAAAGGATTGCCTACCGCACAATATGTTGCAGACTTATTAAATGTATCACCTAACTACTTAGGAAGTTTGTTAAAAACACTCACAGGCCAATCAACACAACAGCATATTCATAACAAACTAATCGACAAGGCGAAGGAAAAACTGTCCACCACTACCTTATCGGTAAGCGAGATTGCATTTGAACTAGGGTTTGAGCATTCGCAATCCTTCAGCAAGTTGTTCAAAAATAAAACCAACGTATCGCCATTGGAATTCCGACAATCTTTTAACTAAAAAAGGGTGTTGCGAGTTTATTTGTAATAGTCTGCATAAACACGCGAACATTGTTGACGTGCATTCGGAAACCGGCTTAGAATTGCTCCATAGCCAGTTCTTTGTTAAGTGAGGCACCTGCAAAATTTCCGGTTGAGACTGCGTTTGCAACAGAACGCATCATAGACGAATTATCACCACAGGCATATACGCCATCAACAGTGGTTTTTTGAAAGGTATCAACTTTTATATAACCATGCTCAGTGAACTCACATCCCAATAACTTAGGTATGTCTGTATGTTGTTTGAAGGGTGGGCGGAAGTATAGGGCATCTACTTGTATTTTGTTACCGCCACTCATTATTACGTTTTTGAGATAACCACGTTCGTGTTCAATCTCAATGATTGCTGAATCATTAATCGGAATGTTATGTTTACGAAGTTTAGCCATTTGCTCTTCAGTAAACTCTGGTTTTCCGTTCGTTAAAATTTGCAATTGCTTTGTCAGGTGACCCACAAGCAAAGCGTAGTGCATAGCCCCTTCTCCATTAGCAAGAATCGCTGTCTTCTTCCCGTGATACTCGTAACCATGACAATACGGGCAATGGACCACCGAAATTCCCCAACAGGAAGAGAAACCGGGAATGTTTAAAAGCTGATCTCTAATACCAGTGGCAAATATTAACTTCTTAGCGCCAACCTGGGTACCCGATTGCAAAGCAACATCAAATCCTTGAGCTGTTTTATCAGCCTTTACTACAAGATCATTTAGAATCTGAACTGTATTGTAGGCAGCAACCTGTTGGCGTGCAGTTGTCGAAATTTCAAACGGAGTCTTGCCATCCTGTGTAAGAAAGTTGTGTGAATGTGGTGTCTGCGCATTGCAAGGCATACCCGAATCAACAACCAATACTTTACGCAGCGATCTACCCAAAGCCATGGCAGCACTAAGGCCGGCATAGCTGCCTCCTATAATCACAACATCCCAAGTGTCCTTTGTATTTGTCATATTATATATTGAAGTAAAATCTTTGCTGACAGAAACTCCGCTATAAGATCTATTAATATGAACCCATGCGAATTCCCGACACAGGTGCAATTATAGAAGAAACAAGTCTTAAATGCAACTTTGTTGCAGTAAAGATATTGGACCACTTACTCTCCAAAAGTTGGCTTGAAAATAAAAGACTGATACCCCTTGAGCGAAATATCATCATATTTTGTAGTAATCGTTACAAAAGTGGTAACTTGCAGGAAAATTAATGTAAGATGCCAGGGAGACCATCTACTTTTAATGATGAAGAAGTTGTACTGAAAGCGCAGAAAGTTTTCTGGACAAAAGGTTACACCGCCACGTCTATGGAGGATCTGCTGAAAGCTATGGGCATGGGATTGGGTAGTTTCTACAATGCCTTTAAAGGTGGTAAGAAAGAACTTTTTCAACGCGCATTGGCAGAACGGCGATTGGCCTTTGAAGCCTTTAAGCGGAAGCTTGAAGAAAGTAATGATCCTATCCAGGACATTAAAGATTTTTTCCTAAGCATTGCCGATACCGATATTCAAACCCATATGCAAGGTTGCATTGTAGTAAATACTGCCGTTGAAATGACCTTTGTAGATAAAGACCTTGAGAAAGCATCGATTACAATCCTTAACGAAGTAGAGCGTCTTTTCATTGATACGATTAAACAAGCTCAAAAACAAGGCAAACTCAAAACCAAGACAAAGGCAACTTTGCTTGGCCGGTATCTCATTACATTGTGGAATGGCATTAACATTACCCGTAGAATGCATCCTGACAGATCTGTATTGCGTGAGCAAATTAAAATGCAGTTATCCCTTATTGAATAATTTTTACCCTATTTTGTAGTAATTACTACAAATCATGATCAAAATAACATATACACGCTAAAATGGATTTACAGTTAAAACAAAAAACAGCATTCATCACTGGTTCAACACAAGGCATAGGTCTTGCCATTGCAAAACAACTTCTGTTGGAGGGAGCAAATGTAATCATACATGGAAGGTCACCCGAAAAAGTGAAAACCATTGTCGCATCGTTGAAGAATGAAGTAGCAAATAGCAATGTTTCAGGGTTGACAGCAGATTTTCTAAACGCTGAAGAAGTTAATGCACTCATTGCTCAATTACCATCTGTAGATATACTAGTTAATAATGCAGGTATATTTGAAGTTAAACCTTTTACTGAAACCAATGATGATGACTGGCAAAGAATGTATACGGTTAATGTAATGAGTGGTGTGCGATTGTCACGTGCGCTTCTTCCTTTAATGCTTAAAAAGAACTGGGGTCGCATCATCTTTATCAGCAGCGAGTCTGGCATTAATATTCCTGAGAATATGATTCACTACGGCACTTCAAAAGCTGCGATGCTTGCAATTAGCAATGGACTAGCTAAACTAACAAAGAACACTTTAGTAACTGTCAATACAATAGTGGGTGGTCCTACTTACTCAGATGGTGTAGCAAATGTAGTAAAGCAAATTGCGGCCAGTCAAAATATCACTGCCGAGCAAATGAAAGCAAATCTCACCAAGAACCTAAATCCAACTTCTCTTTTGCAGCGCTTTATCGAGCCCACGGAAATAGCTAACATGATATCTTTCCTTGCTAGTCCGCTTTCCGCTGCAACGAATGGATCTGCTATCCGGGTAGACGGTGGCGTTCTCACCACCACTATTTGATGGTGAAATTCTTTCGCACTAATCAGAAGATAAAACAATACCTGTTGCCGTTAATCCCGTGCAACAGGTTCTACGCTTATCAATTACCCTCTATTTAAAGCTCCGGCAAATCACCCGGCACGCCCTCATCAACTCACCTGTTTTTATAAAGGTACCCTCATTGATATCATAGTCAAACAGTCCCCTGTACTTATAATAACAGAGCTATCTGAGTTCGTGTTTATTCGTCTCCTATAGGAAAAGATAGTCTACTATCCCTACACCTTTCCACCACGCTATTCAGAAAAATAAGCACTGAATTATCGATAGGGAAAAATGTACAAGACACGTAGCAATTTGTCCATTTTCCAGCGCCTCCCTTTAGCACACCTTTGTACTATCAAATTAATCACAACAACAAAAAAAATAAAACATATGAACCGATCAGCTAAAGCAATCTGGAATGGCACAATCAAAGAAGGCAAAGGAAACCTCACCACCCAAAGCCACATTCTAAATAACACACCTTATTCGTTTTTAACACGATTTGAGAACCTGTCCGGAACAAATCCTGAAGAATTGATGGCCGCAGCACATGCCGGATGTTTTACAATGAAAGTAAGCGCAGACCTTACTGCAGCAGGATTTACACCCGAAGAACTGAGTACTGAAGCCGTAGTCTCGCTAATCAATGGCGTAATTTCTAAATCAGCACTAACGCTACATGCGAGAGTACCTGGAATATCTCAAGAGCAGTTTACAAAAATTGTACATCATTCGAAAGATACATGTCCTGTTAGCAGAGCATATAATCTTGAAATCACGTTAGATGCACATCTTCTATAATGTGATCAAGTTCAAATACAATAATCAATCATAAACCATTAATAAAAAACCAAACATGAAAACAACAATCTTAACAATCAGCTTATTAATTGCCTTTATTTACAATCTGCCACTTTTTGGTCAAGGGAAAAGAGTCCCAGCCTCTGCGGGAAGAGAAGAATATATTGAAGTAGAAAAAAATGTGAGGCTTCATGTCGTAGACCTTGGTGAAGGGCAGCCCGTTGTATTGATACACGGATGGCCGCTAAGCAACGCTATGTACGAGTATCAATACCAATACCTTGTTCAGAAGGGATTTAGAGTTATCGGTATTTCACTTAGAGGGTATGGCAAATCAGATAAACCTTATGGCAGATATGACTTCGACACATTTTCTGACGACATTAAAGTAGTGTTGGAAAAGCTTAAAATAGAGAATGCAGTATTAGGTGGCTATTCAATGGGTGGCGCGGCTGTACTTCACTATGTTACTAAGTACAATGGTGCCCATATCAGCAAGCTCGCTTTATTTGCCCCTGCAGCGCCATCATGGATACAACGTCCTGGTTTCCCTTACGGATTAACAGAAGAAGGTGCAAAATCATTTATTCAACTCACCAGAACTAACCGCCCACAGGTAATCGATGATTTTGACAAAGCATTTGCGGCTACAGAGAATGGAATTTCTAAAGGAATGTCAGAATGGTTAAAGAGTGTCAATATGGAAGCATCTCCTTACGCAGCATCAGAATCATTGGTAGCACTTAGCCGTCTTGATTTACGTCCTGAACTGAGCAAAATTAAAGTACCAGTAGCGATCTTCCACGGCGCAAAAGACAAGTTATGTGACTTCGTTCTCGCCGAGCAACTAAACAAAGGAATTAAGAATTCACAGATCATCAGGTTTGAGAACAGTGGTCACGCGCTTTTTATCGAAGAAATGGAGAAATTTAACACTGAACTGGAAAAGTTCGCTAGAAAGTAATCACCCTTTGGTTGCAGCGTAATCCATACGCTGCAACTTTTTGACATTGTTAAGAAACATCGGTTAACTTTCTTTAATTTTCATACAAATTATCCCTTCTCATGAATAAGCCTCATCTCTTTGCAAGTAGTCTTAAAAGATTGGGACTTGCCTATGTAAATGCTGAAAGCGCTGACACCCTTAATAGCGACGCCTATAAGCAATACATCAAAGTAATATACCTCCCAAAAGGTTATAGGCTTACAGTAGACTTTGCAGCATATGAAACACGTCAGCCTTCGCTTTTCTTTGTAGCTCCCAATCAATTCTTGAAGATTGACAAGTTTGGCTCAGAAGTAGGATACCTGATCTTCTACAACCGCGATTTCTATTGCATTCAGATACATGACAACGAAGTAGCTTGCGATGGTTTATTGTTTAACAACATCAACAATATGCCTTTGGTCAATGTGACAAAAGAAGAAGTAGCTTTTATCAATTACCTTTTTCAACAAATGGAAGACGAATTTAAGCTTGGAGACACTTCCCTGGAAGAAATGATTCGCACATACTTAAAGCAACTGCTCATTAAAGCCACACGGCTATGGAAGAAACAGCATCTTGAAAAAAGTGTTGTAGAGCAAAACAATGATGTTGAGTTCTTTAGAAAGTTTACGCTTCTGGTAGATGCGCACTACAAGAAGAAGCACAGTGTTGCCGATTACGCCGATGTTCTGGCAATGGCACCAAAAACAGTCACCCATAAATTCAAACGTATGAAACTACCTCAGCCCAATGAGGTAATTAAAAACAGAATAATTCTTGAAGCAAAAAGACTACTGGTACACACTACAATGACGGCAAAGGAAATTGCTCATGAACTAGGCTATGAAGATCCTGCATATTTCAGCAGGCAATTTCAGGTAAAAACGGGTGAATCTCCCTCAGGATTTCGAACCAAGTATCTCGGAACGAACAAGGTGTAACATCAGCATATATCCTTCTCATTATTCATTTAATACAACCATCACATCTCATTATGCCATCCGTAAGAAAGACAGCCATTGTACTGGGCCTGTTATCGTCTTTATTCTTTGCCATCACGTTTGTTGTCAATAGAGTCATGTCTTTAGAAGGCGGTAGCTGGGTATGGAGTGCATCCCTCCGTTTCTACTGGATGCTCCCGCTATTTCTAATAATCGTTGCATACCGTCGCAATTTCAAAGCATTAATAGCGGAAATAAAACTAGACATAAAGCAATGGATCCTCTGGAGTACAGTTGGATTCGGCATTTTCTATGCATCTCTTACATTTGGCGCCGCTTATGGACCTTCATGGCTAGTAGCAAGCACATGGCAGTTTACAATAATTGCCGGAATAATTTTATCTCCTCTAATCCATTCATCCGGAGAACGATCGAACCTTCTCTCATCCTTATTGTTCTCAGGAGTTATACTTCTTGGCATTATCATTATGCAGGTAAGCCATGCGGAATCATTCTCGTTGAATAGTTTTTTACTGGGAATACTACCGGTACTCATCGCTGCATTTGCTTACCCTCTCGGCAACAGAATGATGATGCAACTTACAAGAGGAAGGATTGATGTGTATCAAAGAATACTCGGAATGCTCATCTGCAGCATGCCTTTCTGGTTTCTGTTAAGTAGCTATGAATTGTTTGTAGCACATACCACCCCGGAGAAGAGTCAGTATACCCAAACCTTTCTTGTTGCAATATCTTCAGGCGTAATTGCTACCGCTTTATTCTTCTTTGCTACAGACAAAGTTAGTACCGATGAGAAGGCTCTGGCTGCAGTAGAGGCGACGCAATCTGCTGAAGTAGTTTTTGCGCTCGCAGGAGAAATATGGCTATTAAACAGTGCCTTACCTGATATTTATGCAATGATTGGAATGGCACTGGTAATCATCGGAATGGTATTGCACAGTTATAAAGGGTAGTTGTTATGGATTATACGGAGTACCCATAAGAAACACCCTTACATCACCATTTACTCCCTTCAGGTTTACAAATGCTGATCGATTACTTTGCATACTTGCTGGCAAATGGTTATGTACTTCAGAAGATATAATAAAGCTATTGTTAAGCTCCTTTGTTGCGTTTTGCAACCTTGAAGCAATGTTTACTGGCGACCCCATTACAAACCGGTGACTGATAGAATTCAGTTCTATTTCACCGCTGATTACTTTTCCCACATGCACACCGATTCCTGCTTGAATAATATGCATGAAGTGCGGTTTAAAATAGGATTCATTTAAGGAATTAAGCTTTTCCAATATTGATAAACCTGCCTGAACAGCATCTCTAACGGCAGCATGTATATCACTTTCACATTGGAACACCGCATAGAAGCCATCACCCATCAACTCAATTATTTTACCACCGTGGCTCTCTAAGATAGTTTGAAACACAGAGAAAAGCTTGCGGATTACATGAATCACATCAAAGGGAAAGTGGGCTTCAGAAAAGGTAGTGAAGTTGCGTATGTCGAAAAAGAGAAGAACCATCTCTAACTCCTCTCCTATTTGCTGTGGTGTTTGCACAGCGTCTTTCCCCACGTAATACCCTATGTCTGAGTCATCCCGTATAATGCGTTTTAACTTTACTGTACCAACCTGCACCGTTGTCTGACATGCTAGCCGGATATCAGGTAGAAAAGAGAGCTTTTTGTTTAACTGTTTCTCTTTGTTGTTTGGAGCTGATAAATTGCTATGGCCCTCAAGAATTAGCACTCGGCATGTAGAACACTTACCTTTTCCCCCGCAGACATGCAAATGCTGAATCCCAGCTCTAAGAGACGCTTCCAACAATGATTCTCCTGTTTGGATTGTAACCACCTCATCTCCTTCAAATTCAACATTGTGCATCGCAGATTTGAAGTTCGCTGCTGACATTCCTATACGTGAAAAACCTTCATCATTCATACTTCCTCCGTTAGCTAGTAAGTGATTTTTAAACCGCAAAACACCGCCTTCTGCTTTCGTTCTATTTGCAAAGTTATTACTTTTTATCGAGGTGCCCGGAATAGTATCTCATTCATCAACAATAAAAATTTCAACAAAAAGAGAACGGCCTGCCATACAGGAGATACCCCACAAACTCCAATAGCTCGCCGTTCCAATTCTTAAAATCGAAGTAATTGATTTAAAAATCAGGATACCATCTCCATACGTAATCCTTTCATTGCCTTTGACCACATAACTATCTGATCAATCATCTCATTTAATTTTTGTAAGTGAACAGAGGCAGGCTTAAAAACCTGAAAGTTTTCAAAATCAGTAAAAAGTGAAAGCGATACTTGTGTATGAACATCTGCTACTTTAAGTGCACCCATAATAAGCCTTAAATGCTCAACCGCTCTGATAGCGCCACTGCCTCCATAACCCACAAATCCTGCCACCTTATTATTCCATTCTTTATATAGAAAATCAATAGCATTCTTAAGCGCCGCTGATGTAGAATAATTGTATTCCGGAGTTACAAATACATATGCGTCAAAAGAAGCAATCGTTTCAGACCATCGTTTTGTATGAGCTTTTGTGTAAAGACCAAGATATGGTGCTGCAGCCTCATCCAGTAATGGAAGATCAAAGTCCTTTATATCGATCAACTCAAATTGAGCATCTGTTCTGTTTTTCGAATGCTCAAACACCCAATTCGCCACTGCCTCGCCATTTCTACCAGGTCTTGTACTTCCTAAAACTATTGCTATTTTAATCATACTATGTTATTGTTTACGTTTATGATAATCTGTTATCAATTCTTGATACTTTAGCCGCGTTTTGTTCCGACTGCTTTAATAGCTGCATGTTGATTGACAATATGACGTCTTCACTCACAACCCTGGCTCCTGCACCTGTTGTCGCATTCCATTTTAAGCCACACTGTTTCTTATTTAGCAATCCTCGCACTTCAAACCCTGCCTTCGTGTTTCCCCACGGATCTGTGGTAGTACCAGCATAGGTTACAGATAACGTAATTGGCATTACATTATCTTTTATCAACAGGTCACCATTTAGCTCGAACCTGTTATCGTGCTGTATTTTCAACACATCACTGCAGAAAGAAATGACAGGATGCCTGGCCACATCAAAAAAATCAGGGCTTTTCAGATGTGCATCACGTCTTTCATTATTGGTGAAGATGGAGCAGACATTAACCTCAAACCAGGTATGTGCACTTGAGAAATTTTCTCCTGCAAGGACCACTCCCGAGAAATCATTAAAGCATCCCGTCAGCGAAGAAATGCCCAGGTATTTTACCTTAAACTTCACCTCCGAATGGTCGCGGTCAACTATCCACATTGTCGCCATAAATGCCTTCGTTACATGCGTTATTATAGCACAAAAGTGTAGGCAACGGGATCAGTATAAAATGATAAAAAATAAGAAAGAGACTTGATCTATATCAAGAGTTTACGCTTTAGAGTAAACATCAAACTTTAAAGCAGCGTTTGTCTGTGGCTTAAACGCAAATAATATGTTGCATAAAATTACTTGTTCTGCATTGCTAAAACCGCTCCTGCAGCAATAATGGAGAGCGAATCTACCTGTACGAGGCGTTTGAGTAGTTTTCTTAAATATGCACTGCTCATCGGCCCCCATCCCTCCTTATCAAGACCATGGGTATTTAATACAAGCCATCCACCTTCTGTTTTTAGAAAATTATTTACCTGTTCTTCAACCCAGTGATCAATATTTTCAGGGCCTTTTGATTTACATCCTATACGCATTCCACCCCCCTTTTTAGGAATTGGATTGACCGCTCGCTCGCCATTCGTACGCACTGCTTTTACCTTTGACAAAGCATACGCGTCGAGCTCAGGTGTAGAAGCGTTAAACGCGAAATTATAAACGGATTCAGTACTCTTGAATCCTTCAAGATGTTGTTCAAAATAATCGAGGCACTTATCAATAAGTAAAGTTGCCTCCGTATAAGGTATTTTGGCTAGATTAACGTGATCCCAGCTGTGAGGCATGATTTCATGACCTCGCTCCTGCAATCTGTTCCAATCATCAAAATTACCCAACAACTCCGGCCGTATCCATTGATCGGGAGCTTTAAAGGAGGATAAGTGGCCAGAAGCTATTACATTCAGGCAAGCCTTTAGTCCAAATTCTTCAAATATATCTGCCGTCTTGTAAAATGATCTCTTAAAACCATCATCAAAGCTCAGCGTTACCAAATGCGTTTTTCCTTTTGGAAAAGCATAAGGCACACCACAAAGAGTGAGTGCCCCTACCGATGCGGTTTTAATAAATGACCTGCGATGCATAGACTTTTTTAGCAAAGTATTAATTATTTTGAAAGTGCCTGTTTTCTAACGCGACTTAATGTTTCAGGGGTAATACCGAGATAAGAGGCAATCATGTTTTGCGGAAAGCGTTGCAGAAATTCAGGATAAGTTTTCATCAGATGTGTAAACTTCTCTTCTGCAGAAAACGAAAGCGTTGCCTGAATCCTGTTTTGTGAACTGATGAAATATCGCAGATCCAGTTCATGCAATGTTTTTATAAACAAAGGAGACACTGCTCTTAATTTCGTTAGCTGCTCGTTGGTAGTAACTAACAAGTCACAATCTTCAACCGCATCAATATTATAGGGAGATGGCGTGGCCATCGCAAAGCTTTCCCTGTCACTCATCCACCAGTTTTCTATACCAAGCCTCACAATATGCTCTACACCCTTACTATCAATTGTATACTGGCGCATTGCACCTTTCACAATAAAAGCACTGGTTTGGCAAACACTATTTTCATGCAAAATGAACTGCCTCTTCTTAACTGTTCGCGGAGTAAACGCTTCGTAATAATGCTCAAACTCCTCATCAGAAATAATAGAGGATGTATAATTGTTAATGTATTTCCTCAGCGCATCATACATGATTCACAAACCTGTTTAGTAATTGATTACCCCTCGTATACCTGAACACTGCTTACTTGCAAAAGGGGCTCGCCCAAATATAGTGATTTTGCTTATCTCACTTCAACGGTGTGTGTTCGTGCATTTACTTGCAAATGGATACAATATGAGGAAGTCTGTTCACTGCATATCGGTTAGTTATATAAATAAAAAGTAAGGGTTAACAAGATTACTTCCCTTGCTAAAAATTTCAGAGTCGTGCGAAACGCCACTCCGATTGCAAATCCTTGTTGCCTAATGTATACTAACGAACTAAAAGCGTCTCCATTTGAAGGCAAAAGCCCATAGGAAAAGAATTTAATTAGTTTGGGCAAATCCCTTCGCTTCCATCACGCAGTTTCAACCCTCACTCCGGGTCGGGCTATTCGCTATACTCCTCGTGCCTACGCTCATGCCTAACCCCAACTGCGGGGTGCCGCTACTATCCCTTTTGCAAAAAAAGGCCCCATTTAAAAATTCCAGGATTTGATTCGTATAAAACCACTAGTCATTAAGTCATCGCCCTCAGACCTCCACAAACTCCAATTCAAAATCCTACCACCTTCCAATGTGTCTTATCAAACCTATCGTAACTAACAATCTCAGCCCTGCACCGTTCTGGATTTGGATTAACAACTGTAGCCTTATACTCCCAGTTAAAGCCTTTCTTTGTTGCCAATCCTGACTCAATCATATTTCCGGTGGCATCATAAATCGAAACCTCAACCTTCGTAATCTTCAAGCGCATTTTCGGTGTCATCAGAATTACATCCCCTACCTTTCCCTTATAGGGTTTTATATCCACATCTTCAATTTCAGGCATCGTCATAAAATCTTTTACTACGGCCTGTTGAGCGGTTCTTAAACCATTGACTTCTGCTACAATGGTGTACCACTCGTTTTTCTCCGGTTCCCTTAATGTAACATCGGCATAAAAATGCGCTTCCGTGAACATGGCTCTCTTTTTAAGTTGCTCGGCGCTGGCAGGTGTTTTATTCTTCCCTTTCCTACTAAAAAAGGTCTTGTTGCCATACCTTTTAAAAACAAGGTCATCTCCAAATTTTCCGCTAAATGAGCCCGTAATCTGATTGTCAATAATTTTTCCCATAACTTTACATTTTTTATTGTTGTCACTTTTTTAATATCGTCAGAACAAAAATATGTTCGCACTCCGCATTCCATACACGGAGTAAAAAAATCGTTAATTATTTTATTCAGTGCGCCAGTAGACTGGGTACGGTGTGAAATCAGTATAGATTCTGTGGTATTTCACTGATAATTCGCTGATTCTTCAATAAAAAGGCCTTTTTATGAAGGTTGATAGAACAATCGCAGAAGAATGGCACAAGGAAGACTGATGGGAAATGGGAGCCACAAGGGAGGCAGACTAAAGAATCAAGTAACTGGGCAGTCGGCGAAAAAGCAAGATTGCCAGTAAAAGGCTCTAATCGCTTCATACGCGCAACCTTAATCTGTTCTAAAACCAGTAATGCATCACAAATTGCATGTGAGTTATAGATAATAATGATAAGATCATAAAGATAATCAATTTGATTTATAATGGTATTAGCCCTATCCTTGTGGGTGATTTCGAAAAAACCTCAGTAATTATCCACTTACTAATAATATGGAAAACAGTATCCCTACTACCCAAAAATCATTGCAGGTCAATGATAGCGAAGTAAAATGTCCGTTTCACGGTGGCTCTCTTAAACAAACTGCCGGCGGTGGTACACGCAACCGCGACTGGTGGCCAAATCAGTTGAAACTTAACATCTTACGTCAGCATTCTTCCCTGTCTGATCCGATGGGCGAAAGCTTTGACTATGCTAAAGAATTTAATTCACTGGATTTAAAAGCGGTAAAGAAAGACATCTTCGAACTGATGACTTCATCACAAGAATGGTGGCCAGCAGATTATGGTCATTACGGACCTTTCTTTATTCGTATGGCATGGCATAGTGCTGGTACTTACCGCGTTGGCGATGGTAGAGGTGGTGCAGGTGCTGGCCAACAGCGTTTTGCCCCGCTTAACAGCTGGCCTGATAACGCTAACCTTGACAAGGCACGCTTACTTCTGTGGCCTGTTAAACAAAAATATGGTAAAAAAATCTCCTGGGCTGACCTTATGATTCTTGCAGGTAACTGCGCACTTGAATCTATGGGCTTTAAGACTTTCGGCTTTGCCGGCGGACGTGAAGATGTGTGGGAACCTCAGGAAGATGTGTATTGGGGTTCTGAAACTACTTGGCTTGATGACAAGCGTTATACACCACAACGCGAGCTTGAGGCTCCGCTTGGCGCCGTGCAAATGGGTCTTATCTATGTAAACCCTGAAGGACCTAACGGAAACCCTGATCCTGTTGCTTCTGCGCGCGATATCCGGGAAACATTTGGTCGCATGGCAATGAACGATGAAGAAACCGTAGCACTTATTGCCGGAGGGCACTCTTTCGGTAAGACACACGGTGCTGCAGATCCTTCGAAGTATGTAGGTGCTGAGCCTGCAGGTGCGGGCATTGAAGAACAAAGCCTTGGCTGGAAGAATACATTTGGCAAAGGAAATGCTGGCGATACTATCACAAGTGGTCTTGAAGGTGCCTGGACTACAACACCTACAAAATGGAGCAACAACTTCTTTGAAAACCTGTTTGCCTTTGAATGGGAATTGACTACCAGTCCTGCAGGAGCAAAACAATGGAAGCCAAAGAATAATGGCGGTGCTAACAGCGTGCCTGATGCACACGATCCATCAAAACGCCACACGCCTGTTATGCTTACAACTGACCTTGCGCTTAGATTCGATCCTATTTACGAGAAGATCTCAAGACGTTTCCTTGAAAACCCTAAAGAGTTTGAAGATGCATTTGCGCGTGCGTGGTTTAAACTAACACACCGCGATATGGGGCCTCGTGCACGTTACCTAGGACCTGAAGTGCCAAAAGAAGAATTGATCTGGCAAGATCCACTTCCTGCAGTAACACATAAATTAATTGATGATAACGACATCGCGGCGCTGAAGAGCAAAGTTCTTGCTTCAGGCCTTACAGTGTCTCAATTAGTGTCTACAGCATGGGCGTCAGCTTCTACCTTCCGTGGTTCTGACAAACGTGGTGGTGCCAATGGTGCACGTGTTCGCCTTGAGCCACAACGTAACTGGGAAGTAAATAATCCTGATCAGTTAAGCAAAGTGTTAAAAACACTTGAAGGCATACAGAAAGAATTTAATGCAGCGCAGTCTGGTGGCAAGCAAGTATCCATCGCAGATCTTATTGTTCTTGCAGGTTGTGTTGGTGTTGAGAAAGCTGCAAAGAATGCAGGTGTTGAAGTAAAAGTACCGTTTACACCTGGTCGTGTAGATGCTACGCAGGAGCAAACTGATGTTGAATCATTTGAGGTACTTGAACCTTCTGCAGATGCATTCAGAAACTACATCAAGTTACATCACAAGGCTGCAGCTGAAAACATGTTGGTAGACAAAGCACAGTTGCTAACACTCACTGCACCTGAAATGACTGTACTTGTTGGCGGTATGCGTGTTTTAAACACCAACTTTGATGGATCGAAGCACGGTGTGTTCACAACAAAACCTGAGACACTGACTAACGACTTCTTTGTAAACCTTCTTGATTTCGGAGTTACATGGAGTGCTACCTCTGCATTTCAGAATGTGTTTGAAGGTCGCGATCGTAAAACAGGTTCTGTAAAATGGACTGCCACCCGCGCTGATCTTATCTTTGGTTCTAACTCAGAGCTAAGAGCAATTGCGGAAGTATATGGCTGTTCAGATGGACAGGAGAAGTTTGTAAAAGACTTCGTAGCTGCATGGAACAAAGTAATGAATCTTGATCGCTTTGATTTAAAATAAGAGTTCATAGTTTAATTATAGTAAAAGGTGGCCCGGCAACGGCCACCTTTTTTGTTTATCCTTCTACTTCTTTCGTCTGAAAGACATTCTTGTGAAGCTTTGCTTCATGCTAACTCAGAAAAAATTATTGGAGGAATGTTATAGATAAGGTGGTTGTGTTTTCAACCTATTTGTTCTTTGATCTAATCACCTTTCCCTTATCGGTAATCATGATGCAATGGTATTCAGGGTACTTCTTTAACAAGACAAGTCCCGCCTTGCTGCCCAACACCATCAGTGAGGTACTGAAACCATTAGCCATTTCAGCGCTTGGGCCAAATACCGTTACACTGGCAAGACCGGTAGCAGGATATCCTGTTGAAGGATTGATAATATGCGAGTAGCGCTTGCCGTTGAACACGACAAATTTTTCATAATTACCAGAAGTTGTAACGGCGCCTTCATGAAGTGTTACTACATCGAGAAGTTTATTCTTTTTGAACGGATTGGTAATCCCTATCTTCCATGGCTCGCCATTTGGTTGTTTTCCCCAGGCGCTCATATCTCCTGATCCGTTCACAATACCTGCCTTAACTCCTTTTGCGAGCATCATCTCTCTACATCTGTCGGCAGCATAACCTTCACCCAGTGCACCGAAGCCAATCTTCATTCCTTCTAATTTTAAGAAGATGGTAGATGATACGCCATCCAGGATAATGTTTTTGTATCCCACTTTCTCTACTGATTTCTTAATAGCCTCCGCTGATGGCATCTCCTTCATAGAGCCGTCAAACTTCCAGATCCTGTCCATGGCAGCAAAGCTGATGTCAAAAGCACCGTTTGTAATCTGAGAAAACTGGAGCGCCCTTCTTGTAAGCTCAAAAACCTCCCGATCAACTTTTACAGGGTGAATACCCGCGTTTCTGTTAACTTCGGATATCTGTGTTTCAGGTTTCCAATCTGAGATAAGATTTTCGATCCGTACAATCTCTGCAATAACCGTATCAATATACTTCTCTGAAGTGAGAGAATCTTCAGCTACAATTGTAATATCAAACCTCCCCCCCATCAATAACGTAGTTCTCTTTCGCAGTACTTGCGCATTGCCCATTAAGCATTGCAATAACAACACTACTGCGATTAACATCTTCAGTCCAACAACAAATACTCGTATCATTATAATTGTGGATCAATAACAATCAGCAACTACTTGTCCGCTCGACTTATACGTTGCAATACCTGCTCCAAATCGCTTAATACATATTTGATCTAGGGTAGCCTCAACATCCTGCAGCATGGCAAGGGAACCACATATCATCACAACCCCTCCTACAGCAAGAAGGTTAACAAAAAATTTAGCATCTCTTTTGATAAGGTCCATTACATAACAATGGTTTTCTTCCTGAGAAAAAGCGATGTTAAAGGTTTTGAGGTGCTGCTTCTGCATGTATTCATCAGCAAAACCTTCATAGCGTTGTATTAATTCTGTTCTTCTTCGAAAACCACAGTATAAATGGACTTCTGTTTTCTTTTTGTTCTGCTCAACCATTCCAAGAAAAGGTGCTATACCAGTACCGTTGGCAATCAAAGCTACAGCAGGAGCAGGCTGCGGGAAATGGAATCCTTTGTTATGAACAATCCGTGCGCTGATTACAGCTCCAGGATTTAAGTCATACAAATAACGAGAACCAGAGCCTGAAGGATGGAGCTTTACAGCAAGTTGAATATTTCCCTTGCTCTTGCTGATGGAGTACAACCTTTCTTTACCATTATTGTCAGGATAAATCGCAAGCAGATCTCCTGAAGTAAACACAGTTTTTCTATCAGGCTTTAATGTTAATAGAAACGTCTCATCATTACTGGCCACCATTGTTTTTTCCAGCACGTGCATTTTCCGTAGACCCTCAGGGACACCGTTATACAACGCTGGCGCAGTGGTGAGTGAAAGTCCAGTTTTTTCATTCCACGCTTTTACCCATTGTGTAAACTGCAAAGGCGATTTATCGTCTACCGTATGCAATGTGACGAGTGGTTCGGCCCATGGCTGACGTGCAAGCACTTCATCTACCGTTCTGGCGTAGCCACAAAAGTCAGGATATGCATGTGATCCAAACCCCACCACTGAAGTATAAACAGACTGGGTTTGCGTATTTTTCGATAAGAGTGACACGAGTTTATTCGCATTAGAAGGAGCATGTCCAAGTCCATGTGTAGAGGTGAACACCACAAGATGCTTTGCCTTTGGAAAAACAGCATAGTTGTTAAGCTCGGCTAGGAAAGATGTTCTTTTATTAGCGAGAAGCTGTTGATGAATAGCATTGGCAAAACGCAACGTACTCCCGTTCTCGGAGCCAACGAGAAGAATAAATTCGCTTTCGTGTGGTTTGTGCTTATTCGTAATACGCGTTGCGATCCGCCGTACCGTCATGCTGAAACCCGAGTAAATAAAAAACAAAATATTTAAGGACGCAATTGCGAGAACAATAGCCCACACAATACTTGTGCGACCAGTATGGAGGTCGAGGCTCAGGGTTTCAAGGAGCGCTGTAAAAGGGTACTGAACGTTACTAAGAACGTTGCCCGTAAATTGGTCAATAACCATTTCACGGTCTTTCAGTTTCAGCACGTAATATTCATCAGGATCATCAGAAAAAGGAAATTCAATCTTTCGAACTTCTGAAAGCATGGTATTGCTAAACACTGCAAAATCAGCAATGTTCTTTTCAGAAGGGCTATCAGACGCAACGGTTTCAACCTCGTGATTGATCTTTGGCTGAGGCAGCAGATTAAACCGCACGAGCGATAGATAAGTACCGCTAAGTGCAATGATAAAAATTGGAATAAGAGCTAACCTGCCTGTTACGACATGATAATACTGCGCAAAGTCGTCTTTGACAATTCGCGAAAAGAATCGCCGTATACCCTCCTGCCGTTGAATGATAAGCGCGATACCTGAGACTGAAATGAGCATAAGCAGGAAAGCATTCAGGCCAATAAAAAATCTGCCGGCCTCATGAAGGAAAAGCGAGCGGTGCAGAGCGGTAATCCATTGAATGAAGTCGCTCTTCTTTTCGGGCTTTCCCGATAAGGCTCCTGTACGCGGATTGATGTATGCTTCTACATCATCACCATTTGCATCAACGCCCTGCAACACAATATGCTGATTGTGATCAACGCTTATCTCCGTGATTTCAGGATAAGCCTTACGCAACACGGTTAATGTTTCTGTAAGGCTTATGTTTTCAATGTTGTCCGCACGGTATGGCGACGCCCTCTCCCTAACTGCATCGACAGCCAGTATTACTCCCGTAACAGAAGCCAATGCCAGAAAAATAAAAGAGAACAATGCCAACGCGAGGTGGGCATATCGCCATACCGAAAGTGTCATTTATGAAACTCCTATTCGCTCTTGCTGAGCTTTACGTACCTGATGTACCCTTTGCCTTCTGTTCTGGCAGCAAGCCCTTCGTCAGTCAATGCAATTTCGACATCATCTACATGATATTGCTGGTCCTCTACAGCAGTTTCGAAACGGAGTTTATATCCTTTATTGACCTTCGTGTTGTCGATCTCAAACGTAGTTACGCTGCGATCGCCACCTGTAACGGAAGCTCCTGTGATTGCACTGATATCCGTAGGTCTTTTCGAATACACCTTATACCATTCTTTTAAACTGTTGTACCACTCTTTGTCATCACCCATCACATACAGCGTTTTTTCGTATTCCCCTTTAGGATTAATGAGTGATACTACCACATAGGCGCCTTCGCCCATGTAGTTTGACATCTGTAGTAAACACTTGTACTTCGTTTTTTGGGCTGACGCGTGAAAGGAAAAACAGGTGATCACGCACACCAGGCACAATTTCATTAATAACTTCATGGTTCTATCTTAAAAACTCAACGGAAATGTTATTCTTCGTGAAAAACTCATTTTCTTTTGCCAGTGCATAAGCAGTCTCGTCAAACTCGGTAGTAATATCCTTTTGCGCTCCTATAGACAACAGATATTTTAGCATTGAATCGTCTTTGGAGATCATTGCTGCCTTATGCAAAGGCGTTACACCTTCTTTGTTCTTTGTGTTGACGTTGATATTCAGAGATGACAGCGCTTTTAATAATGCTACATCATTTTTAGTTACAGCAACATGATACAGCGAATTGTTTCCCGCCTGAGGTGCGGAAAAGTCGAGCTTGTTATCCTGTAGTATTTTCAATTTCGCGCTAAAGTCGTCCGGCCCTTGTCCTGCAAAACCACCACGGGCATTCTGCGGCCTGTAAGATTGAACAAGATAGTACGCGAGTGTATTACCATCCTTGTCTTTAACATTTGCGTCAGCGCCCTTATTCAAAAGCAGGGATACCATATCAGCAGAACCTGATTTTACTGCCATTGTTAATGCAGACTCTCCTTTTGTATTTACTGTATTGATGTTTTTCACCTTAGGCAACAATGTTTCTACCGCAGCAACATCTCTTCCTGCTGCAGCATTCAGCAGCGCCGTATTTCCTTCTTTATCTGTTTTGGTTACATCAACCCCTTTATCTAAAAAGTATTTAATGATCTCAGACTGGTTAGGTTTGCGAGCGAGAATGTGAAGTACTGTTTCTCCTTCCTTGTTTGTAACTGTTGGTTTTACTTTTAATTCATCAATCAAATATTGATAAATTTCAAGCGTGTTTGCTGCCCGTCGCGTTCCCTGCGCGGCGAAGATGAGGGCGTTATCTGTATATTTTACACCTTTTTGTTTCAGCGTTTTTAGAAACTGAACATTACCAGATCTTGCTGCATAATTAAAGGCAGTATTGCCGTTGGCATCGGTTTCGGTAAGCGACAGACCTTTTGAGATGAAGTAGTTGGTAAGCGTAAGATCTTTGTCATTAGGAATAGCCATCAGCAGCAGTGTTGCACCCTCTTTGTATTTTTTCTTAGGGTCGAGGCCCGCTTTAAA
The DNA here is from genome assembly GCF_018598585.1 of Chryseosolibacter indicum. GTDB lineage: Bacteria > Bacteroidota > Bacteroidia > Cytophagales > Cyclobacteriaceae > Chryseosolibacter > Chryseosolibacter indicus. Next base: position 53,428 of record NZ_JAHESD010000025.1, read on the forward strand.
AAAGGATTCGTATACAGCAACGTTGCTTTGCCCGTTATTGGCCGCAAAAGCAATTGGCGTAAGACTGTGGCTATCTTCCGCGTTTATATCAGAGCCTTTTGCCAGAAGATATTCTACTATCTCAACATTACCCTTGTTTGCGGCCCAATGGAGATAAATACGACTGTCGTGCGTCACCTTCTTAATACTGTTTCCCTCCTGGTCTAAAAGAAATTTAATTGTTGCGTTTGGTGCATCGTTATTGATGGCTATAACGGTAGGATCAAAAGACATTTCATTAAACTGCGCAGGATTGTTTCCTTTTGCTATTTCTGCCTTAACAGTCTCTACCTCTGGTTTGGACTTCCAGAAGCCCTGATCGAGTAAAGTATTTTTTGACTGTGCTTTTGACATACCCCCTCCCAGTATGCAAAGCACCAGTAGAGATGTTTGGAATATTCGGATCATATAAAACGTTTAGATTTCAATCTTTAATAAAAAGTCTGCTGTTCCTGCGGCTGCCGCCTTTATCAATCCTGCGTCGAAATAGCCGCCAAATTGCCTGATTCAGCCTTAAACCTAGTCGGAAGACAGAATGCCACATTTTGCCGTAAAAGTAAGGATTTTAAACTATTTGGAATTATTCTAAACAAAGATCGACGCTATTTTTGTTGTTTTGATTCTGAAAGCAAGACACTTTTTACCCTAACTGACCTATTAGTCAGAGCTTTATAATGAGCTTAAAGGCTTCTCTTGGGATATTATAAATTGATGAGAAGAATGTAGGATGATTGAATGCTGTGAGGCGTTAACGCTAAAGAGGGGGTTTCCAAGAAAGATAGCTAAGCTGCTACTCTTTCTTATTTGAACTTTGAAGGAAGAAAGAGTAGCAATTTATTGGGAGAGTATTCTATGCTGCTAGATCGATTAGCAGCCTGAGTATACAAGGGTATCAGTTTTAACTTAATTATTAGTACAATACCATAACAGGACCGGTAACGCCTTAACAAGTTAGATACTGTTACAACGGTCCGGTTCACTATTGAATAAAATAATAATTGAGGGATAGCGAAAGCACATTACTTCGCGCAATTTTCAAACGATCCGTTAAATTGTTATTAATATCACGCGACGTAAATTCATCGTGGTAACGAAACCCGAAGTAGTTACGTAGAGATACACCTAGGCTGCTGACAGGCTTTACTTCTATACCCAGTGCTACCCCGTAATCGAACTTTTTACTAAGAGAAGGTTCATCAAGGAACCACTTAGAATCTTCGTGAATAATATAGTTAAATTCAGGGCCCAACTCCAGACTTACACTATTAGTAAACGCATAATTAACAAGTAGTGGCAGCGAAAGCTGATTTAATTTTAAATAGAGGTCAGTATCTTTAAAATTTGCCCCATCATTAGAGTATAGCAACTCTGCACGTAAATTCCATTTGTCTTTGAGATTAAACAATGCGTGTACACCTGCCCTGAAACCAGTACGAGCTTCAAACATTTCAAAATCAGAGCCTTCATTATCCAGTGTAGACCGGTTAATGCCTGCTTTTATACCAAATTTCGTTGCCTGGGCACTACAAATCAGAGGTACAGTTAGTACTAAAACAATAAGTGTGAGGGTATTTAATTTCATGATTTATATAGTTAGATAATTGATTGCTTGACTCGTTATGATACTTCTTCTAAAACTTCATAGCTCACGAAAATAATAGAAGAGCGAAAACGTCCGGGTAGGTAGAAGAAAAGCGAAAACCCTTGTTTCAATAATATTCAAAAGGTAGTTCACTGTCTGTTTATTTCATTGATCTTTTGGATAGACAAAGATAGAAGATTTGTAACGGAAACACGCATTTAAAATATCAAAATCATTTATACAGAAGCGTGTCCTTATTTTAATTCATTAAATGATTCCCTGCCAGATAAAAGTGCCAAAACATCGGTCAGATGTTTACTCTCTTGTAATCCTTTTAAAGGAGATAACTTTATAAGTTTCCTTATTTTATTCAACAATTCCGTATTCACTGTTATGTCAGGGTGGTCTCTTACATGTATCTTTACAGCAATAGCAGTCTTTAAAACACTTGCCTTTACCCTTAAGGTCTGCGGTGAATATCTTCCAGGATGCACATGGACATACTTGTCTTTTTCTTTTCCTTCCCGTAAAACCCATATCGAACCATCTGACAAGGTCAATAAACGGAATCCGTCGTTCTGATTAAGCCATTCGAGATAGACGTTCTTCTCTAACAAGCAATTTTGTTGTAGGTATTCAATTATTTCATCGCTGATTCTATCGGGTGATAGCAGACCGTGGTAAAGGTCCATTTGCGAACCACCTATCCGTAGTAATTGCGGTTCTATCTCCTCCATCGTGTACCCCCTGATGGTATTTTTTATATAACCGAGATGATGCTTTATAGCGTGGAACAGAATCAAGCTGAATGTATTTTGTTGAAAGTTAGATCGCGTAGCGCACAACTTCAATAAGATACTCGTTTTGTACGTGTCAAGAATAATTAAGGCGACCGATGAATACACGTTCACCGTATCGCCTTAACCTTCAGGTAAAAATATTAACAGAAGTCGTTATGATACTGAAGTCGTTAGGATACTAATGACTACCAGGAGCGTTGATTTTCACAGCATCTTGTACGAATACAGGCTTTACATTTGCACGTGCCGCTTTACGGCCCCGAAAGAACATATAGAGATTGAAGAATAGCATGAGCCCCAGGTAAATAGAAAAACCTCCGATCTTTTTACTGAGAACTTCAACAACCGCTTGTGCTGAGCGCAGCTCGAAGCTGATCTCAAGTATCCAAAGTGCAAACCCTACATTGAGCAGGTAAAAGCCTACTTCAAAAAGCTTATTTGTGGCCATTGCTATTTCTGTTTTACCATGAAAGATATCGAGCATAAAAATCCTTCCGTTCTTAAAAAGGGTATGAGCAACATACCAGGTCAGCACGATGGTAACAGGCAAATAGATGAGGTAAGCGAAAAGAACGTGTGATGTATTCATATAGTTACTCTTTTGGTGTTATTCAATTTATTCCATAGAATGACTACGGCTATATTAAAGAAGTGCATGGTTCCCAGCGTAAGCATGATCGTTCCTACCGATGTTGACAAGGCCGATATCAAATGATGCAGTGTCCTCATAGGAGGATGGTTTGTAAGCATGATGAAGACATAGCCGAGATTAACAAGGTAGTATCCCGTTAATAAGATTCTGTTTACTGCATTGGTCAGGTCTTCCCGTACGAGCATTTGAATCAGGAAGTGCCTCCCATTTTTAAACAGTACCTGTCCTACATATAGAGTAATATAACCCGTTATAAGAAGATAAAGAATTAATCCGGCTATTTCCATAAGCTAAATTTTAATTTTACCTGCTAACGCTGCCCTACATTGTATTGTACGAAACAGTCGATCTTTTGTTTCTAAACTTTCAAACTTTTTTGAAAGTACAGTAACATACGTATAATACATCCAGGATACTCATCACCTTTTGCAAGTTTTTTACACCAAAAGAATGACTGAGATTCATTAGGATTGCAGTATGAAATACATTGAGATATTCGGTAAGAATGCAATTACCTTAAGATCACTTCAAACGAGCATGGCCAGTGATATAGCACTGCAAGCAAACGATCCGGAAATTAGTATGTATTTAAGAGATGTTTTTCCCTACCCCTATTCTGAGGACCACGCCCTTGGATTTATCAATATGGTAAACAATACTTCTAAAGATCCGACGTGGGCAATATATTATCAGAACAACTTTGCAGGAATAATTAGCCTTACATTGCAGCACGATATTTACCGGCATTCTGCAGAAATCGGCTTTTGGTTAGGCAAACAATTTCACAACAAGGGTATTATGACGGAGGCCGTAAATCTTGTATGCAACTATTCCTTCAGCGAGCTGAATATCTACAGGATTTATGCAGGTGTATTTGAACCAAACGCTGCATCAAAACAAGTTCTGCTAAAAAATGGATTTGAAGTGGAAGGAATCAGAAAAATGTCGGTACTTAAGAACAAGAAATTTCTCAATGATTTTTTAATGGCTAAAGTGCGAACCTAATGGACAATAGCATATCAAAGATAATAGAAGCAAAGGTTGGCGTTGATGTAGTAGATCTGCTAGCAAACAAACTATCAGGGTCAGCGTTGAACACCCTGCTACTGGAAGTATTCAGGGAGAGAACTGCTACACTAACTGCGCCAGACCTTCTTAATCTTTATGAGAAGAACCGCTTCACGCAACCTGCAGAAACAGACTACATCAAGTTATTAGAGAAAATGTGTGACACGCTTAAATTCTTTTCATCAAGAGGGTTTGAAGTGAAGCACCTGTCACCCCTTGTTCCATTAGGAACCTGCTCTGCTGTAGGTATGGTAAACCAGGATAAAGTTGTGTCTTCATTGCGTGGTACAGAAGTACTATCAGATGCTACCAACGCGCTGGCACTCGAAATTGCATCAACCAGGAAAAAGAGTAAGTCTAAGAAGGAGAAACATAGAACGATAAAATGTTGTGCAGTACAACGGCATGTCAGAGCACAGCTGATGAACATTAAGGGCTTTGCGCCACACTTTACCATCGGTTGCCTTGTAACATCTGGTCGTGATGCAGGGGACTATACCTTTGAAAAAGCAGCGATAGCCGATCATATACTTACATTATCCGTTGTACTTAAAAACCTTTTCAACGTTGAGGACCTTTACGTCAGGCTTCTGAATAGAAAGAATTATGTGCAACCAGACTTCCTGACAAAGATTGCATCGCATTTAAACACAGAAGCCCCTGATATAGCGATTCAAACGGATGACCATGCGAAGGACAACAATTATTATCAGGGCGTTCAATTTAAAATTATGATCAGAAAGAGCGGACGTGAGCTGGAAATTGCTGATGGCGGCTTTGTTGATTGGACACAGAAATTGCTAAACGACAAAAAAGAACGATATTGTATTTCAGGATTTGGTTTAGAACTACTGAACCGGTTAGAAGAAGGTTTAATGTAAAGCATGAAGAAGGTAATATTCGAAAGTGAGTCGGTTGCTTTTTTAAAACTTGCCTATCCGCAAGCCGACCTCAGATGGCTTGTAGAATATTACTTTGAAGTTGACAATGGCGAGAAACCAACAGAAATTTTAGGATTACCTTCCGTTAACACCTTGTTGGCTTTTCACCTGAGGCAACCCGGCGCGAGTATTAACGAGCGAACGGGCACTACGATCAGGCTTCCTCAAATTGCATTGCTAGGGAATACAACTGATGCATTCACGGGGTTATATCCCCGGTCTAGTAAGATTTTCTATGTGAAGCTCAAAGCAAATGCAAGGAGTTTGATATTCAACTATCCGGCAGCAGAAGTACTCAATAATCAAATTGATATTTCTCATAAATTAAAAGGCTTTTCATCGGATCAGTTCCTTACACTGGCAACGTTTCAGGAACGCGTCTGGACCATTGAAAATTATCTGAAAAAATTTTGTCTTTCCAATATCTTCACCTATAAGCAGAAGCAGGTTGCCACGATGATCAATCAACTCAGTAATTCAGCTTATACAGAACCTGAAAGTATTGAAAGGCTTTGCGCTAGGAACAATATAACGTATGCCTCCGCTAGGCGCTATTTTCTTGAAGAGCTAGGTGTTTCTCCGAAGTTCTATCAGAAAGCCTTGCGTTTTAAATCGGCGCTTAAATCCTACAAGGTCCAAGGCTACAAATTCAATGCTTTTGATTTTGGATATACGGACTTCTCACATTTCTGCAAGGATGCGAAGGATCTTTCCGGAAGGCAACCATCGTTGCTTTAGTACAAGATCATTGTTTTTTTTGTCGGAACCATAATTAATCTATGCCTTCCTGGTGTTGGGGTTGTACTTTGCGAAAAGATTAATCCATGCAAGTCTTGACCACCTAAAATTGAGTGGTAAGATGACAACTGCGCCTACAATCATCCAAATCACATAAGTCCATGTATCAGGATTTATTGTGTATCTTAATACAAGGTAGACAGCGACAAAAACGGCCACCTGTATGGCGTAGCTAAAGTACATTGCGCCAAAGTAAAATGACGGTTCCTGGATGAAGTCAAAGCCACATACGGGGCAATTTTTATGCATTTCTCCAAACTTAGAACTGAGTGTACCGTATTTAAACATATCACCTTCCTGGCATTGGGGGCATTTTTGATGGATAATGCTGTATAATTTAGTTCCTTTATTAATCATAACGGTTGCTGTTTAATCTTACTAATAAACGCTAAACCGGGACCAAAGGAAAAGGACAGATTAGAGAATAAATGGGAGAATTTATCGAAACGAGGACTACTCAGGCGACTGGCAACGATTTTTCCCGGTTGGCTTTAAAGTGTTAACGTTATTACTATAAACCTTATATGATAATATTACTTATAGATGTATTCCTCAATGCATTATTGTACCATGCGAAAGCTGAATACAGAATCGTGTTTGTTGTTCTAATAACAGCGGTTATCATTGCAGGAGCTGTGATAACAATTATAAATAATGCAGCGTACGTAAGATCGTTTACATAGTACGGGTGTGAACTACCGGGAAGTCTAGATAAAAGAGCCTGCATTACATAGGCTCTTGATTAAAAAAATTGCAGGCGTTAATGGCTATCAGGACAAATATTCTGGCATACAGCCAAATACTTTATTTTGAATATATTGCTTCAAAGTATTACCTAATAAAATGAAAACTAAACTCGCACATCCTTTAGCGTTAACCCTTATATTTTCTCTAACCCTGATATCCTGTAGTAAGAACCAAGAAACAGACAAAGAACCATCACTTTCTCTTGAGGGCACGTGGGAACTATTATCAGAGACAAAAATTGAAAAAGGAGACACGACTTTTTCACCCGCAAGTGCGAATCAACGGATGATCAAGATTATTAACAAAACACATTTTTCCTTTTTACGACATGATTTAAACGCCGGAAAAGATTCCAGCGCGTTATTTGTGGCAGGTGGTGGAACGTATCAACTCAATGGCAACACCTATACTGAGAATCTTGAATTCTGCAACTTCAGGGAATGGGAAAACCACACCTTTACTTTTACAGTTAACGTAGTTAATGATACGCTTGTACAACAGGGTACTGAAAAGGTTGAAGGTTTAGATATTGAAAGAGTGATTATTGAAAAGTATAAGAAGGCGGGAAAATAGTTGTAGTGTAATAGTACATCTATTATCACACCTAAGTTTTCACTCTATTTTCGGACAAGAAGTGTGATGGTATGCACCATCCTACTTCTTGTTCTACTTTTTAATCAGGCGATCAATAGCCCAGGTGTTGTATCCTTCAAAATGCAGCAGTACAGCAAAGAAGGCTACGTGAATCAGCTGCGATGGCAATGCCTCCCAATTCTCCAGCATACAAGTACCAAATATTAATGAAATTATTACTATTCCACCGGCGATCAGGGAGGCCCTGGTGAACAATCCCAGGATAAGAAGTACCCAACTAAAAATTCAGCTATTGGTAGTATATAACTATAAGGCAACACCAAGGCTTGGGGCAAAAATGACTTCTCGAAGAGTCCTACCATCCAATTACTGAAGGCATTGAGTTTTGGCAATCTTGCAAGTCCGTGCCCAAACATGCTCATTGCAATTGCAAGTCGCATTAATAAAAACGCTGTTGAATTCATAATTCTAAATTAAAACGAACCAACGTTTAACACAAGGCGTGAGGACTTTGAAAACTCAAATTTGAATTATCCGTTATCATTTTTCCCATACAAAAAATACAGAGCTTCCCCCTTGTGGCGTCCTGAGAAATGAAGTGATTATAAAAAAAAGCCGGATTTGTCCGGCTTTTAGTGTTATAGTGGTAACTTGTTAGTCGCCAGGTGAGCTTTGCTTACCACCACCGGTGCTTTTTTGAGAGACATCGGTTTTAAGATTGCGCCTTGCAGGATTGTTAGCAGTTTCAGGATCTAATTTATCGGTATCTGTCTCTGATTTTATCCTTTCATTTTTTGCATTATCAATTGCCTGCTGATGATTAACAAAAGATGTCCCGCTATTCTTATCTACTGTTGTTTCATTTTTATTATCCATAGCTTTAAAATTTATTTACAACTTGATTGATACCATATAAAGATAATTGTGCCAAGCAACAGGTGTATCCATTAACCCTCTCTACCAATGGCAGGTTAATCCGTTAATGCTATCCCTGCAAAGACCTTTAATTTTGTTTTTCAAGACACCATTCCAATCGAAATTTACAACTCCTTAAAAGATCGGTTTACTGCGGATAAAGCAAAAGTTACCGCTAAAGGGAAAGTTGGAAACTACATTAAATCGCTTTGCGATCATTGAACAGGAATCATCGTTGTACATTGTTAGCCGCGCGAAGGAAGGTTATGTCTTCTTTTTTTAATCAACTCTATTCCATTAACTTTTCCAATGGTTCAGCAGGATAATCAAATTGTTTGAGCAGGAGAACAGATAAAATTGAATAAAACATTATAAGACACAAAAGAGTAGATGAAGCTGCAACCAAACCTTAACTTTAAGAGTCATTATACTGCTTCTGTATAAAGAAGGTTCAAAATTAGCTATGAAAGTAAAAGAAGAATTGAATAGCCCCAGTGGGCAAAGATCAACCAAAACAATCGTACTCATTTCCTTCGTTATCCTGAAGTTTCTGCTCCAATACCTTTTGTTAAGTCCGGAATATGATTTGCAGCGAGACGAATATCTTCACCTTGACCAGGGTGACCACCTGGCGTGGGGGTATTTATCCGTTCCGCCTTTTACCTCGTGGAATTCATTACTTATCAAGTTGCTTGGGGGCTCTGTTTTCTGGGTTAAGTTTTTCCCGGCATTGTTTGGAGCGTTAACGATGGTAGTTGTATGGAAGACGATTGAAGAGCTTAAGGGTAACCTGTTCGCCTTAATACTCGGCGCTACCTGTGTCTTATTCTCTGTGCTTCTGCGGTTAAACATGCTGTACCAACCAAACTCCTTTGACGTTCTCTGCTGGACTTTTGTTTATTTTATCCTTATCAAATACATAAATACTGAAAACGTTAAATGGCTCTTTACAGGGGCAGTTGTATTTGCTCTAGGCTTTTTAAATAAATACAATATTATCTTTTTAGCCATGGGTGTGCTGCCAGCTCTCTTGCTCACCCCTCAACGAAATCTATTAGCCAAAAAGGCATTTTATATTGCGGCACTACTGGCTTTGTTACTTGTATTGCCGAATCTTATCTGGCAATACCAGAATAATTTTCCCGTTTTCCATCACCTTAAAGCATTATCAGAAACACAGTTGGTACATGTTGACCGATGGATATTTCTGAGGTCGCAATTGCTTTTCTTTATCGGATCGACTCTTGTAATTGTGGCTGGTTTATACGCGTTGCTTTTTTATGCACCTTTTAAGAAGTACCAACTCTTCTTCTGGTCGATTCTTTTTACGTTAATCGTTTTTCTTTATTTCAAGGCTAAAGATTATTATGCGATAGGTATATATCCCATTTATATCGCATTTGGTTCTGTGTATGTTGCTAATATTTCAAAAGAAGGAAGGTCACGAGTTCTACAACCAATAGCGCTGGCGATACCATTGTTATTTTTTATTCCTATGTATCGGTATGCGTTCCCGAATAAGAGTCCGGAGTTTATTGTTAATCACCAGGAGCGATATAAAAAGATTGGTATGCTGCGCTGGGAGGATGGCAAAGACCACGAACTACCGCAAGACTTTGCTGATATGCTTGGGTGGAAAGAGCTCGCCAGAAAAGTAGATAGGGTGTATTCGAATTTTAAGGAAGCCGACAAAACCTTAGTTCTCTGTGATAATTATGGTCAGACAGGAGCAGTAAACTATTATACAACCAAAGGAATAAAAGCTTCGTCCTTTAATGCGGACTACGTAAACTGGTTTGACTTAAACAAAAAATATAATCACCTTATCCGAGTGATTAACCGCTCGGAAAGGGAAAGTGAAATAAAGGAACACAGTCAGTATTTTGAGCAAGTAATAACTGTAGATTCTATTGCCAATCCTTTCGCACGGGAATATGGAGCCGCTATTGTGCTGTTCTTGAATGCAAAGGTAGATGTAAACAAAGCGGTTATGCAGGAAGTGGAAGAGGTGAGAAATTGGAAAGGGGATTAGTTAAATAAAGTTCGAGGTTCTAGGTTGGGGTTCGTGGTTGTTAAAGGTTAAAAGTTACAGCTTAAAGGTTAGGGGTTCGGGGTTCAAAGTCATTAGGTATTGGGCATGGGGTATTGGGCATTAGGCATTAGGTAATGGTCATTAGTCAATAGTCATTAGTCAATGGTCAATGGTCATTAGTCATTGGGCAATAGTCAATAGTCATTGGGCAATAGTCAATAGTCATTGGTTGGGCATTGGGCAATGGTCATAAGTCATTAGTTGATGGTTATTAAGTTGTGTTGTGCTTTGTCAAATTGAACATTGTTACTTGTCAACTACTTCGAAGGCTATGCTCAATGGGAAGAATCATAAAACAACTGGTCTATTCGTTTAAATTGGTAGCCTTTGCTTTTGAGGTGTTTTATGAGTTGGGGTAAGTGGTTGTAGAGTTTATCTTTTCGGCGCGGGTCCGTGCCTATGTGTATCAACATAATACTTCCGTTCAGGCCATCGTCTGCTTCTTTTTCGTAAAGTGTTTTAAGAATAGTATTGCTTGATTTGTATGCAGTACCCATTTCAGGGTAAGTGTAATCTGCGTTGGTTGTAAGGCCCGGAGTAAAACTAATAAGCTGTATCCCTTCTTCGCTGCACCACGAGGCAACTGCGCTGTTCCACCATTCGTAAGGAGGAATAAAAAGCTTCTTCGCGTTTTTTATTTCCAGAGCTTCCATCTTTTGATAATTCGTTTTCAAATCATTTATCATTGAATCCTTACTCACGAGAAGGCTATCCCTGTTCATCCAATCGTTGTACAACAGGTGCTTGTCGGAGTGCGGACCGAAATAGTGTCCGTCACTCATAAGATTTTTAATAAGCGGTTGTGCTTCCTTGTTTTCGTATAACCGGCCTGTGAAGAAGAAGCCCGCTTTAACACCATTTTGCTTTAGTGCTTTTGTAATGAAGGACAAACCATCAAAGTATGTGTCTCCCGTAAATACCAATGCTATGTTTTTTGCCTTGTCGTTTCCTTTGATCAACGCTCCAAGCGATGTAGTATGGCCATGTAGTTTCTCGCCCTGCTTTGCAGCGAGCAAGTAAATGAGTGATGCCGTTCCATCCATTGTAGGTTCGTTGGTGCTATAATCTCCATAATCATCATGATAAACAGCAAGGTCACTTTGAAAAGAAGCGTACTCGTCAGGGTCATTAAGATGGATGCCAATAAGACTTTTGTATATGCGTGTATAAACAGGCCCATCTACAAGACCTCCATCAATCGGATAATTCTTAAGACGCGTAAATGCAGAATGCGGGTCTACAGGAGTATCTCCCCATGATGGTAGTCCATACACCATTGATGTGCCCCAGGGGTTGCAACCGAACAGCCAGTCTACGTTAGCCTGTTCCAAGGCTTCAAATTGTTTATCTCCTGTCAATTGTTTGTACCAGAAACACTGAATAGCAAAAGAAGTTGTAAGGTTGTTGCTACACCATATAAAAGGCACACCACGCATGAAGGCGTTCTTACTTGCTTTTTCAAATACCAATTGTATTCCTTTTCTGTAATAACTTATGATATGCTCTCTTTCCTTCCCCTGTAATTGCTTTGCGAGCTCATAATGTCCAATATTGATAAAAGGGTACCATTGATAATGGCTTGCGGTATCAGCGCCAAGCCATGGTGTTTGCGGTTCCTTGTCGGCATATTCTTTTGCTTCTTTTAAATAATTGACTGAGGCAGCTGCGAGTTCCATATCATCAACCCAGTTATCTTCAGCATAGATATAGGGCGATTTAACTGAAACAGTTTGTGTTACTCCCGGCTTTTTCAACGCATACTGATAGGCTGTCAAGGATCTATCTTTAAGCTTCTTACTGTAGTTGCTGTTATACTTTTCGAAAATCTGTGCGCCCAATGAAAAGGCACTGCTGAGCTTTGCCGCAGTTGAGGATGTTCCTTTTGTGTTATTCAGAAATTTTCCCCGTTGTTGCACTTCACCATTAATAAAATAAACGGGACGTTGATAACCCTTTCCATATACGCTGTCCATTTTGGGTATGCGCATGCTGTAGTGATCACGGTCGTCACCGATCTGATTAAACATAACGTCTTTGTCAGGATGCATTTTCAGGAGCCAGTCAAGCCCCCACTTAGCCTCATCGAGTACATCCGGGTGTCCATTTCTTCCGGCCAGACCATTGGCTTGCTTCTCATCTTTAAAAGCAATTGGGAAATCGCGATACGCTGCCAACAAGTGATAAGTAGCATTGGCAGAAGTAGTAGCGTATTGTAGATAATCGCTTGCATCGTGCCAGCCGCCGACAACATCTGCATAAGTGCTGTCTTTTATTCCCGCTTGTTCTCCATACAGAACATAACCGTCATGGGTATGACAACTGTCTTTCAGGTAAGGATTAAAGCCTGTTCGTTGCTGCCTCATGTAGCGCAGGCAAAAGTCGGCTGCGCCATCATAAACATTTTCTCCGATTGTGAACGGTGGTGATTCGGTGCCATTTACCCTGATCTTAAATCTTCCCAATGTTTTGAAATTTGTGAAATCCAAACGATAAGTTTGCGGAAATGGACCATAGGCACCAAAGGGCTTACCTGCATTTCCGTTATACACAACTTTATTTGAAGCAACATCAACTATTTGAAACTCTTTGATTGCTTCATCTTTAGCCGAACACCATACAGCATTTTTCGGGTTTCCAGGCCGGTAACCTAGTTGATTGATCCTAATCCAAGCATGCGGATCCGGCGTAACATCATGTGCTTTTAAATTGACCTGGCAAAAGAAGATCAGTGTAAGGGGTATGCTTTTTATCATTACAAACAACTATGCTTTGTTTGAAAGGTAGCCAACTTTATTAAACAACAACGCACCAATTATCATAATCACTGATTTCAGTGATTTACCCGAAAGATTTTAATCGACCTAAGCATTGTCACATATTACAAACCGGTTTGCATTTTCTCTTAAATCGCGAGAAATCAGGGAAGCAGGAGAAAGAGAACGAGTCCATTTTCAATCCGGATTCTTTGACTATATTTAAGACCCCTTAGCAATGTTTCATTTAATGAACCTTCCACGAGGGTTTCTAGTTTTTATTGCTTCATGGGTGGCGAAAAAAAATTAAATCACAGCATCTTCGAAAAACGCTTCAAAAATCTTTTTGCCGAAGCTCCCTTTTCCGCAGCTTTATTATCAGGTGATGATTTTATTATTGAAATGGTGAATGAGGAATCATTAAAACTATGGGGAAAAGATAATGACATTATAGGTAAACCGTTTCTTCAAGCGATGCCTGAGATGATTGACCAACTGGTTTTTAAGAAGCTACAGGAATCATATCGTTCAGGCGAAACGTATGAAGGGAAGGAACATATTGCATATTTAAGAGAAGGTGAAACGGTCAAAAAGGTTTATGTTAATTTCACCCTTAAGCCCATTCGAGACGATGACGCGAAGATAACAAGTATACTCGCTGTTGGTTACGATGTTACTGACCAGGTTACTGCACGCCAAAAACTAGAAGCTTCAGAAGCAAGGGTAAGATTAATTATTGATTCAGTAGGTCTGGGGACATTTGAAAAAGACTTACTCACGGATGAAACTACTGCTTCTCCAAGATTCAACAGTATATTCGGTTATACTTCAACGGTGCCTCATGAAGAATATCAAAACCGTATCCATCCCGAGGACACAACAATAAGAGATGAAGCGCAAAGGGAAGCATTAGTAACAGGAAAACTATTTTATGAAGCCCGATTACTGTTTCCTGATCATACTACACGTTGGATAAAAATTAACGGTCTTTTTCTTTATGATGAGGAAAAGAAACCAATTCGGCTTATCGGAACAGCGTTAGACATCACTGAAGAAAAACTTTCTCTTCTGAAATTACAGGAGAGCGAAGAAAGATTCAGAACCTTGATAACAGAAACACCAGAAGTTGGTGCAGGGCTTTATATTGGCAGAGAGCTTCGCATTCAATACGTGAATGATGTGATGCTTAAGTTCTGGAACAAAGATCAGTCGATCATTGGTAAAACAATGGGCGAGGTATTGCCGATTCCTGAAGGACAACCATTTCTGGATCAGTTTGCCAAAGTGTTTGATAGCGGGGAGGCGGTGATTGGTAAAGAAGAAAAAGCGTATCTCGAAGTAAATGGAAAGACTCAGCCCACTTATTTTAACTACACCTATAAACCGTTAAGAAACCACTCGGGGGATATTTATGCGATACATCACATGGCTGTAGATGTAACTGCACAGGTAGAAAATAAACTGGCACTTATAGAAAGTGAGGAATCGGTACGGAGGCTATTTACCCAGACGCCTGTGGGATTGGGTGTATTTAAGGGACGCGAACTAATCATTGAAATGATTAACCCCAGCCTGCTCACCTATTGCAATGCGAAGTATGACGAGGTGATCAACAAACCTTTATGGCAAGCACTTCCTGAACTTAAAGAACAAGGCCTTGATAAAATTGCACAGCAAGTTTTTGAAACAGGCGTACCTTTTACTTCCCCGGAAACTACAATAAGTTTTAAGCGAAATGGAATAACGGAATCACTGATTGTTTATTTCGGCCTACAGCCTCAAAAGGACAGCCATGGAAATATCGTTGGACTGCTTGTAATTGCCAATGATATAACTGACCTGGTTATTGCGCGAAAGAAGGTAGAGAAGAATGAAATGCGCTTGCAAGATCTAGCCAATTCAATGCCGCAGGTTGTATGGATAGCAGAAGCCGATGGAAGGGTAACATATTACAACGGCCAGGTTACTACATTTGGCGGCGTAAAAAAAGAAGGTGATACGTGGATATGGGAAGGTACCGTACACCCGGAGGACAGTGATCGAACAACCAAAGCCTGGCGAAAGGCCATACAGGATATAACGTATTACCAGGTGGAACATCGTATCCTGATGAATGATGGAAGTTATCGCTGGCATCTGAGCCGCGCCTTTCCTTACGAACGGGAAGAAGGAATCAGGTGGTATGGGACAGCCACTGATGTTCATGACCAGAAAATACTTGAGATGAACCTTGAGAATATCGTTAGAGAAAGAACTTCCGAGCTTGAGCGTTCCAACGAAGACTTGCAGCAATTTGCGCATGTGGCCAGTCATGATTTAAAAGAGCCTGTCAGAAAAATTAAAACCTTTGCCTTTAAGCTCCAGGATGAATTTAAAAAGGAACTGAATGACAGGGGCAATAACTTTATCAATAAGATTATCCGTTCAGCAGACCGTATGTATTCCATGATCAATGGTGTGCTTAAATACGCATCAATGCCTCATGCGACCTCAGCGTTCGAAAGTGTTGATTTGAATAATGTAATTAAAAACATAACCAATGATTTAGAGATCCTCATCGAGGAGAAAAACGCCAAAATCTTCTACACGAACCTTCCGATTGTTCATGCTATTCCGGACTTAATCCATCAATTATTTTATAACCTTATCAACAATTCGCTAAAGTTCTCTAAAGCCAGTGTGCCATCAGAAATACAATTGCAATGCACGGAGGTGACAATTGAAGAAAAAGAATTCTATAGAATTACTGTTTCAGACAATGGAATAGGCTTTGAAGATCATTATGCAGAACAAGTCTTCCAAACCTTCTTCAGATTAAACTCTAAAGATAAATATGAAGGAAGCGGTTTGGGACTGGCTCTCTGCAAAAAAATAGTTGAAAGACATCATGGTTTTATCAGTGCTACAGGTGAACAGGATAAAGGGTCGGAGTTTATCATTACATTGCCCAAGTAAACGTTCACACTTCTGCCTAACTTTAATGGCTTCAAGTTAATGTTTGGCAATACTGCTATTCATCTTTCAGGCATTTGACGGGATTAATACGTGCAGCCTTGAATGCCTGCGCTCCCACGGTGAGCCATGCTATCAGTAGCGCCATAATGCCGGCGAAGGAAAAGTACCACCATTCTAAATCAATTTTGAAGGCGAAATCATCCAACCATGTTTGCGTTAAGAAATAACTTAAAGGAAGCGCAATGACGATAGCCATAAAAACAATTTTAGTAAAGTCGCCAGAGAGCAACGAAATAATTCCGAATTCACTTGATCCGAGCACTTTTCTTATCCCGATCTCTTTTAGTCTTCTTTCAGCAGTAAAGGCAGCCAGACCATACAAGCCCAGACAAGAAATTAAAATGGCAAGTGCAGCGAAGTATTTAGAGAGGGTGCCTACCCGTTGTTCTGCGACATATTGTGATTGATATTGTGCGTCAAGGAATTTGAAATCAAACGAAAAGCCTGCATTGAGTGTTTTATAAAGCTGTTCAATTTTAGCAATAGTAGCAGGCTGATTTTCAGCTTTGAGCTTAATCATTACAATGTGGGTATCACTGGGTGCGAGCCTGAAGAAAAGCGGTTTATAATTTTCGTGGAGCGATTCGTAATGAAAGTCTTTAGAGACACCAACAATCGTCCTATCAGAACCCCAAAGTGTAACGTGTTTGCCAATTGGGTCAGACATGCCCATGAATCTAATTCCTTCTTCACTTATAATCAGTGATGCTGTATCTGCCGGGAAATCGCGGGAGAACGTTCTTCCTTCTGCCATTTCGATATTAAGCGTTTGGAGCAGATCGTAACTGACCGACACATTTTCAAATTCAGTTCGATCGTCGGGATCTTTACCTTCCCATGTAATACCAAAAGTACCGCTGTTGTGCCCCGCCATGTTATGACCAATACTTGAGGCATTCTCTACCCCTGGAATTCTTTTTACTTCTGCGAGAAACGTTTCAAGTAACTGAGGCTCCCAGAGTTTACCCTCCCTGTTAAAGAAAAGAACATTAGCGCGATCGTATCCCACAGGCTTTGTCTGTATGTACTCAATTTGCTTATAAACAATCATTACAGACGCAATAAGTACAATGGATAATACGAACTGAAATACTACAAGACCTTTTCTTGCCCAAACCTCGCCAAAGGAAAAATTAAGTTTGCCTTTCAGAACTGTGGCGGGATTGAAGCCAGACAAATAGATAGCAGGATAACTGCCTGCAAGCAGGCCAGTAATCAGCCATACTATGGCAATAGCAGATAGTACCGGGAGGGTGAAAGATAGCGACAGCTGCTTCCCGGTTATATCATTAAACTGATCGAGCAAAATATCAACGAGTAAAACAGCCAACGCCATGCACAAGAAACTCATCAACAATGATTCTCCCATGTACTGCATTACCAGTGTTCTTCTTCCTGCACCCACAGCTTTTTTAATACCAACTTCTTTTATTCGTCGGGAGGCCTTTGCCGTGGAGAGATTCATAAAGTTTATACAAGCGATAATGAGGATAAAAACTGCAATGACAGAAAAGAGCTTAACATACGTAATTCTTCCGCCTACGAGTACACCATTTTCGTACTTCCCATACAAATAGATGTCAGAAAACTTCTTCAAGAAAAGCGTTCGGTGCGTGATTTCATTGTTTGTTTTATTGTGCACGTACATGGCAATTTTCTTATTGAACTCGTCAAGATCAGTTCCTTCTTTTAATAGTACATAAGTACCTATACCCGTGTTGCCCCAACTTTTCAGGCCAGGCATTTTATCCAGTAATTTTTCAAAGGGGATAAGGAATTCGAATTGCTGCGTTGCGTTTTTAGGTACATCCTTAAACACTCCTGCAACCGTATAATCATCTTGAAAGCCCGCTTTGATCACTTTTCCAACCACGTTTGTTGAGTTAAAAAAATTAAGTGCGAGGGATTCAGAAATGACAATTGAATTTTTGTCGTTCAATATTTTCTCTTTATTCCCTTCCATGATGGGGTAAGAAAAGATCCGGAAGAAATCTTTTCCTGCAAACCGGCCCTCTACTTTTAACACATCGTCGTCTACAGAAAGTGTTGTCGGGTTATTTCGGGATACGGCGCAAGTATATTCAACTTCGGGCATGTCCTGGGCAAGCGCTTCAGCCGTTGGGCCTGAAGTGTTGGGAGAAGTCCATATTCCGTCTGCCTTTACGCGATGTTCCATGGCATAGTAAATCCGGTCGTCATGTTCGTGAAATTTATCAACGGTTAATTCATTCTGAACCCACAGATATATCAGTAATGTGCAGGTTAAACCAATAGACAATCCTACCAGATTGATAAAGAATGTGCTCTTAAATCTTTTAAAATTCCGGAAGATCAATAGCAGGCTGTGACGAAACATAGCATTAAAGTTAACGAAGTTAATTATTGAATTTCTTAATCCGCGATGCGCTGATAACACCCGTGAATCATGAAGAATCAATAACAGACGTAGTGCCATTTTCTGAAAGTTCGTTTTTCGTACAAATTCGAATAAACCTTTAATGTTTTTAGAAGAAATGCCCATGAATAGAAATTGAACTGTCCAGAATTGGGCACTTTGTATGGAATTGCGCGGGAGGTAGAATACCTTTGTATGTGGATTGTAAAAAGCATGGCTAAAAC
>NZ_JAHESD010000026.1 GCF_018598585.1 Chryseosolibacter indicum
ACCGAGATCTACAATGCCAACTTCGTCGGCAGCGTCTGTTGTGTATATCAGACAGCTTGTAGGGGATTACAGATTGGAGGTTGAACAAGATGAAGTTCTTCAGGAGGTGGTTGATAACCTTATTGACGAGCTGGGAAGCAATAAGGAACTTACAGATTGGGTTGTTGACTTTGCAAAAGAAAACCTTGAAAACGAACGCGCCTGGGATGTACGATACAGCTTAATAGAATTCTCAAAGGAAATCTTCAGAGAGGAGTTTAAGCATATTGAAGACGATGTTAATCGGGTAGCGGGCCAAAAGGGCTTCTTTAAAAATCTTAAGAATACGCTTTGGGCTATTAAGGGAAAGTTTTTCGCGGAAGTATCAACGCCAGCGCAAGAAGCTTTAAAAATTATTGAAAGCAATGGATGGAGTGTTGAGGATTTTAGCTATGGTAAAAATTCCGGATTACTTACATTCTTTAAAACCTTCGCATTTGAAAAGAATATCAGTAAAATTAAATCACCAGGAGAAAGGATAAGAAATCATTTTACGCAACCGCAAAAATGGCCCAGTAAGACCACGCGCCACAACGCGACCATTCAAAGAGTTGCCGGGGATAAGCTAGTGCCCCTTCTTGAAACCATACTTGATGTATACGATACTTCAATTAAGCAAGCATTAAGTGCTGAGGTAGCGCTTAAGAACCTCTACGTGTTTGGCCTAATTACAGACATCTCGAGGAAACTGAAAGAATATAAGGACGAGAATAACCTGATGCTACTAGCGGATGCTCCTAAATTTTTAAATGGTGTAATTCAGGACAGTGACACTCCTTTTATCTATGAAAAAGTTGGCTCGTTCTACCGGAATTATCTTATTGACGAATTTCAGGATACATCCGGAATGCAATGGAAGAACTTTCAACCATTGATTGTCAACAGTCTTGATCAGGGACATACAAGTTTAGTTGTAGGTGATGTGAAACAGGCTATATACAGATGGCGCGGAGGCGATTTGAATCTATTGCAACAAGAGATTGTACCGCTTATAGGCGATGCGAGGGTTAAGGTCGAAAACCTTGACACTAATTACAGAAGTGCATCGGAAGTAATAAATTTTAATAATGCAGTATTTAAAACTGCATCTACCCTGTTATCACAACAAACATTAACTGACATTACTCAAAAGGCATACCTCGACGTAGCACAGGCAGTAGCCCGAAAAAACGAAAAAGGATTTGTACAAGTTGAATTTATTCAGGAAGAAAAAGAAGAAAATGGGGATGCAATGAATTTTAGACCTGGAAACGAAGACGAATCAACTACAGCTGCACGATGGACGGAAATTGCTTTACAACGAATGACATTTGCCCTCGAGCAACTTCAGCTAAAAGGAGCCGCGCTAAGAGACATCGCCATACTTGTTCGTAAAAATGATGAGGGTCAACGAATAGCAGCGCACTTGTTGAACTTTAAAAACTCTGAAGATGCCAGGAAAGACTGTCGTTATGATGTAGTGTCTAATGAATCATTAAGGATAGACGGTGCATCATCTGTTAACCTTCTTCTGGGTGCAATGTATTACCTTCTTAATGGAGAAGACGCAATTGCACGTGCTCAACTTGCGTATGAGTATGCAAGACTTCATGAGCCTAGTCGCGTATTTTCTGATGTTTTTACTATTACTAACCAAACAATATTTGAAAACAACTTACCAGAGGAATTCACAAAACAAAAGAACCTCTTAAGGAAACTAGGAATACTGGAATTAACAGAAACGTTAATAAAAATATTTAAACTGCAGGACATTGAAGGAGAACTGGTTTATCTCCAAACATTTCAAAACCTGGTACTTGACTTTTATAACAGAGAAAGAAATGACCTTGGTTCATTTCTTGAATGGTGGGAAGACAATAAGCATAAGAAGTCCATTCAGATTTCAGGGGAAGTAGATGCAATTCAAATACTTACTGTCCATAAATCAAAAGGGCTTCAATTCAAATATGTTATAATTCCATTCTGCTCCTGGGGGCTGGATCATGACAATTGGCAGGCACCGAACCTGTGGGTAAGGTCAAAAGAATCGCCATTTAATGAAGCCGGATATATACCTGTGAAGTATTCAAAGAACCTGGAAGAAACATATTTCGCAGACTACTATACGGAGGAAAAAACAAGAACGTATCTTGATAATCTCAACTTATTGTATGTAGCGCTTACACGAGCAGAAGTAGGGATGTTTATTACAGCCCCAGCACCAGAAGTACGATCGTCAAAGGATTCAGTAGCAAGCGTGCTATACCACTGCTTAAATCACGGAGATACATTAAGACCCCAATGGAATGAAGAAACGCTGACGTGGACGTCAGGTGAATGGATGCTCCAGCCATCCGTTTCAAAGAGTGACTCGAATGCTATACAGCTTTCGAGATACTTTACTTTTGATTGGAGAAACAACCTGATTATTAAAAGATCAGGTTCTGAATTCTTTAATGGATCTATTGAGGATCAACGCGAAAAGATCAATTATGGAATTCATATTCATGAAGTATTATCCAGGGTGCAGTATGAAGAAGATGTAGCTGACGTGTTGGACGAAATTACAATTGAAGGTATAATCTCTTTACAAGAAAAAGCAATTGTTGAGGAAGAACTAAAGAGCTTGTTTAGTATTCCGCAAATAAAAGATTGGTTTAGTAAAGATTGGAGTGTAAAAACAGAGGTCCCTATACTACTTCCTGATGGAGATGAAAACAGAGTTGACAGGCTTTTAATTAAAGACAAGACCGCTGTAATTATTGACTTTAAAACAGGAACGCCAAAGAAAAGCGACAATGCACAAGTTCAGCAATACATTGACATTTTACGACAAATGAACTACACAAAAATAGAGGGGTATCTGTTGTATGTACGTGACAAGGAAATTGTTGAAGTGAAAAGTGAAGGCAAACAAAAGCTGATAAGAAAAAAGAACGACAGAGATCAACTCTCACTTGGATTTTAAAAGATCGGTGTTAACAAATTAAGAGAAGCAGAAAGGCAAAGTATTGAATGAAACCATTTCTTAAGGAAATAGCAGAAAAAATATATAAGTCACATCCCAAGTTGGAGGAAGTAACATTGGTGTTACCCAACCGAAGAGCTGCATTATTTATAAGAAAATATTTAAGTGAGTTTTTAACAAAACCGGCATTCGCGCCTCAGCTTTTAACTATAGAAGACTTCATTTCAAGCTTCTCTCCGTTAAAAGTTGCTGATAAACTCGAACTTATCTTCAGGTTGTACCAAAGTTATAATACCATTACAAGAAATGCGGAGTACGCAGAAGGCAACCAAGAACCTTTTGACCAGTTCTACTTCTGGGGGGATATGCTACTGCGTGACTTTGAAGAAGTAGACCGATACATGGTAAATGCTGAGCACCTATTTAAAGATCTTAGCCACCAAAAGGAACTTGATGCAAGCTTCGACTTTCTTACCGAGGAGCAGAAAACATTCTTAAAGAACTTCTGGAATAGCTTTGAAGAAAACGAGACAGCAAACAAGAAAAGATTTCTCAATGTTTGGCGTCAGTTACCAAAGGTGTATGAAGAATTTAAGCAACTATTGACAAGGGAGAATCTGGCCTATGAAGGAATGCTTCACAGAAACGTGGCTACAGATCTTACCGCAGGAAAACTGAATGACGTATTTCAAACTTATAAAAACCGTAAACTAGCTTTCATCGGCTTTAATGCATTTACGGCTGCAGAAGAGAAGATCATATTGTATTGTATAGAAAACGCAAATGCAGAAGTATATTGGGACATTGATGAGTACTATGTAAACAACATCAGGCAGGAGGCAGGCAGATTCTTCCGAATTTATCAGCAACATCCAGTGTTTGGAAAGACATTTCCCGCTGATATTCCTGCAAACCTATCGAAGAAGAAATCTGACAGTACATCGCAAAAGATACAGTTGATTGGAGCTGCACAACCGGTAGGCCAGGCAAAGATTATGTCGCAGCTGTTGCAGGAACAATTACAAAACGGTTTTAAGCCTGAAGAGACTCTTATCGTGCTTCCTGATGAGAAACTTCTTTTACCGGTTCTACACGGCGTTGCAGGTAGTGTTGATACGCTAAACGTTACAATGGGTTTTGCCTTGAGCGCTACTCCCCTGTTTACACTTATTGAGCTATTGACTGATCTACAAATTACCAGAAAGAAGGATCACTTTAACCACAGGCAGGTTTTGGCTGTATTGGGGCACCCCTATGTTGTTGCTGCAGACAGCGTATCGTCAAATAATAAAAGAAAAGAGATATTAAAGCATAATTGGGTAAGTATTCCGAAAGGATTTTTGGCAACAGAAGTACCGCTACACCGACTCATTTTTGTTGAATTCGAAAGTCAGCATGAAAAGGAAGTGTCTTCCCAACTGCTACAGTACCTCAAATCTATTGTTACTGCAATAGGTACCCTTAATGGCATTAGCGATCTGGACAAGGAGTACGCCTACCACTTTCTTAAACTGTTTAACAGACTTGAAACTATTTTTACCGGGGGTAAAGAAGGTCAGGCACAGCAAGAACATAACGAGAGATCTCCAAATAAAAAGATACAAAGTTCGTTAAAGGCTTTTCTCCGGTTATTCAGACAATTGGTTCGGGCTGTTAAGATTCCATTTTCAGGAGAACCTTTACGCGGACTTCAGGTAATGGGGGTACTTGAGACGAGGAACCTTGATTTCAAAAACGTTTTTGTACTATCTCTAAATGAAGGTTCGTTACCTGCCATTAGCAGCAAAGGTTCTTACATCCCTTTCAACATACGGAAGGCATATGGGTTACCTACTGCGGAACACCAGGACTCTATTTATGCCTACTTGTTCTATCGGATTCTACAACGCGCCGAGAACATCTTCCTCTTTTACAATTCAGAAACAGATGTGCTTGGGCAAGGCGAGATGAGCAGATATCTGCAACAATTGATTTACGAATCTGGCTTACCTATCGACAAAAAAGTCTTACATAACTCTATACAACCTCAAGGTATCAATCCCATAGTAGTGGATAAGAATGCCGCTGTTATGGAAGATCTTATGAAGATCAACGAAGGGAATGCATACTTTCAAGGTATTTCTCCTTCAGCTTTAAATACCTATATAGAATGCCGGTTAAAATTCTACTTCCGACATGTGGCTAAAATCAAAGAGGCCGATGAAGTTGAAGAAGAGTTTGATGCACGCGTGCTCGGCAATTTTCTACATGATGTAATGGAGCGCTTCTACAAACGAATCAGGAAGGTGAAACAAAGTAATCTGGTAGACAAATCAGACTTTGATGATTATGAGAAGATAATAGAAAAGTTCATTGATGAAGTCTTCATTGAACAATATCGTTTAGATCCGGGAAAGGAAGTTGTTTATGAAGGGCAAAGTCTGGTGGTAAGAGAAATTGTAAAGCGATTTGCTTTTAGAATTATAGAGATGGATAAGTCATACGCTCCATTTCAAATTGAAGGTTTGGAACAGGGAGGGCTTACGTACTCCTTAAAGATTGACCAACCTCCTTATAAAGCAGTGCTAAGCGGTAAGATTGACCGGGTAGATAGTAAGGAGCATATACTTAGGGTTATAGATTATAAAACAGGGAAAGACAAACTCAATTTCGACAGTATAGAATCGCTATTTGCGAGGGATGGAAAACGTAATAAAGCGGCATTTCAAACTTTACTTTACGCGCTTCTCTACAAGAAGAATTTTATGCAACACGGAAGACTGGCAAGCATGCGTCTGATACCGGGGTTAATTAACCGATTGAATCTTTTTGATGAGGAGTTTTCATTTGGATTAAAAGCAGGTAAAGACCAGATTACAGATGTCGATCCGCTACTACCTGAATTCGAGGAGAGATTAAAAGGAGTATTTAACGAGTTGTTTGATCCTGAGAAACCATTTGATCAAACAGGGGAATTTGAGAACTGCAGATTATGTGCTTATGGCAAGCTTTGTTATCGGTAGTCTAAAGTCCACCTCTATACCTTTAGTTAGAGATGTCTATGATAGTGCATCTTTTGAAATCAGATACGGGTTATTAAATCTTTTAAGGAAAGTTCTTCCAATACAACTCTCTTAGAAATATTATTATCGTCGAACTCCCACTTTATCAATCGTATAAATCCATCAGTTATTTCTATCCCAGTTATATCTCCATCGGAGAAGCAACAACACCCTGTATTGAAGTATGTAGGTCTCATTTGAAGATAATCTTCCCAAATATGGTTATCATTTTTACCTTGCCATGCTATTTGAAGATCGAGAGCCTCTGCCCATTCTTTATTATGATCGTACAACGCTTGTTTCTGCGTTCTGTGCAATCTTTCGAGATGTGTGAGTGATTCAAAAACGGGTTGGTGCGTATGGCCTGTAATTAATATAAGGTCTTTCTGTTGGGATGACCATTCGTACATCATTCGATTATGCGTAGTTTTGAGCTCTTTATCATAGGCAGGTGTGTTCGGATTGATTTTTAAGTATGCTTGTAAAGGTGCCCATATTTTGGAAACAAAGAACTTACTAAACCAGTTGCCATCGCTCTGAAGATCTCCCTGATGGCCATGCGTGCAAAATATGTTTAACGTTTTCCCTTCAATCTTGGTTTGAAGTATCACAGCTTCAAGAACCGCTATTGATGAATTGTAGATTTCTTTGAGATAAACAGGAGCCAAAGGATCGATGTCATAATCAAGATCATGATTCCCGAAGATTTTAGTAAATGCATTTCTGGCTAAGAAGTTCTTCTCCGCTTCAAATGTAGCTTTATTATGCTTCATCACCTGTAACATTGTATTCTCCCACAACTCCTCTGAATCACCAAGAGAGATGAGATGGAACTTGTTTTCATTGTAGTATGCTAATGCTGCAAGATAATTCGGCTCTGCAATTGTAAAATCATCAGCACCATTTCTTCTTCCCTTGTGCTGATCTGAAAAAACAACAAAACTGCTGGTGGAGATTTCAAAAGGGATAATAAATCCTTTCTTACCCGGTGTTTGCTCAACATCCCGCTTTAATTTATCCAATGAAGAAAATATACGTTCAGCATCAGGAGCTGATGAAAACCTTTCGATGAGCCACATAATAGGCCTATATAAAAGAAAACGAAGAAGTGCCTGCATGCAGCAACAATAATATTAAAAGCGTATAACAAAACCGTTATAAGAACTGTAAGCAACAATTATACTCTACATTTCTGAAATGAACCAACAATAAAGATGCGTAGACACTTCTACATCGTTTGACCGCTATGTGTAGTTGCTAGGGGCATAATTTTATTCGCTTAGAATCTTAATCATAATTGTCACAAAACATTAAAATTATGGCAGACAATAATCGTAATCAAAGTAATCAAAACCGTTCATACAATCAGGATTGGGATGACGAGAATTCCAGCCAGGACCGCTGGAATGAAAGCGACTATGGCAACCAGGGTAACAGGGATTATAACCAGAACCGCGATTATGGTTACAGCAGATCCAGATATGGACAACAATCAAAGGAAGGAAACTACGGCAATCGCTCTAACCAATATTCAAGATATAATCAGGGTGATTATGGAAACTCTGATAATGACTACAATTATCGAAACAGCCAGCATCAGGACATGAACTTTGGTTCTGATGATAGAAACTATGGATATGGCGGAAGAGAGTACGGGTCTTCGTACGGAGGAGGAAACTACCAGGGAAATGACTCTTATTATAATAGTGGATTTACTGGCAGCAGCAGCAGACCATCGTATGGAAATTCCAGAAACTTATACGATCGTGAGTATGAGGGATTCAACCGCGGACAAAACAGTGGTTACTCCGGGCTCGGTGGTGCTAACTATGGCGGCGGCAATGAAGACCGAGGAAGACGAAGCTCTGAACAAGGCAGGTCTTTTGGAGGATATAGCGGATCAAACTATGGCGGCAACTTCTATGGTGGACAACGTAGAGACTACGGTAACAATGACACCAATGAACGTTCCTGGTGGGATCGCACGAAAGATGAAGTATCTAGTTGGTTTGGCGATGATGATGCCGAACGCAGGCGCACGATGGACAGACAGCAAAACTATCGTGGTAAAGGACCTCGTAATTACAGCAGATCTGATGACAGGATTAAGGAAGACATTAACGACCGTTTAAGTGACGACCCATGGGTAGATGCTTCTGATATTGAAGTAACAGTTAGTTCAGGTGAAGTAACGCTAACGGGTTATGTGAACGAACGCAGTGAGAAAAGGAGAGCTGAAGATCTTGCTGAAGCAGTATCTGGAGTGAAGCATGTAGAAAATCGCTTGCGTGTGGGAGTTCGCCAGGAACCTTCGGGCAGCACCGGAAGCACGAGCGGTTCGGCAAGTAATATTGGAACCGGGGCATCTGTAGGAACAAGCGCATCTGTAGGCTCAACTTTATCGCCAGGGTCATTTGGAGGCGAAACAGCTGTGTCGCAATCTAATGCAGGAACAACAGGTTCGGGAACAGAAAAGAGTGGTAAATCAAAGTCATACGTTTAATCAAACAATCCAATAACCTGTAAACCGAAAACGTCCTGTTAGCGATAACAGGACGTTTTATTTTCTTCGCCTTAGCCATACTCTGGATTAGCCTTCCTCCGCCCTAGCTAAAGGGTAGCTCCGCCTATTCTCCACTCTCGGTACACTCTTCCTCCACTCTTGCTGCACTCTTCTTATTCTTTTTAAATTTCCAATCCGTGAGCAACAACTTAAATTGCGGGACAATTAATATAAGAAATTAAAGAAGAAAATTCAAGGGAAAGTCACTTTTTAAACATTAGGAGAAGACACATTTTCACCCTCTTTGCGTTCACGTCTGGACCCGGAATACAACTCATATTCAAGTAACCGGCAATCCAGCTTGGCGGTATAAAACTCAATTCTGTGACTGGCTTTGAGTCCGATTTTTTTTGCAAGATCCAGATTACCTGTAAATATATAGCCAGAATATCCCTTGCATTTCTTCTTTAGGAAGTCCCCTATTCTTGCATAAGTTTTCTCAAGCTCTGTTACTTCCCCGAGGCGTTCGCCATATTCAGGATTGAAATAAATAACACCTTGTTTTTCCTGAGGCACTTCTGTTGCTTCAAAATCACACACATCAAAACTGATGTATTTTTCTACCCCAGCCATACCTGCATTTACTTTAGAGATTTTGATGGCATCGTCACTAATATCAGTCGCTTTTATCTCTAACCCTTCAACGTGCTGAATCTGATCTTCCAGCTTTCTATATTCCATCGCGTAAACGTCTTCATCATATCCTTTTACATGCATAAAAGAATAATTAGTGCGATATAAACCCGGTCTTCTGTTTGTTGCCATTAACGCTGCCTCTATTGCCAGCGTGGATGAACCACACATCGGATTTATAAAAGGAGATTTTCTATCCCACTTTGTTGCCATTATTGTTGCGGCAGCCAGCGCTTCCAACATAGGCGCTTTACCTGGTATTTTCCGATAGCCGTGTTTCGCTAATGTTTCACCTGCTGTATCTAAAAAAACTTCAGCCCTTCCCTCCCTCCAAAACAGATGAATCACTGTATGGGTAAGTAGTGGTCCTGAATCGGGACGTGAACCTGTCTTACTTCTTATTCTGTCTACAATTGCGTCTTTAACTTTTACGTTTACAAACAAGTT
The DNA here is from genome assembly GCF_018598585.1 of Chryseosolibacter indicum. Classification (GTDB taxonomy): domain Bacteria; phylum Bacteroidota; class Bacteroidia; order Cytophagales; family Cyclobacteriaceae; genus Chryseosolibacter; species Chryseosolibacter indicus. The sequence goes on from NZ_JAHESD010000026.1 coordinate 9,671, forward strand.
GTTGTTAACAGTGATATGTTCAACATTACTGGTTACAGAGAAGTAGCCATCAGAAGCAAGTAATTCTTCCCATGGCATTTTATAGAGTGTGTTATAAATATCGTCAGGTTTATTTGCATTAAACTCTTTAAGAGAATAATGAACCTGGCTTGCACATCGAAGGTTAAGATTTAAACGAATACAATCAGTTACGGTACCCCTTAGTTCAACGCCAGTTTGAAACGTGCTTACAGGGTCGAAACCTAACTCAACTACTTCGCGCTCTAAATAAGGCGACAGTCTTTTATTACATGTTATTATAATACGGCTGGGTATATTGAAAACGTTCATTTACTTATCTAATATTAATTAACGTAACTGATTTCCTTAACATCAAAAAATTCAACTCCTTTTGGCGTTTCAACCAAAAGTCTACCATTTTCATCAACACCAATTATTTGCCCTATAAACTCATTCTCTCGCGCTGCAAAAGTATGCTTCTCTTTAATCCAGTAAAGTTTGTTCAAATATTCTTCTTTCAACTGCTTGTAGTCGGCAGCTCTTAACTGAAGATAGCGCGCTTCTAGACAACCTGATAATTCCTGAAGTAGCTCTGGCAGATCATAATTCTTATCTGTTACAAGGCTTAACGAAGTGGCTGTAGTTCTGCTAAAGGTTCTTTGATTAACATTTAATCCTATTCCAAGTATAGTATTTGAAACTTGTGAACCCCGAATTTGGTTTTCTATGAGAATGCCACAAAGCTTTTTCCCGTTTATATATATGTCATTAGGCCATTTAATATTTATCTGGCCGTCAGTTTTATTCCGCAGCAAGTCGTAAATAGCAAGCGAAGCAAAGATATTGAGAAAGAATTGGTTTTTTACCGGTAGAAATGCTGGTTTAAGAATAACGGAGAATGTTAAATTCTTTCCAGGCTCTGCCTCCCAGGTATTTCCGCGCTGTCCGCGACCTAGTGTTTGATGTTCGGTAATAACTACTGTTCCATCAGAAGTATGAGGTTGCTGACTAAGTTCGAGGGCTAAAGTATTGGTAGAATGACATTCTGGCACGAAAACAATGTTTTTAGCCAAGAAAAGCGTATTGGCAGGAATTTTATACAATGTATATTTATTTAGTTTTGTACCTTGATAACAACTATATTAAACCACGAAGATAGATTAATGGCAAGAAAAACGAAGGGTGTGAGTTCAGAGAAACTTAGCCAAGCCATTGTAAAAGGAATGCAGGAAAAGAAAGCAATTGACATAATTGTGATGGACCTGCGGAAAGTAAAAAACGCTGTAGCTGATTTTTTTGTAATTTGTTCCGGCAACTCTGATAAGCAACTTGATGCAATAGCAGATTCTGTTGATCAGGAAGTTTACAAAGCCTTAAAAGAAAATCCCTGGCATACGGAAGGAAAAAACAATAAAGAGTGGATGCTTCTCGACTATATAAATGTTGTAGCGCACGTTTTCAGAAAAGACAAAAGGGATTTTTACGCTCTTGAGAAATTATGGGGCGATGCGGAAGTTACAGAAATTGAGGACGTCCATTAAAACCAAAACCCTTGGTAGACGTTATTGAAATGACTAAATTTTTGATTTTTATATAAATATAAAATGGCGGACAAGAAAGAAAATAATAAGCCTCTGTTACCGAATAGGCCCCCGCGGGGTAACTATCAGATTTGGGTTATCCTGGCAACTATTGCGGTTATCCTTGGGGTAATGTATATAAACAACTCCAGTGACCTGAAGGAGAAATCTCAATATGAATTTGAGCAGATGGTAAAGGCTGGAGATGTAAAAAGAGTAATTCTTATCAAGAACCAGGAATTGGTTGAGATTACATTAAAACAAGAAGCACTTCAGAATGCAAAATATAAACAAGAGATCAACGAAGGCCCTCTTGGAACAAATGTAAACGGACCTCACTTCGTTCTTAAGATTACTTCTATTGATAGATTTGATGAGAAGTTCGAAGAATTAACAAAAAAGCTTCCTGATGAAAACAGACCCGAATATAAGTCTGAAACAAGAGAGAATTATTTCAACCTTTTCATACAGTGGGGATTCCTATTCCTGTTGCTTTTTGGATTCTGGATGCTAATGCGTCGGATGACAGGTGGTGCAGGACCTGGGGGTCAGATCTTTAATATCGGTAAATCTAAAGCTGCTCTTTTCGATGCTGAAAATAAAGTAAAGATCACGTTTGAAGATGTTGCCGGATTGGATGAGGCTAAAGAAGAAGTAAAAGAGATTGTGGATTTCTTAAAGACTCCCGGAAAATTCACCAAACTTGGTGGCAAAATTCCTAAAGGTGCGTTGCTAGTTGGCCCTCCAGGTACAGGTAAGACATTACTTGCCAAGGCAGTAGCAGGTGAAGCTGGGGTTCCATTCTTCTCGTTATCAGGTTCTGATTTCGTTGAGATGTTCGTAGGTGTTGGTGCCGCTCGTGTTCGTGACTTATTTAAGCAAGCAAAAGAAAAAGCACCTTGTATTGTGTTCATTGATGAGATTGATGCTATTGGTCGTTCACGTGGTCGAGGCCAATTACCTGGTGCGAATGATGAACGCGAGAATACATTGAACTCACTTCTGGTTGAAATGGATGGTTTTGCGACCGATTCTGGTGTAATTATTCTTGCTGCAACCAACAGACCTGATGTGCTAGACTCGGCTTTACTACGTCCAGGTCGTTTTGACAGACAAATTAGTATTGACAAGCCAGATATTAACGGACGTGAACATATCTTCAAAGTTCACTTAAAGCCCATAAAGCTTGATCCGTCTGTTGATGTTAAGAAGTTATCGGCACAAACTCCTGGATTTGCAGGTGCTGAGATAGCTAACGTATGTAACGAAGCTGCGCTTATTGCTGCAAGAAGAGACAAGAAGGCGGTAGACATGCAGGATTTTCAGGATGCTATTGATAGAGTAATTGGAGGGCTTGAAAAGAAAAACAAGATAATTTCGCCTGAAGAGAAGAAGATTGTTGCGTTCCACGAAGCAGGACATGCTGTGGCAGGATGGTTCCTTGAGCATGCAGATCCTTTGGTGAAAGTAAGTATTGTGCCTCGCGGTGTTGCTGCATTAGGTTATGCTCAGTATTTACCAAAAGAACAGTTCTTATATCAGACCGAGCAAATGCTTGATGAAATGTGTATGGCTTTCGGTGGCCGTGCTGCAGAAGAAATAGTATTCGGAAAGATTTCGACCGGTGCATTAAGTGACCTTGAACGTATCACTAAAATGGCATACGGAATGGTTACAATCTATGGTATGAATAAGGAGATTGGAAACATGTCGTACTACGACTCAAAACAATCTGATTATTCTTTCCAAAAACCATATTCCGATGCTACTGCTGAGAAAATTGATAAAGAAGTAAGAAGTATCATTGATCAGATGTATAACAGAACCAAGGCTCTGCTTACTCAGCACCGTCAACATCTTGATGTGATTGCTAAAGAGCTGTTGGAGAAAGAAATATTATTCCAGGCCGATCTTGAAAGATTAATTGGTAAGAGGCCTTTTGATAAGCCAACCACTTATCAGCAATTTACCAACGGCCAGGGAAAGTATGAAAAGAAGCAACATGAAAACGAACAACCTGGTGTAGATACACCTCCAACCCTTGAGGGCGAAGTTCCTGATAAAGTTGGGAGATAGGTAGTTGTCATTTATAATCTTATTTTTGAACTCAGGCGAAAGCCTGAGTTTTTTATTTTAATGCCTTACGAATACTGACAGACCGTGTACTCGCAGTTGGTAAATTATGGAAATAGCTGATCTACAAGGAAAAAAGATATACTTCGCGTCCGACTTTCATTTAGGTGTGCCTGATTATGAGAGAAGCATCATTAGAGAAAAACGAATTATTGCGTGGTTGGACACCATTAAACATGATGCGCATTCTATTTTTCTTCTTGGAGATATCTTCGACTTCTGGTTTGAATACAAATACACAATTCCCAAAGGTTACATACGACTCTTAGGAAAGCTTGCTGAATTAAGCGATGCTGGTATTCCTATTATTTTTTTTACAGGAAATCATGATATGTGGATGTTCGATTATTTTCCGAAGGAACTTAACGTTCCGATATATCGGGAGCCACTCTTATTAAAGGTAGGTCAACAACGGCTTATTATTGGGCATGGTGATGGATTAGGCCCGGGTGATACTTTTTATAAATTCCTGAAAAGGTTTTTTGCCAGCAAAACCTGCCAATGGCTTTTTGCACGCATCCATCCTAATCTTGGGCTCGCGATAGCACATGCGTGGTCAAGAAAAAGCAGGATCGCTAATCTTAAGAAAGAAGAAAAATTTCATGGGGAAGAAGGGGAATTCTTATGGCAATATTGCAGAGACCTTGAAAAGACTCAACATCATGACTTTTACGTTTTCGGCCACCGGCATCTACCGCTTACTTTAAAAGTAAATGACATCAGCACTTACATTAATCTTGGAGAGTGGGTCAATTTTAATACGTATGCTGAATATGATGGCACTAAAGTTGAACTTAAAACATTCAATCTGTAATCATGAAAGCGAAGTTTCCCCTGGTATTTCTACTCTTATGCATTACTGAAATTGTGCTGGCGCAAACCAGGATAAATACAATAGAAGTAAGTGACACGATTATATCAGCCACTGTAGACAGACCAGGAGAGTTGTATATAGTTACTAAAACGGGGCAAATACATCGATATAGTGAAGACGGCAAATTGATGGCTCTTTACAAGGCAAAGTCAGTTCCTACACTTTTTGAGCCACGTGATGGAGCAAGGCTTTTTGCTTACTACCGAGAAACACAACAATATGATCTCCTTAACCCGTCTTTTGATGTTACTCGTTCTTTTCGTGTTGATTCAGCTTTTGCTATCAGACCCTGGCTCGTTTGTCCCTCGGGTGATAATAAACTTTGGATCCTTGACCAGGAAGACAATAGTTTGAAAAGGGTGAACATGAGAGAGTCGGTAGTTGAAACAGAAGCTAATATTGATTTAAAAATTATCAAAGATGCTTCTGTCTTTACTGCTATGAAGGAATATCAGGGATTTGTATTCCTATTACATCCTCAACAGGGAGTTTATATTTTTAATGCCCTTGGGAAACACATTAAAACAATTGAAGTAAGGGGAATTTCGAGCCTTCAGTTTTTGGGTGAGGAATTATATTATATAAAAAATAATAAAGCACATTTATTTAATCTTTTTACGGCAGATACAAGAGTTATAGCACTTCCTTCGGTTACTCTGTTTACTTTAATAACAGACAGGCGTCTTTATCAGTTATCTAATACTTCCATTTTGGTCTCAACCTTTACTCCATAAAACATTCACAGAAGGCATGAATTAATTGAAAGAATCCAATTACAAATCTATTTAAATATGTTCATTTTTGAACATATTTGTACATGTTAGGACAACGATTGCCTTAGAAAGGCCTAAAACAGGCGCTAACACAATTGGCATGTTATTTCCTATAATCATTCACTCTAAAATCTAAACCAAGACGTGACGACTCAGGAAGGCGGAAAAATTTTAATGATCGATGATGATGAGGATGTACTCCTCGCTGCCAAGATGCTTCTTAAAAAACAGAATCATCATGTTATTATCGAAAAGAACCCAAATAAGATTCCTTTTCTACTTAACAATGACACCTATGATGTGATATTGCTTGATATGAATTTCAGCAAAGACATCACCAGTGGAAAGGAAGGATTTCATTGGCTTGGTCAGATTCTTGAAAGAGATCCGAATGCGGTTGTAATTCTTATTACCGCCTTTGGTGATGTAGAAATGGCAGTGCGTGCGTTAAAGCAAGGTGCAACTGACTTTATACTTAAGCCATGGCAAAATGAAAAGCTAGTTGCTACTATTTCGACAGCAATTCGTTTAAAGCAGTCTTACAATCAGGTAGACAAGCTAAAAAAAGCGAAGGAGATGCTGGAGGAGCAAATAAGTAAACCTTTTAGCGATATAATAGGACAAAGCACTGCGATTAAAGATGTTTTTGCAGTGATTGATAAGGTAGCCAAAACCGATGCTAATGTTTTAATACTAGGTGAAAACGGAACTGGAAAGGAACTTATAGCACGAGCCATACACCAACGTTCTTTGCGAAAGGATAATAGCTTTGTTTCCGTTGACATGGGAGCCATTACTGAAACGCTTTTTGAGAGTGAGTTATTCGGACATAAGAAAGGTGCTTTTACTGATGCACGAGAAGATCGTCCGGGGAGATTTGAGCTGGCTTCAGGAGGAACGCTATTCCTGGATGAGATTGGAAATTTAAGCATGGCATTACAAAGTAAATTACTAAGTGCACTTCAATCACGACAAGTAACAAGAGTCGGATCGAATCAACCAGTAGCAGTAGACATCAGGTTGATTTGTGCTACCAATATGCCTTTACAAAAGATGGTTCAGGAAGGCACTTTCAGGCAGGATTTACTTTACCGAATCAATACTGTAGAAATTCAGGTACCTCCATTGAGTGACCGTGTTGAGGATATTCCATTGCTGGCTAACCATTACCTTAACTATTACGCGAAAAAATATCATAAGCTTGTAACGAATATTGCCCCTGAGGCAATGGACAAACTGAAGCGTTACGCATGGCCAGGGAATATAAGAGAGTTGCAACATTCTATAGAACGCGCGGTCATAATGACTGACTCGGCAACGCTTCAAGAGACAGATTTTATATTAAGCAGGTCTCTTTCATCAAATCCTACTAACAATACTTTAAACCTTGACGAGGTCGAAAAATCGGCAATAGCCAAAGCGTTACAAATGCACAATGGTAATATCTCTAAAGCAGCTGAAGAATTGGGATTAACACGCGCTTCATTGTATCGCCGGATGGAAAAATACGGCTTATAAAAAACATGCATTCCATCGCTGGAATGCATGCATTGTGAAAGAAGAATGATTGCATTAATAGTTGTAATAAATATTATGCCGCGAGCAAAAATAAAGCGAGTGTAAGAAGCAAAAAATTATTATTAAGATGTATAGCCCAAAGTTTTTTGATGGATTCAACTGGCGCTCTCCAGTAATACCAAGAGTGGCTATGCTTACCTCAACTGTATTTTTGTTTTGTTTCTTCCTTTTCTCTGAGAGGTCCTGGATATATTCCTTACTGTTTCTTGCAGTTAGCATTTACCAGATAAAACTGCTGGTTGAATACCTTGACAGATCTAATACGAACATTGCATCATTTCTTGATTCTATAAGTTTTGATGACCTCTCCTATTCTTTCAAAACAGAAAGCGATGATCCTGCTGTTCAAAGACTTCATCGTGAATTAAATGAAGCGATGATGAAGCTTCGGAATTCGAGAAGGGAAAAAGACTCTGAATTTCTTTTCTTTAAGAATATTGTTATGCACGTAGGCATAGGCCTCATCATTTTTAAGGAAGATGGAAAAATTGAAATCTTCAATAGCGCTGCGAGAAAACTTTTGAAGACTAATAAAGCAGAAAACATTTCTGACTTTAAAGAAGTCAGCGATACGTTGGTTAATGCTTTTGTGAAACTTAAAACGGGCGGTCGAGAATTATTGAGACTTAAGATTGGAGATGATTTTGTTCAATTGTCTATTTACGCTATAGAACTAACGTTAAGAGGGGAGAATGTTAAACTAATCTCGCTGCAAAATATCCAAAATGAACTTGAAGAAAAGGAGATGGAAGCGTGGCAAAATCTTGTACGTGTTCTCACGCACGAAATCATGAATTCGGTTACTCCTATTTCATCTTTAGCCGGCATTATCGAGGAAGAACTAAAACAACACATGGAGTCTCAACAAGAGGCTCCGCTTACCAGTGAACAATTGAATGACATCCATCTTTCCCTTCAAACCATTAGTAAACGAAGTGAAGGACTAATTCATTTTGTTAAAGAATTCAGAAGTCTTACAAGTATTCCTAAACCAAAACCCGCCCAAATTAACGTTAAGCTTTTACTTGAAGAATTAAGTATGCTCCATAGAAAAGAGATTATGGAGAGGAGTATTCAATTAAAAATCTCTGTTTACCCTGAAGACCTGACTATTTCAGCAGACAGGAATATGATAGATCAGGTTATTATCAATTTGCTCAAAAATGCAATTCAAGCTTTCGAAGATCAGGAAAGCAAAGTGATAGAATTAAAAGCAGGACTAAATGAGAAGACAAGGCCTGTAATATCTGTTAGAGACAATGGCTCAGGCATCGATCCAGAAGCAATGGAAAAAATATTCATTCCATTTTTTACTACTAAAAAGACTGGCTCTGGTATTGGATTAAGTCTTTCGAGACAAATAATGAGACAACATCAGGGCACTCTTACTGTAAAATCTTCAGTAGGAAAAGGCACCGAGTTTTTTATGAGGTTCTAACAACCTGAAGCTATGAGCTGTTATCTATAAATACTTGAATCATCATAACTTCTTCTCGATCTCAACAACTAATCAAAGTCGGAAATACCTTTAAAAAAATTAAACCCCGCGATATGCGAGGTTTAGGTTAAAAAATATCAGACACGTCCTGTCTGCTTTTTTAAAGCATTCTGGCACCGGCAAAAAATATTTACAACCAACAACCACTACGAATGGAGTAAATGACCTGTCGTGCCAGAAGCTATTTCTTTAATCCACGTTGTCGTGGAGAAACTTATTGTTTCCTAAAATATTATTATCATCATTCAGATTATACTTAGAAATAAAAGGTTCAGCTGAATGCGGAACGTCATTCATTTTAACACCACGACGCAAGTATGCGGGTAATGACCATTTCTCATTAAACTCTTCTTTCGTCATTTCGTGTTTACGCACTTGCTTTAACTGCTCTTTACGTTCACGTGCCTGCTGTTGCAGTCTATCACGAGTAGTGCGTAATTCCATCATTCCGTCCTCGTTAATTGTTTGATCACTATATCGTTCTGTTATAGGATCAAAGTCGTCGTCCTTTAAAAGACTATCATCTCCGTCGTTGTCATTATAATCAAACGGAGTATTTACTTTATTAAAAGGACCAGTAAAAACTAGCTCTCGCTCGTTTGTTGCCTCTTCCTGATTATCCTTCTGAACTTCAGGTTTTATTTCCTGTTTTGTCTTCACCTGAAGATCTTTTTTCTCATTAACAGAATTATCTGGAGTAAATAACCATCCTTGTGAACGCTCAAGATCATGAACCTTCTTCTCATCAACCTTACGCGAGATTGGCAATTTTACGTCTGCCTGGAAACCAGTTGCGATAACGGTTACTCTAATCCTATCACCAAGATCAGGATCGACACCATGACCGAAGATCATTTCAGCTTCATCACCTGCCTGCTCCTGAATATATTCAGTGATTTCGGTGAGCTCATCCATCTGCAATTCAGCCTCAACACCTGATATAATCGAAAGCAAGATCTTCTTTGCACCCATAATATCACGGTTATCAAGCAATGGCGATGACAATGCACCTTCTGCAGCTTTTTTCGCTCTCGCATCGCCACGCGTTTCTGCCGATCCCATTACCGCAGCGCCTGCATTTAACATGACAGTGCGAACGTCCTGGAAGTCGACGTTAACATAACCAGCAAGGGTTATAATTTCTGCGATACTTTTCGCAGCAGTTGTCAATATATTATCAGCTTGAGCAAAAGCTTGTCCAATAGCAAGGTTACCATAAATTTCACGAAGCTTATCGTTTAAAATAACAAGCACGGTATCGCAGCTTTGTCGCAATCCTTCGATACCATACTCTGCCTGAGCAGCTTTCTTCTTACCTTCAAAAGAGAACGGCGCTGTTACTATACCAACGGTAAGTATATCCATATCTTTTGCGATCTTCGCAATAACAGGAGCAGCTCCCGTTCCTGTACCTCCGCCCATACCCGCAGTAATAAAAACCATCTTGGTACCAGTAAGCATTTCACGAATCTGATCCTTACTTTCCAAGGCTGCATTTTTACCTACCTCAGGGTTTGCACCACAACCAAGCCCTTCTGTAAGGTTGGCTCCTATCTGAAGTTTATTAGGTACCGGGCTTAGGTTCAAAGCCTGATTATCTGTATTACAAACTACAAACTCGACATCTTTAATGCCCTGCTTGTACATGTGATTCACCGCGTTGCTTCCTCCCCCGCCTACTCCAATCACTTTTATGATCGAACGATTCTGGCTATGTTTGGGGATTTCGAATTTGTAAGACCCTGTTTCAAACATATTATTTTCTATTAGTGGTTGTATTAGTACTCATTTTTACCGTCCAGATCATCAATCAAAAGACTCTTCGTTTTATTTAAAATATCATTGAAGAAATTTTTTGATGGAGTAGCTGGCTTTTTAATACGTGCCGCTTTTACTACTTCACGTGCCTCTTTATATCTATCAACTCTTTCATCAAGAGAGCGGAAACCGGATAATACCAGACCTACAGCAGTTGCATACATCGGACTCTTTATAGACTCTATTTTACTCTTACCAAGGTGCTCGTTGGGGTAACCAATACGTGTATCCATACCAGTCATATACTCTACCAACTGCTTTAACGAGCTTAACTGCGCTCCTCCACCAGTTATTACAATTCCCCCTGCGAGCCGGTTTTCGAATCCTGAACTGATGATTTCTCCATGGGCCATTTCAATAATTTCTTCCATTCTAGCTTGGATAATGTTTGAAAGGTTTTTTACAGAGATCTCTTTTGCAGCACGATTTCTAATACCAGGTATTGAAACTATTTCATTTGGGCTCGCTTCTTCTGCTATAGCTTTACCAAATCTTGTTTTCAATTGTTCGGCTTGTTGTGGTAATACCATTAAGCCTTGCTTTATATCATTAGTAACAATGTTACCTCCAAACGGAATAACTGCGGTGTGACGAATGATATTATCATAGAAAATGGCAATATCAGTTGTTCCACCTCCAATATCTATTAAACATACACCAGCCTCTTTTTCTTCATCGCTTAATACGGCCAGGCTAGATGCTAATGGCTCAAGTATTAAATCATCTATCTCTAAGCCAGCTCTACGAACGCACTTGTTAATATTGTTAATTGCGTTTGTTTGTGCTGTGATAATATGAAAATCTGCCTCTAACCTAACGCCAGACATCCCTACAGGTTCTTTTATACCATCTTCATAATCAACCATGTAATCCTGAGGCATCACGTGAATAATCTGACTTCCTGGAGGCACAACCATTCGATACATATCTTGTGTTAAACGCTCAACATCGTCAACGGTAATCTCATCTTCTTTTGAAGAACGAGTAATACCACCGTGTTGAATAAAGCTTCTAATATGTTGTCCGGCAATTCCTACGTTTACAACTCCTATATCAATGCCTGATTGATCACCCGCCTCTTTAATCGCTTTCTCGATAGCATAAACGGTCTTGTCTATATTAAAAACAATTCCTTTTACGACGCCTTCAGATTCTGCTTTTCCCATTCCCAGCACCTCAAGCTTGCCGAATTCATTCTTGCGACCGACAATCACACAAATTTTTGTTGTGCCAATGTCGAGACCGACTACGATTTTTTCATGTTCCATGGTTGTAAAATTATTAATAGTGGTTGTTGTCTTGTTAGTCAAAAAAAATTCTAAAACAGTTAAAAAAATCAACCCCTCTTAGTGATCAACTCGTTTATGATCAGCGAATGCCTCTCGAAAAACCAATAATCTAACTATTCAGCTACTATCTGCCCCTCAAACTCCAGGTTCACTCTACTGTATTTGTTCCACCCTACTCGTGGCAGAATTTCTTTATAAAAAATCCTTAACTTTTTAAATTTTGATTCAATATCCTCTGGCTTTCCAAATTCTATATCCTCGTCTCCTACCTGTGGAATTACGGTAATTTTTCCACGGCTGTCTATATCTAGTTGTGCTATCTGCGCGCTCCAAAAATCATCTTCTCTGATTGTATTAATCATTTCCAATAACTGCTCTCCGTGTTCAAGCGCATAAACATTGGGTTGTTTAAGCATTTGCGATACATAGCCACCACTAATTAACATTACTCTTGCGGTAAACTTCTCCGAAGTAGGCATTATAGTCCCATCTTCTGCAATATATCCATCTGGTCCGTCATTTCTGATAATTCTCGCTATAGGTCTTCTTAACTCAACATTCACGATAAGATTACCTTTTAGATCACTAAATAATTCCGCATTCTTTATAAAAGGATCACGCTTTATTCTTTTTTCAATTACTTTAAAATCCACTTTACTCAGGCTCGCACCTCTTAAGTTCTGGTGATCCAATTGCATAAGATCAGCGATATCAGATTCATCCAGAAAATGATTGCCATGTATATTCTCAATCCGAATCTGTATATCGTGCACAGCAATATCACCTTTCATTCTTTCAGTGAAAGCAATTAGCCCAAACACTACAATCAACACCACTGCAATTTTAATCTCACGTTTGATGTTGAACTTAAACTTCATATCTTTTGATCACCATTTCCTTTATAGGTTGAATAAAAGTATCTATATCACCTGCTCCAACTGTAGCTAAAACATCTATATCAATAGAACTGAGTTTATCCATAAGATTTGTTTTGTTACATCTTATCTTTGATATACTCGTAATGTCTTTAAATACCATATCAGCATCTACCCCAGGAATTGGTAATTCTCTTGCAGGGTATATATCCATAAGTAATACTTCGTCTGCAATGCTCAAGCTTTTAGCAAACCCATCAGCGAAGTCGCGTGTTCTTGTAAAAAGATGCGGTTGAAACACTACCGTTACTTTTCTATTCTGATACATTGACTTCATTGATTTAAGAAAAGCTTCAATCTCCGCAGGATGATGCGCATAGTCATCGACAAAAATCACTTGCTTTCCCTTTAGAATAAATTCAAATCTTCTTTTTACACCTGAGAAACTTTCAAGTGCATTTTTAATCGTTGACAGATCGACACCGCATTGCGTTGTAGCGATAGATGCAGCGATCGCATTTTCAATGTTATGAAAACCGGGAACACCAAGCTTAATATGTTCGACATCTCCAAAGCCATGCAGATCGAATTCAAAAAATCCGTTTTCAGCAGAAATGTTGCTGGCAAAAAATTGCCCCCGGCTCAAACCATATATGTATTTTGTAACATGATTCATGTTACTTGCTAACTTTTCAGCTATCGATTCATGAATAATGAGATGACCACCTTTATTAATTTGTTTAATAAAATCCTTAAACGATTGAATTACACTTTCATGATCTCCATAAATGTCTAAATGATCAGCATCAGCAGAAGTAACAACAGCAACCTGAGGATAAAGTGTAAGAAACGAGCGATCGAATTCATCGGCCTCAGCCACAGCTATTGTTTCCCTTGTCACATCCCCCTGCATAATTAGGTTTGAATTGTAATTAGTGGTGATCCCACCCAGAAACCCAACCATGCTTTTTCCTGCTGTTTTAAGAATATGAGCAACCATGGAGGATGTTGTCGTCTTTCCATGTGTTCCTGCAACAGCAACAGTCTGGTAATCCTTTGATATAAGGCCTAATACTTCAGATCTTTTATTAATAAGATAACCTTTCTCTTTTAAATAATTATACTCTTTATGATCTTTCGGAATAGCAGGCGTAAAGATTACCAAAGTTTTATCCCTTTCTTGAACAACTTCCTGAGGAATGAATTCAATACCGTCTTCGTAATGGATCTTCATTCCCTCTTTCTCTAGTGCTACAGTAAGAGCTGTAGATGTCTTGTCATACCCTGATACACTAAGGCCTTTCTTCATAAACCACCTCGCAAGAGCAGACATACCTATCCCTCCTATGCCTAAAAAATATATGTTGTTATATTGTTCTAGTTTCACGTTTATTCAATTCAATGTTCACTTTGGATTTTTACTTCACTTGATGAATTTGCTCCAATTATTTTTTCAATTTCACTTACTATGTCTGCGGTAGCGTTAGGTCTTGCCAACTTTTCTATATTTTGACTTAACTTATTGCACCGGTTCTCATCAAACAACAATCTTAACGCTTCATCTATTAAGACTTCCCTTGCATCCTTATCAGCAATCATAAGAGCAGCATCCTTTTCAACCAATGCCATAGCATTCTTCGTCTGATGATCCTCAGCAACATTCGGCGAGGGAACTAGTATACATGGTTTTTTTGCAATACAAAGCTCTGAAACTGAAAGAGCCCCTGACCTTGATATAACAACATCAGCAGCGGCATAAGCAAGATCCATCTCCTTTAAAAAATCCTGTACACGTATCTTCTTTAAGTCATAAGCAGCAAGAGCATTTTTATATGCATCAAAATATCCTTTGCCTGTTTGCCATATAACCTGTACGTTCGCGTCAATCAGTTTTTCGATTCCTTTTAAAATACTTTCATTTACTGTTCTCGCGCCCAGGCTTCCACCGATTATCAATAAAGTTTTGGTATTAGCTGTAAACCCAAAATGAGTTAAAGCTTTCTGTCTCTTTTCACCCACTCCAAGAATATCTTTACGAACAGGGTTTCCTGTAAGTACAATTTTTTCTTTAGGAAAGTACTTTGCCATCCCATCATAGGCAACACATATCCTGGTGACTTTTTCTGCCACTTGTTTATTTGCCAACCCAGCGAAAGAATTTTGTTCCTGAATTACAGTAGGAATACCTGACCGGGTCGCGGCAATCATAATTGGACCGCTTGCATATCCTCCTGTTCCTATAACCGCATGTGGTTTAAATTTTTTTACAATACTTATCGCACGAACATAGCTGACAATAAGCTTTACCGGGAACAAAGCATTTGACAAAGTCAATTTACGTTGTAATCCACTAATCCATAATCCGATAATTTTATATCCGGCTTCAGGCACGCGCGTCATTTCCATTCTTCCCTTTGCACCTACAAACAGTATCTGTGCATCAGGATGACGTTCACGGAAAGCATTTGCAATTGCTACCGCTGGAAAAATGTGTCCACCGGTACCTCCGCCGCTCACTATTAATCGATATGGTTCTGGCTTACTCAACTTTATTGTTTCTTTAGGCTGCAACTTTTGCTACTGTCTTTTTATTTTCTTTAATGTCTTTACTATCTGTATCACTCGTCTTCTCCCATGAGCGATCTTGTTCTCCGCGGCTAACACTCAGTATAATCCCAACGGCTAGTCCGGTAAATACCATAGATGTACCTCCCATTGAAACGAGAGGAAGAGGCTGACCTGTTATTGGACCTAGGCCCACAACTACTCCCATATTAACCATTGCCTGGCAGACAAGATCAAAACTTAACCCTGCAGAAAGCAAACCACCAAAGGCCCGTTCACTGTTATAAGCGGCTTTCATACCGCGGTGTAAAAGAATAAGATACAGGACAATGACAACTATCCCTCCTATCATTCCATATTCTTCGATAACAATAGCATAAACAAAATCAGAATAAGGGTGAGGAAGAATATTTCGTTGATCACTATTACCTGGTCCCTTACCTGTTACACCTCCTGTAGCTACAGCAATTCTTGCGTGCTTTGCCTGAAATGGCAGTTCCTTCTTTCCACTATTAGAGGCGATGTAATCATTAATACGAGCCAAAGCAGTACCTCCGCGAACACCGAATTTAAACGCTAGTGCACCAAAGAGTACACCGACGAACATTAGCATTGCAAGGTATTTAGTGGGGACACGGCCAATGAACATGATCAACATGCATGTAATGAGCAATAGCACTGCCGTTGACATGTTAGTGAGCGCGATAAGTCCACAAATAATACCACACCAAAACAATATTGGAATTAATGATTCTTTTATATCGTCAATATTCTGCTGCCTTTTCGCTAACATACTTGCCAGATTTACGATTAACGCCAAACTGGCAAAATCAGAGGGCTGAAATGATCCTACAATAGGTATAGAAATCCAGCGAGCTGCATCATTGATGGTTGTACCACTGGTGAATGTATAAATCAATAAAGGAATACTAATCCATAAGGCTAACTTAGAAAGTTTGGAGTAGTATCTGTAGTCTACCTTATGAGCAAACCACATTGCAGCTAAGCCAATAAAAACTGTAAGCGTATGTTTAATAAGGAAACTCTCAGGACTTTGTGTTCTTTTATAAGCTAGCGTACCAATTGAGCTGTATACAACCAATATACTTATTAGTGAAAGGGTAAATATAACGGCCCATATAACGCGGTCGCCTTGAAGATTTCTATCTGCCCATTCTTTAATTTTTTGCATAAGTTATCCCTCAATTTCTTTCTTTAACTCCTGAACGGCGTTTCTAAATTGATTGCCCCTGTCTTCATAATTTTTAAACAGGTCAAAACTTGCGCATGCAGGCGAAAGCAGAACTACGTCGCCTTGTTGTGCCACCTCTAACGCCATACGAACTAATTCCTTAACACTTTGCGTCTCCTTCACCACAGGAACAATACCACCAAAAGCCCTCTTTAACTTTTCATTATCCTTACCAAGGCAAATCAAAGTCTTTACCTTCTTTTGTACTTCAGACTCAATTAGCTTATAATCATTCCCTTTATCAACTCCTCCTGCTATCCAAATAAGATTCTTTTCATAACTGCCCAACGCATAGATTACTGAATCCACGTTAGTTGCCTTCGAATCATTTATAAATTCAACTCCTTTAATGACTCCAACTGATTCTAAACGATGAGGTGCATTTTTAAAAGTTTTTAATCCCTCCCTGATTGCTTTAACATTTACACCGGCAAAATAAACTGCCGACACAGCAGCCATTGTATTAATTAAATTGTGTGGACCTTTTAAAGTTGTTTCTGATTGTGCTATAAAAAACTTCTCCTTAAAGTTGAAAACCATCTGCTGTCCATCATATTTAACAGGAGCTACGGCATCTGCTTTTAAAGAGACAGGAATTTTTTTAGGTACAATGGGACGACTGGAAATCTCGTTGTTTATGATAGCATCATCTGCGTAATAAATAAACTCCTCCTGTGCAGACATGTTGTCAATGAGCTGAAACTTAGAGTTTACATAATTCTGCATGGTGTACTCGTAGCGATCTAAATGATCCGGAGTTATATTTAATAGAATTCCAATGTCGGGTCTGAATGTCTCCGTTCCGTCCAATTGAAAGCTACTTAGTTCTAATATATACCAATCGTATTTTTTATCGCCTACCTGTCGCGCCATGCTAAAACCGACATTACCAGCAAGTGCTACATCAAAGCCCGCACTCTTCAACAAATGATAGGTAAGTAATGTGGTAGTAGTCTTACCATTGGTGCCTGTAATAGCTATTATCTTACTTCCGTTTGCGTACCGATACGCAAATTCAATCTCATCAATAATAGAGATATTTGAAGCTTTTACTCTTTTAATAACTTCAGCTTTATCTGGTATACCTGGGCTTTTTATTACTAAGTCCGCATTTGTTATTGCCTCGTAAGTATGAACACCTTCTTCAAAAGGAATTTCGTGTAACTGAAGCTCAGCTTTATATTTATCTTTTATTTGTCCCTGGTCAGACACAAAAACATCATAACCCTTAGCCTTTGCTAAAATAGCCGCACCGGTTCCACTTTCTCCCGACCCTAGTATGACAACTCTCTCTTTCATCTTAGTTTAAGGGTTGCTAAGGTTATAATTGCCAACAAAATTCCTACTATCCAAAAACGAGTTACGATTTTCGCTTCTGGAATATTCATCTTCTGATAATGGTGATGAAGCGGTGACATCAGGAATATCCTTCTTCCTTCGCCGTATTTCTTTTTAGTGTATTTGAAATAAGATACCTGGATCATTACAGAAAGATTCTCAACCAAGAAAATACCACAGAGGACTGGGATAAGTAGTTCCTTTCGAACTGCCAGCGCCAGTACTGCAATAACACCACCAAGTGTTAAGCTCCCAGTATCTCCCATAAATACCTGCGCCGGGTAAGCGTTGTACCATAAAAAGCCTAAACACGCACCAACAAAAGCTGTACAGAAAATTACCAGTTCAGCCAAGTTAGGAATGTACATGATGTTAAGGTAATTACTAAAGTCAATGCGACCTGACAAGTATGCAAGTATTGCTATGGTAAGACCAATGATTCCAGAAGTACCTGCAGCTAATCCATCTATACCATCGGTAATATTTGCACCATTGGAAACTCCTGTGACGACGATGATTACAACAAAGACATAAACTAACCAAGTGTAGTCGTCCGGAACAAAAGGTATAAAATCATTATAATCAAGCTCATTGTTTTTCAAAAAGGGCATAGTAGTCTTCATTGACTTAATGTCCTTATACTTTATATTGAAGTCTTCATCCTGCTTCCATTCACTACTTTGAATATTTGAAACTTCTCCTTTACTGGCAACCTGTCTTACAACAACTTCATCGCTGAAATACAACGTAAGTCCTACGATTAACCCTATACCTACCTGTCCAACGATCTTAAACTTGCCAGCTAAACCCTTCTTATCCTTCTTGAAAACTTTAATATAATCGTCTAAAAATCCAATTAATCCTAACCAGATTGTGGTAATGACTAATAAGATAATATATATGTTATCAATACGAGAGAATAAGAGCGTCGGGATAAGAATAGCTGCAATGATAATAAGGCCTCCCATTGTAGGAGTTCCCTTCTTTTGCATCTGCCCCTCAAGCCCAAGATCCCTTATGTCCTCACCAACTTGTTTTCTTCTTAAATAACTTATTAAACTCTTCCCAAATGTTATTGTAATTAGCAGTGAAATAAATGCTGCCATTCCTGCTCGGAATGAAATATATTGGAACACCCCTGCACCAGGTACGTCAAGTTCATTTAAGTATTCAAACAAGTAGTATAACATGTTCCGTTAATTATTGTCACTAAATAGTTTTATCATTCTTGCAACCACTTCTCTATCATCAAAAGGATGCTTTATCCCCTTAATTTCCTGGTAAGTTTCATGTCCCTTGCCAGCTATTAGTATAATATCTTTTTCTTTGGCCATCATGCAAGCTGTTTTGATAGCTTCTTCCCTGTCAGGAATGATAATAGTTTTCCTTGCTTCAGTTGGCAATATGCCCGCTTGCATGTCTTTAATAATTGCCATCGGCTCCTCATCTCTTGGATTATCCGAGGTAAGAACAACTTTATCACTTAGCTTACAGGCAATCGAAGCCATTAAAGGTCGTTTTGTTGTATCCCGATTGCCACCGCATCCTATTACAGTAATCACCTGTTCATTACCTGTACGGAATTGAGCAATAGTTTCAAGAACATTTTTCACCGCGTCGGGGGTATGAGCGTAATCTACTATTGCAGTTACTTTAGAGCCTGGTAGCACTAATTCAAAACGCCCTGGCGCACCCTTTAATGATGAGAGTTGTGTTAACACTTCATCTGAATCTTCCCCTAATAAAATTGCTGCACCGTATATTCCGAGAATATTATAAGCATTAAAGTCACCAATCATTTGAAACCAAACATTCTTTCCTGCGATTTCCAGCTCCAAGCCCTCAATAGAATTGGTCACGATTTTGCCTTTGAAATCCACCATCTTCTTCAAACCAAAAGTATACTTGGTTGCCTTGGTGTTCTGCAGCATTACCATACCACGTTTGTCATCAGCATTAACCAAAGCAAATGCATCACTACTTAATTCATCGAAATATTTCTTCTTTGCTTTAATGTAGTTCTCAAAAGTTTTGTGATAATCCAGGTGGTCGTGTGTAATATTAGTAAAGATCGCTCCTGCAAATTTTACTCCCGCAATGCGCTCCTGATCTACTGCATGCGAGCTGACTTCCATAAAAGCATGAGAACATCCGGAATCCACCATTTTCTTGAGGAGTTCATTAAGTTGTATTGGATCGGGAGTAGTATGAGTTGATGGAATCACGTCATCTATTATGCGATTCTCCACCGTAGAAATCATCCCTACGTTATAACCTAAACCGCTGAACAACTTATAGAGTAAGGTTACTGTTGTTGTTTTTCCGTTCGTGCCCGTTACACCTGTTAACTTCAACTTCTCCGAAGGATTGCCAAAATAGTTGGAACTTATAATACCAAGAGCTAGAGCACTGTCCTTCACTGTTACATAAGTAACATTCTCATTGATTGTGGAAGGGATTTTCTCGCACACCACAACAGATGCTCCAAGACTTATTGCCTTATCTACATAGTCGTGTCCATCAGTAACGGTTCCCTTTACAGCAATGAATACAAAACCCGGTTTTACTTTGCGTGAATCAAAGCAAATGCCTTTGACTTCTGAATTCATATTACCATATGAAGAAGTCAGGGGAACCTTATATAATATGTCTTTTAATTCTCGCACCGTATTTATCCAAGTCTTATAAAAATTCGACCTCCCTTTGAAACACGTCCTCCCGGGTTTAAAGATTGATTTACAACTCTTCCCTTACCTTCGTAAAAAACCTTTAATCCATTTTGCTCTAATAAAAAAATGGCATCTCTGAAAGACATACCCATAACATCAGGTACGATTTCCTTTCCACTGACACTTTTTTTCCAGTTGACACTGCTTCCTGTCCTTGAAGCACGAACCCAATCCTCTTCTGTTTCAGTATGGTTTGATATACCTAGCTCATTGCAGATTAAAGCAAGCTCTTGCTGCTGGCCGGCCCTGATTACAGGAAGAACATCGTCCTTCATGAATTTCCTTTTATCCATCGGATCATGAAGAGCGATATCTCTCGCATATATATTGTCTGCTATTTCCTTAAATACAGGTGCAGCTACACTACTTCCATATTGAAACCAACCCCTAGGATTTTTAATAAGTACGATAGCACTATATTTAGGCTGGTGAGCAGGAAAATATCCAACAAAAGAAGTTAGGTATTTTCTGGTATATCTACCATTCTCAAGTATTTGAGCAGTACCTGTCTTTCCGGCAATTCTATAATGAGTTCCTCTTATGTTTTTTGCAGTACCCTTTTCTACAACACCTTCCAACAAAAGCTTTAGCTTGTCTAACGTCTTTTGTGAACAAATTTTATTATTCAATACTTCCGTTTCAAAATCTTCTTCATCTTCGTCGGCACGCTTCACAGATTTTACAAAGACAGGTTTTATCATAACACCATTATTAGCTACGGCATTATAAAGTGCCAGTGTATGTAGTGGTGTAATTTCGAACCCATAACCGTATGCCATCCATGGTAAGCTAATACCACTCCAACCGCGCTCTCCGGGTCTCTTTATTTTGGGAGCCGGCTCTCCTATAAGCTGTATTCCAAGTGGCTTTGACAAATTAAGACGATCAATGTGTTCCAGAAACTTTTCAGGCTTCAATCCAAAGTGTTTGTCTACCAGCTTCGCCATGGCAACATTGGAAGAATGTTCGAAAGCTGTTTGAATTGTAACCTTTCCTAATCCCCCATCCTCATGATCACGAACCTTTCTGTTATAGAACATGTACTCGCCATTCCCCGTATCAATGCTATCCTTTAATTCAACGTTTGTATCTTCAAGCAATGCAATCATGGTAACGAGCTTAAAAGTAGATCCAGGTTCGAATGTAGTACCTGCTGCGAAGTTGTACTTCTCAAAGAAGTTTCCTTTTCCATCTGTGCTTAAATTCGTGATCGCCTTAATCTCTCCCGTGGCAACTTCCATTACAACTACTAAACCATCGTCGGCATCATGCTGCAACATAGCTTTATGTAATGCTGTTTCGGATACATCTTGCAGATTTATGTCTATGGTAGTTTGAAGATCAAGCCCATTTACCGCCTTTACGTTATTAGCATCGTAAATTGGTTTCCATACGCCGCCGGCAATCTTCTGGTAGTAAGCATATCCGTCCTGGCCCCCGAGCTGCTCGTTAAAACTATATTCTAAACCTACGCCCTTATCATTCTCGTTGACGTATCCAATTGTACGTCTGCTTAAATTTGAAAACGGCCTGTAGCGAACATCAACCTTTTCAAATATAGCTCCACCCCGAATTCTACCTTCTCTGAAGATCGGCCAGTTCATCATTACTTTTTTATCCTGATAATCGATCTGCTTTCGATTAAGAACTATGTACTGTTTCCCTGTTTCGCGAGCGTCAATAAGCATTCGTCTGTAATCTTTGGCACTTTTATCCCTAAAAAATTTTGCCAAATGCCATGCTAACGAATCTACTCCCTTTTTAAACACCTCTTCCTTAGCAAGCGTCGCATCAAAAGCGACTTTGTAGAAAGGCAAAGAGGTAGCTAAAAGACTACCATTATCAGAATAAATGTTTCCGCGGGTTGCTTTTACTCTCTTGTAATCAAAAGAAATTCGTTCACCCATTGCTGCCCACTTCTCTCCTTCAGCAAATTGAATGTGACCGATCTTTACTACTATAGCAATAGCAAAGAGCAGCACAAATAAAAATGCTACACGTACTCTTAATAATATCGACTTCTTAATATTCACCTTTATCTACTACAATTTTATAAGGAGGTATCAGACTTTCTTTTAAACCGTAAACACTTACTTTTCTTGCAACCTCAGACTGTTTGCTACCAAACATAAGATCAGCTTTAAGCGTTGTATAATCTGCTCTTAAATCCTCTACTTCTGCTTGCATCTCATTTATTTTTCTAACAGTTTTTTCGGCATAGTGAGTGTTGCCTATATAAATAAGACCGAGAATCATCACAAAGAAAATCTTCGGCAGGTATTGGACCGGAAATCCTTCTTCAAAATAACTTTCAAGTTTAAGATGTTTCTCAATTCCTGAGAACACACTTACTCCTCTTGAAACTGCTCCGGAATTTTGTTGAACTCCCACCTTAAATTTATTCTCGCTCATAGATGCTTCTTCAATGTTGATAACTTTGTGGAATTGTTTATAACTTTATAGCTACACGCAACTTCGCACTTCTTGCTCTACTGTTTTCATTAATCTCTTCCTCACTCGCCTCTGTCGGTTTTTTATTTACTGCGCCAAAAGGCTTTATCTCGTTACCGTAAAAGTCCTTTTCAACATCACCAAACACTTTTCCTTTATTCATGTAATTCTTTACCATTCTGTCTTCCAGCGAATGATAGGACATTACTACGAGCCTCCCCCCTTTTTCCATTACTTCGCCACATTGGTGCAAAAAAATTTCAAGTGCCTTCATCTCGTTGTTAACTTCAATGCGCAAAGCTTGAAACACCTGGGCGAAATATTTGTTCTCCTTACCTCTAGGAGCTACAGGCTGTAAAACCTGCTTAAGCTCTTCTGTTCTGGAGAAAGGACTATTCACTCTGTTTTGCAAAATTACTTTTGCAACTGTCCTGGCATTCTTCAATTCACCATACATTCCGAAGATTTTATGTAATTGTTCTTCGGTATATTGATTTAAGATTGTCGCAGCCGTTTGAGATATTGTTTTATCCATCCTCATATCGAGCGGACCATCAAAACGTGTTGAAAAGCCTCGCTCAGGAGAATCAATCTGATGCGATGATATTCCTAAGTCTGCCAGAATACCATTAACCTTACTTACCCCATTTAACTTTAGGTATCTCTTCAGATACATAAAGTTCGCCTGACAGAATGTAAAAGAACGACTCTTTATTTTTTCCGCTTCTCTTCTAGCATCGTCATCCTGATCGAAAGCAACTAATCGACCTTCTGTAAGATGCGAGAGAATTTGTATACTATGCCCGCCTCCACCAAATGTGGCATCCACATAAATACCATCAGATTGAATCTGTAATGCATCTATGCACTCTTCTAGCATTACCGGTTTGTGATAGCTCGATGCCATACACATTATTCATTGAGGTATTTTTCTGCTAACTTCGACAACTCACCTGGATCCTGGATTAAATGTTTCTCATAGATCGATGGATTCCAGATCTCAACTTTATTACCCATGCCTACCAAAATTGAATCTTTATCAATCTGAGCATAAGTCAACATATTCTTCGGTATCAAAAACCTTCCGCTATTATCTAACTCAACAGTTACAACTCCTGAGAGAAAGTTTCGCTGAAGTTTTCTATACTCTTCATTGAATTCGTTAAGTCCTGAAATTTTTGAGAACACTTTCTTGAACTCCACCATCGGATAAACTATAAGGCATTGCTCGAATCCCCTGCGTA
This sequence comes from Chryseosolibacter indicum, assembly GCF_018598585.1. Taxonomy (GTDB): domain Bacteria; phylum Bacteroidota; class Bacteroidia; order Cytophagales; family Cyclobacteriaceae; genus Chryseosolibacter; species Chryseosolibacter indicus. The sequence goes on from NZ_JAHESD010000026.1 coordinate 33,668, forward strand.
TCACTAGCTCGTTGCCGCTATTTTCAGGCAACTGTGCTTTGATGCGAGCAGGCAGAACCAATCTCCCTTTGGAGTCTAGCTTGCACTCATATTCGCTGGTGAAGAAAGTCATTAGACGTAGTGGTTGTCTTTTTCTCCTAAGCAAACATAACAATTTTGTACCACTTTCAACCACTTTGAACCACTTTTTTACATAATAACATAAAAAAGCCCCTAAACAGCCTGAAAAGCTGCCCAAAACAGGCATTGCTCTTTGACGCTGCTTATTTTATAATACCAGCATTAACCAGTTTTTCTATCATTTCTGAGGAATATTGGAGACTTTCTCTTAGAATTTCTTCAGAATGCTGCCCTAAGTGCGGAGGTGGAGGAAAGTGGGAGTTAAAAGTTTCAAACTTAGCAGCAATAGATCTAAGACCTTTCACATCATTAGACTGGAGTAGCAACTCTTTACCTTCAGGCATGTCTAAAGCCTCTTTGATATTTTGGATCAGACCAGCGGGAATCCTGTTCTGATTCAAGTGGGTCATTAACCAAGCAGAGTTTAATTCTTTTATTTTGGATGCAAGAAGATTAAATAGTTCGGGCCTGTTTTGTACTCGCAAACTATTGCTGCTAAACTTCTCGTTGTTAATGACGCCTGTTAAGCCTAACACATTACACAAGTCACTGAATTGCCGATCACTGCCAACAGCTAGCATTAATTCCTTGTTATCTGCAGTGCGAAACACTTCTCCATAAGGAGCAATGTTAGGATGAACAGAACCCTGTTTTTGCGGCAACTTTTTTCCAACCAGCCAATTCGTAGCTTGATTAGCAAGAGATGTAAGAGCGGCTTGTATTAAGGACACTTCGACTACTTTTCCTTTTCCTGTCTTCATTCTTTCGATCATTGCTAATAGTAATCCTTCCTTCAAATGATGACCCGCAAGAATATCTATAAGGGCTACCGGCATTTTTAAAGAGGCGCCTCCTGGCTCTCCATTCATAAACATAAATCCCGCCTCGGCTTGAATTATTGCATCATAGCCAACACGCGGATTGCTACTTCCGTATCCTGTGATCATTCCATAAATAATTGCAGGATTTATTGAGGACAAAGTCGTGTAATCAACACGTAGTTTTTCAGCATCGCCTGGCTTATAACTACTAATCACCACATCCGTTTGCTTCGTAATCAAATGAATTATTTCTTGTCCTTCCGGTTTGGATAAATCAACAGCTAAAGAACGTTTACCCCAATTTACACTACAAAAATAAGCGGAGCGATCATCTGTAGTTTCTCCCAGAAACTTCCAGGTTCGTGTAACATCTCCTCCTCCTTTGATATTCTCGACTTTAATTACACTAGCTCCTAGTTCTGCAAAAAATTGCCCAACACTAGGACCGGCCAAAACCGATGCTAATTCCAAAACCTTGACACCTTCTAACTGACTCACAGGTACTTATTTTGTTAAAATGTGTTAAGCTAACTCAAATTTTAAATGATTTCTCTCATTTTTGTGTTTTAAACCCAAAATCGTTAAAATGAGAAAACTTGTCTTTTTTACGTTACTTATTATCCTTTCCTGCAATACAGAGAAGAAAGAAGCTTCCAAGTCTTTAAAGACTGGAACATGGAGGGCGACGATAGAAATACAAGGACAAGATCTTCCTTTTAACCTTGACGTAGTTAATGATAAAGAAGGGGGATATGATATTTATGTTTTAAACGCCGATGAAAGACTACTTCTCGACGAGGTAACTATAGAAGGTGACTCAATAAAAATAGGTCTACATATCTTTGACGCAGACATCCGTGCCACATTAAAGGGTGATACAATACAGGGAGAGTTTATCAAAAACTATGAAAAAGATTACAATATTCCTTTTCTCGCAGTTTATGGCCAAACTTATCGTTTTCCAAAAGGACCTGAACAAGCCGTCCTACCGGATTTCAGTGGAAAATATGAAGTTGTTTTTGAAAACGAGACCGATACAACAGAAGCAATTGGCATCTTCAAACAACATGGCGACAGCGTAACAGGAACATTTCTCACCTCAACAGGAGATTACAGATACCTTCAGGGCATTGTTGTTGGAGATCGGATGCAGCTCAGTACTTTTGACGGCAACCATGCGTACATCTTTACAGCGACCAAGTTAAAGAACGGAGAACTTGCCGGCGAATACTATTCGGGCAAAAACTGGATGCAGTTTTGGCGAGGAGTGAAAAATGAAAACGCAAAATTACCAGATGCAGAGTCCTTGACCTACCTAAAAGAAGGTTATGACCGAATTGAATTTACATTCCCTGATGTAGATGGAAAGAAGGTTTCTCTCAATGACGATAAGTATAAAAACAAAGTGGTGATCCTTCAACTATTTGGTACCTGGTGCCCGAACTGCATGGATGAAACACAATTTCTCAACCCATGGTACAACGAAAACAAACACCGTGGGATTGAAATTATCGGACTGGCATACGAGAGAAAAGATGATTTTAACTATGCGAGTAGTCGGGTAAAAAAGATGATAGACAAGTACAATATCACATACGATTTTGTAATAGCAGGAACAAACGACAAAAAGAAGGCTGGTGAGACACTCCCTATGTTAAATAGGGTAGCCGCCTTTCCTACTACAATATTCATTGGTAAAGATGGAAAAGTAAAAAAAATTCATACTGGTTTTTCAGGGCCAGGTACCGGCTTGTATTACGATCAGTTTATCCAACACTTTAACGAAACTATCAATGAACTTTTAAGCGAGAATATTGCTTTGAAGTAATATAACTAGCTTAAGTAAAAGTATGAAACGCGTAGTTGTCGGTCTTTCTGGTGGCGTCGATTCTAGTGTAACTGCTTATCTCCTGCAACAACAGGGATACGAAGTTATCGGCATGTTTATGAAGAACTGGCACGATGACTCCGTTACCATCAGCAATGAATGCCCCTGGCTTGATGATAGTAATGATGCAATGATTGTCGCACAGCATCTTGGTATTCCTTTTCAGGCTATTGACTTAAGTGTCGAGTATAAAGCGCGTATTGTTGATTACATGTTTAATGAATATCAACAGGGAAGAACTCCCAACCCGGATGTGCTTTGTAACAGAGAGATTAAATTCGATATTTTTTTAAATACAGCATTAAAGCTTGGGGCTGACTTCGTTGCGACTGGTCATTATGCCAGAAAAACCGAATTTCAAAGGGAAGGGAAAACAATATTCCGTTTATTAAGTGGTAAAGATCCTAATAAAGATCAAAGCTACTTTCTCTGCCAATTAACACAAGAACAATTATCAAAGTCGTTATTCCCCATTGGAGAACTGTTAAAACCTGAAGTAAGAGAGATTGCCAAAAAGATAGGATTAGTTACTGCTGATAAAAAAGATTCTCAAGGCCTGTGTTTTGTAGGAAAAGTACATCTACCTGAATTTCTTCAACAACGATTACAACCCAAAAAGGGAAAAGTGGTAGAGATACCAGCAAGTGCTCCTGCATTTAAAAATGGGTTTGATGACGAAGACTTTGTAAGTTTAACAACACCATACAAACTAGAAGCTTCTTACGGAAAAGTTGTGGGTGAACATAATGGGGCCCATTACTACACCATCGGGCAAAGAAAAGGGCTTAATCTTAGTGGAAATTCTGATCGTCTCTTTGTTATAGGAACAGACACCAATGAAAACATCATATACACTGGTTTAGGAGATAACCACCCTGGCTTGTTTAGAAAAGGCTTGTTAATCAAAACGGAAGATGAGCATTGGATAAGACAGGATTTAAAAATAAATATAGGTGAATCAAAAGGGTACTTGGCAAGAATACGCTATCGCCAAAAACTTGAACCATGTACACTTCATAAAAAAGAGGAAGGCCTCTATATTATCTTTGATAATCCTCAAAAAAGCATTACACCCGGACAATTTGCTGCATGGTATGATGACGAAGAACTTATTGGATCAGGAGTTATTTCTTAAATTATTCCTTAAACCCACTTACTCCACCTGATACAATAAATTTCATTGCTGTTGGCCCTGGTATATCCAAGGGCCTTATATTTTCTTTAGATACAAAATAGTGATAGCCGGAAAAGGCATAAGAATGCGGAAAATATACTACCACCATATCATTTAATCCGAGCTCTGAAAGATCTGCCTGAGTAACAAATCCGATCTGAAACAAATTATTGTCTTTATTAATTCTAACGAGAACGGGCTTATTAAACTTCTTCTTATCCCCAACAAAGGCACTTAACAAATCTCTTACGGTTGAATAAATTAATTTAACTAAGGGAATACGGTTCATTCCTCTGTCAAACCATTGCCCGATGGTTTTGAATACATAGTTTGTAGATAGATAACCAATAATGGTGATTACCAGAATGATAATAAGGAAACCGAGTCCTGGATAGGGCAAACTGAGGCGATCATCGAGCCATTTAAAAGAGATATAAATAAAGTAAGCAGTTGCTACCAGAGGTACAATAAATAAAGTACCACTAAAAAAATATCTAAGTACCCGACCAGCGAAACCCTGCATTTAATTAAACATTATTAACAGACGATTTTTGATAATGCTAAACGTACAACTTCATCAACCTGTTCTTCTACCGTTATATGCGTTGTGTCAATAACAATTGCATCGTCTGCTTGCCTTAGCGGACTCTCAGCTCTTGTTGTATCAATCTTATCACGTTGTTGTATATTTTGGATCACCTCATCCAGATCTACAAGCTGATCTTTCTCCAACAATTCCTTCTGCCTGCGAAATGCTCTCACAAGCATATCTGCAGTCATAAATAATTTCAGCTCCGCGTTTGGAAACACAACAGTTCCGATATCTCTTCCATCCAGCACTACTGCTTTTTCTTTCCCCATTTTTCGTTGTTGCTCTACCATTGCAGAACGTACTTCTTTGATAGCGCTTACCTGACTTACATTTTCAGAAACACGCATTTTCCTTATCTCCTTCTCTACATTTAGGCCATTGAGAAAGGTTTCAGTTACATTTTTTGAATTAACTTTAAAGGATACATTAATATTTACAAGAGCCTTCTCTACCTCTCTTTGGTTTGTTAAAGCCACATGGTTCTCAAGAAAGTATAAAGTAACTGCGCGGTACATGGCACCTGTATCAATGTACCGATACCCTAGGATACTGGCAGCCTGCTTTGCTGTTGTACTCTTGCCGCATGCGGAATAACCATCAAGAGCAATAACTATCTTCTTAAACTTCATTAGCAATCCTTTTGAGGACAAGGAATTGGTTTACCGGGCTTTAGCTTTTTCTTTTTAGCATGACCTGAAGAAGCGCATCCGTCTGCTAGAAGCAGCGTAAAAGCAAAGAATAGGGCAATTAAAGATTTATAGCGCAAGGTTTATCGGTTTAATGGGGTAAAAATAAAAAAAATCTTCAACCTTCCGTTTTGTTCTCGTAGCTCATACGAAAACCTATTTTTTGTGCCCCTCCTAGTTCAAGGGAGTGGTCCTTTTTCTGGCTCACGGTAGTAGATTTTACATGTGTAAAAGCTGGTGTTACAAGATCATTTTCAATAGCCATTTTTAAAACAACCTTTACCAGGTATCGAAGAATATCTTCAGTCAACGGTTCTTTTGATATATCATTAAACTCAGTAAGATCCTTTTCACCTTCAATAAAAAAATGCTTTTCATGATTAATCATGATTCTTGCAAGAAGGTATCCTGGGTCAGTTCCCCTATTAAATTTCATTGAATCTGCCATGAAATTATATATCATGATCTGTCCGAAATAACGATTAACCTCATTCGATTTCACATACTCATCTTCTATAACCGGGTGTGAATCTTCAAATGTGACTATGTTTGAATTCATTACGAAAATAAGCATGTCTCCTGCAAGCTTTACGTCGAACTCATGCTCATGAATAACATTAAATTCAACGGTAACGTCAGCATCTCCAGGTTTTGCTCTTCTTCTCAACTCTTCAATTACATTTTTAGCCTCCGTTGAAAGTATTGAAAATGCCCAACACAAGTGTTTAAAAGCCTGCTGTTTAGCTGTTGATTTACTTTCAAGCATTTCCTTAATAAACTTAACAGGATCCTCAGATTTAAGTCCCATATCACTTTTATTTAAGTTTTGCACTCTCTAAATTCATACCTATATAAAACTTGTAAATACAATGGAGCCCCAGGAAGAAGGAAAAGCAGAAAAGACATTTAAGTCTTTTGGAAAAAGAGTAGATGCATTTGTCGAAGAACTAAACGAAGCAGCTGAAAAGCTGGAAAAGGAGTTTGAGATGAAGTATGAAGAACTAAAAGTCTCGGCAGAAAAGCTCAGAAAAGAAGCAGAAAGCAAAGAACGGTGGAAAGAAGTTGAGTTGAGCCTAAAAAAAGCTGGCGATGAATTGAGAAATGCATTTAGTGCTGCCTTCAAGAAAAGAGATTAGCTGTAAATAAAAAAATTAAGAGTCTTCACTTAGCAGTGAAGGCTCTTAAAACTTCGCATGTAAGGCTATATCTTAACAGCTTTCCAGGCACCCTTTCTGAAGATAATGATTCCTACCACAGCTATCGCTGACTCGGCGATAGAAATTGCTGCATATACCCCCGTTGTTCCAACGCCTGCAAGTATCGCTAAGGAATAAGCTAAGGGAATTTGAAATAACCAGAATCCGAAAAAATTGATCAAGGTAGGCGTGCGTGTATCACCTGCACCATTAAAAGATTGGCTTATTACCATTCCATAGGCATAGAAAATATAACCTAAACAAATCACCTGCAGTGCTAATATTCCATTCTGCAATACATTAACATCATCTGTGAAGAGTTGTAACAAAGGTCTTGCAAACAATAAAAAGATAATTGTAACAATCCCTAAAAAAATCATATTCAGAAACGCAGCCCTCCAAACCGATTTTTCAGCCCTGTCAGGAAATCCTGCTCCTAAATTTTGTCCAACCAATGTAGCTGCTGCATTCGCCATCCCCCACGCGGGTAGAATTGCAAATACGATAAGCCTTATAGCAATCGTGTAACCTGCTACAGCTGTGCTTCCGAACGTACTGAGTATACGCACAAGGAATATCCAGCTCGCAGATGCAATAAGAAACTGACCTGTACCTCCTGCAGATACTTTAAACAATCTGATGATGATGTCCCACCGTATTGCCAGACTTTTTAAATTTATTTTAATTACTCCCTTCCCACTAAGCAGATAGTATAATTGAAATAATACACCACAACCTCTTCCTATTGTAGTTGCAATGGCTGCACCTTCAACGCCTAACCTCGGGATTGGTCCTACTCCAAATATAAATATTGGCCCCAAAGCTATGTTTAAAATATTAGCAACCCATAATGAACGCATAGCAAGAGATGCATCCCCGGCCCCTCTGAAAATTGCATTAATCAGAAAGAGCATTAGAATAGTAAGATTACCTGTTAACATCCATTTGGTATATCCCGAATGATTGTCAATTAATGATTGACTTGCGCCCATCCAACGGAGCAGCGACTCAGAGAAAAATATTCCTATGAATGTAATAACAATGGATATACCTATGCCAAAATAAATGGATTGCATTGCAGCCAACTGCGCTGATTTAATATCTTTCTCTCCTACCCTTCTCGCAACCATCGCTGTAGCTCCCATGCTTAAGCCAATCCCTATTGAATATATTATTGTAAGAAGTGATTCAGTAAGCCCTACTGTTGCCACTGCATCATTATCATTTAGTTGGCTTACCCAGTATACATCAACTACAGCAAATAACGATTCCATTATCATCTCAAGGATCATGGGAATAGAGAGAAGAAATATGGCTCTATCAATACTTAATTTAGTATAGTCTTGTTGCTCACCTTTGATAGCTTGTTTGAATAAACGAAATATAGAAGTAACCTTAGAAGTTGTCATCTTTGATGGTGATTAGTAAAAAGAAAATAAATGGCCCCGAGAGAATCAGGACTATTCAAAGTAGTAGAAAAAGATTTTAAATGAGAGCTTGCACATAGCAAACTCAAAACACCAACTTCATCGGCTTTAAATTTTAAGCAGTAATGCCGTGTACGGAAAAGGCAGTAATAAAGTTTTAATAATAACCAGATTTATTTACGCTACATAGATTGTTTTAGCGTTAACAAATTCTTTAATGCCTAATTCTGAAAGCTCTCTACCATAGCCAGATTTCTTAATGCCTCCAAAAGGTAATCTCTGATCAGAACGCATGAGGGAATTTACAAACACAGATCCGGACTCAATTTGTCTCGCAACTCGTTCTCCCTGCTCTTTATTGGTTGTCCATACCGAACCTCCTAAACCATAGCGATGAGAATTTGCAATACTTATCGCTTCTTCTTCATCACGAACAGTTATCAAGGAAGCAATTGGACCAAACAATTCATCATCATAGGCCGGCACCCCCGGCTTAACATCATCGAGCAACGCGGGTTTGAAATTGCAGCCATCACGTTGGCCTCCTGTAATTAGCTTAGCTCCCTTTTTAATTGACTCTTCTAGTTGTTTTTCAAGCTGTTCGGCAAGATCCAGTCTGGCAATGGGACCTATAGTGATACTTTCATCTAGTTGATTTCCCTGCTTTAGCGCCTCAATATTTATTCTAAACTTTTCAATAAATTTATCCTTAACAGATTTAACGACAATAAAACGCTTTGCTGCAATACATGATTGACCTGCATTCTGCATGCGTGATTGTGTAGCGACTTTAGCAGCAAGCTCAAGATCAGCATCTTCCAGCACAACAAAAGGATCGCTTCCACCGAGCTCAAGTACAGTCTTCTTTAAATGTTTCCCTGCTGAGGAGGCTACATGTGTGCCTGCTGATTCACTTCCTGTTAGTGTCACCGCTGCAATCACATCATTTGCTATTATTGAATCTACATTTTTAGACTCTACCAGTAAGGATTGAAACGCTCCCTCAGGGAAGCCGGCTTCTTTAAAAATATCCTGGATAGCTAACGAGCATTGAGAAACATTAGCTGCATGCTTTAGTAGTCCTACATTACCTGCCATCAATGCTGGCACTGCAAACCTAAACACTTGCCAGAACGGAAAATTCCAGGGCATTATTGCAAGTACAGGACCAAGCGGTTGATACGCAACATAACTTCTCAATGCTTCTGTTTTTATTGATTGATCTTTAAGAAAGCCTTCAGCATGTTCAGCAAAAAAGTCACATGCGTCTGCGCACTTATCAACTTCCCCCTTTGACTCCTTGATTGCTTTACCCATTTCTTTTGAAATTGTTAAAGCAAATTCATCTCTCCTTGTTCTTAAAATTTCACCTGCTTTAAGTATCAGTTTTGATCTTTTATCAAAGCTTTCTTTTTTCCATTGGATGAATCTTTTAGAAGCAAGTGCCAATTTTCTATTTATTGCATCAAGGCTATCAGCTGGAGTTTCACCTATTACACTTTGGTCAAATGGATTTATTGATTTGAACATGAATTTATCTTTATTGACTATAGAAGCTATAAAAAATGTTTATGCCAATAAAGACCATACTATTCAGATATGAGAAATTTTTAAATTAGACAGGCGATACACCTGCCCTTCTGGTTTAGCCTCTTAGTCCTCCTTTCTTAATGAACTTCCTCCTGAAATATCTGATGTAACTACAGGATTACCTCTGTAGATAGTAGTGCTCCCGCCGCTCGCCCAAACATGCAGCTTATCACTAACTGTAACCTTGGCATCGCTTGCTCCTGACACTCGTACATTTGATGTAACTACAGGAAATCCATAAGCGTGAAGGGAAGACGCTCCTGACAATTCAATCTTTCAGCTCGTCCCCGCATGGAAACATGTGAAGCACCCGAAACTAATACGTCCACCTCGATTGCCTCGATGTTTAATTGACAAATAGACGCACCTGAAACCGTAAGATTAAATTCATCTGCATCTACAAAACCTGAAATGCGGGAATCAGTAGCACCTGAAAAATTAGCTGATAATAATTGAGGCATTCTAATGACAATTGACGTTGTATGTTTGCGGCCTTTCCTGTCATCATAACCTATCAAAAGTGTTGTACCCTCCTTCTTTACTTCAAGATCATCGAGATTCCTCCTGTCACCAGACGCTATTACTTCAAAGAACTGGCCTTGCTCAACTGAAACCTGAAAAGCGTCACCGACATCTAATCGATCGAACTCAACAACAGAAAACTTTCTTTCGTCTGCTTGCTTAGGACCAGGGTCATCTACGTCCTCACATGAAACTATCAATGTCGCCACAAGGCCTACCAGCCAAAATGCTTTTCTAATTCCGATCGTCATAATTTAATGGTGTTTATTCTTATGACAATTGACTAATTCAAATCCCCTAGTTACTAAAACAAAAAAAGGGGCTTTCGGCCCCTTTTATACAAATACATTTTATATCTATTACCCTATTGCTACACGCTTAAATTCAGCTACTGTTAATCCTTTAGTAACAGAATCAAGATATTGTGCTACAGACTTGGAGTTATCTTTAACAAATGCCTGGTGCAATAAGGTATTTTCCTTGAAGAATTTCTGAAGTTTACCTTGTGCAATCTTATCAACCATACTTGCTGGCTTGCCTTCTGCGAGAATCTGAGCCTTAGCAATTTCAAGTTCCTTTTCAATTACAGTTGTATCAACTGATTTTTCGTCTACCGCTACTGGATTCATCGCAGCGATTTGCATACCAACATCCTTACCAGCATCCGTTACATCTTTACCGTTAATGCCTTTTAATGAAACCAATACACCTAGTTTAGAACCAGCGTGAATGTAAGGCACTACTACTTCACCTTTCATTAACACGTATTCACTAACTTCTATCTTCTCGCCAATCTTGCCTACAAGCTCAACAATCTTATCATTGATGGATAGACTACCAGCCTTAAGGTCCAATAAAGCTTCTTTAGTTGCAGGTTTTGATACGAACGCAGTTTCAGCAACCAGCTTTCCAAGATTTTGAAACTCTTCATTTTTTGCAACGAAATCTGTTTCGCAATTCAGGGCAATAAGAACCGCTTCTTTTTTATCGTCACTTACTTTAATGAAAACTGATCCCTCTTTCGCTTCTCTGTCAGAACGACTTGCAGAAACTTTCTGGCCCTTCTTTCTAAGAATCTCAATTGCTTTCTCAAAATCGCCATTAGCTTCTGATAGTGCCTTTTTACAGTCCATCATACCGGCACCAGTCATCTGGCGTAATTTGTTAACATCTTGTGCTGAAATTGCTGACATAATACTTTAATTATGAATTACGAATGTTGGAATTTGGATTACTTAATTAAAAAACAAACATCGGCTTTTGACCGATGTTTGATTGTTTTATGACAACCGAATTACTGCAGCCTGTTCAACTGCCCATCGGTAAATTATTTTGACTCTTCTACAGTTTCATCAACTCTTCTCTTTTCTTCCTCGTCTTTTCTATGAGCTGCTTCTTCTTTGTCTTTCTTACGCTCCATCAAACCTTCTTCAATTACGCGACCAATGTGTTTGGTAATAATTGATATTGATTTGAAAGCATCATCGTTAGCAGGTATCGGGAAGTCAACACCTGTAGGATCGCTGTTGGTATCAACCATAGCAAACACAGGTATGTTAAGTTTTTGAGCTTCTGTAATGGCGATATGTTCACGCTTAACATCGATTACAAACAACGCTGCCGGCAATCTGTTAAGGTCGGTAATACCTCCTAGTAATTTCTCTAGTTTAGCTTTTTCGCGCGTAACCATCAAACGCTCGCGTTTCGCAAGGTTTGTGAAAGCTTCATCTTTCATCAACTTCTCAATCTGAGAAAGTTTTTTAAGAGACTTTCTGATTGTAGCAAAGTTGGTAAGCATACCACCCAGCCAGCGTTCTGTAACGAAAGGCATGTTTAGACGCTTTGCCTCATCGGTTACTATATCTTTAGCCTGCTTCTTAGTCGCTACGAACATAATCTTACGGCCTGAGCGAACGATGTTCCTCATTGCGAAAGATGCTTCTTCTAAGCGTGCTAAGGTTTTATTTAAATCAATGATGTGGATACCATTGTTCTCCATGTAGATGTACTCAGCCATCTTAGGGTTCCACTTGCGGGTAAGGTGACCAAAGTGAACACCTGCATCCAACAAATCTTGATATGTTAATTTTTCAGCCATTCTTTACTATCGATTAACGCTTGCTAAACTGGAATCTTCTTCTTGCTTTTCTTCTACCGTATTTCTTACGCTCAACCATACGTGAGTCACGTGTTAACAAGCCTTCTTTTCTTAAAGCTGGCTTATTTTCGCCATTAAACTCAACCAAAGCCCTTGCAATACCTAAACGTACAGCTTCTGCCTGTCCTTTTACACCACCACCCTCAACATTGACTGTAACATCGTATTGATCATCAGCCTTAACAGCAGTAAGTGCCTGTTTAACTGTTGTTTGGTGAATTTCTGAAAGAAAATATTCTTTCAATTCGCGGTTATTCACCTTAATATCACCTTTACCGGGTTGTACATAAACCCTGGCAATTGATGTCTTTCTTCTACCGATTGCGTTTACGATCTGCATTTATCAGAACTTTAATTCTTTTGGTTGTTGTGCTTGATGAGGATGCTCAGAACCTGCATAAACATGAAGGCTTCTAAAAAGTTCACGTCCTAGCCTATTCTTTGGCAACATGCCTCTTACTGCATGCTCAATAAGTCTTTCAGGATGCTTTGAACGGATCATTGTAGGCGTATGCTCACGCTGACCGCCAGGGTAACCTGAGTGCGTGAAGATTACGCGATCTGTCCATTTTTTACCAGTCATCTTTACTTTTTCAGCATTAATTACGATGACATTGTCGCCACAATCCACATGAGGAGAATAGCTTGGCTTATGCTTGCCACGAATAACTTTTGCTATCTGGCTTGCTACACGGCCCAAAACCTGTGCGTTAGCATCTACAATAACCCAGTTCTTTTCAACTGAAGCTTTGTTAGCATAAGTGGTTTTATAACTATTATGATCCATTTTTATAAGTGAAATTCAGTAAGTACACCCTCCTCTTAAAAAGGGACACAAAAGTAAGCGAGATATGCCTCAAATGCAAGACATCGTCCAAATTTACATTTAATTTATAAAATCCGTTCAAGCACATCGCTTCCTTCGTAACTTATATCTAACAGTAAATCATTTTGTTACCTTAAAAATAAGCCTATTATTTATTCAATTCGAGTTGACGTAATAATGCCTGAAAATCTTTAGGATAAGGAGCCTCTACCCTCTGTTTTTTGCCTCCTAAATCATTAAACTCTAAAGAATAGGCATGTAGCGCCATCCGTTTCATAAACGATTCTTCTTCCGTTCCCTTCTTTAGGTTAAAGCCTCTTTTGATCTCCGACAACAGGAATGGTTTCCCGCCGTAAGTGTCGTCTCCCGTGATCGAAGCTCCTTGTGATGCAAGGTGAATTCTGATCTGATGCATACGCCCGGTAACAGGCTTACATTCAATTAACGTGTGAAGCCGATAAGGTTTTAAAGAGGTAAAATAGGTTTGGGCAGGCTTTCCTTCCCTCCTGCTGATCTTCACCATACCATCATTTTGCTTGAGAATAGGCTCATCTACAAGCGTATTTTGAAAGTTTTGAATCCCATCAACTACAGCATGATATACTTTAACAACCTCTCGTTTCTCGAACTGCATGCTAAGATGCCGGTATGCTTCCGGATTTTTTGCTACCGCTAAAACACCTGATGTATCTTTATCCAAGCGGTGGCACACCTGCGCATCATTAGCGTATTCCCTGGCTAGGCCAAGTATATTAATACGCTCATGCCTGTCTTCGAGCGTTGATATAAACGGTGGCTTATTTACCAAAAAGTAATCATCATCCTCAAAAAGAATAATCTCCTTTAGATCGACCTTAGGAGCTTTTGTGGGCTTAATGTTTTGCTGATTCAATATGTTCTGTTCCTTCATGTTTTTCATGTTTAGCCCTGGGAAGTTTAAAGCTGAAAATTGATCCCTTGCCAGGTGTGCTTTCTACTTCTGCTCTTGTGTTGTGCCCATCCAGGATATGTTTAACAATAGCAAGCCCTAATCCCGTTCCACCTTTCTCTCTGCTTCTGCTTTTGTCTACCCTATAAAAACGTTCAAAAATTCTGTTGATGTGCTCCTGCGGAATACCCTCGCCTGAATCTTTTACATAAGTAACAACAGATTTCTTATGTATTTCAAAACTCACTACAACTTCTCCCCCTTCAAAAGAGTGCTTGATTGCGTTGGATATCAGATTGGTCATCACCTGAGTTATCCGCTGCCAATCGGCATACACCATTACCTTTGCTGGTGGGCCATCTATTCTTAAAACAACATTCTTTTTTTCGGACTTATTCTCAAATTGCTCAAATACCTCTTCAGTTAAAGCATACATATTGATACTCTCGAAATGCATTTTTATCTGGCCTGTTTCGATGTGTGATAGCGTAAGCAGATCCTGAACCAGGGCATCAAGCCCATCAAGGCTTTTTGCAGCCTTCTTTAAAAATTTAGTTCTTACGGTCTTATCATTCACTGCGCCATCCAGCAACGTATGCACAAATCCCTGAGCAGCAAAAATTGGCGTCTTTAGCTCATGAGAAACATCTGCAATAAACTCTTTACGAAATGCTTCCAGCTTTTTAAGTTCATCTATTTCTTTTTGCTTTAAATCAGCAAAGGAATAGATTTCTTCATTGATCGTTTTTAGCGGGTTTAACACGCCGGATTTCTGCTTGCCTATTCCGTGGAGTTCTTTCTTCTTAAGCTTGCTCATAAGCTTATAGATTTTATTGATTTCCCTGAAAATCAGGAATTCCAACACAACAAAAATAAGCAGATAGGCAACAGAAAAGCCGATAACAAAGGCTACAATAAGGGCACTTGCATCAACGCTTTTGAAAAGCGAAAGAAAAAGTGTTGTAATTATAGATATGCAAAGGGCAAGCAACAATGCCATTACCCTTGAATTGTAAACCATGTGGTAAAGATAGGGATTTGATGACCGAATTAATTACTTGATTTGGTTTAGCTTTGATTGTTGAGCTTTTTTTCCTACATTAAGTTAATCTGTAACACCAATAGATAGCTACTTTTTCCCGCCTTCCTTCAACTTATCCAGATCAAAAAAGAACAAGAAGACTGCAGGGAGACTGGACGATGCCTAAGGATGATAGCCTATAGGCAAGCCTTACCTATTTAACCAAATCATATATATAACAACTCCCATTGATTGAATGAAGTAATATTGAACAAGCCGATGATATACGACTTACTAGTTTTTTGTTATTTAACTAAGAGACGTGGTTAATTCAAACTGAATTTATACCCTACTCCTTTAACAGTAGTTATAAATTCATCTCCTATCTTCTCACGTACTTTACGAATATGTACATCTACCGTGCGGGCAAGTACATAAACATCAGAACCCCAAATGTTTTGAAGAAGATCTTCACGGCTAAATACCTTATTGGGATTTTGTGCCAGGAAATAAAGGAGCTCAAATTCCTTTTTAGGAAGGCTTATCTCTCGGTCGTTAATTTTTATGGTATAGCTGGTTCTGTCTATCGTCAGCTCACCGATGTTAATAAGGCTGTTGGGAGAGGTTTTCTTGGTCTCTCTTCTAAATAAAGCGCTGATACGACTCATTAAAGCCCTGGGTTTAATTGGCTTTGTAATGTAGTCATCGGCACCAACATCAAACGCCGCCACTTCGGAATACTCTTCAGATCTGGCTGTAAGAAAAACTACGAATGTTTTTTGCATTTCAGGAATTTCACGAATCAACCTGCATGTCTCAACGCCATCCATTTTGGGCATCATAATATCGAGAAGTACAAGATCAGGTGTAAATTTCCTTGCAATTTCAACTGCTCTAGCTCCATCGCTTGCTGTCTTTACATCGTAGCCGCCTTTCTCTAAATTGTATTTAAGCAATTCAAGAATTGATTCTTCATCATCTACGACAAGCACTTTATGCATTTGCTTGTTACCCATAAGCATTGTAATTTATTAGCAAAAGTAGCCAGAAACAGACGTTTTAAAAACGCTTAATGCTTTCTTAACAATTGCTAATTACTTCCTTAACATTAAGATAACATCAAAAAGTTTTAGTAGGCAGAAGCGACATTATTTACACAGCATCAATTGTTTGAAAGAAAAAAGAGGATCAAGCGCGTTTATAAAAAAGGATGTTTCTCACTTAAATACTTAATATAAGATTTCAGGTCACTGTTAAATTTCTGCTCCCATTCTTCCCAGAAAGTATCCTGCTTGGCTTGATAACGCCTGAAATTCATGAAGTACGCATTATTGGGAAGTCTCTCTTTATAACGACTCGAAGGTTTAGGTCCTGCTGTACTTAGCGTTAATGTATCAAGCGTACTAACTATCCTTTTAATCATGTCCGTTTTAAGGGCTAGCTTATGAGACACCGAATCGTTTTCATTCATTGTCTTATATAAACTATCTAACTTTTCAGATCCCCGAAGCATATGATCCGAAAACTTCAGGTAATCCTCATTTTCATTAATGTATAATTGATACTCCTTAGCGTGCTCTCCGTACTTCGAGATCAGAAACTTTTCAGTTCCCCTATCGCCTATAAAAGTGGCAAGGTTCTCATTGTAGTCAATACTATCCTTAACAAAGATGGTAGCATGCGACATTTCGTGAATGATCAGATTAGCCAGGTCTCCCTCACTTCGTTCCAACATTTTGCTAAGTATCGGATCAGTGAACCATCCAAGTGTAGACCACCCGCCTGGGTTTCTGATACTCACGTCCCAACCTTCTTTTTTTAATTCTTCACCCAGTTCAATAGCCAATTCTCTATTAAAAAATCCTTTATAGGGCACAGCCCCAAGCACCGGAAACTCCCATTCTTTAGCTTTTAGCCTAAACTGCTCGGATGCAGTAACAACCCACATAATCTCCTCACCTTTTTGGTCATACAGCGTTTTGTAGTTTTTTGTATCCTTTAGCCCGAGGGAGTCAATTGCGTATTTTCTGACCTCATTGATCAGTACCAATTTAGCTTTTAGAGAATCCGGGAATTGCGGATCTTTGAGAAACTCTTCAACAGGCCGGGCATTCCAAACTATATTCAATTGCCCTTTTGCCTGCCTTAGCCCGTATACCACTAAATCCCAATATGCGGCAACCAGCACAAGAATAACCAGAAGCAAGGCCAGTAAAAGGCGTTTAATGAATTTCCAGGTTTTGCCAGCCATCTTGAGGGTTTGGGTTGTATTTTAGAGTTTCCTTTTGGAATATTCGCGCAATATAAAATGTTCCTGCTGTTTTAATACAACACCAACATCCTGAAAGCAATCGCTTTTACGATAAAAAAGTTAAAGCCATCGTATTTTTGACACTATTTGTCAAAAGCTATTTCGAGATTTGTAACGTTTTTAAATTAATAACGAAGTGGTAATTTCAATGTTTAAAGTAAAAAGAGGCAGACAAAAGGTTTCTGCAAATCAATTAAGTAAAATCATAAATAAATACAACATAAAGTAACGAACCCCATGAGTGACGCAAAAGAAAAACTAAAGGCGCTCCAGTTGACGATTGACAAACTGGAAAAAACTTACGGAAAGGGAACCGTAATGAAGCTCAGCGATGAAAAAGTATCTGATGTACCGGCAATCTCTACGGGGTCATTAGGATTAGATATTGCACTTGGTGTTGGGGGTATTCCCCGCGGCCGTATCATTGAGATCTACGGACCTGAATCATCAGGTAAAACTACGCTAACCATGCATTGTATTGCAGAAGCACAACGTAAGGGCGGATTAGCCGCTTTTATTGATGCAGAACACGCTTTTGATAAGTCCTATGCTGAAAAATTAGGCATTGACACAGAAAACCTGCTTATATCTCAACCTGATAATGGTGAACAGGCACTTGAAATTGCCGATCACCTCATCCGTTCCGGCGCTATTGATATTATTGTTATCGACTCCGTAGCTGCCCTTGTGCCTAAAGGCGAATTGGAAGGCGAAATGGGTGAAAGCAAGATGGGCTTACAGGCCCGCTTAATGTCACAGGCATTACGTAAACTAACAGGTACGATTAGCAAAACCGGCTGCGCTTGTATCTTCATCAACCAATTGCGTGAAAAGATCGGTGTAATGTTTGGTAACCCTGAAACGACAACCGGTGGTAATGCCTTGAAGTTCTATGCTTCAGTAAGATTGGATATCCGAAGAATAGGACAGATTAAAGAAGCTGCTGACGATATTACCGGTAACCGCGTAAAAGTAAAAGTGGTGAAGAATAAAGTAGCCCCTCCTTTTAAAGTAGTAGAGTTTGATATCATGTACGGAAGAGGTATCTCAAAATCCGGCGAGATTATTGACTTAGGTGTTGAACTCGAAGTAATTCAGAAGTCAGGTTCATGGTTCTCATACGGGGGCAATAAGCTTGGTCAGGGAAGAGATGCTGTTAAGCAACTTGTAGAGGATAATCCTGAATTAATGGAAGAACTGGAGAAGAAGATCAAAGAGAAGATTGCCGGAGGAGAAGCAAAATTACTCGAAGAGAAGGAATAAGACGGTATATAGTTATAGTTAAAGAAAAGGTCTGGAAGCAAACTTCTGGACCTTTTTGATTTTAGTGTTTTAAAGAAATCAGGTGGCGCGAATAGCGATAACAGGATCAAGCCTGGCGGCAACCGCTGCTGGGACTATGCCCGATACAAGACCTATTACAGAAGACACTGTTAAACCAAGTACAATATTTTTAATGGTGAGGGTAACAACAAGATCCCCCATCGGAATAAGCGTGACAAGGTAAACAAGGAATAATCCGCCGAGCCCACCAATAAGGCTTAAGAAGATTGCCTCGAACAAGAACTGAAAAAGAACGAAGTAATTCTTGGCACCTAAAGACTTTTGCAAGCCTATAATACTGGTACGCTCCTTAACGGAAACAAACATGATATTCGCGATTCCGAAACCGCCGACCAGAATAGAGAAACCACCTATGATCCATCCTGCAACCCCCACGACATCAAATAACCCGCTGATGGCATTGGCAATTGCCTCTGGCCTGTTTAGAGCAAAATTATCTCTCTCTGTTGGTTGAAGGCCTCTTCTCGTACGAAGTAATCCTCTTATTTCATTCTCCAGCTCAACCAATCCTACATCACTCTCTGCGCCTTTCACCCCTATACGTGATGTAGTTTCATCCCACGCTCCCGTGCCGGTCTGATAGAGTTTTCTGAAAGATTGGTAGGGAATTAGTGTATTAAAGTCGTTACTGGACCAACCCATGAAGCTTTGGCCCTCCCTTTTTATTACACCTATAACCGTGTACTTCATGTTCTTTACCTTAACCACCTGGCCAATCGGCTCCTGGTTATTAGGGAAAAGTACTTTTGCTATCTCGAAACCAATAATGCAAACACTGCGTCCTGCTTCAAGCTCTTCCGGAGTAAAGAATCTGCCTTTCTCTACATTCAACTCAAAAATTGTATTATAGCCAGGGGCAGCGCCAACTAACCTAACCTGACCAATGCTGTTGTTATTTCTTTTTACTACCATATTACCCTTGCCCGCGTAAATGGTAATCCCTACCTGGTTTTTTAGATTGGCTTGAAGAAATTTGAATTCGTTGTATGATGCGTTGGGCCTCTGCCAGAACTCCCACCACTTATACTCACCATCATTATCAGCTATAAAAGGCCACTTTTCCACATATATAACACCCGTTCCCAAAAAGTTTAAGCTATCCTTGATATTCTTCTCCAGGGAGTCAACAAGTGTTAAAACAGTTATAATGGCGAAAATGCCAACCGTAACGCCTAGTAAGGATAGGATCGTTCGAAGCAGGTTCGATCTTAAGGCACGCCATGCAAACCTGAAACTCTCGTAAATCTGTCTTAACATACTGATGAAAGGGTATTACGCTTTTAAACTTATTGTGTTAGTAGCTTAACGAAGCTTTTAATTACTCTTTTAGACTAAAAAAAGGCAATTTTGTTACAAAGATGAAAATCCGGGGCTTCTTTGTCGAGAATGGTGATTTATGCCTTATTTTTGCAACCTTGTTTAAAAATACCCTTGATTGGGTAAACTTTGCGCAAATAAAATATGAAGCTATCCGAATTCAAGTTTGAGCTACCCGCTAACCTGATTGCTAACCGCCCAGCCGAAAACCGCGATGAATCCCGTCTGATGGTTGTCCATAAAGATACCGGCAAGATTGAACACAAGGTGTTTAAAGAGATTGTTGAATATTTTAATGAAGGAGATATTCTTGTAGGTAACGATACCATGGTGTTTCCCGCCCGCCTCTACGGAAGAAAAGAAAAGACAGGTGCAAAGATTGAGGTGTTTCTTTTGAGAGAACTAAACGCAGACATGCACTTATGGGATGTTCTGGTAGATCCTGCGAGAAAAATCAGGGTAGGTAACAAATTATATTTCGGAAACGGAGACCTTGTAGCAGAAGTTATTGATAACACAACATCAAGAGGAAGAACAATACGTTTCCTTTTTGACGGAGATTCTGCTGCCTTTGATAAAGTTATTGAAACACTTGGCGAAACACCCCTACCAAAATACATTAAGCGAAAGGTAGAACCGGAAGATAAAGACAGATTCCAGACTATTTATGCAAAGCATAAAGGCGCTGTTTCTGCTCCTACCGCAGGCTTACACTTTACACGTCAGTTATTGAAGCGCCTTCAGATTAAAGGTGTAGAGATGACACACGTTACTCTTCACATCGGCTTAGGTACTTTCAGACCTGTTGATGTTGAAGATTTAACAAAGCACAAAATGGACTCGGAGAACTTTATTGTTGGTCAGGAGGCCGTTAATATGGTTAACAAAGCACTTGATAATAAAAACCGTGTTTGTGCCGTAGGTACTACTACCATGCGTGCACTTGAATCTGCAGTTTCTGCCACCAACCGCCTGAAGCCTCGCGAAGGATGGACTGATAAATTCATCTTCCCTCCTTACGATTTCAAAATCTGCAATGCAATGATTACAAACTTCCATATGCCTGAATCAACACTTTTGATGATGACTGCGGCATTTGGGGGCTATGAACTTATAACAGAAGCTTACAAAGTTGCAAGAAAAGAGAAATACAAGTTTCTCACTTATGGCGATGCTATGCTCATTATTTAAGCAGAAAGCTTAAAGCTCAAAGCAAAAGCCAAAGGCTATACGTATAAGATTTAAGAAAAAGCTGCATTTAAGGGATGCAGCTTTTTTTATGTGTGCTGATTTGCAACTATATCTCCTTAATCATATACAAATAGACAGCTATCGCGATTGGATAGATGATAAAATATTGAAATGTAGGCGCGAAGAAGCGAAGGAAGATACCAAATGGTACTAACAACAAAACAAGACCACCTATAATAACCATAGTTTTCTTGAAACCACTAACTGGTTGTTTAAACACCTCAAGCATCCTGTAAATAAGAAAAGAAATAACAACTGCATTAAAGGCTATAACAAGTATTCGCAACAAAATCATGGTAACGCGCTTTACGATAAAATTAGCAATTATCAACCAGGAAGAAACTTCTTAATTTAGCCTTCTAATTTTAATACATTGTCACAGAACGAATACGCAGTTATTGTTGCCGGCGGAAAGGGCACGCGAATAAAGAGCTCTACCCCCAAACAATTTCTTGAGCTTGCAGGTAAGCCTATTATACTTCATACGATAGAAGCGTTCTACCGATATTCCAAAGACATCAGGGTTATCCTGGTTCTTCCGGCTGATGCCTATAGCTTATGGGATTATATTGTTAAAGATTACAATTTTCAACACACTGTAACATTACAGCAAGGAGGAGAATCGCG
Source organism: Chryseosolibacter indicum (assembly GCF_018598585.1). Taxonomy (GTDB): domain Bacteria; phylum Bacteroidota; class Bacteroidia; order Cytophagales; family Cyclobacteriaceae; genus Chryseosolibacter; species Chryseosolibacter indicus. The sequence continues at coordinate 55,467 of NZ_JAHESD010000026.1, forward strand.
GTTTCAATCTGTTAAAAAAGGGCTTCAGCGAATTCAAACAAATGGGCTGGTGGCAATACACGATGGTGTTCGCCCGCTCGTTACTACTGATATTATTGAATCATCTTTTAAGCTCGCCAAAGAAAAGGGATCGGCAGTTGCAGCGGTATCGCTAAAAGAATCAGTTAGAATATTAGAGGGCGATCATACAAAAGCGCTTGACCGAGCAAAATATCGTCTGATTCAAACACCTCAGACTTTTGATATTGAACTCATAAAAAAGGCCTATGAACTAGAGGACGATCCATCCCTTACGGACGACGCAAGTGTAGCTGAGCGGTGGGGCCATACTATTTCTCTTTTTGAAGGAAACTATGAGAATATCAAAGTTACAACCCCTGAAGATCTGATTATAGCAGAAGTACTTTTACAGAAAAGAAAAACCGGATAATAACCATTGATAACCTACCTGTAGGGGTCCAGAAGATCTGCAATAGTGGCAGGAGTAGGGAGAGCAGCAAATGAGTAGGAGAAAGTTAAGGCTGCTAAAATAACCGCTTTCTAAACAATCGATTTAATATCTAAAAATTTAACTTGGATCAGAATATCTTAAACAGGAACGGACATAATCTGATCTAACATCAAATTATGTCCGTTCTTTGTATTTCTGAAATGAGCCTATTATTCTGCCGCTCTAGTACTCGTCTTCGTTGAAGAAGAAGTCTTCCTTAGTGGGATAATCAGGCCATATCTCTTCAATACTTTCGTAGGGTTGACCGTCGTCCTCTAGCTCCTGGAGGTTTTCAACAACTTCTAAAGGAGCCCCTGATCTGATCGAGTAGTCAATCAGTTCATCTTTCGTGGCAGGCCAAGGAGCATCTTCAAGGTAAGAGGCAAGTTCTAGGGTCCAATACATAGTTTTAAGTCCTCCTTTAATTTTTCGCAAAAATAAAATTTAATTGAACAAAACAAACTACCAGAAATTTTTATTTCCAAACGGTTATTACTGGTAAGTGGTTTCCTGCTTTACATTGATTTATTTACAAAAATGTAACCAGCCAAGGCCTTTCCATCAAGTTATTTGCCATATTGCGCCTCTAATCAAGGTTAAGCTGTTAACCTCCTTAACATTTTCAAGCATAATTTTATTGTGTGTTAAACCAGAATTAACCAGGGATTAGGTACAACAATTGAATTAATTATGGCTGACGAAAAAATTATTTTCTCGATGACTGGGGTTAACAAGATTTATCCCCCCAGCAAACAAGTTCTCAAAAATATATACCTATCCTTTTTTTACGGAGCAAAAATTGGCGTACTGGGTTTAAACGGATCAGGTAAATCTTCCCTGTTAAGAATTATTGCCGGTATAGACAAAGAGTACCAGGGCGAGGTAGTATCTGACTTAAGTTATACTGTGGGCTTGCTTGAGCAGGAGCCCCAGCTTGATAAAAATAAAACAGTAAAAGAAGTAGTTGAAGAAGGTGTGCATGCAATTGCTTCTTTACTCAAGGAATTTGAAGCGATAAACGAAAAATTCGGTGATCCTGCCGTTCTTGAAGATCCAGATGCGATGGATAAACTAATCCAGAAGCAAGGAGAAATTCAGGAAAAGCTCGATGCTTCAAATGCATGGGAACTAGACCATAAGCTTGAAAGAGCGATGGACGCTTTGCGTTGCCCCCCTCCTGATGCAAAAGTAGAACATCTCTCGGGCGGTGAAAAAAGAAGGGTAGCGTTATGCCGGCTGCTGTTGCAAGAACCGGATGTGCTGTTGTTAGATGAACCTACCAACCACTTGGATGCTGAATCTGTACATTGGCTTGAACAACACTTAAAACAATATAAAGGCACTGTTATTGCCGTTACCCACGACCGTTATTTCCTTGACAACGTTGCTGGCTGGATACTTGAGCTCGATCGCGGAGAAGGCATTCCATGGAAAGGAAACTACTCTTCATGGCTAGACCAGAAACAAAAACGGCTTGCTCAGGAAGAGAAAACAGAATCTAAGCGTCAGAAAGCATTGGAGCGTGAATTGGACTGGGTGAGAATGAACCCTAAAGGACGCCAGGCAAAAGGTAAGGCCCGTTTGAATGCTTACGAAAAACTATTAAGCCAGGAAACAAAAGAGAAGGAAGAGAAGTTGGAACTGTTCATTCCTCCGGGACCTCGCTTAGGGAATAAAGTTATTGAAGCTAAAGGAGTATCAAAAGCGTATGGCGACAAGCTGCTTTATGAGAACCTTACATTTTCCCTTCCTCCAGCGGGTATTGTTGGCATTATAGGACCAAATGGTGCTGGTAAAACAACCTTATTTAAAATGATTACCGGCAAGGAAAAACCAGATGCAGGTACTTTTGAAGTAGGTGAAACTGTAAAGATTGCTTACGTCGATCAGGAACATGATGACCTTAAACCTGAAGAAACCGTATGGCAAGCAATCACTGGTGGTAATGAATTGATAGAGCTCGGGGGAAAACAAATTAACTCCAGAGCCTATGTTGGCAAATTCAACTTCAACGGAAACGATCAACAGAAGAAGGTGAAAGAACTTTCCGGTGGTATGAGAAACAGAGCTCACCTTGCCATTGCTTTAAAGCAAGGCGGAAATCTACTTCTACTTGATGAACCTACCAACGACCTTGATGTTAACACCCTTCGTGCCTTGGAAGAAGCCCTTGAGAATTTCGGTGGATGTGCTGTAATTATTTCCCACGACCGTTGGTTCCTGGATAGAGTATGTACTCACATCCTTGCCTTTGAAGGCGATTCACAAGTGTTCTGGTTCGAGGGAGGCTTTAGCGAGTACGAGGAAAACAAACGGAAACGTTTAGGCGATGAGCAACCTCATAGAATTAAGTACAAGAAACTGGTTAAATAACTTAAAAGATAAGATCTATTCCAAAAGACAGTGATATTAACATCAATCACTGTCTTTTTTGTTAGTAGGTTGATTGCATTACAGCTACAGGTGCTTTTACTTTACCATTAGTTCACAAATACAATGAGAGCTGTCTACACAATTATACTGCTTATACTCTCCAACACGTTCATGACCTTTGCCTGGTATGGTCACCTGAAATTCAAAGACATGAAATGGAGTGAGAATCTTCCGCTGATACTTATCATCCTCATCAGCTGGGGTATTGCTTTGTTTGAATACATCTTGCAAGTACCTGCGAACAGATTAGGGTTCAAAGACTACGGGGGTCCATTTACGCTCGTACAGCTAAAAGTTATTCAGGAAGTAATAACGCTAACTGTATTTGTAATTTTTTCACTGGTATTTTTCAAGAACGAGACCTTCCGCGTAAACCACCTGATAGGTTTTGTATTTCTTATCCTGGCAGTCTACTTCATCTTTAAGAAGTAGAAACGGGAATATTTACGCTCCTTCTACGTCGCTGCGTTGTGTTTTCCAGCGCTCATGCATCCAAACCCACTGATCAGGATGTTTGCGGATTGCGTCTTCAATGAAGTTGGTGAGAATTTGTGTGTTGTATACCACATCATCTTCTTCATTGTCTGTTACACGAAGAGGTATTTCAGGGAGAATATGCATGTGCTGCAAGCCATCATCACCCAAATGAATATAGGTAGGAACAACGGCGGCTCCTGTTTTTAATGCCATTATTGTAGCGCCTGCCGGCGTAGCTGCCCTCATCCCAAAAAAATCTACAAACACAGTTTTTACTTTTGTGTCCTGATCGATAAGCAACGCAACTGAACCACCTGACTTCAACACTTTAATCATCCGAAAAGTCTCTTTTCCCCGGGCAATTGCAACAGCCCCATGTGCATTTCTATAGTCCCATAACAGTTCATTCAAACGCTCATCTTTCAGCGGTGTGCCTATGATATTGGGATTTAAACCACGCATAGACATATTTGTTACCTGCAGGTCAAAAGCACCGAGATGACAAGTAAGGAAAATGACTCCCTTGCCCTTTTGATTAGCCTTCTCGAAATTCTCGTAGCCATGCGTTACGAGAAAAGACTCTAATTCTTTTATGTTTTTAATTTTTGAAGCACGCAGAATTTCACCCGTATTCTTCCCTAGCATTTTGAAGGTGCTTTTTGCCAGTGCTTTTATTTCACCTGCGGACTTATCATTAAAAGCGAGGGACAAGTGTTTTATTGTAAGCCGTCTGGTTTTACCTGCAAAATAATAAGCAAGTGATCCCAACATGCCACAAAAATTCAACCATACCTTACGGGGAATAATAAGGGATAACCCTATAAGAAAACGTATGAACCAGTACAGAAACGAGTAACGAACGTATCTTCGTGTAGTCTTCAATCTTGACATGGCTGCGAAGATAATATTTATTTAACCTTATTCGTTCTTCAAATTATCGGTAATTCGGCATGCTTCATTAACTTCACCCCTAGCACATGAAAACTTTATATATTGTACGTCACGCCAAATCCAGCTGGGCAGATCCGGAGCAAAACGATTTTGAAAGGCCGCTTAATGAACGTGGCAAACGCGATGCACCGCGCATGGGTAAACGACTTAAAGAGAAAGGCATTGTTCCCGATATTATAGTTTCGAGTCCTGCTAAAAGAGCAAAATCTACAGCGAAGAAAATCGCGAAGGTGTTAGGGTATTCAAAAGAGAAAATATCCAAAATAACGAAGCTCTATCATGCCACCGATGATGAAATATTGGGAGTGCTAAAAACCATCAAAGACATTCACAGCAATGTTATCGTAGTTGGTCATAACCCCGGATTAACGGATTTCGCAAATGCTTTAATACCACAATCAGTTGACATCGACAATATTCCTACCTGCGGCATTGTTGCCATATCTTTTGATGTTACGCAATGGAGGGATATCACGTGGGGACAAGGGAAATTCCTTTTCTTTGACTATCCTAAAAGCAAGGAAGATTAAATCTTAAACGGGATAAGATCCCAGACTCGCTTTCGCAGAAAGCCAAGTTCATTTAAGCGATACCCGATGAGTATCTTAAATGTGCCATTGTTATTTGAAAACCTGATGTCTTCAAAACGAACATTACTTCCCTGGGTAATAAAGCTGATGCCCCCAAAAATGCGTTCGCCATTATATCCCATGGCTATGCGCGCCGCAATAAAACTATTTACAGAAGTTTCATTCCTGTCGGCACTGTTCTCTGTCTTATATAAAATCCAGTGATGCGCCGGCCCCACTGCCAGCGTACCGTTTAGGAAGAAGTTTTTAAACACCATACTATACGTATAACCGGGCGCCAGGCTAAACGTTGTATAACGCAGGTTTTCGAAGGCTACATTAGCACCAAACTTCGTTTGTTGTTCGGAGGTTATGATGGATGAGTCTGCATTTAATTTAAATGAACTTAATCCTCCAAACATCAGCAGTGAACCCTTGCTATAGAGCTGTCTCTCAGCGAAATTATAAGAAGAGCGGAATGAGAATCTGCTATTGTCAACAATATAGTGTCCTGTTAAGCCAACATTATTTGTAACGATATCAGAACGTTGTGGTAAGGGTGTATCAGCGTCGGGAGAGACACCTGATTCAGTAATGTAAAAACCATTATATCTTTGATAGAATAAATCAAGGCCCCATTTCTTTCCCAACAAGTTGAACTGGATATCTCGCGCCTTAGACTTGCCATAGATCTCCTGGCTTTGCTGATCCAGAGGGACAGCAAATGCAAGTTCAAAATTGAATTCAAAAAGATAAAGGCCAAGGCCTAAGCTGTATGCATTGTTTGGTTTATATGTTAAAAGATTATTCTCAGAGCCGTCCTTTTCTATTTCAAAGTTCAGGCTTCGCTTTTTGATTACAGGGTAAATAAAAAAGTAATCCGGGAATTTCTTGATGTAGTATGCCCGGATTGAATCTCTTTCAGTTTGCTGTGGATTAGCAATGGTTGATACATCCTGCCCTACAAGTGTAGTTGTTGTGTAACAAAGAAGTATAACAACCAAAAAACGCATTATAATATGTATTGACTTAGATCCTTATTCTTAATCAGGTTTTGCAGCTTCTCCTTTACCAGGTTTGCATCAATTGTAATTTTTGATTCTGCAGGAATCTTATCCGGTACGTCATACAACAGCTCATTCAGCAATTTACTCATTACTGTTTGTAGTCTTCTTGCTCCTATATTTTCAACTTCTGCATTTATGGTAAATGCTGTATTGGCGAGCTCTTCAATTGCATCTTCAGTAAAAGAAATCTGAACCCCTTCAGCTTCAAATAAAGCTTCGTATTGTTTCGTTAAAGCATTTTTAGGTTCTTTTAAGATCCTTATAAAATCATCTTTCGTTAAGTTGGTTAACTCAACACGAATAGGGAAACGTCCCTGAAGTTCTGGTATCAGATCAGAAGGCTTGGAAATATGAAAAGCGCCTGCTGCAACGAAAAGAATATGATCTGTTTTAATAACACCATGCTTCGTGTTAACGGTGCTGCCTTCAACAATAGGCAACAGGTCGCGCTGTACACCTTCACGACTTACATCGGGACCACCCCCTCCTTTTCTTGACCCTGAAGCAATCTTATCTATCTCATCAATAAATATGATACCTGCATCTTCTGCTCTTCTAATCGCTTCTTCCTTCACTTCATCCATGTCTATAAGCTTTGAAGCCTCTTCCTCAAGAAGTAGTTTTCTGGCTTCCGCTACGGTTACCTTTCTCTTCTTACTTTTCTTTGGCATCATTCCGCTTAACATATCCTGAAGATTCATCATGGATACTTCGTCCATCATACCCGCGCCAATCATGCCAATGTTAGAGCCACCACCACCTTTGATGTTTATTTCTATCTTTCTATCCTCGAGTTCTCCTTTACGAATCTTCTCGCGAAATAAAGTACGTGTTCGCTCATTCAGCTCCTCGTCAGACGAAGGCATGTCGTCACCTACAGAGGGGGAGAAACCCGCGTTTGATTTTGACTGAACTTTTAACGGAGGTATCAGTGCATCAAGAATTATATCTTCGACGATCCGTGCCGCCTTCTCCCTTACTTCTTCCTTTTTCCTGGCCTTAACTAGATTTACTGACTGCTCAACAAGATCGCGAACCATGCTCTCTACATCTCTTCCCACATAACCAACTTCTGTAAACTTCGAAGCTTCAACTTTTACGAAAGGAGCATCTGCTATTTTTGCAAGCCTTCTTGCTATCTCAGTTTTACCTACACCTGTAGCGCCAATCATAAGGATGTTATTAGGAATAATTTCACCCTGAATTTCAGAACGCACATTCATCCTCCTCCATCTGTTCCTGAGTGCTATGGCAACATTGCGCTTTGCCTCGTACTGGCCAATAATGTATTTATCAAGCTCCGCTACAATTTGAGCGGGTGTTAAATATTTGGTATCCATCATAATTTTTACTTTCTCCTTAATAGTTTGTTGATGTTGGTAGATAACGTAAACGAATACGCTGCCTTCCCTGCCATATAAGCCATCCGGCTAAAGGCAAAATCAAATCTTTTTACAGTGGCAGAAAAACCAAGAGACAAACCAGCTCCGCCGCCAGCGTTCTCCAATTTCAATGCCTGGTGATTGAGGTAATTATATCCCAATAGTATGTTAACGTTCTTATGCAGCAAAACCTCTCCGCCAAAATTTAAATGGCTAAAGATTTTGCTGACTACAGTAGGTTCTTTTGCATTTACATCAGCCGGATTATTGTGTACTATATCATTATGAGCAAGATTATATGCCGTAATAGAAAACCGAAGAGGCATATGTCTTGGTTTAAATGTAGTACCAAGTTGTACATCAAAAGGAAGACGGCTACTCGTTGGATTTGAATAGTCTGAGATTACGAGACCTACATTCTTTACTGCCAGCCCGATGGTGAACTGCTCTTCGGGATGGATAAATACACCGCCTATGTCTGCTGCTACAGCAGTTGCATTATAACCACCGATGCCTGAAAAGATTCCTTTCAATGTTACTCCTATTCTGAAATTACCAGCCTGGTGACTCTTCGAGATCAGCAATGCTGTTTCCTGAGCCTTAAATTCGCCTGTTTCTGCGCCAGAAGGATCATACCCCATAACGGTTCCATAATTCATATGCTGAATGCCCAGGGTAAACAAGCCGGCCTTCTTGAATTTATTGGAATAGACAATGGTAGAATGACCGATATCTGCGACATAGAACTGATAGCTGGCAGACCCTAATCCTGATAAAGTATCACCAACAAGAGCCGGATTACTTACGAAGAAATTGACATCGCGATCAGTTAACGAAACATTTACGCCACCCAATCCGGAAAGTCGTGCCGACGAAGCCACATTCAAAAACTGAAAAGAACGTTCACCTCCAGCCTGTCCGTAAGAATCAATACCCACCAACATGCCCGTTAGTAAGCTAAAGATTTTTAATACAAGTGGGAGGCTTGTTAGCTGTTGCAAACAAAGCGTTCTTTTAAAAATATCAGGCATTAATTACTTGCAAATGACTGAAACTTCGGGGGATCACTTAATGTAAATTTCAATGGTGATTCTACTTTCTCTTTTAACAATGCTGTTTTGAGAACTTCGTCCACCGTATCTACGTAATGAAAGACAAGCCCCTTTAAATAGTGCTTTTCTATTTCTTCGATATCTCTCCTGTTCTTGGCACTTAGAATTATCTCTTTGATACCACTTCTTTTGGCAGCAAGAATCTTCTCCTTTATTCCACCTACGGGAAGTACTTTACCGCGCAGCGTAATCTCTCCTGTCATTGCAAGCTTACTCTTAACTTTTCGCTGTGTATATATTGAAGCAAGTGATGTAAGCATTGTAATACCTGCTGAAGGGCCATCTTTTGGCACAGCACCTGCAGGAACGTGAATATGTAGATCATACTGCTGAAAGATACGATGATCAATACCTAATGCATCTGCGTTAAACTTCAGATACGAAAGTGCTGCCATTGCAGACTCCTTCATCACATCACCTAGTTGTCCTGAGATAGTGAGGGCGCCCTTTCCTCTGCTTAAGCTTGATTCTACAAACAGAATCTCTCCTCCTACCTGCGTCCATGCGAGTCCGGTTACAACACCTGCCACATCATTACCCTGATAAAGCTCTTCATCATGAACTTCGGCACCCAATATCTTTCTTATTGATTCTTCATTGATCACTTTATCGTACTCCTCCTCCATAGCAACAGACTTTGCTATATGACGAACCACTGTTCCTATCTTTCTCTCAAGACTCCGAACGCCTGATTCGCGGGTGTAACTATTCACAATCTTAGCTACAGCCTGACGAGGAAACTTAACATGCGATGCTTTTAAACCATGTTCCTTGAGCTGTTTTGGAATCAAATGTTTTAAAGCAATCTCTACTTTTTCTTCAAGTGTATATCCTGTTACTTCAATGATCTCCATCCTATCGCGTAAAGCAGGATGAATGGTATCTAGTGAGTTTGCTGTAGCGATGAACAGAACCTTTGAAAGATCGTATTCGACTTCCAAATAGTTGTCGCCAAACGTACTGTTCTGTTCGGGATCCAAAACTTCAAGCAGTGCCGAAGATGGATCGCCACGAAAGTCAGATTTAACCTTATCTATTTCATCGAGTATGAAAACCGGGTTTGATGTCTGTGCCTTCTTGACGTTCTGTAAAATCTTACCAGGCATTGCTCCAACATAAGTCTTACGA
>NZ_JAHESD010000027.1 GCF_018598585.1 Chryseosolibacter indicum
GTTAAGCGTAGAGGAAACCTCGGAAAAGGTTTCCTACACTTCGTTGCATTTCAGGCCAGATTCCCGTCTTCTCCCTATCATTGCGCCTCCTTAATTATTTCGCGAAACCGCTAGTTTGATCAAAAATGCTTGGTAGGAGTAAAGGTTCCCCGGGTTCTGCACTGAAAGATAATGGTTGGACTAACTTGATTCTTAATATAAAAGTCTCGATTAAGGGACAATATGTCGAAGGTGAGGAAAAGATAAACCTGATAAAAAATTCAAACAAACGATTTAAATTTGAAAAATGATATTAGTGGCTTTATCAAGAACGGAATAAAGCGAGAAATAGAAGTAAATAAAAAAGGGAACTGCAAAGTCCCCTTTTGGGTGGTGATGGAGGGAATCGAACCCCCGACACAAGGATTTTCAGTCCTTTGCTCTACCAACTGAGCTACATCACCATTATTTCGAATGCGGTTATATCTCTCACCGGGGCCACAAAAGTATAGAAATTTATATTCGGTGCAAAATTGGTAGCTGAATTATTAATTATTGATTTTTTTAAATTAGGTTACAATCCAGAATTAATAAAATGATAGGACAGATTGCATTTATTATCGTACTAGCTGTTTTCAGCTACCTTATATTCAAAAGAGTATCTAGAATTCGCAAAAACATCTTTTTAGGGAAAAAAATAGAGATCAACGATCATAAAAACGAAAGGTTCAAAAACCTTTTACTGGTAGCATTTGGACAGAAGAAAATGTTTAAGAGACCTGTACCGGCTTTTCTACATTTATTCATCTACTTGGGTTTTATTGTCATTAACCTTGAGGTGTTAGAATTTGTAATTGACGGTATTGCCGGCACCCATCGTATCTCTGCTCCTTATCTCGGAGGTTTTTATACTTTCTTAATGAACATTTTTGAGTTTCTTGCAGTGGCTGTTCTTGTTTCATGTATCCTTTTATTGGCGAGACGTAATGTTTTAAAATTAAAACGCTTCTGGACTTACGAAATGAGCGGCTGGCCCAGGTTAGACGCAAACATTATCCTGCTTACTGAAATTGTTCTGATGGTTGCTATCCTCACTATGAATGCTACCGACCAGGTACTTCAAACCAGAGATACCCATTATGCTGCTACCGGAAGAATATTCTTCAGCTCGATGGTAAGCCCACTTTTTGAATCTCTGCCTACAGGTACTCTAATCTTCATTGAACGATTCGCCTGGTGGTTTCACATTGTAGGCATCCTCGGTTTTGCGCTATATGTCACATACTCAAAGCACCTTCATATTTTCATAGGGTTTCCAAATACGTACTATGCCAAGGTTGATCCCAAAGGGCATATGAACAACATGCCTGTTGTTACCAACGAAGTAAAAATTATGTTGGGATTACAGGATGCAAACAATAGTGCCCCCGCTGAACCAGGCCGATTTGGTGCGAAGGATATTAATGATCTGTCTTGGAATAATTTGATGGCAGCGTATGCCTGTACCGAGTGTGGTAGGTGCACGTCAGAGTGCCCTGCTAATATTACCGGCAAAAAGCTTTCTCCAAGAAAAATAATGATGGACACACGTGACAGAATGGAAGAAGTTGGAAGATCACTTGAGAAAGGTGGCCCTGGTTTGAATGATGGCAAAACACTCTTTCATGATTACATCACGAAAGAAGAGATCAATGCCTGCACGAGCTGCAATGCCTGTGTTGAAGCTTGCCCGGTTTTAATTAATCCCCTCGAAATAATAAATGAATTAAAACGATATCAGTCCATGGAGGAGTCTTCAGCTCCTGCCTCATGGAATGCGATGTATCAGAATGTTGAAACCAGTTTTGCACCATGGAAATTTCCTCCATCAGATCGCTTCAACTGGGCAAATGATTTAAAGTAATAAACTTAAGTTTTAGAAAGATGAATGTTCCTACAATGGCAGAAATGGCTGCTGCTGGCAAAACACCGGAGGTTCTATTTTGGGTGGGTTGTGCCGGATCTTTTGACGATCGTTATAAAAGGGTAACAAAAGCATTTGTTAAAATATTAAATGCTGTCGGCATTGATTTCGCAGTACTCGGTACCGAAGAGACATGTACCGGAGATCCAGCCCGAAGAGCTGGAAACGAGTTTTTGTTTCAGATGCAGGCCATAAACAATATCCAGGTGTTGAATGCCTATGGCATTAAAAAAATTGTTACCGCATGCCCACACTGTTTCAACACAATTAAAAACGAATATCCTGAACTTGGTGGTAGCTATGAAGTAATCCATCATTCAGTTTTTCTTCAGCAACTAATACAAGATGGGAGAATAAAACTTGTGGGAGGGGGTACATTCAAGGGAAGAAAAATCACTTACCACGACTCCTGTTATCTTGGCCGGGCCAACAACATTTACGAAGCTCCAAGATCAGTGCTTGAAGCTTTGGATGCTGACCTTGTTGAAATGAAAAGATGTCGGACTACAGGACTTTGTTGTGGCGCTGGGGGAGGGCAGATGTTTAAAGAGCCTGAACCCGGAAGAAAAGACATTAATGTTGAAAGAACGGAAGAAGCACTGTCTACAGGGGCATCAACAATTGCTGTGGCCTGCCCGTTTTGTATGACAATGATGAGTGATGGAGTTAAAAATAAGGAGCGGGAGGCCGATGTTAAAGTAAAAGACCTGGCAGAACTTATTGCTGAAGCTAAAGGTTTGAATTGAAAATAACAGGTTATGTTTATTCCTTTCGATTCAATTTCCCCCAGTTCAAAAATCTGGATATTCCAGTCGGCAATGCCGTTTACCACTGTTCAAAAGAATAACGTTTCAAATTATCTTTTAGAATTTACACAACAATGGAACGCTCACGGGCATGAACTGAAATCGTCTTTTAAGATTGCTTTTGATCATTTTATTATCCTCGCTGTTGATGAGTCTTATATCGCAACAAGCGGCTGTTCGGTAGATGAGTCAGTAAGAGCTATTAAAACGGTTGAAGCAACAAATGGACTTGACCTCTTTGACAGAAACAAGATTGCCTTTTTGGAAGGTGAGCAAGTTTTTTTTGTAAAAGTATCCGAATTAAAAGAAAAATTTAAATCGAATACCTTGAAAGAGTCAACATTAGCGTTTAATAACTTGATTAGTACAAAACAGGATCTAGATACTTTGTGGCTGGTACCTGCCGGTAACACCTGGCTTAAAAGATATATACCGAAAGAAACGGTTAACACATAATCCTTTTAGAATTTGTTAGTTTTATACCATATTTAAAGATATGCGGCTCTTCTCTCCCTTCATTATTATTCTTATTCTCCTCGCTGCCTGCAGTGCTGATAAAAAAGCAACCAAAGCGTTTAGATATGGTAAGTACCAATCAGCGATCGATTTATATAAAAAGCAACTATCAGATAAAGCGAAAGCTCCTCGGGCGAACTACTTCATTGCAGAATCGTACAGGCTTTCCAACAGAATTAAAGAGGCTGAAGCCTACTATGAAAAAGCAGGTGGCAGAGGGATTAATAAGGATTCTATTAAATTTTATTACGTTCAGGCGTTAAAGGCGAATGGTAAGTACAATGAAGCCCGCGCGCAATTGGAAGACCTTTCTAAGAATGCTGAAGAAGAAAAAGTAAGAGATCGTGCGAAGGCTGAACTTGATGGATTAAGCTACCTCGAAAATCTTAAAACAAAAGCAAGTTATTATAAAGTTAAAAACCTTGAGCTTATTAACACACCATCAAGTGAGTATTCTCCTGCATTTTTGAACAACGAATTATTTTTTACATCATCCAGAGGTAATGGAAAGATCTATCAGGGAAACGGTACACCTTTTACGGATATTTACAAGGTTGCATCAAGAGGTGCCAACGTTGATTTAGCCACGTTAGCACCTATGCCAGAGGGTATTAATTCGGAGAACATCAATGATGGTTGTATTACCTTCTCACCAGATGGGAAAACAATGGTGTTTGCAAAAGGTAATAGCGGAAAGAAAAAAGGCGGTGAAGATGTCGATCTCTATATTTCGCGATTTAGAAATGGTGCATGGCAAGCGCCTGTGCCGTTAAATATAAATGATCCGGAGGCTTGGGATTCGTCTCCTTCCTTTAGCCCCGATGGCCGTACCCTTTATTTTGCTTCCAATAGAAAGGGGCGTGGCAGAGACAAAACCGGTTATGGCGGAACAGACATTTACTCAGCGCAGATGGACTCCAGGGGAAGGTTTTCACGTGTAAAGAACCTTGGTCCTGAAATAAATACTCCGGGTAATGAGCTGTTTCCCTACGTAGCTGAAGACATGAAATTATACTTTGCTTCAGATGGCCATCCTGGTTTTGGTGGGCTTGATCTGTTTGTAGTAATGCGTCAGAAGGGAAGAACAGTGATAGAAAACCTGGGCGAGCCAATGAACTCAAGTGGCGATGATTTTGGTATTTTCCTCTTTAAAGCAGATCGCGGATTTTTTACTTCCAACAGAGAAGGAGGAAAAGGCGATGACGATATTTACACTTTCGTGAATGAAGATCCGGATCTGAAAGTTGTTAATTACTACTTGCAGGGTATCACTTATACAAAAGACAGCGTTGATAACAATCAGATATTACCCAACACAAAAGTGTCTCTTGTTGATGCCAATGGCGATGTACTTCAGGATTTTGTTACCGGAAATGATGGTAAGTTTTTATTCAGGATTTATGACAACGAGGATTATAATCTGATCGGACAAACCGATGGATACCTGGTAAAACGTCAGACTTATTCTATGCGCGGTAAAGGAGTAGATCCAACTACGTTGAAAGAACTGGTTACCAACATCACGTACGATACCATTATGATTCTTGACAGAATCGAGCTAAATAAAATCTTCGTACTCGAAAACATTTATTATAACTACGACAAGGCAGACATTAGACCTGATGCCGCTAAAGAACTTGACAAACTTGTTCAACTTTTGGTCGACAACCCTGAAATAAAAATTGAATTGAGTTCACATACTGATAGTGTAGATACTGAAGCTTACAACCTAGACCTTTCACAGCGCAGAGCACAATCTGCAGTGAATTACCTGGTTAAAAAGGGCATTGAGTCCCAAAGGCTGGTGGCAAAGGGCTACGGAGAATCGAAACCAATTGCACGAAATACAAACCCGGATGGAACTGACAATCCAGTTGGGCGACAGAAGAACAGAAGAACAGAATTTAAAATTCTTGCTATTGGCGTGGTTCCTAAGAAGGTAGAAGAGAGCGAGGATGAGGAATTTGACGAAGACAAATATTTCCGCGGCAGCGGTAATTAAACAGTATTAAAGCCTCCTAAAACGGAGGTTTTTTTTATTTATGTAGCGCTGCTTTACATTTTATAAACTGTCTGAAATTAATGGGGTTAAAAGTTTATTGTAAAGAATACTACCCTATTTTTGCCGCTAAGAATTAAATACTATTATGAGCTATCGTATAGAGAAAGATACTATGGGCGAAGTCCAGGTGCCCTCAGATAAGTATTGGGGAGCACAAACTGAACGTTCACGTAATAATTTTAAAATCGGCCCTGAGGCGAGTATGCCCAAAGAGATCGTTTATGCTTTTGCATATTTGAAAAAAGCTGCGGCTCTTGCAAACCAGGAGCTTGGAGTTCTGTCAGCCGATAAAAAAGATCTTATTGCTAAGGTATGTGATGAAATTCTTGCAGGTAAGCTCGATGGTGAGTTCCCTCTGGTTATCTGGCAAACAGGTTCAGGTACGCAAAGTAACATGAATGTGAATGAAGTTATAGCTTACCGTGCACACGTACTCAATGGAGGAAAGCTTACAGATGAAAAGAAAGTGCTCCATCCTAACGATGATGTAAATAAATCACAATCATCAAACGATACTTTTCCTACAGCAATGCACGTTGCCGCCTATAAACAAGTGAGCGAAGTAACCATTCCTGGTATGTTAAAACTTCGTGAAACGCTGGCTAAAAAGGCAATAGCGTATAAGAATATCGTAAAGACCGGTCGCACGCATTTTATGGATGCTACGCCGCTTACATTAGGACAGGAAATCTCGGGATACGTTCAGCAGATTGACAACAGCATCAAAGCCATTAAGAACGCCCTTGACGCAGTTAAAGAATTGGCATTAGGTGGTACCGCTGTTGGAACAGGATTAAATACTCCTAAAGGGTATGATGTATTGGTAGCAAAAAAGATTGCTGAGTTAACAGGATATCCTTTCATAACTGCGCCAAACAAGTTTGAAGCATTGGCAGCGCATGATGCAATGGTTGAGTTGTCAGGAGCCTTAAAGCGATCTGCCGTTGCATTAATGAAGATAGCTAATGATGTGCGTATGCTTAGCTCCGGACCTCGTTGTGGAATTGGCGAGATAATTATTCCCGATAACGAACCAGGCTCTTCTATAATGCCAGGAAAGGTAAACCCTACTCAGCCAGAAGCATTGACTATGGTTTGTGCGCAGGTAATAGGAAATGACGTTGCTGTTTCTGTTGGTGGTTCAATGGGGCATTTTGAGCTAAACGTGTTTAAGCCGGTAATTGCGGCTAACGTTTTACAGTCAGCCCGGTTATTAGGCGATGCATGTGTTTCGTTTAATGACAAATGCGCTGAAGGTATTGAGCCTAACGAAGACATGATTAAGCAACATCTTGAAAACTCGTTGATGCTCGTTACCGCATTAAACCCCCATATTGGTTACGAAAACGCCGCCAAGATTGCCAAAACAGCGCATAAGGAAAATAAAACCTTAAGGGAGGCTGCTGTCGGATTGGGGCTTTTAACTTCTGAGCAGTTCGATCAGTGGGTTAAGCCTGAAAAGATGGTTGGAAGCTTGTAAAATGGCCGCTTTTTAATGTTCCAAAAATTCTTTGTACTTTTATAGTTGATATAACCATTAAGCCATGAATTACAGACTAATTACTATTTTTTGTCTGGCTTTAATTTTTTCAGCTTCTCAAAGTTTTAGTCAACTGTCAAAGCAAGAAAAGAAAGAGTGGAAGAAGAAAGCCAAGGAATATTCCAAGAATCCTGCAAACCTTAAGCAATTACTTGATGAAAAGGATGCAGCTCAGTCAGAAGTAGCATCTTTGAATGCAAAAGTTTCTGATCTCCAATCAAAAGTGAGTGATAAAGATGTGAAAATAGTTGAACTTGAAGATCAACTTTCACAAGCGAGGGCTCAGTTAACCGCTGCAAAAGCTGAGTTGTCACAAGCAAAAGAAACACCTGTTATTAATCCTATGGATTTTTCTAAAGGTGTAGTTTTTAAAGTGCAGATTGGTGCTTTTAAGAATAAGGATCTTGCCAAATATTTCGAAAATAATCCGAACTTTGGCGGCGAGGTAAAAGAAAACGAACCTCAGAAAATCACAATAGGTATTTTCAGAGACTATTGGGAGGCTGATAAGTTTAAGAAGTACATGCGCGAAATGGGAGTGAAGGATGCATGGATTGTACCTTACAGAGATGGAACTCGTGTTGAGATTAAGGATGTACTCGAAGGTGTTGTTAATGCCAAACCTGCAGAGGGCACTTATTAATCTTAATTAATGATTTTATAAAAAAGCAGTATCCCTCTGATACTGCTTTTTTCATTATTTAAATTCTAAAGAAAATACTTAGTCCTGATTTAACATGATCATTGTTAACGCAAATAAAAGCTAAGATTAAATCGCATTTTATTAAATGGGCCCTATTGTTGTATTAAGACGATTGGTTTTGATGTCTTTAAAAATAGGAGTACTACCTTGAATAAAGACCATAGGATAAATCTTTTTGTTTATATTGTTCCATCATAATGAGATAGCGACCGAATCATGAGGAAGGAGAGCAGGACAATGATAAAAGGAATGTTTATTTGAATAATAAAAGATAGTGATGGAGAAGCGTTGGTTCTATAAGGAGATTCCACCCCAGGAAGATATCATGTCGCTTTGTAAAGCAATTAATACAAGTGTTTTTACATCAACTATTCTTTGTCAAAGAGGTATTACCGATTATGATTCTGCAAAGAGGTTTTTCAGGCCATCTTTAAAAGATCTCCATGATCCTTTTCTTATGAAGGACATGCATCAGGCAGTACAACGATTAAAGAAAGCAATAGACAGTAACGAGCGCATTTTGATATATGGCGATTATGATGTTGATGGAACCACAGCGGTGGCCCTTGTATATAGCTATTTAAAGAAATTTTATCCCAACTGTGCTGCATACATTCCGGATAGATACGCGGAAGGATACGGCGTCTCATTAGCAGGTATAGAATGGGCAGAACAAAATGGTTACTCCCTTATCATTGCTTTAGATTGTGGTATAAAGGCTTCTGAAATTGTATCGCTGGCGCATAGAAAAGGTATTGACTTCATTATTTGTGATCATCACTTGCCAGATGATTCCATCCCGCATGCAATTGCTGTACTGGATCCCAAACAGGATGATTGTTCCTATCCGTGCCCTGATTTAAGTGGGTGTGGTCTAGGGTTTAAATTAATACAAGCCTTTGCAAGAACGCATCGCAATGAAGAAGAGGTATTTGAATACCTCGATCTTGTTGCTGTAAGCATTGCTTCTGATATTGTTCCTATTACTGATGAGAATCGTATTCTTTGCCACTATGGTTTAAAGAAGTTGAATGAGAATCCGCTCCCCGGTTTAAAAGCATTAAAGGATATCGCGTGTATTAAAAATGATCTTGATGTATCAGGAATAGTTTTTACGCTTGGGCCTAGAATTAATGCTGCAGGCAGGGTAGCACATGGTAGTGCTGCTGTAGATTTGCTTATTGCTAAAACTGAAGAAGAGGCGAATGCATTAGCAGAGAAGATCAACCTCAAGAATGACTTAAGAAAAGAATTTGATTCTTCTATTACAGAGGAGGCAATTGCGATGATTGAATCTAATGCTGCGCATCGCTCTTTAAAAACAACAGTGCTGTTTAAGAACTCTTGGCATAAGGGTGTGATTGGCATAGTTGCTGCACGTTGTGTTGAAAAATATTACCGACCAACAGTAATACTAACGGAATCAAATAATAAAATTACAGGATCCGCCAGAAGCATTAATGGCTTTGATTTATATAACGCTATTCTTGAATGCAGCGACTTACTTGAAAAATTTGGGGGTCATAAATATGCAGCAGGGCTTACGTTAGATATCAGCAATCTTGAAGCTTTTCAACAACGATTTGAAAAAGTTGTTTCATCTACACTGACAGATGAGATGTTAATACCGGTAATAGATATTGATCTTTCCATTCCGTTGGATGCCATTACTAGCGGCTTTTTAAATGTTTTAAAACAAATAGCTCCTTTTGGCCCTGGAAACCAAAAACCTGTTTTTGAAGCACAGAATTTATATGTGTTTAATTCACTGACAAGTTTTAAAGACAGGCATATTAAATTTCTGGTAGGCCAGGAAGGAAACGACAATGTTTTTCAGGCTGTAGGCTTTGACTTATCAGAGCATTATAATCGGCTTGCAAGGCGCGATAATTTTAAAATGGCATTTACAATAGAAGAAAATACGTATAACGGAATAACATCCGTACAATTAAGAATTAAGGACATCAAGTTTTGATAAGATGGTATTACGTGCTGAAAATCTTATTAAGAAATACAAGACAAGAACAGTTGTAAACAACGTTTCTGTACAAGTTTCTCAAGGTGAAATAGTAGGTTTATTAGGGCCAAACGGTGCAGGTAAGACTACTTCTTTTTATATGATCGTTGGTTTAATTAAACCAAACGAAGGAAAGATATTCCTTGAAAATGAGGAGATAACTCCTATGCCTATGTTTCAACGTGCAAAAAGAGGTATTGGTTATCTTGCTCAGGAAGCCTCTGTTTTCAGGAAGCTAACCGTAGAAGAAAATATAATGGCTGTACTCGAGATGCGCGATTTTACAAAGCAAGAACGGAAAGAAAAGGTGGATATGCTCATTGAGGAGTTTAGCTTGCAGAAAGTGCGTAAAAACTTAGGTATGTCATTGTCAGGAGGGGAGCGAAGACGTACTGAAATAGCGAGGGCGCTTGCTGTAGATCCTAAATTTGTTTTGCTTGATGAGCCTTTTGCAGGTGTTGACCCGATAGCAGTTGAAGAGATCCAACATATTGTAGCAAAACTCAAAAACAAGAACATCGGTATTCTTATTACTGACCATAATGTTGATGAAACGCTTTCAATTACTGATCGTGCTTATCTGATGGTAGATGGGAAATTATTCAAATCAGGCACTGCAGAAGAACTTGCCGGTGACCCTCAGGTTAGGAAGGTATATTTAGGTCAGAATTTCGAACTAAGAAGAGCGAAGATTAACCTGTAATTAGAAACGCGATCTTAGTGGGGAAAAAGCTCTTTGATTAAACTCCAAACAAGATCTGGCTCGTAACCTTTTTGTATTACATATTTAGAAAGTTTATCGCGTCTAACAAAAAGATTAGGTTCATCAAGAGAATTTGATTTGTCTTTAACTAATTTCTCTAAAGTTTGTGTGTAGTCTCTCTCGTCTATTTCCTTCAAGGCAGACTTTATACAGTTTTTAGAGATATGTTTTTGCTCCAGCTCATGAACAATTTTTAACCTGCCCCACTTTTTCATTCTAAACTTTCCGCCTGCAAATGCTTTGGCAAAACGTTCTTCGTTTAGAAATCCTTCCGTAATCAGGTACGTTATCAGTTCTTCAACGTCAGTTTTAAATAGCCCGAAACTGTAAAGTTTATCTCTAACTTCGCTATGGCATCTTTCCTGATAAACACAATAGCGAAGTATTTTTTCACGTGCTTGTAAGGGAGTGAGTTTCTTCATGCTAGCTGCAAATGAGAGACTCAATAATATGTATTATTTCACCAGGCCTTTATTCTTAAGAATACTGGCCACAAATTTACGCTCGTTATCGGTATTGAAAATTTTAAAGGGCAGGTGAATAAGCTGCGCTTTGTTGACAAAAAGGGCAAAGTGATCTTTTCCTATAGATGCTCTTTTAATCTGATCCCATTTTAACGGCATACCTTCACGAGGATTTATTTTCATTAAAATTTGCTGACTGCTAATCTCGTAAGAGAACTTCTCAAATAACATTTTTCCCTGGTCGAGTTGGGTTACACCATAAAACTGAATATACCAGAACAAAAGATAGAGTCCTAAACCAACTACTGCGCCTATAAACCACCAGATACTAGGCACCCATATGTACATCAAACATAAGACAAAAGCTACTAAGGCAGGAATCCATCCCTGTTGTCTTAGTATACTTTTAAATGCCAGATTAATATAAGTTTTCTTATCTAGTTTGTAATTTTTTGTCTTTACAATCATACTACGTTATGCTTCTTCTACTTTATTGCTTTTAAACTTAAATCAAGACTTTTGATGGAGTGAGTTAATGCACCAACAGAGATAAAGTCTACCCCACACTCAGCTATTGGTCTTATAGTCTCTTCAGTAATACCTCCACTGGCTTCTGTTTTAAATCTTCCATTGATGAGTTTTACCGCTTCTTTCATGGTTTTTACATCCATATTATCAAGCATAATTACATCAATCTCACCAACTTCGAGTACCTGCTTTACTTCTTCTAAATTTCTGGTTTCAACTTCAATCTTAAGTGCCTTATTTCTGGCGCGAAGATAGTCTTTTGTTCGAATGATTGCTGGTTGGACACCTCCTGCAAGGTCAATATGATTATCTTTAAGCATTATCATATCGTAAAGCCCTACTCTGTGGTTCTGACCTCCGCCTATTGCCACCGCCCATTTTTCCAACAATCGGAAATTTGGTGTTGTTTTACGGGTATCAAGCAGTTGTGCGCCTGTCCCCTTTATTAGATTTAAAAGATGCCTTGTATAAGTAGCAATGCCACTCATCCGTTGCATTGAATTCAAGACAAACCGCTCTGTAGTTAAAAGAGAGCGGGAAGACCCACTTACAGTAAGTGCGATATCACCTTTTTTGACTTCGTCACCGTCTTTGAAAAATGTTTCTACTTTTAAGGAAGGATCAAATTGATTGAAAATACGAATAGCGAGCTCTATACCTGCAATAATGCCATTCTCCTTTATCAGTAATTTAGCTTTACCTACAGCATTTTCAGGAATAGCAGCCAGGCTGGAGTGATCTCCGTCGCCTACGTCTTCTTTCAGCGCAGTCGAGATAAACTGATCTAAAAATTGATCTGTAATGTATGCTGGTCTCACAGCTACAAAAATAGACCAGTATTATAAAGATTAAAGAACAAACTTGTTTTAAATCTTGGATAATGAAATAAAAAAAGCCTACTCTTTAGAGAAGCTTATTTCCTGAAGAAGTTGCTGGTTACTGGTGGCTTTTATTTTCATAAATACCCGGTAAACATCAGCCCCGCTTTTGTATTGACCAATAGCAAAAGGTTGACCTCCTTTAGAAGATCCCTGGTGGATGATATCAAATTCAGAAGGCGGATGTTGTTTAAAGAAATCTCTGAACACAAATTCAGCCTGTGTTTTGCTATAGCTTTGAATATTACCCTCGATCGTTACATCAACATTTTGATAGAGGTATTTAGATAGCTCTTTAGCACTACCTGCTTTGATAGTTTCTTTTACTTGACCAATAACGTCGGTTTGCCCAAAAACCCTGAAAATCTGTAAAGAAAGCAGGGTGGAAATAAGCAACGCGTTTAATCTAATACCCTTCATGACAATGATCCATTAAGGCGAAAATTATGCCACTTGTGAAAGATACCAAATTTAAAGTATGAAACGACATTATATCTCATTTGTAGCGGCTGTATGTAAGATTGTTAGTCTATTTGTTTTGAAACGTAGCTATATTTGCGGGCTTTTAATTCAAATACAATAATAAACGGAAGCAACCTTAAAAACTATAGCATCAGATGAATAAGAAAGTTCTGCTCATGATCCTTGATGGTTGGGGTCTGGCCACTAATAAAAAAGTATCAGCAATTGATCAGGCAAAAACCCCTTTTGTAAGCTCATTATATGGTAAGTATGCTAACAGTAAGTTGGAAGCTTCCGGGCTCGCTGTAGGATTGCCAGAAGGACAAATGGGTAATTCGGAAGTAGGTCATATGAACATTGGTGCGGGACGAGTGGTGTATCAGGATCTTGTTCGTATTAATAAAGCAATAAAGGAAAGAGAATTAGACAATAATCCTGTATTAAAAGAGGCATTTGCCTATGCTAAAGCGAATGGCAAAAACATCCATTTTATAGGTTTGGTTTCTGATGGTGGTGTGCATTCGCACATTGAGCATCTGAAAGGCCTCGTGTCAATTGCTAAACAAAACGATATACAAAACCTTTTTATCCATGCCTTTACGGATGGAAGGGACACAGATCCTAAAGGTGGATTCCAATATTTACAGGACTTGCAGAACCACTTAAGTAAGACAACTGGGAAAATAGCCACCATCATAGGAAGATATTATGCAATGGATCGTGATAAACGATGGGAGAGGGTGAAGCTCGCTTATGATTTATTAGTGAACGGCGAAGGTTTAAAAACTACAATGCCATTAGAGGCGGTTAAGAAATCTTACGAGGAGAATATTACAGACGAATTTATAAAGCCAATTGTAGTAACAGACGTTAATCACAAACCAGTTGCTACTATTAAAGAAGGTGACGTAGTGCTCTGCTTCAATTTCAGAACTGACCGTGGAAGGCAGATAACACAAGCGTTAACACAACTTGATTTCCCTGAACAGGGAATGAAAAAACTAAAGTTGCATTACATTTCTTTAACCAACTATGACGACTCGTTTCAGGATGTTAAAGTAATCTTTGATAAGGATAACCTGGAGAATACAATAGGAGAGGTTATTGCAGCTGCAGGCAGAAAACAAATACGTATTGCTGAAACAGAAAAATATCCTCATGTAACGTTTTTCTTTTCAGGAGGTAGAGAACAAGCTTTTGCTGGCGAATCTCGTATTCTTTGTCCTTCTCCAAAAGTTGCTACTTATGATCTTAAGCCCGAAATGAGTGCCAATGATATCAAGGACAAGATTATTCCAGAACTTGAAAATAAAACGGCTGATTTTATCTGCTTAAATTTTGCCAATCCAGATATGGTGGGCCATACAGGTGTTTTCGAAGCTGCAGTTAAAGCCTGTGAAACGGTTGATATGTGCGCACAAAAGGTGACAGAAGCTGCCCTTAAAAGTGATTATAGTGTCATTATTATTGCAGACCACGGCAACGCGGATATGATGATCAACGAAGATGGTACTCCAAATACTGCGCATACCACAAACCTTGTTCCTTGTATTCTTGTTGATAATAACTATAAAGGGAAACTGAAGAATGGAAAACTCGGAGATCTTGCTCCTACTATCTTAACATTAATGGGTTTACCACTGCCCCCACAAATGACAGGTGATGTATTATTACAAAACTGACAGGAAAATCATACCAGCACTAATTGTGCTTACCCTCGTAGTTCTTTCATGTAATAAGAAATCTGAAGTTGCGCCACTTTATAATATTGATAGTCTGATAACATCACAGGTTGGCTATTTAAGTAAGAAGCAGGCACAGTTACTGAAGGAGGCAAGGATAGGATCTCAACAGGATGATAGTGTTTATAAACCTAAGGATACTTTGGCCTGGGCCAATGAATTTGAAATCTTCAGGGAGTTAAGTGCGATTAATAAACCGACTAATCGCGATAGTTACATAATAGACGATAACCTTTTTGATCCTGCCAGTAATTTAACGGTTAAGGCATTCTCGCTTAAAGAAGGTTTAGAGCTGCCCGTGAAATATGTGCGTATCTTCTATTTGAGCTCCCTTCAAAAACCTAAAAAGATCGAAGCATTGTATAACGAAAAGAATCTGTTGTCAGCAAGTTCGCGCTTACTTACAATGGAATTTAAGGAGATCAGAAGTATAAACGTTCTTACATCATATAGTATCCAGGGAGGTCAAAAAATGATTTTAGGGGATTCTGTGTCGTTCTTAATCATGGGTAAAATCATTAGCGACTAATTTTTATTTGTATATATGGCTAAGCGTAATAGCGAACCAATTTCTAAAGAGGATAAGCGGGCATTGAATAAAACAAATTTGAAAACACTAATGGGTGTTTTCAAGTTCATGCTTCCTTATAAAGGGCTGTTCATTATAGGTCTGATCTCACTAGCTCTTTCCAGTGTAACTTTACTTGCATTCCCTCGACTCGCCGGAGAATTGCTTGATGTTGCTTCGGGGAAAGCAAAGTACTTTTCATCTATTAATGAGGTTGCACTGATCCTTATTTTCATCTTATTTATTCAAAGTGTTTTCTCTTTCATTCGTGTTTACACTTTTTCAATAGTAAGTGAAAGAGGAATGGCAAATGTCAGGGAGACTGTCTATAAAAAGATCATCTGGCTGCCCATGACCTTTTTCGATAGCAGAAGAGTGGGAGAGTTGATGAGTAGGATAACAGCAGATGTCGGAACCCTTCAGGATACTTTCAGTTTCACATTGGCTGAATTGCTAAGGCAGTTGATCACACTCATATTCGGCACGGCAATACTTCTTTACCTTGCACCTACACTTACCGGTTTCATGCTTCTTACATTTCCAATTCTTGTAGTTGCAGCTTTGATTTTCGGCAAATTCATTAGGAAATTATCAAAGAAAACTCAGGATAAACTAGCAGAAGCTAATGTAATTGTTGAAGAATCGCTTCAATCTATTTCAATAGTTAAGGCCTTTACAAATGAAGCATTTGAAATTAATAGGTATAGCAGTGCCTTGAAAGAGGTTGTTAATGTTGCTTTGCATGGGTCGCGCTATCGAGGCTTCTTCATATCCTTCATAATTTTTGCATTATTTGGAGGTATTGTTGCCGTGGGATGGTATGGAGCCAGTCTTGTACAATCTGAATCTATTACGGTAGGAGAGCTATTTTCTTTTATTTTTTATACATCCTTTATTGGTTTTTCAATAGCAGGGTTAGGAGATATTTTCACCCAGCTCCAACGTTCTATAGGCGCTTCTGAGAGAGTTTTAGAAATAATTAAACAAACCGATGAAGCACAACCGAAGCAAGATAAGATTAAGGTGTTAGGTGAAATTTCTTTTGAGAATGTGTCTTTCGCTTACCCTTCCCGAGCTGAGTATCCTGTGCTTAAAGAGCTGAATTTTAAAATCAAGGCAGGAGAAAAAATTGCTCTTGTGGGTCAGAGCGGGTCAGGAAAATCGACAATCATAAACCTGTTGATGCGTTTTTATCCGGTGACCGAAGGGGTTGTTTCAGTTGATACAATCAATATTTACGACTACAATCTTACTTCTTATCGTGAAAACTTAGGTATCGTCCCTCAGGAAGTGATTTTGTTTGGTGGAACTATTAAAGAGAACATTCAGTACGGGAAGCCAGGAGCCACTGAAGATGAAATTCGCGAAGCGGCTAGAAAGGCAAATGCATTAGAATTCATTGAAGGCTTTCCGGAGAAGTTCAGTACCATTGTGGGAGATAGAGGTGTAAAACTTTCTGGTGGACAAAGGCAAAGAATAGCAATTGCACGGGCAATACTGAAAGATCCTTCTATCCTTATTCTTGATGAAGCTACAAGTTCGTTGGATGCACATTCTGAAGTGCTGGTTCAGGAAGCACTAGAAAAGCTCATGGAGGGAAGAACCACAATTGTTATTGCACACAGACTAAGCACAATTAAAAAAGTAGATCGTATCTTTGTAATTAAAGAAGGTCGCTTAGCCGAAATGGGTTCACATGCTGAACTTACCAAGCTAAGTAATGGTATTTACAGTAACTTGCTTAAGTTACAACTACAATGATGAATGCAGTTTCAGAAAAGCTTCTTCGTGATTTCCGGTTGCGCTCAACGCCTACCCGCCAGGAAATTCTTGACCTTTTTCTGAACTCTAATTACGCTTTATCGTATGGGGACATTGAAAAGGAGATCAGCGAATCCGATAGAGTAACTGTTTATAGAACACTAAAAACCTTTCTGGATAAAGGATTAATACATAAAGTTCTGGATGATGAAGGGAGTTTAAAGTATGCCCTTTGTAATGATGCCTGTGATACCTCCGGCCATCATCACGACCACGTTCATTTTAAATGTATGAAATGTGGTCAAACTAATTGTATTAATGTTGATATTCCCGAAGTAAAATTGCCGAAGGGGTATGTAGCACAGGAAAAGAATCTATTAATTCAGGGTATTTGTGATTCTTGTGCGAGGTAACCAGCATCTTGGTAAAAAATGTTTTTACATTAAAACAGAGGGTAAGTTTTTGAGATAAAATAATATTTGTAGTTTTGAAAGTTAGGGTATTAGGAAAATATTAATATTGAACAATTTCCGAAACTTTAATCTGTAATTTTTGACCCCATTGCAATCAGGTTTGAACATACTTCTATTTTCCATTTTCAGGAACCATAGCGAAAGAGAGACTATTCTTTTCGGAATCTTTGCTATTATCATTATCCTGTTTCTTGTGCTTGATCTAGGGCTATTCCATAAACAAGCAAGGAAGATATCAACCAAATCAGCGCTCTACCAGTCTATTTTCTGGGTTTTTATTTCAACATGTTTTGGCATTTTTATCTATGCTTATGACGACAGTGGTGCTGAAGGTGCCGTCGAGTATTTTTCGGCATATCTAACAGAGTATGCCCTGTCTGTTGATAATATTTTCGTAATCCTTTTAATTCTGAAGTACTTTCAGGTTAAGGAGGAGTATTATCATAAAATACTCTTCTGGGGTATTTTCGGAGCTATAGTTTTTAGAGCAATCTTTATCTTCGTCGGAGCTTTACTTATCGCCAAATTTCACTGGATACTGTACATCTTTGGTGTATTCCTGATTTATTCTGGTATCCGTATCTACCTGGAAGATGGTGACGAGAAGATAGAACCCGAAAAGAATCCGATATTAAAGTTCTGCCGCAAATATCTTCCTGTTACGAAAGGCGAACATGGCGGAAGATTCCTGGTAAGAGAGCAGGGAAAATTAATGTTTACTCCGCTTTTCCTGGTTATCATCTTGATTGAAACTACTGATCTGATTTTTGCAGTAGACTCAATTCCTGCAGCTTTTGCGATTACTCAAAACGAGTTTCTTATCTATACCTCCAACATTTTTGCGGTAATGGGCTTAAGGGCGATGTTCTTTTTACTCGCTGGCATTATTGACAAGTTTTACCTGCTTCAAAAAGGACTTTCAATTATCCTTTTCTTTATCGGTGCGAAAATGTTGCTGGATATATGGCACATAGAGGTGAATGTGTACCTCTCCTTTACGGTAATTATTGCAACACTGATCCTTTCGATAGTCTTTTCGGTAATTATTCCCCGCAGAGCTGACGATTAGTCAGCATCGGGAATAATGTTCTTTGGTAATATTTTAAGCAGAATAGGAAGTGTAAGAAACTTCTGAGGCAAAGAAATAATAACAAAGGTGGGTATAGTCTTGAGAATAGCAATCAAATCAGTTCTTGCTTTCTCCTTTTCCTCTACTGTTAGCGAATCTGACTTTGCTTTGCTGAGGAGTTCCATAACATTGTCACTCCCTTGAATTTCCTTAAAAAGTGTTTTCTTATTCTTCTCAGCAATTCTGGCTACCCGGTTTATAAACTGTTCGCTAACTTCATCGTAATCCTGCTTATCCTGTAGGTGCCCGAGCTGTTTCCAATGCTCAAGCACAAATCCTTCTATAGCAAGTAAACTGTTCTCAAGATCATCATCCGTAAAGCCGAGTTGTTTTGCGAATGCTTCTATAAACTCCATCTCACCTTCTTCAACCTTCTTGTCGGCCCAGATAGTAAGAATAGCCATCTCCAAAAAATATTTCCTTAAAATCCAGGAGTTTTCAGAAGGAAGATTAATTTCTTCAATTCTAACACCGGTCTCAAATATTCGTAATGCCTCTTTTCTTTTCTCTGCAGGGAGGTTAGTACTGTGAATAAAAAACTCAACTAATTTTTTCTCTTCGTAAACTACTTCCTTATTGGCATGCGCAGCAGCAGCTATTACTTTAACTACAGAAAATCGCAGCTCATCACGTTCATAGCGGAAAAAGTCCGCCACTATTCTGTCTGCGTTGGTATGAATCCACTGCCCAAAGATGAATATATCAAGAAAGAGTAGACTATTGTGAAAGAAATGACTCCAGAAGTTCCCTTCAAACTCTGCTGTGTGTTCAATCCGCTTGTCTAGTATCTTCTCTGCGATTTCAAGGGGCGTGCGCTTTTTTCCGAAAATAGTTTTTGATGGTGTAGCAATTTCCGGAAATATATTATTGTAAAAGTTACCAATATTCTTAAGTGTGTTAAAGATAACTTTTGACAGTTCATCAGGGGTGGTGACTGGCTTGTCATTGAAAAGGAGAGAGCTGCTTATTAAGCTCTCAGCCAACAAAATTTTCATCTTGTCCTTCTCATTCCAGTTCTCTAATTGTAAATTCTCAATATTACCTACGGTTTGGCCATACATTAAACCTGTGGGCTGTATGATACGGTAGAGAGATTGTTCAGGATGACCTTGCTTATGATTGGAATCAGTGCCAATGTCCTTCAATAGCTCCTGGCGAAACTCCAGATATTCTTTTAGCCAACCTTTTTCATTAGGATTCATTGAAGAAAAAATGGTAGGAGTATAAGATACGCGATTTTGTCTCAGCAACGAAATCCATTACTTCAAAGCGGACCTCCATCCTTTTGAAAGGATGTTTTCTGCGTCGGTTTCTACTTTTTCGCCAAGTGATTTCTTATATGCGTCCAACCTTTCAGCTATTTTTTCATCGCTACTGCCTAATATTTGTGCAGCAAGTATACCTGCATTTTTTGCACCGTTTAAAGCTACAGTCGCTACAGGCACCCCGCCTGGCATTTGTAGTATAGAGAGTACAGAATCCCAGCCATCAATAGAGTTTGATGATTTAACAGGAACGCCAATAACAGGAAGAGACGTTAGCGATGCCACCATACCGGGAAGATGGGCAGCACCGCCCGCACCAGCTATTATAACTTTTATTCCCGCTTGGCGCGCACCCTGTGCATAGTTAACCATGCGAAGCGGGGTTCTGTGAGCAGAAACAATGGTTAGCTCATAAGCAATGCCAAATTCATTTAATATTTCTGCTGCCTCTTTCATCACCGAGAGATCAGACTGGCTGCCCATTATAATACCTACAACCGGCTTGTTCATGCTGCTATAACCTTTAAAGTTTCTTTAACAAAAATTGCCTTCTTCTTTAGGTTTTCGACATCCTCATCTACAATGGTAACATGTCCCATTTTCCTAAACGGCTTAGTTAGCTTTTTGCCATAAAGATGAACATGTACACCTCTCTCACGGATTACTTCTTCAAAACCTTTATATACTGCTGGACCCGAATATTCTGGCTCACCAAGTAGGTTTACCATGGCGCTAGGTATCACCAAAGATGTATCACCCAAGGGCCAGTTGAGTATGGCGCGCAGGTGTTGTTCATACTGAGAGGTAATATTTGCTTCAATAGTTTGATGCCCACTGTTATGTGGCCGCGGCGCAACCTCATTAACAAGCACCTTACTATCTTTTGTTACAAACATTTCAACAGCAAGAAGACCTACCATATCTAATTTTCTAATAATGTCTTCTGCTATATTATTTGCTTGCTTAATAACGTCAGATGATAGTTGCGCCGGAGCAAACAAATATTCTACAAGATTATGCGTAGGATGAAAAACCATTTCTACAACAGGAAATGTTTTTATTTCACCTTTTTCATTTCGTGCTACGATAACAGAGATTTCTTTTTCAAAATCTATCAACTTCTCAAGAAGACCGGGCGCATCAAATGCTTTTGAAAGTTCTTGCTCTGTTCTTATAATTTGAACACCGCGCCCATCGTATCCTTCTTTTCCAAGTTTGTTTACAGCAGGAAGAAAAGTTTTATGTTTAAGCACATCTTGCGCATTTTCAGTAAGCACAAAATCCGCCGTGGGGATGTTGTGTTCTTTATAGAAAGTTTTCTGAACTCTTTTATCCTGTATTAGCTCTATAACCTCTGGCTGAGGAAACACCTTTTTTCCTTGTTTAACAAGTTGTTTAAGGGCTTGTGTGTTTACGTTCTCAATCTCTATTGTAATAATGTCGCAGTGACTGCCAAATTGCATCACAGTATCAAAATCAGTAAGCTTTCCTGATTTAAACTGAGCAAGGGTTGAGCACGGTGCCGATGGGTCTGGATCAAGCACAGTAAAATCAATGTTAAAATCAATACCTGATTGAATTAACATACGTCCTAGCTGACCGCCTCCTAAAATACCTAATTTAAAATGTTGATTGAATGACTGACTCAAGATCTAAATGTTTTGACTGCAATTTAGACAGCCTTAATGAATACTAATAGTATTAAATTTAATTAGCAATTCGGTTTTACTTTGACTTGGCAATCTCTACGTCTGTGATTACGTCACCAACCTCAATACGATGTACCAAGTCCATTCCCTCAACAACTTCTGCAAAAATTGTATATCGGCCGTCTAAATGGGGTGTTGGAGAATGGGTTATAAACCATTGTGTTCCCTCGGTATCCTTTCCGGCTGAGGCCATGCCGACACTTCCTGTTTTGTATTTACGTGTGGTAAACTCTGATCTTATAGAATAGTCTTCACTTCCCCAACCATCACCGCGATTGCAGCCTCCCTGGATTACAAAGTTTGGAACTACACGATGGAAGGGCTTTCCGTCAAAGTAATTGCTTTGCGCAAGCTTTACAAAGTTAGCTACAGAACCTGGGGCTTCATCTGTTAGCAATTGTATTCTTACATTTCCTTTTGTGGTTTTTACTATTGCTTCCTGATTGTTCTTGATGTTCTTAATGAAGTCCCAATCAATGGGGTGGTTAAACTCATTTACAACAGGTTTCGCCTTTCTTCTTTCAAAATACGCTATCGCTTTCTCGACGGGCTGAAGTGCTTCGTTATCTTTTGGAAGGCTTAATTTTTTAGCCCCCTCAGCCAAAAAAGAAAAGTCCTTTACAGTGCTCCTGTAATTATTTAAAGAATCAGCAAGGGGTTCAGCAAGAATGCCTATCACTGCAGCGTCAACCTTTTGTTTTAACATCTCCTCTTTACAAACTTCGGCATACTTTGCTTTCAGGCTCTGATTAAAATCTTTTTGTTGATGCAAATTTGCAAGAGCACTGGCAGCAGATGTGCGAACAACAGCTGTGTCAGCCGAAAGTTTTTCTTGGATAAAATCAAAAGCAGAAATTGAATTCTGTAAAGAAGAAATTAATGAAGCTTGAGCATATGGATTGATGCTTTGATTTATCGATTGTTTTACTTCTTCGATAAGCGATTTGTTGTCACTAACTTTAATCGCAGCTTCAAATAGGTTCGCTTTAATTCTCCAGTTTTCAATTCTCCCTGTTAAATTAGAAAGTTCAATCCAGTTATCTTTTGTTGCTACTGCTTTAATCACTTCAGATGCCGCAATTCCAACATTGGGGTTGTTATTGTAAAGGGCAGCATATAAGATGGATTTTGTATTTTCTATAGGAAAGCTCCTAAGGGCATATAAAGCATTTACCTTAACCCTGAAGTCGCGTTCAGAATCAATAATCTCTTTTAGTGTCTTTACAACAGCAGGATCTTTAGCTTTACGCAGCGCTGATGCCGCCGCCATTCTTACTTCAGCAGAACGATCATTTAACGCAGATTGTGAAATTGATTTCGTGTATATACCGAGATCTTTTGCTCCTCTTGCAAAATAGTGCGCTGCAATTAAGCGTACAGATTCATTCAGATTTTCGCTTAAAAGAATAGAAGCAATCCTGTTGGCTGTAGTATCTGTCTTCCCATTTAATCCTGCCCGGTAAATAGATAAGGATAACCCCTCGTTTCCATTTGTGTCTTTTAACAATGTGGGCTGAATGAGCTCCCACTTAACGGTTCTTTTGCCGTAAGCTTCAAGTAATTCATTCAGAACAACATTGTTCTTTTCTTTCATTATTGCTCCAAGCAATATTCTTTCACTTTCTTTTGAAGGTGTTTGCCCTATAGCAAAAGCAGCTGCTTTTCGCACCGAAGTAGAGGGTTCGTTAAATAGAAGCTTGCCAATATGATGTAACGCTGCACTGTCTTGAATTGAACCAAAAGCGAGTACGGCTTCTTTTCGATAAGTAGAATCTTCCTGGCTAAAATATCGGTATAAACTGTCCGAAAGTCTCTTGTCTTTGTAGTCGTAAATTTTCTTTATCTCGGTGTCCGAGAACTTATTTACACCATCAGATTTTTTACCACAAGCAATAACCAGGCTGAGCAACAGCAGCAGGGGAAAGAACTTTTTAAACATTTATTGTCAGATTAGAGAGGGTTCTGTCATTGCAACACGAGCTACTTCGTAATTCGATGGTGAATAGAAGAAGTGGTTTTTCTTTTACTGCATACGACTATCTGCCTCAGATAATTTCCTGTAAAGATAATAAAGTTATTGGAGCAATTCGGATGCTTATGATAACAGCTGGTAAACAGCAAAGGCAGATAGATATGCCAATGCAGTCATATATAGGAGTTGAAGCAAAGGCCATTTCCATCCTTTTGTTTCCCGATACACCACAGCCAATGTGCTCATGCATTGCATGGCGAAAGTATAGAATATCAGTAATGAAAAACCTGTTGCAGGTGTAAAGCGAGGATTACCTGTTTCCGGATCTACCTCTTTGGCTAACCGCTCTTTAATTGTATCCTGATCGTCTTCATTTACACTTCCTATACTGTATATCGTGGCGATGGTTCCAACAAAAACTTCCCTTGCAGCAAAAGAGGTTAAAAGTGCAATTCCGATTTTCCAATCGTAACCAAGCGGTTTAATCACCGGCTCTATTGCTTTTCCGATTACACCCGCGTATGAATTCTCAAGCTTATACGCTGCAACCCTATCTTCAAGCCCTTGCTCTGTTAACCTTAAATTAGCTGATTGTGAAAGCACTGTTTCTCTTGCATTCTCTAATCTATCACCAGGGCCGTAGCTGGCTAGTACCCATAGAACAATTGAGATAGCAAGTATTACTTTACCAGCTTCAAATACAAATGCTTTTGTTTTTTCGACAATTGTATAGCCAACGTTTGACCACCGTGGTACGCGGTAGGCAGGTAGCTCCATGATTAAGAAGCTTCTTTCTTTAACCTTAATAAGCAATTTCATAACCCAGGCAGATCCTATTGCAGCAACAAATCCTAACAGGTAAAGTCCCATAAGTGCAAGACCCTGTAGATTAAAAAAACCAATAGCCCTGTCGGGAGGAATAATTAAAGCGATGAGAATAGTAAAAACCGGAAGCCTGGCCGAACAACTGATAAGAGGCGTTACGAAAATAGTGATTGTTCTTTCCTTCCAGTTATCGATGGTACGGGTTGCCATAATAGCAGGAATTGCGCATGCAACGCCCGACATTAAAGGCACTACACTCTTCCCATTTAAACCAAATTTTCGCATGATCTTATCCATTAGAAATACCACGCGTGCCATGTACCCTGATTCTTCCAGAATCGCGATAAACGCAAACAGAATGGCAATCTGCGGAATAAAGATTAGTATACCGCCAATACCAGGAATAATACCTTCAGCAATTAAACTTGTAAGCGGACCCTCAGGCAATGCGTTCTTAACAAAACCACTAAAATCCGCAAACAATGTATCGATCATATCCATCGGCAACGTTGCCCAGGCAAAAATTGATTGGAAGATCAAAAACAGAAGTCCGAAGAAGATAACATAACCCCACACTTTATGTGTAAGTATCTTATCAAGCTTGTTGGAATATTGCTTCCATGAATTATCACCTTGTTTTAGCGTTACCTGGTTCAGAAGATCCTGTATAATACTGTAACGCTGGATGGTCTCCGCTCCCTGAAATTTTCCGGGGAAGAAATTATATCCAGTTCTTATTGCACCAACTACATGTTGGTCTGAAGCTGACAGAAATTTTAGCGACTTTGGTTGTTCAAGAAATTGGTAGGCTTCATAATCGTTATCTACCTTCAATTTCTCACGTAGTTCCTGTACGGCAGGTTTAGCGTCATCCCATACTGAAAAAATAGGCTTTGGTGAGGGCGCTAAAGGCTGAAGGAAGGCACGTTTAAGTTCTTCTAATCCTATTCCGTTTCTCGCATTTATAGGAATAACAGGAATACCAAGTTTAGAAGATAGCGCCTTTAGGTCATAGCTGATGCCTGACTTCACAGCCAGATCCATCATGTTTAATGCAAGAATTACGGGCAGGCCGATGTCTATTATCTGCGTAACAAGTAAAAGACTTCTTTTAAGATTGGTGGCATCAGCAATGACAACGATCTTGTCGGGCGTCGATGCCGAATGATGGTCGAGCAGAATTTCAGCAACTATTTGCTCGTCTAAACTCCTGGGATAAATGCTGTAAATGCCGGGAAGGTCTACAATCTCAACAATGCTTTGATCTGGCAGCGAACAAATACCCGATTTCTTATCGACTGTTACCCCTGGAAAATTGCCAATCTTCTGATTAAGACCAGTCAAATGGTTAAAGAGAGATGATTTTCCTGCATTGGGATTCCCGAGCAATGCAATTTTCTGCCGCTTTATCTCTGACATTACTGAACGATTGAAATGGTTGCTGCCTCCTCAAGTCTTAAAGACAGCTCATAACCAGATACACTGATGCAAATAGGATCGCCAAACGGAGCAGTAAAATTAAATCGAACAGGTACACCAGGAAGGCATCCCATCTCCATCAACTTCACGGAAATGTATTCGTCTTTGAAACCAGCAATTATTGCTACTTCACCTGGCTTCATTTGCGCGACACTTTTGGTTGAACTCAATTCTGGTTATTTAGATTAATTACAAACAAGGCAAAGATATGGGTGGTTCCATTCACAAACAATGATTTTTATCAAAGGATTCTACTTTAGCGTAGATATTGTGTAGCATTAGTTAATACAAGAAGAGTCCTATGCTTACTCGTACAGGTACCATGGGGAATCAGTATGGGGACCGAGTAGCTTTCATGGTGATAGGGTAATGATAGGGTGGTCGTTCGGTGGAACAAGGGAAAAAGGGCCCTTTTACGGTTAAAAACCGTATTTAGGCTGAAAAAAGGCTGAATCTGCACTGATTATCCATAGAACCTGTACTGAACGCAGACTAGTCTGCCATGGTAGATCACTGATAAGTCATTTAGAAGGTTTTAAAGGGATTGAAAGAATTAATAGTTTTAAAAGTAACTTATGGAAAAGAAAGAAAAAGAGGAGAATGATGCTCCGAAATCTGAAAAGCATCAGAAAGAGGTGGAAGAGAAAAAACAAGAAAAACAGAATGATGCCGATGAAGGAGAAAATCCTTTCGACTTCGGAGGTATGCCTCAACGCGATTTAAAGAAAAACCTGGGCTGTGGATAGAGCAGAAAAAAACTTTAGATTCCTTCAGCTACAAATACTCTTTTCACGCGCTCGCTCGTGCTTGTGAGAATTTCGTATGGGATGGTATTGATACGATTGGCTACATCATGTATCGAAAACTCCTTTCCAAAGATAATCACCTCATCTCCTTCACGTGCATCTATACCAGTAACATCAACCATTGTCATATCCATACATACATTGCCAACCACTGATGCCATTTTCCCATTTATTAAAACCTTTCCGATACCGCGGCTAAATGCGCGGCTAAAACCATCGGCATATCCAATGGCAATGGTGGCAATCCTCATTTCTTTTTCTGCATTTCCTCTTCTTCCATAACCAATAGATTCACCTGCAGGAATGGTCTTAATTTGCGATATAAACGTTTTTAATGTTGCTACAGGTTTTAGCGCTCCAATTCTTTCTTGTGTTGGATCTACACCGTAAAGCCCTATGCCTAATCTAACCATGTCAAACTGCATTTCCGGAAGTCTGAGGATACCCGGAGAGTTTAAAAGATGATACAAAGGCTTAGCAGGCAAAATGGAAGAAACGTCATTTGCTAATCTGAAAAACTTTTCTCCTTGCTGCTTTGAGAATTGATCATGCATGGCTTCATCAGCGCCTGCCAAGTGGCTGAATATGCTGGCCACTGTTATATTCTGGTGTTTAATCAGAAGGCCTTTTAGTTCTTCAATGTCTCCCTCATCAAAACCAAGACGGTGCATGCCCGTGTCTAGTTTTAAATGAATTGTACTTTCTCTCCCATCAAGAAAGTTTAAGTAGGAATGAAAAATCTTAAAGCTATAAATCTCAGGTTCCAGGTGGTGACCAATAAGTTTGTTGAAACTATCTTCAGAAGGATTCATTACCATAATGGGTAAAGAAATATTATTCTTTCTTAGTTCTATTCCTTCATCTGCATAGGCAACACCCAGGTAATCTACTTTATGAAACTGCAGGAGGTTGGCTATTTCAGTGCTTCCGCTTCCATAAGCAAAGGCTTTAACCATCACCATAATTTTTGTAGATGGCTTAATGCGTGACTTAAAAAAATTCAGATTATGAACAACGGCGTTCAAATCAATCTCCATCACAGTGCCATGCACTTTGCGTTGCAGCTTATTGACAATCTTTTCGAATTGGAAAGGCCTTGCTCCCTTAACCAGTATAATTTCGTTTTGAAGTTTGGTCTCATCAAAGTCTGTAAGAAAGGCCTCCGTACTTTCAAAGAAAGTAGAGGAGGAGGGAAAGTACTTCTTATGCTTGCTTAGTAATTCACCTATTCCTACAAAGAAGTCTACTTTTCTACGTGCGATTACTTCTGCAATCTTTTTTACTAGATCTTCATCAGGCAAGCCCGATTGTAGTACATCGGATAATATTATGCGCTTTGTTTTCTTTTGATGCTGATTAGCCAGAAACTCCGTGCTGATTTGCAAACCCGCCAGGTCGTTATTATAAGTATCGTCAATAATCTGGCACTGGTTGATCCCTTCTTTCAATTCCAGACGCATGGGAATCGAGCGAAGCATAGCAATGCGATTATTAATTTCTTTTAAATCAAACTTCAAATAAATCAACAATGCGACGCAATGCAGGCAATTCTCAACCGATGCGCTATCTGTAAAAGGAATAGTAATGCGTTCCTGTTCATTTTGATAACTGATCAGAAAGTAATTACCATCTTTACGAATGATTATATCTGCATTGTTGCTAAAGCCCCAGCTCAGTAGCTTTTTATTTGATCGAACGGCAACCTCATCAATCAATAGATGGTCCTTGCAATAAATTACGATTGTGGAGTTTTCGAATAACTTGAATTTTTCTTCAGCTTTTTGCTTTCGGCTTTCAAAACCTTCGTCATGTGCCGACCCTAGATTCGAGAATATACCTACGGTTGGTTGTATAATTTTTGCAAGTTTTTCCATCTCCGCAGGCTCTGAAATACCGGCTTCAAATAAGCCTAATTGATGATATGGTTGCAGTTGCCATACCGATAAAGGAACACCCAACTGTGAGTTATAGCTACCAGGGTTCTTGGCAATCTTGTAATCAGGCGATAATAACTGATAGAGCCATTCTTTAATGATTGTTTTTCCATTACTGCCTGTGATTCCTACAACAGGGATGTTGTAATTGCTTCTATGCGCTGAAGCAATAGCCTGAATTGCATGAATAGAAGATTCTACCAAGAGGATGTTGCAACCCGCAAGTGTACTTAACCCTGCTATTTCACATTCTATTACAAATTGTCTTATCCCTTGATTGTATAGATCTTTGATGTATAAATGACCATCGTGATGAGGGCCCTTTATTGCAAAGAAGACAGAGCCTTCTACATTGCTTCCTTTCCTGCTATCTGTAATAAGATTGGTGATAAGCTGGTTCTGATCCATGGATAAAACGGAACCATTTGTTAAAGCAGGAAGATCTGAAAACCAAATCATAGATCACTATAGTCAAAATAATTTAGCGCCGTCAGGTACCGGCTTATCTGGAGTACAAAGAACTACGTTTCCTTTCTCATCAGGAAACCCCGTAACGAGTACCTCTGACATAAAGTTGGCAATTTGCTTGGGAGGAAAATTGGTAACACAGACTACTTGTTTGCCTACCAGGCCTTCAGGATTGTAATGTGTTGTTATTTGAGCACTGGATTTTTTAACTCCCATTTCCCCTAAATCTATCCACAGCTTAATGGCTGGTTTTTTTACTTCAGCAAATATCTCTGCTTTAATTACTGTACCGATTCTGATATCTATTTTTGAAAAATCTTCCCAAGAGATCATACTGCTTTAAATAACGGACGAAAAGTAGTCAGAAACATGCGAAATGCAATTTAAAGTGCTCTTAACTACCTGATTTCGATAGTTTAATCAATAAATAATGTTTGTATTACCGCTTTATTTCGTACTTTGCTGAAACAAAAAACAAAATGCTGGTGTTTAAACAATTTACCGAATAATGAAGGTTCAGCTCTCATATATCGTTTCATTGCTTTTCTTAAGTTCCTTAAGCAGCTTTGTGTATGCACAAGACGGTGGAATGCAGGATATTGAAATGACGGTTGAGGTAGTAGACAGAGATCGCATTATATCTTCTTCTTCCGGTGAATCTGGTTCTCGTTATACGCCCAGAACTTCTTATTCTTCCAATAAAGATTCTGTTGGTTCAAACTCACAAAACAACGCCCCCTCATCACCCGTTACGCCAGCACCAGCAACTAACAATAAAGCTCAAAAGCCAGCCGCTAACCAAAAAGCGCCCGCCGACAAGCACGCAAAAGAGAAAGATGACTCTATCCTTTCTTTTAATTTTCTCTATTATATAATTGAGAAGTACAAACTTCAGGACATCGTAGACTAACATTTATTGTTAGCTACAGAGGTTTATTTATTTCCTTTTCTATATTTGCAACACAGTTGCATTTAAATGAAGAGGCTCTTTTTAATTTTTATTTTGATTTTGTCTTCTGATTTGTTGCCTGGGCAACCTTGCAATAAACGTATTGAAGGCGAAATACTGTCTGATGAAGGTAAGTTCTTGCCTCAGGCTACTGTTAAGATCGTTAATACAGAACAAACTGTGCTTACCGCTGATGACGGGAGTTTTATTTTCGATCATTTATGCCAGGATAGAGTTCAAATCCTGGTGTCGTACGTTGGTTTCAGTAATATAACCATAACGCTCGACCTACCCATTAAAAGAAAAATCAACATTATACTTCAACGGGCGCAAAAAGTTTTAGATGATGTTATTGTTGAAGGCGAACAACTTCGGAGGGGCGCATCTCAGACTTCTGCTATTTTGAGTAGAGAAGATTTAGCCGGTCTTCATGGCAAACCCCTGGGTGAGTCGTTAAAAGAAATACCAGGAGTAAATGCACTTCAAACTGGTCCGGCAATATTTAAACCTGTAATTCATGGCTTGCACAGTCAACGGATAATGGTGTTAAATAATGGCATTCGCCAAGAAGGTCAGCAGTGGGGTGTTGAACATGCACCGGAAATTGATCCGTTTATTGCATCAGAAATTGAAGTTGTTAAGGGATCTGAAACTGTAAGATATGGCTCCGATGCCATTGGAGGAGTTATCATAGTTAATCCCCCGGCTTTGCATCCTACAGAAAAAATAGGAGGTGAATTTAATGTTGGCCTTGTAAGCAATAACCGGATGGGTGTGTTTTCAGGAATGATGGAAGGAGGTATCAAGCCTTGGAGACATTGTAGCTGGCGTGTTCAGGGCTCGTTTAAAAAGGGTGGCGACTATCATACACCTGACTATAACTTATCTAACACTGGCATTGAAGAGTATAACTTTTCTGCCGCATTAGGCTTTGAGCACGATCATCATGGAGGTGAAATCTACATAAGTAGTTTTAATACCGCAATTGGTATACTTCGCGCAGCACATACAGGAAATAACGAAGATCTACAACGTTCTATAGTAAGTGAACGCCCATGGTATATTAAAGATTTTACCTACGATATTAATAATCCACGTCAAAACATAAGGCACTATCTTGTTAAAGTTAAGGCGTACGAACAGATACGAAATTTAGGAAGACTGAATATTCAATATGGCGGGCAGTTCAATCAACGTGAAGAGTTTGATATCAGAAGAGGTGATAACAACACAAGACCCGCGCTTTCACTGGGCCTTTTTAGCAATGTTGTTGATGTTACACTGGATCATGAGAAGGGGCACCACAGCGGGAGCATCGGCATAAATGGAACTTTGAAGTCTAATAAAAATGATACGCAAGAAACAGGTATTGTAGCTTTGATACCAGATTATAATCAACTCGCTTCAGGTATTTTTGTATTCGAAAAGTTGAAGTTTAATAAATGGGTTTTGGAAGCTGGAGGAAGGTATGATTATCAACATCTACTTGTTAAGACATTTCAGAACAGAACGCTTCTAAAACCTGAATTTAATTTTCATTACTTCTCTGGCAACTTAGGCGCCACTTATAATTGGACACCATCATGGAGAATTATTGTTAACGCTGGCTATTCTACCAGGCCACCACATGTAAGTGAACTTTACAGTGAAGGACTTCATCATGGCACAGCTTCAATTGAAGAAGGGCTTATGTTAAAAGAGGGTGTAAAGATCACGGACCACTCGCACGTTAAAGAAGAGATTTCAAAAAAGATAATAGGAACATTGCAGCATACAAAGGAGAACCTCTCACTAGACTTTTCTTTGTACTATAACGATATTGATAACTATGTTTATTTGCGTCCTTACGAAACACGTCTTACCAACCGGGGAAACTTCCCAGCCTTTCAATACCGACAAAACAACGCTGTATTAACAGGAAGTGATGTTAGTCTGAAGTATACATTTAGTGAGAAAATAACTTACAAGTTAAAAGGGTCTTATCTGTACGCCAAGGATAGAGATAACGACGACGTTTTGCCTTTTATTCCTCCAGCTCAAATTGAAAATGGTGTAAGCTTCAATGTTAACTCAAATAGGATTAAAGATTTAATCATCAGTGTTAATCTTCCCTATACGTTTAAGCAAATACGTGCGCCAAAGGTTGTATACCCATTGGACCTGGATTCTGAAACTGTACAGGGTAAAAATTTTGATTTTGCTCCTGCACCTGCGGGCTACTTGTTGGTAAACGCATCAGTTTCATTTAAAATTCCTGTAAAAGAAAATACCCTAACGTTCTCGTTATCCACTGAAAATGTTTTCAATGAAGTATATCGTAACTATATGAATAGATTGCGATACTACAGCGATGAGATAGGCAGGAATTTTTCTTTACGGTTGTCTTATAACTTCTTACAACATTAACACTTAATAAACCTGATAAAAATGAACTCACAAAAAACACAACTTATTATGCCTACTCCAAAACAGATTTTGGCTTATATTTTTCTATTTGCAACATTGTTGCTCTCGTGCAGTGATGATGATCCGGAGCCAGTGAATGAAGAAGAGTTGATCACTACAGTAGTATTGGTTTTTCAACCGCTCAATGCAACAGGAAATCCTGAAGGAAATGCTTCCGTATTTTCATGGATAGATAGAGATGAGGACGGACCTATTGTACCTGTAATCAGCGATATCACGTTGTCATCAAACACTACTTATAAGTTAACTGTTCAATTATTAAATGAATCTGTAAATCCGGCCGTAAACATCAGCGAGGAAGTGTTAGAGGAGGGAACAGAACATCAATTCTTTTTTGGGAGAAGCAACGGTCTCAATCTTAACGTAACATATGCAGACAACGACAAAGATGGTTTACCCGTAGGATTAACTAACAATGCTACTACTGGCAATGCAAGTACCGGAGAGTTTACTGTTACTTTAAGACATGAGCCGCAAAAAAATGCATCTGGAGTAAAAAGTGGAGACATTACCAATGCAGGTGGTGAAACGGATGTACAGGTAAGTTTTCCAGTAACAATTAATTGAATGTTCTGTTAATTAATTTTTAAATACGTTGTGAAGTGTAAGAGGCTGTCACTATAAAAGTGCAGCCTTTTTTAATCGGAATTAAAATCGTCTACGATCGTAATCGAGTAGATCTACCTTTTTTTGAATCAGTTATTAGAGGTTCTTCTTTATAGCAAGAAGTGGGTTGAATAGTTATTGTTACAACGCGAGTTTTGTTCTTGCTCCAACACAAAAACTGATATGATTAATTTACTTCGATGTGATATGGAGATAAACACAATTTGTTTCTCAATTTTGTTATTCATATTTTATTTCATCTATGTCTAGTGTAGCTATTCACGTTGTTCCTTCTTCTCAAACTGTGTTGGGCCAAAAGCAATTGAACCGCGTTCAATCTATTGATTTACTTAGAGGTGTGGTGATGATAATTATGGCACTGGATCATGTGCGTGATTACTTTCATGCAGATGCCTTTTTTTACAATCCATTAGATCTGGAAAAGACAAGTATCGCACTGTTTTTTACAAGATGGATCACACACTTATGTGCTCCCGTATTTGTTTTTTTGGCGGGTACTTCTGCTTTTCTTGTTGGTAATAAAAAAGGTAAGGCAGAGCTATCAGCATTTCTATTGAAGAGAGGCTTGTGGCTGATTGTGCTTGAGTTTACTGTTATAAATTTTGCATGGTTCTTCAATGCTGAGTTTCCTTTGCTAGCACTTACAGTTATTTGGGCATTGGCAATTGGAATGATTGTATTAAGTGTTGCTATCTATATTCCCTTTAAACTTCTCCTCGCGTTAGGATTTGTGTTAGTAGCAGGGCATAATTTCCTTGATAGCATTCACATTAAAGAAGGCTTTGGTAGTTCTTTAACCTGGTCATTACTCCACGAACAAGGAGGCTTCGCGTTGGGCCACTTCTTTGTTTTTGTAGGTTACCCCATCATACCATGGACTGGCATAATGATTCTTGGTTATTGCTTTGGTAATTTTTACAAGCCTACTTTTGATGCAACACGAAGAAAGAGACTACTCTTGACTATCGGATTACTCATGATAGTTTCATTTTGCATACTTCGTTTATTAAATGTCTATGGTGATCCTTTTCCATGGCAAAGTCAGGGTAATGTTCTTTACACATTTCTGTCTTTTCTAAACGTAACAAAGTATCCACCTTCACTTTTGTATACACTTATTACACTTGGGCCTGCTTTTATTTTTCTTTCTTTTTCTGAGAATTATAATGGTAGGATATCACAATATGTGATCTCACTTGGAAGGGTTCCAATGTTTTACTACATCACTCACTTGTATCTGATTCACATTATAGCTGTAGTCGCTGCCCTTGCCACTGGCTTTGATATTTCTGATATGGTATTTAATACATGGGTTACAGATTCACCTAACCTAAAAAGGTATGGGTTTAATCTGGGTGTTGTATACTTTGTTTGGATAGCCGTAGTTCTATTGCTGTATCCATTATGTCTATGGTACGACAGGTATAAAATTGCAAACAAAGAAAAGTGGTGGCTAAGCTATCTTTAATAAAGAAAGGGGAAGGGGGGTTAGGCCTCCTTCTTGACCAGGAATTGTTCAAGGTCTTTAAGGTTAAGTACTCCTTCGTAATAGGCTTTACCAAAAATAACAGCAAAAATCCCCATGTCGTTTAAGCGTTTGATATCATCAACCCCACGCACGCCGCCGCTGGCTAGTACTGAGATTTGTGGAAATCTTTTTAAGATATCTTCATAGAAATCGAAGGCCGGCCCTTCGAGTACACCATCACGTGAAACGTCAGTTGACTTTACGTATTTTAAACCACGAGAATAGAAGTAATCAAGATGGTCGAATAGAGTGAGCTCTGCTTTTCGTTGCCAACCTCTGAATAACAATTCTTTTGAGTCTTTGTTAATAACATCAGCACCTAAGGTCATTTTTTCCCTGCCATACGAAATAATCCATGAAGCAAATAATTCCGGATCAGTAACAGCAACACTCG
The DNA here is from genome assembly GCF_018598585.1 of Chryseosolibacter indicum. Classification (GTDB taxonomy): domain Bacteria; phylum Bacteroidota; class Bacteroidia; order Cytophagales; family Cyclobacteriaceae; genus Chryseosolibacter; species Chryseosolibacter indicus. Next base: position 34,777 of record NZ_JAHESD010000027.1, read on the forward strand.
CTGCTGTAATATAATCTGCACCGTATTCAAAAGCCTTACTAATGTCTCCGTCAGTTGAAATACCTCCAGTAAAATCAATTTTTAAATCGGTATGGCCACGTATCGCTTCTAATACATGCCAGTTTACCGGGCCTCCTTTTTCAGCTCCGTCAAGATCAACTAAATGAACTACTTCAATACCATGGTCTTCAAATCGCTTTGCTAGATCAAGTGGATTTTCGTCATAAGCCTTCTCACTCGTAGGATCTCCTTTTCGCATTTTTACAACGTTACCCTTACGAATGGCAATGGATGGTATAACCTGAATCATCTGAAGTAGATTTTAGAACAGCTAAATTAAAATACAAAGTCTAAAGATGCATTGAAAACCAGAAAACTAGAAAATAATTTGGATCAAAAGTTGATTATTCATGCTCTTACAATTTATCCGTACCTTTGTATAATCCCGCAATCGTATGAAGTATTTATTTCTTGTATTCGGCCTTTACTTTTCAGCTTTTTATGCAAATGGACAGGCACAAACGCGAAAGTTGTCTTCCAGCATTAATCATCCCTCACTTAATTTGTACTCGCCCTATCTCAGTGCAGACGCTAACGCATTAGTGTTTATCTCCGATAATGCCGAAGATGGTGTATTAACTCCGTTTTATACGTTTCGGGAAGTTAGCGACTGGCGCGAACCTCAGCTGTTTCCAAAACATATACAATCGCGTTTAAATTTTTTACGTGGTTATTCACTCAGTGCGGACGGAAAACGGCTTTACTTCACAACTTTAAAAGGTCCTGGAGTAGGAGGGTTTGACATTTGGTATAGTGATCTGAAAGGAACATCATGGTCAGAGCCAGGAAATTTTGGCTTACCACTCAATACAAAAGCGCATGAAGGCTGTCCAACTTTTACTACGGATGGTAATACAGTTTACTTCATGCGATGCGAAAAGATGGACCAGAATAAAGGTGAAAATTGCAGGATCTTAAAAAGCACAAAAAAACCGAATGGCCAATGGGAAGAACCTGTAGAGTTGCCATCGAATATTAATACCGGAAATTCTCAGACACCAAGAATCATGGCGGATGGAGAAACACTATACTTCTCATCAGATAAATTATCTCCCAAAAAGGGAGGAATGGATCTATATGTTACCAGGCTCGTGAATGGAAAGTGGACAGACCCGAAGCCCCTCGATTTTATTAACACCGACAAAGATGATCAGTATATCAGCGTAGCTGCATTAGGAAGATATATTCTAAAAGATACACAAGGCCCGCGTAAAAATGAGTTGGTTGAATTTCTGATACCTGAATCCCTTAGGCCAAAGGGAATAATGAAGGTAGAGGGGAGTGTTACCGATCCTGCTGGTAAGGCGGTATCCGCTTATATTTCGGCTTTTGATGTTTCGAATAATAAAAGGGTTTATAATGCTAAACCAGCTGCTGATGGATCGTTTTATTTATATCTGAAAGAAGGAAGTAGATATGAAATATCGTTCGATCCGGAGCAAAATAATCTCACCTACTATTCTAGAATCTTTGATTTGAACAATAGCGACAAGATTCCCCAGGTTGAAAAACTAAAAGCAACACTAAAAGCTCTGGTAATTGGCGATGAACTCAATCTGGATAGAGTGCAATTTAATCCTTCTTCAAGTGAACTGATGCTAACAGAGGGGGTAAGCGAATGGAAGCGTTTAGTAAGAGTAATTAATGGAAACCCAAGCTTTAAATTTGATATACAGGTATTGCAAACAGGTTATCTTGAAGATACTATTCCCTCAAACCCTGATTTAACGGAGGCAATTTATGATTCAGTTACCACTCAATATGACGACATTGACTCACTTGGTCAGCTCTATAAAAGAGATACGATAATCGTTAAGACGATCTACCATAATAATCGCACAACCAAACAGGCTAAAGCAATTGCTGATTATCTTATTTCCTTAGGTGCAAGTAAAGATAGGATTAGCTACTTTGGAAATTCTATTCCTGCAACATCTCCAGATAATAGGAGACTTGTTATCAAAGCAGTGGTAAAGAAATAGTGATAAAGAAACAGATTAAGTTATTCTGAGGACATTTGTTTAAAGGTGATGGGAAGAGCCACAAGGGTTTTATCCCACGCGAGTACCATCTCAAGATCTTCACCTGTTTTTTCGAAGGAGATAGTAAACTGTTCAAAAATTTGGTCCTGTTGTACAGAAGAAACATCAATACTCAATACATCCTTTTCAGGTTGCCTGTTTGCTTCTCCCTTTGAATTTATGCCCCATTGGCCATATTCGGAATTAAAAATGACAGTCCAGATTTCTTGTCGTGGAATGGTCCAGAGAGAGTATTTGCCTGCTTTTAAGGTTTTACCTTCAATAATCAGGTCTTTATTGGTTTCAAAAGTAGTGGCTTCATTTGCCCCGGTTCTCCAAACTTTATCATAAGGTACAAGCGCTCCAAATACCTGCCGCTCTTTTTTATAAGGTCTATTGTAAAAAACTTTTATAGAGAGATCATCTTGGGAATAAACAATATTGTCTTCCGGAGAGAAGGATTTTGTTTTTCTTAATTGAACGTATATGACTATAACTGCCAGCACGCCGATGACTGCAATACCTATTAAACTATAAATTACAAACTTTTTCATGGCCCCGAATAAACTAAACTATTGCTTATCAAGAAATTAAACTTAAAAACATTTTTTTAAGTTTCTAATAAAAATTAGTCCAATACACCCTATTTTTACAACTCTAAAATTTAGAAATATGGATTTTGCTTCTTGGTGGCCTTTTTACGTTGTTATTGCTCTTTTTATCCTTGCTATCGTTTCACCATGGATATTCCCAAATAAAATGGTGAGCAAAAACAAGCACGACAACAAGTTCTAAATATCATCTGATTCTATTGCCAAACAACCTATTCTATATAGGTGGCGTGAGCAAGTTGTTAGTACTCCATAACAATGGAGTAACTTAAGCTGGCCTTTACAATATCTCTTTATCTGTTCTTAGATCGCCAGGAGAAGGTATACATAGTTTATACTAACCGCTGCTGCAGGCGCCCTTTCTTTGATATCATAACCTATTAAAAAATTTATCTATATTGAGTGGTGTGTCAGACATTATGACTCGCCTATACACTTTTCTAATAGTAATCATTTTTGCTTGCACCAAAGGCTTTTCGCAGGTGCTCGGTTTTTCTTTGGCGGAAGGAAGAACTAAGGTTCAAATACCAATTGAGATTAATAACAATCTCGTTGTAGTCCCGATAGTTTTAAATGGTGCCCTACCTCTTAAATTCATTCTTGATACGGGCGTACGAACAGCAATTCTCACACAGAAAACCTTTAGTGACATTTTAAATCTCTCTTACTCGAGAAAGTACAGTATCGCAGGCCCTGGAGGAATAAAGGTTGTTGATGCTTATATAACGAATAATGTTTCTCTTGAACTTCCTGGTGTACTTGGCAGGGGCCATGCACTCTTAGTTCTTGATCAGGACTACCTGGAGCTCAGAAATTACCTGGGCACAGACGTGCATGGAATTTTGGGTTATGAGTTATTCAGCAGGTTTATTGTTAAAATCGATTATGAAAAAAAGATTTTAACATTAATGCTTCCGGAAAGATTTAAGCCGAACAAGAAGTATCAAGCGTTGCCTATTCGTATTGAAGATACAAAACCTTACCTCACCACGCCGGTAATATTGGCTGATGGAACCCAACTGACAGCAAAGCTTCTGGTAGATTCAGGCGCAAGCCATGGCCTTATGCTCGATCCCGCATCAGATTCAAGAATTTCTGTTCCGGAAAATACAGTGAGCAGTGTAATTGGAAGAGGTCTGGGCGGAGAAATAACTGGCAGGGTAGGCAGAATAGATAGACTCATACTTGGCAACTTACAACTCCACGGACCCATTACAAATTTCCCTGATCCCAATAGCTACTTCGATAGTTTAAAAGTGGGCTCAGCCCAAAGAAACGGAGCGATTGGAGGTGAAGTCCTTAGCCGTTTTACCGTTGTCTTTAATTTTCCTAAGGAACAAATTTACCTCAAGAAAAATAGTGCCTTTAAAAAGGACTTCCATTACAATTTAAGCGGAATAACAATTAAAGCTAAAGGATCTCGATTAAATGTATTTGAAGTAACAGAAGTCAGAAGACAATCGGTTTCTGATAAAGCTGGGGTTGCCTCTGGTGATATTATTCTTACTGTAAATGGAATTTCTGCATCCGTGCTTACACTAAATCTTATCAATGGATTTTTTAACAACAAACCCGGAAAGAAAATCAAACTTTTGATCGAACGGAACGGTGTAAAAATTCGTAAAGAATTTAGACTTGAAGATCAGATTTAAGAGAATGCCAGTAATGATTTCTTTCTTTTTTGATAGGCTTGAATCAAATATTGCTGTGCTCGCCTAACATGAAGAGAATTGCGTAATGCGCTGTGTAACACTTCTGCTGAAAGATTATTCTTTAGTAGATAATCTAGAATGCCAGATGCACCAAAAGACTCCTGGTAGTTCGAATTTTTCAAAACCGTAATAGGTACGTCTTTTGTTTTATTACTCTGAGAAAGAGCCTGAATAGTTTGTGATAATTCTGCTTTACCAATATTATCATCAATTAAAATAAAATTAGGCTTGAAGCGAATCAAGCGGTCTAATATGCTTTTAACATCAAAAGCGATTTCTGTTACTATCTTTTTCGTTCTAATCTGCTTAAGCTTTGTAAGTACTCCGCTCATTTCTATCGGATTATTGCCTATAAGCAAAACATGAAGTGGCTCAGCACTTTTCGGAATTGTAAACTTTGTATTCATACCAACTAATACTGTATATAACGTATTCCAGGGTTAAAAGAGATTCCTTTTTTTGAAATTTTTTACGCTTTTATATTTCAGTTATAAGGTTACCTTTAATAACCATATAATTATTTCGAAAATTGAAGAACATCGCAATCGTAGGTGGAGGTTTAGCGGGTCTTGTTTCAGGTATCCAGTTAGCAAAAAAAGGAGTGCCATGTGCAATTTTTGAGCGGAAGGATTACCCTATAAACCGCGTTTGCGGAGAATACATTAGTAACGAAACGCTTTCTTTTTTAAAACAAAATAATTTATACCCCGAAAATTTTAATCCTCCGCAAATTTCTTTTTTGCAACTATCATCTGTTAGTGGACATTCTGCCACAATGCTGCTTGACCTCGGTGGCTTTGGTATAAGCAGATACGCTTTTGATCATTTTTTATACAAAAAAGCCGTGGAGGCTGGTGTAAAGATTCACACAAATACTGAGGTATTAGATGTAGTTTACAACAACACTAAGTTTAACATTGAGCTCGAATCTTCAACACACAGTGCTAATCTTGTAATTGGCACATTTGGCAAGCGATCACGGCTGGATACACAACTCAGGAGAAAGCACCTAACGCGAAGGTCTCCCTATGTTGGAATAAAATATCATGTTAAGAGTAATCATCCTGAAAATGTAATAGCACTTCACAATTTTTCTGGGGGGTATTGTGGCGTAGTAAATGTTGAGAATGGTATTACAAACATATGTTACCTTGTTCATCGTGATGTAGTAAGAAGGTTTAAGAACATCTCAGAAATGGAAAAGCATGTTCTTTTTAAAAATCCAAATTTAGAGAAACTATTTAAGGAGGCGGTTTTTACAGATAACAAACCCCTTGTGATAAATGAAATTTCATTTGCGACGAAAGGGCCTGTTGAACACCATATGCTGTTGGCGGGTGATGCTGCAGGTATGATAACACCACTGTGTGGCAATGGTATGGCTATGGCAATTCGTAGTGGGAAGTTGATTAGTGAAATCTCTTTTAAATTTTGTGAGGATAAAATAACAAGAGACAAGCTCGAGACTGATTACAGAAAAGCATGGTCTAAATTGTTTTCACAACGGCTTATGTTAGGAAGAATAGTGCAGAAATTATTCGGTAACTCTTTCACATCTGATTTTGCTGTGAAGCTTATGCTTCACTCTTCTTCAATAGCCCAATTAATTGTTAGGAATACACATGGCAAACCGTTTTAATGTTATTACAAAAACTGGTGTACTTGGGTAGTATTAAAAAAGAGGTAAAGAAAAAAAAGATTAAGACAAGTTGCTGAAATATAGTTAAGCGCCATTGTGCGGCCATAGTCAGCGTTGTTTTTATTCCTCAAGACGAGCATCAGCCAGTAGAAAAAATACAATAGCACGGGTAAAACTGCCATAAGAAAAATCATAGCGTACTTACTCGAAAAGTATAGATTTAAGTAAAGTAGAAAGCAAGAGAGAGCAACACCAAAAACGATGATAGAAAAATAAAATGTTCCTTTAACTCCAAGCTTTAAACTTATTGTAGTGTCTCCCCTTTTACTATCTTCCTCATGTTGATACACTTGTGTTAAGGGATAGTTGGCCCAAAGCATTAAAGACGTTAATATGCCCGGTATGATTACGTTAGGTCTTAAAGCTATAGAAATAGGGAAGTCATTCACGCCAACATAACACATGAGAAATGTAAATAACCCCTGAAAGATGCCGGTGATAACAAGACTTGTAAAGGCATATTTTTTTAATCTTATAGATGGATGACTATAAGCTTTAGATACTAGTCCATAAATTAATAACATCACAGCAAAAGTTAAGTTTAACTTCAGATAACCTAAAATTATTGCTAAAGCATCAAGTAAAAGAGAAAGATAGTAAAGACCTGTTTTGGTAGGGGGAGGATTCTTGAGGCCGCCTATGCTTTTTTCGTCCTTATCAAAATAACTGTTGTAACCGTTGCTTGCAGGGTAAAGAAGAAAATGAATGATAAAAAAGACCCAAAACAATCTTAACTCATTTAGATTAGGAGAAATAGAAAGCGAGAATAGAAATATTGGTAATAGAAAAAAGGAAAAAGGAATGCGGAGATGGAGTAAAGAAGACTTTGAAAACATATTTAAACTTTAAAACAAGTTAGTAGTTTTTCTTATAATTGATACGAATGAGTTTAATAACAGCTATCGCTACGGCAACGCCCGATAATAAATTTACACAGTCAGTCATCGCTGATTTTATGCTTCGTAAAATGACGCTGCATAACGGGGATAGCAGAAAGCTTAAAACAATATTTAAGTTAAGTGGAATATCGTACAGGCATTCAGTATTATCCGATTATGGTAAATCGGATAATTTTGAATTTTATCCTGAGGATGGAAATGCGATTTTCCCAACCACGCAGAATAGATTAGATACATTTAGGGCGCAGGCTCTTCCACTAAGTTTACTGGCTATTGAAAAGTTATGGACTAGCGCTACGGTATCAGCAAAAGAAATTACCCATCTGATTGTTGTAAGCTGTACGGGAATGTATGCCCCTGGTTTAGATATAGATATTGTACAGCACGCCGCATTGAACACAACAGTGCATCGTACTGCAATAACATTTATGGGATGTTACGCTGCATTCAATGCTTTAAAAATTGGTGATGCTTTTTGCAAGAGTAACCCCAAGGCAAAGGTGTTGATTGTATGCACCGAGCTTTGCAGTATACATTTTCAAAGAGGAGCATCAGAAGACAACTTAATCGCGAATGCATTATTTGCGGATGGTTCTGCAGCCCTTATTATGGAGAGTGAAACCACCAGCAAACTACAACTGGAGGTTGAGGGATTTCACAGTGATCTTGCGCCTAAGGGTAGTAATGACATGGCGTGGAATATCGGCGATTTCGGTTTCGAAATGAAATTATCTGCATATGTTCCTGATATCATTCAGGGTGGTATTGCAGCATTAACACAGACGCTTCTTAGAAGTTTATCTATCAGCTTTTCAGATATTAAACACTTTGCGATACATCCGGGAGGAAAAAAAATACTTGAAGCTATAGAAAAGGAACTGGGAATAACAAAGGAGCAAAATAGGGCGGCTTATCATGTGCTGGAGAATTACGGAAATATGTCGTCTCCAACAGTGCTATTTGTATTAGAAGAATTGATCAATCGCTTGGCGCGGAATAATAAAGGTGAAAATATTTTGAGCTTTGCCTTTGGTCCTGGTCTTACGCTTGAAAGTATGATCTTAAAGATTAATTCGATTTAAAGTATGCCTGACTTTTCCCAGCGTTCTTACGAGGAAGAAATTATGGATGACCTGGGTGCTTCAGGTGCAATAATTGATGTTACGTTAAAAGAGCTTGAAACAATCAACCTTTTGCTCGGTGGTAATTACGTAACGGTAAACGGTGTAAACACTTTAATAAAGAATATTGATAGAACAAGAAAATTAAGCATTGTCGACTTAGGCTGCGGCAGTGGAGATATTCTCAGGTTGATAAGAAAATCTCTTAATAAGAGGCAAATCAATGCAGATTTAATAGGCGTTGATGCCAATCCAAATATTATTGCTTATGCAAAAAAACACAATGCAAAAGAATCAGGAATTCATTTTGAAGCACTTAATATTTTTTCAGAAGAATTTAAGACCAGACAGTTTGATATAGTTACCGCTACTTTATTCTTCCATCATTTTACCAACGACCAACTCATCAGCTTCTTTGCTCAGTTAAAAAACCAGGTTCGCATAGGCATTGTAATCAACGACATTCACAGGCACTGGTTTGCCTACTATTCAATAAAATGGCTTACAAAGCTGTTCTCTAAGTCCACCATGGTTATTAACGATGCTCCTCTTTCGGTAATGCGCGCCTTTAAAAAGGTTGAATTGGAGAATATCCTCCAAAATGCGGGAATTAAAAACTATAAAATTAAATGGATGTGGGCTTTTAGGTGGCAAATAATTATTTCTATTTAATAATTTCTGGCTCAATTTTTCCTTTAAACTCACTAGATATGAAATCTACTATCCCCTTTTTATTACTTGTTGCGGTTTTATCCGCGTGCTCTTCAAGTCCCTTTGGAACAAAAGTTAAAGAACCTTTTCGCGGAAATGCCTATGAGTCAAATAACCGATTTTTTAGGGCAACAGGTAAAGGAGAAAGCTCAGAAGATAATATTGCCCGCGGAAAAGCAGATATTGATGCAAAGTCAATGTTGGCCGGGCAAGTAAATACTACCATGAAACAGGTTGCTGATCAATACCTGGGTCAGACAGAGAACACTGAAGCAGCAGATGTGGCAGACAAATTTCAAAGCCTCGTTCGGCAGGTTATGAATACCGATATCGCAGATCTGAGAAAAATAGGGGAACAGAAGTACTTTGATAAAAAGACAAATAAGTATACCGTATTTATAGCTTACGAAATTAAAAAGAATGCCATGTTTCGTTTCATGAAGAAGCAGGCAAAAGTAGATAAGACAGTAAGCGAAAAACAACGGGCTGTTATTGAGAAATTAATAGATGAGGAGTTAGAAAAAGCGGAAGCAGAAGAAAAATAGTTAGGTTTAAAATTCGAGAAAGCCTTCCTCATAACGAGGAGGGCTTTTTTTATTCGCTAGCGTTGAACATGTATAAAGCCTTTGTATTGCTTATCAGAACGAAAGTTGTTTTTGAATGCATAGTAGTAGATGCCTGTTGCAACGTCATCGCCCTTCCATTGGTTTTGATAATGGTTACTTTCATACACCGTTCCTCCCCACCTGTTATAAATAATTAGTTCCCAATCACTTTTCTCAAGACCGAGGATCTCGAACAATTGGTTAAAGCGATCACCGTTAGGAGTAAAGATATTCGGAATAAGGTCAATGTCTCCTTGTACAGGAACGTTCTTGGGTATTTCACTTGTACATCCTGTGGCAGGATCTGTTAATTGAAGAACCACTGGATGAATTCCTATTTCAAAAAACACTTTATTGGCTTTTGGTATACCTAAAAAAGTTTCATCTGGAAACAACCAGTCTGCAACCAATGTTCCATTTGCCAGCGAAGTGAAAATAACTTGCTCTTCAACAAAAGGATAAGCAGGTTTAAAAGTGAAATCGCCTTCTGGTGATTTGTTTACGAGCATTTCATTTGCCTTATATCGCACAGTGCAGTTGTCAGCATTTGTTAAGGCAATAATCGGCTGAAATTTTCCAGAAACACTATATACATGTGAAATCAGTGTATTCGTATTACTCTCAACGTTCCCATCACCAAAATCCCATTGCGCTGATACGGTATTGATGTATTCTGCCTTAAAGAGAATAGAGTCATTGGTACAATTAAATGGATTCAGCGAAGCAAACTTGCCTATAGGTCCATCAACAAAAATGAAATTTTTTATCTCCAGCGTATCGCTGCAACCATAAGCATCTGTTACTTCCAGCGAAACATCATATTTTCCAGGGAAGTAATAGCTATTGGTAGGATGTTCTATTACGGATTGTTGCTCATCGCCAAACTTCCAGGACCACGCAACTGCACCGATTGAAGTACTGACAAAGGGAGTAATTAAAGGCGGACAATCTGTAATAGTTTGTGATGAAGTAAAGTCTGCAACTGGTTTAATTATTTTTATAAAACTCTCCTCTTTAAATTCCTGTTCACATCCGTATAAGTCAGCGACGCGCGCCGTAAGTGCATAAGAACCTAGCGAAGTATAGCTTACAGATGGACTCCATGAGTTAGATGTTTGCCCATTTCCCAAATCCCATGCAACGCTTGCTGCGTTAGCAGGGGTAGAATTTATTTGGATGACTTCATTTAAGCATGCCGCTGGACGTGTTGTATTAAAATTAATCTTGGGTAAGGTAAACGCAAGGCTGTCCGGCAATACAACCACACATGTGGCCACAGGGTTGGTAACCTTAAGTGTCACATAGTATTTGCCGAAAGCAGTGTAGGTTTGAGTAGGAGGCAATTTTTCATTCCCATCAATTTTATCACCGTCACCGAAGTCCCACTCTCGGGAGACAATATCAGGAGATGCGGTGCTCTCGTCCTTAAATGTTACTTTTAACTCCTTGCAATCACTTACTGGTAAGTCGAAACTGAATTTCCCGTCAATGTCAGCTACAACAATAGGATGAGGCAGTGCAAATGTTTTTGAACATTGCGCCGAATCTTTTACTGTTAATGAAGTGGCATAACTTTGAGCAGTTGGATACGTTTTAGCAGGACTAAGTCTTTGACCATAGCCAAAAGTCCCATCTCCAAAACTCCAAACCCATTCTTTGGCATGCAAGGAACTATCTGAAAAAGTAACAGGTACATTCTTACATACTGAGTCTGGGTAAACGCCGTACCTCGCAACGAGCTCCTGAATGACCACATCTTTTGTAATAGAAAATGCAGCACAACCATCTTTCTGTGCCGTTAGTGTTACTGGATATTTGTCCTGCAAAATAAAAGTATGTTTCGGGTTAAAATCAGTGCTTGTTTTACTGTCACCAAAATCCCAGACACATGATGAACCAGAAGAAGTGATGTTGGTAAAACGTGGTGTGTATGGGTTGTTGCAATCTTTTTCAAAGGTGAAATCAACCAACGGCCCTTTTACTTTAATAGCGTTAGAAATTACTTTTACATTTTTACATCCGGCGTTTTTTGCGATTAAAGAAATAGTGTAAGTCCCTGGGGCCTGATAAATTTTACTAATAGTCGCAGCGCCAGATACAGTATCTCCTGGAGCAAGAACCCAACAGTAAGTATCCGCTTTAGTAGTGGAATTAAAGGTTACTACATCTGTATTTGTACAAACTGTATTTTTATCTATTGTAAAATTTGCAATAGGAGTTATATTCGAAACCTTTACCAACGCGTTAGTTGTGCTGGCACATCCAATTGAATTCTTTACTGTTAATTTTACTGTGTAAGAGCCTTCTTTTGTATAAGTATGTTTAGGTTTTGTTAGTGTCGATTTTTGATTATCACCAAAATCCCATTCCGCATTCCAGGAGGCGTCTCCTATGCTTTCAAATTGGACATTAAAAGGGGCACATCCTGAAAGCGTAGGTTCATTAGAGCAGGAATTTTCTTTAGCAGGATAAATAGAGGCGACAGGGTTATCCGTAATTGAAATTTGCTTCTGTATCTCCGAAGGGCATTGAAGGGCGTTATAGGCAATCAATTTTACATTAAAGGTGCCCGCTGAAGCGTATACATGGTTAGGATTAGGTTCTGAAGAAAAAATATTATCTCCAAAATCCCATAATAAAGACGTGTTGTTCTTTGACGTATTTGTAAATGAAATAGTGCGATCACATGCTGGCTTATAAGTAAAATTAGCACTGGCGGAATTTACAATTTCTATGAGTTTGGTCTGTTTAACAGGACAGATGTCAGTAGTCGCCGTGAGGGTAACAGTATATTTTCCTGCTTGAACATATTGTGTCTTTGGCGTAGCATCTGTTGATGTTTTTCCATTTCCAAAATCCCAGTGATACGATTTAATGCCATTTGATGACGGCACCGTAAACTCAATCTCACTGTTAATACAAGCCTGGTTTTTATCTGCGAAAATATCATATCCTCCTATTCCTACATTAATCGTTTTTTCAGTAGTGTGTTCACATCCATAATCACCTTTAACTGTAAGGTTCACTTTATAACTACCTATTTTCGTAAACGTAAATTGGCCGTTCTTCTGTGTTGATGTTCCTTCGCCGCCGAAGTCCCATGTATAGGAAAGATTACCAGGACCTATTGAATTGTTAGTAAAATCTACGTTAGCCGGAGCGTTACAAAAGAAGGTTGTAGCACTAAAGTCAGCTTTTATGGGATGGACCTTTATTATGTTATTTTTTGCTACTACACCTTGGCATCCTTGAGCATTAGTTGCCACTAACGTTACTGAAAAATCTCCCGCAGTTTTATATTCATACTTTGGGCTTACATCGTTGCTTGTATTTCCATCGCCAAAAACCCACAGATAGTTACTTATAACTGCTGCATCATCAGTGGAAGTATTGGTAAACTGCACTGGTCTTATTGGGCAACCTTCAACATAACTGAAGTTAAAATTAGCCGTAGGTTTATCATAAACAGTAATAGTATGTGTCTTGGTGCTGCTGTTATTAATAGTTAATGTAACTGTATATGTACCTTTGGTATCAAAGGTTACTGTTGGATTTTTCTCAATAGATGTGTTATTGGTAGCTTTTCCAAATGTCCAGCTCCATGAGTTAGCACTACTTGATTTATCCAGAAATTTAACTTGAAATGGAGCGCAACCTGTAAAAGATCCACTTTCTGTAGTGAAATCTGCTGCCTGACCAAAGGAAAACGACCTAGATAGGAATAGAGTAAAGACTAAGAAAGCAAAGGCTTTCAAATAGAGGTGGGGCATGATCAAAGGGATAATTTTTTTATTGCAAATTACACGTTTTGCTCATGTGCTGTTTGGCGATGTAAGAAAGAACGCATTCTTCTGTCACAGAACTACTTATAGATGTCTAATCGCTCTAAACAATTATAAATGCCCTTTTCCCAAAACGTTGCTCAATACCTTGTTTTTCTTGAATATTAACAGTTTTAAGAGCGAGCGGCCTTTTTGTCAGTTCTAGTTTTCTGCTATTGCTCTGCTACTCGTCTCCTACTCCTGCTACTTCTGCCATTATTACAGCAACTATTACCCTGTTTTACCTTGGTAGTAACCTAAAAGAGTCGTTGTACGTCTGTGTATTAAAAACATATTATCCTGTGAAAAACCTCCTTTTTGCCATTGTAATGCTTTCATTCTTTTCACTTGCCTTCGGGCAGAATGGAGAATTCCACCTCGATAAGGAGTATAGCATAAATAAAACAGGGATGTTAGATCTCGCAGCATCCGATGCGAAAGTCTTTATTACAGGCTCTGATCGTACCTCTGCGCATATCAGGATTAATAGGAAAATTGAGGCGAAAGGATGGACTAAGGGAGGGGAGAATTTTAAGGTAGAAGTTGAAGAGTCAGAAGGGAATATTAAAGTCAGGGAGAAAAATAATTTCTACAAGTATTTCTTTTGGCTACTATCGTGAAGAATATAAAATTGAAATAGAGTTGCCTAAAAGTGTAAGCTTGTTGGTTAGGGGTGATGATGGCGATTACTATATAAAAAACATAAACGGCTCCATCTCTTTGAGTCTGGACGATGCGGATGCTGAACTAAGCGACTGCGGCGGTTATAGTTTTACTTTTAGATTTGATGATGGTGATTTGAAAATGAATAGAGGTAAAGGGAAAATACAACTTGATGCAGATGATTCTGATGTGAGAATTTACGATGCAGCTTTTACTTCGATTGATGCAGACATAGATGATGGTAGTATATACCTTGAAACTTCACTAAGTGATAACGATTCTTACAGGCTTAACTCACAAGATGGTGGAATATCCTTGGTAGTAACAGCTGGTGGCGGTGAGTTTGATATCAGCCATGACGATGCTGGCATTCGATGCGACGACTCCTTTAAAAAATTGGAAGTAAGCGAAGAACACACACGGCTCTCTCTTAACAACGGTAAAGCGAAAGTTACGATTCGTTCCGATGATGCTTCTATAAAGCTGGCCTCGAAATAACATTTATAACATGCCCTGTCCGGTGCTTTTCATATAAAAGCAATTATTTCATTTCAATTATTGTTAATTCTGGGTTAAAAGTGGTTTGTTATTGAAATATTGATAATAAATTGCTGCAGCATCCTGGAACGATGATACGTGTTTATACAGTTACAAATGGTAAAATAGATCAGTACAAGAATCCTCCTTTAGCAGAGATTCTTGAATACAATGATGTTGTTTGGGTGGATCTGCAAACGCCTACCCAGCAGGAACGTGAATTCATTGAGAAGAATTTTAAGATCGAATTTTTTACCACGCAGGAAGCCCAGGAAATTGAAAGCAGTTCGCGTTTTCTCGAAACAGAAGAGACCATAGAGATAAACCTTGGTTTTATCTCCACCGAAGGAGAATTTAATGTTCAGAACGTAACATTTATTCTCAAAGGCAGTATTCTGTTTACTTACCGGCAGGGCGATAACAAAACATTTGCAGAGACAGTAAGAAGGCTTAAGACTATGAACGCAGAGACCAAAGCCCATGGTCTCGATATTTTTCTTACAATTCTCGAAGCAAGGATTGACGGTGATGCCGATTTGATCGAAGGAATTAATAGAAGGATTAACCACGTCAGTCGGGCCCTTCTTTCTCAACGATCACTTAAGGAAGACCTGCTTTTAGGTATAGCACAACTTCAGGAGAACGTAATGTTGCTGCATCAAACTATTACGGAAAAACAAAGAGTGGTTAGCTCACTCATCCGTATACCCGAGTTTAATAAACGTGAGAACGAACGACTCACAATTGTTATACGAGATATTGCCTCTCTTTTACAACACTCACAGTTCAGCTCAGAACGATTAGAGTACCTGCAAAATACTTTCCTTGGTTTGAGTAATATTGAACAGAACCAGGTCATAAAGATTTTTACTGTAGTAACTGTGGTTTTCATGCCGCCAACGCTCATCGCTAGTATCTATGGCATGAACTTCAAATTTATGCCTGAGCTCAATTGGATGGCAGGATATCCCTTTGCCATTGGTCTGATGATCTTTTCGTCGTTACTATTCCTTTGGTATTTTAAACGAAAGAAGTGGCTTTGATGGCCGTCTTTTTTAATCATAATTATGAAGAAGGGTTTATTACTTGTGATCTTCTCCGTTTTTGCTTTAAACTATTTTCTTAAAGCACAACCTGCCACTGAAATTTTTCTTTTTGATCTTTCTGTTAAAAAGAACGCAGTCCAGATTTCCAACCCTGTTAATATCACAAACCGTAGGGGTTACGATAATCAACCGTATTTTCATCCTGATAAAACAATCTTATATTATGTATCGGAAGATTCAGTGGGAAGAACAGATATTTTTCAGTACAACTACTTAACAAAACAAACAAGGCGATTAACACATACACCTGAACGGGAATACTCTCCAACTGTAACTCCCGATAAAAGATATATTTCCTGTATCATTCAACGGGACAATGGAGCACAGGACTTAGGTAAGTACCCTATTGATGGTGAAGCTACGCCAACGATTTTAATTAGTGATCAGGTGATAGGTTATCATGCATGGGCCGATAGCCAGAATGCAGCGGTACTGGCATTGCCGAAGCCATACAGTTTACACTTGATTAATTTTAAGACAAAAAAAGATTCAATACTCACAGACTCTGTCGGCAGGTCACTGCATAAAGTGCCAGGAGAGAATGCAATTAGCTTTGTTCAACAGTTAAAAGATAATGTCTGGATGATAAGAAAGGTAGTGTCAGAGCCAATGAAGATAAATGACATTACCATTAGTATGCTTTCAAAGGAACATGACATGGCATGGACTCCAGACTTAAAAATTATCATGAGTAATGAGTCTAAACTCTTTTTCATCAATACAAAAGGAAAGGGAGAATGGAAAGAAGTGTCAATCGATGGAAATATCACTGGGAAATCGTTTACAAGAATTGCAGTAAATAATAAGGGAGATAAGCTTGCATTGGTGATCAGCGAAGATTGAATCTTGTAAACATTATAGCTACATTCGTGGTCTAATTTTCAAGAACATTGTCTAAATCTCTCAAACACATTGCTATCTGTGGCAATATAGGCTCAGGAAAAACTACGCTTGCGCTTAAACTAGCTAAACATTATGGATGGGAAGCACTGATTGAATCGGTTGATGATAATCCTTATTTGAGAGATTTTTATAATGACATGACCCAGTGGGCATTTCATGTTCAAATCTATTTTTTAAACAGCAGGTTTAAACAAATAAACACAATACGCACAAGCGAGAAAATAACGGTCCAGGACCGCACCATTTATGAGGATGCATACATCTTCGCTGCTAACCTCTTTAAGAGCGGGCACATGAGAGAACGTGATTATCGGAGCTACCTCGACATCTTTAACTCCATGATTCAATACGTACAACCTCCCGACCTCCTTGTTTATCTGAAAGCTGATATACCAAAACTGGTGCATCAAATACAGAAAAGGGGAAGAGATTATGAAGACGCCATCAGATTAGATTACCTCAAGCATTTGAATGCGCACTACGAAGAATGGATCAGCAGCTATAACTTGGGCAAGCTGCTTATTGTAGATGTTAATAATCTCGATTTTGTAGAGCGCGTAGATGATTTCGCTTATGTCGTGAATAAGATAGACCTGGAACTCAACAATCTATTCGACCTTTAAAATATTACCTTCTTTTTTTAACCACTCCCGTAAATTGGGATTGATAGCAACGTAATAAATCCTGATCTTGCTTTAACCTAAGAAATACCTGATTATGAAAAAGTATATCTGCTGCATGCTACTGCTCGCCAGCTCACTCGGCTACAGTCAGCAAATGGACACACTGAAAACAAAACCCGACAGTGTCAAAAATCAAAAACAAAAGAAAAGAGAGTTTCTTCCGCTCGAAGCGGCAAGAAAAATAAAGATCTCAAGTACTGAAGGATCCTGGATGTCTCTTGATGTATCACCCGATGGTAAAACAATTGCGTTTGATTTCCTGGGAGACATTTATCTGCTTCCTTTTACAGGAGGTAAAGCAAAACCTTTTCTTAAGGATATGTCTTTTGAATCTCATCCAAAATTCAGTCCTGACGGAAAGAACCTGCTTGTAATATCCGATAGAAGTGGTGCTGAAAACGTATGGCGCTTTTCTTTAGACAGAAAAGATTCATTGCAGATTACGAAAATGACTTCAGATTATTTTCAGTCAGCGGAATGGACTCCTGATGGAAATTATATCGTAGCATCGAAAGGGAGAAGAAATCTTAAACTATGGTTGTATCATAGAGATGGCGGAGGTGGTGCCCAGTTAATCAGCAAACCTGATAACTTAAAAACCATTGAGCCTGCTTTCGGCAATGATGGAAGACATATCTATTTTTCTCAGCGTACCGGTGCATGGAACTATAACGCGCAGCTGCCTCAATATCAAATAGGTCTTTACGACAGAGAGACAGGCGAGGTGGATACAAGAACAGAACGCTACGGCTCAGCCTTTGCGCCAACATTATCTCCTGATGGCAAATGGCTCGTGTATGGTACCCGTTATAATGATAAAACAGGTTTGATCATCCGGGATCTGAAATCTGGCGTCGAGAAGTGGCTTGCTTATCCTGTTCAGCGCGATGAGCAGGAGTCAATCGCACCCATGGGCGTTCTTCCTGCTATGTCCTTCACCCCTGATAGCAAAGAAGTTGTAGCATCATATGGAGGAAAGATCTATCGTATTCCTGTAGCTGGTGGAAATGCAATAGAAATACCTTTTGAAATCAACACAGAAATAGAACTAGGGCCTAAGCTTGATTTTAAGTATCCGATTAAGGATGACAAAGACATGACAGTTACTCAAATCAGGGATGGCAAGGTTTCACCTGATGGAAAGCAACTTGCATTTACGGCATTGAACAGATTATACGTTATGGATCTTCCAAATGGTACACCGAGGCGCGTTAGCAATTTCGATTTTACAGAAGCAATGCCTGCATGGAGTCCTGATGGAACACAACTCGCATGGGTAAGCTGGGAGAATAATGGCGGAAATATTTATAAGATAAATGCGAAGTCAACATCGGCGCGTCCTGTTAAACTCACGTCTACACAAGCGTTGTATACTGAACCTGCCTGGTCGTACAAGAACAATAGAATAGTTTTCATGATTGGATCATCCCAGTTCTTTCAGGATGCCGAAGGGCCGTACGCTTTTTCAAGCAAGGAGAACCTAGCATGGATTTCAGCTGATGGCGGTGCAATTACAGTTGTTGATAAGGCTAAAGGAAGAAGCTTCCCGCATTTCGTTAAATCAGACGATCGTATTTATCTCTATCATCGCAGCAAAGGTCTTGTATCTCTGCGGTGGGATGGTACGGATGAGAAAGATCACCTGAAAGTAACAGGTATTACAACGTATGGTACGTCATTCGAACAGCATTGCATGTTAGTGGAGTCTGCATCGGAACCACAGCGCGAACCTTCTAATGCTGAATATATCCTGATGGCACCCGATGGAGATCAGGCCTTGGCACAAATTAATAATGAAATTTATGTAGTGTCAGTGCCAAAGGTAGGTGCTGAAGCGCCAAAGATTTCTGTTTCTGATCCTTCAAATGCACAGTTCCCTTCGCGTAAGCTAACGAAGATCGGAGGCCAGTTTGCAAGCTGGAGCAACGATGGAAAGAAGGTATTCTGGTCTATCGGTAACGCCTTCTTTACATATAACCTCGATGAAGCAAAAGCAAAAGAAGAAGAGGTTAGAAAGAAAAAAGAAGCGAAGGAGAAGGCTGAAGCGGAAAAAGAAAGAAAAGATGACGACAAGAAGAATAAAAAGGATGGCGATGAAGAGAAGAAAGAGGATACATATAAGCCAGCTGAATTACGAGTTAAGGTAAAAGTCTTAAGAGACATCCCCGACGGAAAGGCTTTGCTTATGAACGCAAGGATCATTACAATGAAAGGTGATGAAGTTATCGAATCAGGAGATGTACTTATTGAAGGCAACCGCATTAAGAAAGTTGGTCCCGCAGGTTCAATAGCAGTAGACGGCTCTGTTCAGAAGATTGATCTGCAAGGTAAGACGATAATGCCCGGCTTTGTAGACACCCACGCTCACATGTGGCCTACATGGGGCTTGCATAAAAATCAGGTATGGATGTATGCTGCCAATCTTGCTTACGGTGTAACTACAACACGTGACCCGCAAACAGGTACAACAGATGTTCTTACTTATGCGGACCTTGTCGATGCCGGAAAAATTGTAGGTCCACGCATCTATTCAACTGGTCCTGGTGTCGGTTATTGGTCTTACAATATTAAAGACCTTGACCAGGCAAGAGATATTTTGAAACAGTACTCCGAATACTACAATACCAAATACATCAAAATGTATTTGGTGGGTAACAGGCAGCATCGCCAGTGGATCATCATGGCAGCGAAGGAGCAAGGTCTAAAACCTACTACTGAAGGTGGACTTGATTTCAAGTTAAACCTGACACAAATTATAGATGGATATCCAGGACATGAACATTCATTCCCTATCTATCCGCTTTATAAAGATGTTTCAAAGCTTGTAGCAGAATCAAATACAGCATATACACCTACGTTGCTTGTTTCCTATGGTGGCCCTTGGGCAGAAAATTACTATTACGCAACAGAGAATGTTAACGGTGACCCTAAACTCAATTTCTTTACACCAAAAGGTGAGTTAGACGCTAAATCAAGAAGAAGAGGAAGCTGGTTCATGTATGAAGAACATGTTTTCCCTGATCATGCTAAGTTTGTAAATGATTTGATAAAAGTGGGAGGTAATGCAGGTATTGGTTCCCACGGCCAACTTCAGGGTCTTGGTTATCACTGGGAATTGTGGTCAGTGCAGTCTGGTGGCATGTCTAACCATGATGCGCTTAAAGTTGGAACTATTCATGGTGCTAAAGCGCTTGGACTTGATGGTGATTTAGGATCAATAGAAGCAGGCAAACTTGCTGATCTGATTGTGTTAGATAAGAATCCATTAGAGAACATCAGAAATTCCAACACCATCAACAAGGTGATGATGAATGGAAGAATGTATGATGGTAACACGTTGGATGAAGTATATCCTATTTCAAGAAAGATAATGAATACATGGCAACAAAGCCAGCCAATAGGCACGCCCGGAGTAAGAGAATAATATTTTAAAATAAAGATGAGTTTGTCTCAAAAGTCGGACCGTATACTCGACGCGATGACGGAACCTATTAAGACTTTTGAGACAGCTCATCTTTTATTACACACACAAATGAACCCGGTCTCATTTTGTAAGTAGATGAGGTCAATTACCAGTATAGACACAAATTACATTGATAGATCTTTTCTCGTTTAGCTTTTCGTTTGCTCATCTGTTGCTTTTCTTTCTGGTAGCACTTCTTATTGGCATGTCTAAAACTGGAGTACATGGTGCAGGCATGCTTGCCGTGCCATTGCTTGCCGTGGTATTTGGCGGCCAACGTTCAAGTGGTATCATGCTGCCGATTCTATGCATTGCAGATGTATTGGGTGTTTGGTATTATCATCGCCACGCATCATGGCATCACTTAAGAAGATTATTTCCATGGGCAGCTTTGGGCACCTTAATGGGGACATTGATTGGAGGAAGCATTGATGATCACATGTTTAAGATGATCATGGCGGTCATCATTTTGCTCAGCGTAATCATTATGATCTGGCTTCAGCGCCACAAAGAAGATATCCCTGATAATTATTGGTTTGCCACCAGCGCAGGAGTTATTGGAGGATTTACTTCAATGATAGGAAATCTTGCAGGATCAGTAATGGCGGTTTATTTCCTGGCTATGCGGCTACCCAAGAACACGTTTATAGGAACAAGTGCGTGGTTCTTTTTAGTAATGAACTGGTTTAAAGTTCCATTCCACGTCTTTAGCTGGAAAACAATTACTGTCAATAGTTTCCTGCTTAACCTCTCTGCATTACCCGTAATAGCATTGGGTGCCTATTTTGGAATTATTATAATCAGGAACATCAACGAGAAAACCTATCGCTGGTTTATTATTACAATGACTTTGATCGCTTCTTGCCTTATGCTTCTTTCATAAGAGACGCAGCTCCCTGTAGCCCCCCAGTATGAATAGCAAGTAGGGTAGAGCCCTTTTCAAATTTTCCATCAGCTATTTCCTTATAGATAGCCCACATCATCTTTCCTGTATATATCGGGTCAAGAGGCAGGCCGTGTTTCGCTTTCATCGCTCTTATGAAATCTATAAGTTCTCTGTTTACCTTAGCATATCCGCCATGATCATACGCCGTTAGTAATTGAAAGTTCTTGTATTTCTTCCCGGAGAAAGCTTCTGCCATTGACAACACTTCGCCATTGAGAAACTCTCCATCTTTGAGAACAGATATTCCTATTAATTGTTTCTTGTGATCTAGCCCGCAAAGAATACCTGCCGCTGTGCCACCGGTACCCACTGGCAGTACTATGTAATCGTATGCAAGGTTCAGCAGTTCTTGTTCAGTAAACTCCTTACATCCTTTTACTGCATCTAAGTTACTTCCACCTTCCGGAACAAGATGAAAATTGCCATAGTGGGAATGCAAATAGTCAATAAAGTGTTTATCGTTCTTATTTCTGTATTCACTACGTGAAACAAAATGAAGGTCCATTCCCTTATTGGTGGCAAACTGCAATGTATTATTTAGCGGCTCTACTCGCTCACCCCTGATGATTCCAATAGATTTTAATTGTACCTCATCACAAGCTGCTGCTGTTGCATAAATATGATTTGAAAAGGCACCGCCAAATGTCAGAACTGTTTTATGGGAAGAGGCGAGCGCCTTTTCGAGGTTGTATTTCAGTTTCCACCATTTGTTTCCGGAAATATACGGGTGGTTCAAATCTTCCCGTTTAATAAGCAAACGCACGCCTGCCTCGCGAAACAGATCTTCTTCAATCTCTTGAATAGCGGTGTAGTTATAAAGAAGCAAGCTTTTTTAACAAAGATAGTTGGTTAAAGCGTTGAATCTAAAATCTAAGTATATTAGTTTTATAACTAAATAAATTAGTCTTCAATAAAGCGGCCATTGTATGGAAGAGGAATATTTTAAAGGACGAGGCGCCCAGATAAAAACAAAGAATAAGTACTTAAAGGCGGAGTATGTTGAGGAGCACGTCGAGGGCCTTGATGAACCTTTATATTCTGCTCCTACTACACAAATCTTTTATGAGAGTCCTAAAAAGATCGTAAACAAAGTTACAAGTCCTGACTTGTCTATGATGTATTCCATGAATCCTTACCAAGGCTGTGAGCATGGGTGTATTTATTGCTATGCCAGAAATTCTCATGAATACTGGGGCTTTAGTGCTGGGTTGGATTTCGAAAGCAAGATCGTTGTTAAAGAGAATGCGCCTCAGCTATTAGAGAAATTTATACTTCATCCTGATTGGCATCCGGTTCCCATTTCTGTTTCCGGTAATACAGATTGTTATCAGCCCTTAGAAAGGAAGTTTGAAATCACGCGAAGGATACTTAAAGTATTTGCACAGTACAGGCATCCGCTGGGCATGATAACGAAGAACAGCCTCATCACACGTGATATCGATATATTGTCAGATCTTGCCAAAGACAATCTTGTTCATGTATACATCTCCATCACAACATTAAATGAAGACCTGAGAAGAGTTATGGAACCTCGGACAGCCAGCGGAGTAAAGAGACTCAAAACCGTTGAGGCACTTTCTAAAGCCGGAATTCCTGTTGGCATTATGAATGCTCCTATTATCCCTGGCCTGAATCATCATGAAATACCTGATATAATAAAAGCCGCAGCAGACCATGGAGCTCTTGGCGCAGGAATGACCATAGTAAGATTAAATGGTTCAATAGGACAGATCTTCGAAGATTGGTTGCGAAAGAATTTCCCGGATCGATTTGAAAAGGTATGGAATCAAATCTGCTCCATGCATGGAGGCAATGTTAATGACTCGCAATGGGGAAGACGAATGTCAGGTGAAGGCAATTTTGCTGAAGCTATCCATCAACTCTTTAGAGTATCAAAAAAGAAATACTTTGGAGATAAAAGTCTGCCACCAATTGATCTAACCAAGTTCCGAAAAGGCGGAAATCTCAGCTTATTCTAGGGTCACGATCTCTTATTAATTGCTCGTCTTTGCCGCAGCGAGTAATATTTGAGAGGTCATTACAGGTAACCGAACCATTCTTCACAAATACACAATACCTTCAACAGTAACTTTGTACTTTCTATATTTAAACACTGCCTTCAATTTGCCGCGTTCTGATTTTTTCAAATGCTCTTTTGCATTGTAAGTAATAGTGTGAAATAATTTATTATCCCTGAATATGAATAGTTGAGTTCCGTTAAAATGGAATATATACTCCTCTACTGGCCATATAAAGGTAGCGCCGTGTTGTATTATGATACCTGACCATACCTTACTTCCTTTAGTAATCGCAAATCTGCCACTATCAACATAAAACTGTTGTTCTTGCGGATACAAAATCTCTTCAAGTATTTCGCCTGTCTTTTTAGACAAGATCAAAACGCCGTTCTTGTGAGATATAATAACTGCATTATCAGAAATATATTCCGGACATCTTAGAAAATCTTTCTGATCATTTATATCAACAGGTGCTTTGTTAGCCTCTTTAAATTGGTGTACAAAAGTACTTAGGGCAACATGTTTTCTCATTTGCTCTGGAACATCAATAGTCCATTGCACCTTACCTTCCTTTACATAATCCAGTGAAGCGAGATAAAATTCCTTGTATGCAGACGCAGTATCGTGAGGAACAGTCTTGTAAACCGAATGCGCATGCCATACAAGTTCTTGTGAAAATGCATGTGTAACGCAAAATAGAAGTAAGAGGTAAACCAGGCGAAACATGGTGTTTAAATAAGACCATTTATTATGCCAATTGTGCGCGAAAAAGACTTAAGGTTAGTAGTTAAGTTAACGGTTTACAATTGACTTATTTATACACCGAATCATTGCCTTCGTATTTCAGGTACTTAAATGATGCACTGTTTGATGTTTCTTTTCCTGATGAGGTCGCATACAATCCATAAAGGCAACCAATAAAACCTCCAGCAACATGCGTACTTAAGAATTTTGCATCAACTTTATCTTTGAGCAATACCCATTTGTTAGGTTCAAGTGCATATTCAAAGCTGTAGAAGGGTCCAGCTGCGTTAATTCGTAGCTTAACTTGTTGTGGCTCGGTTTTAAGTTGTACTTGTTCCAATAATTCCATAGTAGTGCTTTCGGTATTGCTTTTATAAAGTTGCAATACTGGTTTATGTTTATCATCCACAGATTTGCACAGATAATAGAAATGCTTTTCATCCTGGAAAATGATCAAGCCTGCTTTTTCATGATCAGCATTGGTTGAAAACTTTAATTCCGTTTCAGCGCTGCCAAACAGATGTTGTTGCCGTTTGCCAATAAAGGATGGGTTACCATACTCCATGCAAGTTTCAGGTTTGAGCTTTAAGGTAAGGCCTTTTGCTTTGCTTAGACTGAAGGAGCTGCTGTCTACTGTGCGCATGAACAACAGGGAGGGGTCGAGTTCTTTCTCAAAGGTGAGCGTATACGCAAAGTTGCCGCTCTGTGGCAAGGCGTTTTTCTGCTTTACTTCTTTGTAGTTTACCTGGTAGAACGTTTTTATCTCTTTGCTATCGGGGTTAATAATAGGCCATTCGTCCTTCCATGCAACAGGAGCAATAAAGGTTTCTCTTCCGGTGTTGTAGTAATTATCTTCGTACGGCCTTACAGCTAAAAACACTGCATATGTTTTTCCGTCGGGCCCCTCAACAAGCTGCGCATGGCCCGCTGATGTTACCGGATGCTTTCTGTCAGCAGGTAAATCTCTTTGTGTTAAGATCGGATTGTTCTCAAAGGGAATGTAAGGACCCCAGACGGATTTACTTCTGAAAACAACTTCCGAATGATTCACCGAAGTTCCTCCTTCCGCTGCATATAAGTAATACCAATTGTTGGCTTTTAAAATATGGGGACCTTCAATCCAAACTGGCTTCTTATTAATATCAACACCACCGTTGACCAGTATCTTTTGTTCACCTGCAACCTTAAGATTTACTGGATCGAACTCATACATGCGAATAGTTCTATGTCCTGAATAGAGCGGTTTGTCATCTGGAGCGTCACTGTTGTAGATGATATAAGCTTTGTTGTCATCAAAGAATAATGCGGGGTCGATACCCTTAACCTGCGGAAGCCAAATCGGGTTGCTCCAAGGCCCCGCTGGATCTTTGGCTGTTACTACAAAATTTCCTTCACGATCGATCAACGTGCAAGTGACATAGTAAGTACCATCATGATAATCAATTGAAGCAGCAAACAATCCTCGCGTCATGCGATGGCCTATGAAGTTCATCTGCGATGGCCTGCTGATCACATTACCGATTTGTTTCCAGTTCTTGAGATCCTTACTCTGAAACACAGGAAGCCCCGGAAAATAAGCGAAAGTAGAGTTGATCAGATAATAGTCAGAGCCAACCTTTACAATGCTCGGGTCGGGATAGAAACCAGAAAGAATAGGATTGACAATTGTGGTAGACTGTGCAAAGAGCGAATGAGTGATGCTGCAAAGGGTAATTAAAATACAAGTTTTAATAATCGATCTCATGTTACGGCGGTTCATGATTTAAGGGTTGTATTTACAAGTATATGAAAGATTCATGAAGAATACTTTCTTAAGCAATTTATGGATGAAGTGGGAAAATACAACCTTCCTTTGAATGAGTTGTTATGCTCAAGCCTGCGTTCTTAATATTGCGGCGCTGTACCGCCAGCGAGGCATCCTAAAGATACGATTACTTTATGTGGAGTGTCGTACGGCTTATTATGAAAAGCTTTTTATTGACTTTCCGTCAGGTGCTCTGTGTATAAAAATATAAAAAGGTTTGTTTTACCATTTCTGGATGATTATACCTATTTGCTCGTCCTTTATGGCAAATTCTCTTGCACCCCAGGGTCTTAATGTAATGACGCTTAGATTGGGATGCAGTAATTCAGGATGTGTGGCTTTCACCTTTTCGTATACCTCTTCAATGTTGTCCGTTACAAGCCTAAACTCTGGATTGTGCTCATCAGCATATTTATAGTCTTCGAATAAATTTACGCGTAAGTGGTCTTTTTCAACTACACATAAAGGATGTTTTGAATTAAGCTCATTGTAACCTATAGTAAACTCAAGGCAGTCGACAAAGGTCTTCAAGCCAGAATTAATGTCTTTGTAAAATACGTTTGGGACAAGTCTTGTAAATTTCATAGCCGTATTCTTTTAAGTATTGTAGTAAGGCACATTACAAAAGTGATTCTTTTCAGATTTACTTCCTCTTGATTAAGATCAAGAAATAAGTAAGTGAGATACGGTTATCATCTATAGTCGCTTGCCATTGTAACGTTAACAATAAATGTCATCCAATTTCCAGCTATCGGTCTGAGTAGGGCTTGGTCACTTTGGTGCAATCGTCCATGTTGGTGTTCTTCACCAACATGCGAGAAGAACCGAGATAAGAAATCAAATTTCTATAGTAAGACTCAAAGTAATTTAAAAACAACTGCCTCGATTAGGCTTTTAAGATGTGTGATCCAACATTTTAAGAAGCTGTCTTATCTTGAGCAAACTTATGCCTTCTATCGAATTATTTTTGGTAATGCCCAAAGACATTAGTAGATTTTAGTAATTTAATGATAATTATATAAGAATATTTAATGCATAATTTTATTCTTCTAGTCCAGGCGGTGTTACTATCGATATCTGTTACTGACTTATTTGGACAACGGATTAAGAAAACAGAGATAAAGGGTGTTGATGTTCAAATTTCTTATATAATAAAAACTGACACCAGTTTTGCAATAGGTAATGATTCCATGTTTTATATTTTGAATTCATCATTTGAAATAACAAAATCAGTGAGCCTTTCTAGATACAATATTCATTTAATTGGTGATTATAAAGTATCTTATACCTACAATTCCTTTTTGCTCTATTGGTCTTTGAGCGATTCTACTTTTTATCGTTACGACTTCAAAAATGATGTTGTTCATAAAGGGTATATTAAAAATATTAGCGATTGGTATTGTAAAATTGACACTACTTTTAATTACTTTTTTGATAAATCATTTTTAAATACTGATTGGGCTTTTAATGAAAAAAATGATTTATGTACGCCTACTTATAATCTTTTTTTGGATGATAAGAAGCATCTTTATTCTTTAAATTCAATTGTACTCTCGCGGTTTGACCCTAATGAAATATTTGGGCCAGTAGAGGTATTTCTTACAAATTTCTCTCCCTATGTGGATATATTGCATGTTAAGTCCAATGGCGTTTATTACTATGATCCAATAATAGATGAGGTCCAATTTTTAAATTTAAAGTCCCGGAAGCGTAAGTGTATTTATAAACTTCACGTTAAAGATGCGTTTACAAGTAATACTGTTGCTAACAGTATAAAGCCCGCATGCCGAAATGGGAACAGTATATTAGTCTTAAACCAATTCGAGGATACATTTGAAATTATTGAGATTAGACTTTAACAATGAGTTACTTGTCGATCACTCTCGCTCATGTTGGTGTTCTTCACCACATGCAAGAAGAAGTCTGAGTAGGGCTTGATCACTTTGGTGCAATCGGAGCCTTCTTTGTTCTGCCCCATACAATAAAAATGGAAAGGATTAAAAAGAAAATATTAATGCCTATCTGCGAGGCCTCTCCTCTCGTTATATGGAAAATACTAGCTGTAATCATCAATAGAATAATGCCATAAGTTGTATAGATTGTTATGTTAGGCTGGATATGAAGGAGCGCAGGGAGGACAAGCCCAAAGCCTGCAAGTAAGTCCAGTATGCCTGTGACTTTAACTAACATGCCTTGGCCTGCCGTCCATGGCCACATTTCAGCTAGTTTATCTCCTGGATGAGAAAGCTTCATATAAGCAGCCCATATAAAGCCGATAAACAAAATTAATTGTGCTGCCCAAAGGGAAAGGTTTAGTAGTTGTGATGGTTTCTTGTCACTTGTCATGATAATGTTTTCTAAAGTTGCCGGCAAATTAAGTACCTTTACTATGCATTTGATGGCACTTTCCGTTTGGATAGCGCTATCCAAATGGCAAGTAATGATAAAATGAAAGGCAAATGCTAGCTAAAGGTGGATGTCCGAAAACTATGCTCTCTATCAGTGATGCGCTTGAAGCTGTAGAAGGAAGATGGAAGTTGCTTATACTGTTTTCTCTGTCTGAAAAGCCAAAGCGATTTAAACAAATAGCGAAGGAGGTTAATGGAATAACAGATAAGATACTATCTAAAGAATTGAAGAACCTTGAAGCGAACAAACTTATCCGAAGAGATGTGTATGATACTTCTCCACCAACAATTAAATATTCTATAACACCGCATGGTATGTCGTTGGAAAGAGTTTTAGATGAACTTCATTTTTGGGGCCTGGCTCATAGAAAGACGATTATGGAACAGTAGTTTTATCTATTACATGGGAGAAGAACTGCGATAAGAAACCGGATTTCTACAGGAAGACTCAAGTAATTTAAAATTGCCCTCGTCCATGTTGGTGTTCTTCACCAACATGCAAGAAGAATTGAGATAAGAGATCACACTTCTATAGCACTCGTCCTTATAATTCAAAGTTTGCTCAACACAAAAAAGCCGCACCTCTCGGTGCGGCCCAAAACAAAATGGCTACTTTGACTACAGTACACTTTCAAATGTTGTCACCTTTCCAGGTCTGTCTGCGGCTTTAATGACCAATTTGCTTCCGGCAACATTGGCATTTGCAACTTTCACTTCATACTGCCAATAGTCTTTAAGCGCAGTGGCTTTCCCCGATTCTACTACTGTGCCATCAGCGCGCAGAATCTGTACGTCCATGTCCAGAATTTTACCATTCACCTCAGCTACAATGTAAATCAGGTTGCCCACGTTCCCTTTGTAGTTCTCTGCGTTTACACGCACAATCTTCGGCACTTTCAGAAAGTCAGCCACAGCAGCGCCATAAGCGCTTTTGGCTTTAAAATCTTTCTTCATAAGCTCATACGCTTCTTTCACCGCAGGGTCACCCAGTACAGACTTCGCATAGAACAC
>NZ_JAHESD010000028.1 GCF_018598585.1 Chryseosolibacter indicum
AGGATAACACCTGGGAGAGTAAGTCGTCGCCTATCTTTATTACATAAGCCTTGCAGATATCCTCTGCAAGGCTTTTTTGTTTCGTAGCTGGCCCGGCTGGTCACAAAACAGAATTAACTTGATGGAATAGAATAGAAATCCATAGGTCCCAGGAATTAAAATTTAACTCACCTTCCAATCCTGAAAACCAGAGCAGTCAACCCACCAGTGTTTGATAGTACCAGGATAAGAGTAAGTCTCGCCTATCTTTATCACCAACTACTTGAGAATCTTGTTTTTGATGGCAGCACCTGATAAAGA
This sequence comes from Chryseosolibacter indicum, assembly GCF_018598585.1. GTDB lineage: Bacteria > Bacteroidota > Bacteroidia > Cytophagales > Cyclobacteriaceae > Chryseosolibacter > Chryseosolibacter indicus. The sequence goes on from NZ_JAHESD010000028.1 coordinate 301, forward strand.
ATAACCTCGGTGCCAAATAGAAAGTGATTAGTGATCAAACAGTTGAGAGCTGATTTTCAAGGCAGCGTATCAGTCGCTAAAAGTGAATAATTCTTCTATTCATCAAGAAGTGCGACGGGGCATGATTTTATCATGCTGTTTAAAATAAATAGTTATCAGTATGGATGAGTTTAGTGGTGATAATATTCAATGGAAATCATATAATGCTCTGAATAAGAATGCGGGGATACAACGTTATGCAATTGGCGACGGTTTTATTGTAGTCATGTTCAACGGCAGTGAAGAAGAGATTTATGTGTATCACGACAAAGTAATAGACACGAAACATATTAATGAAATGAAAAGACTTGCCGAGCAAGGTAAGGGACTTACTACTTATATAAATCAGCACCAGAACGTAAGGGATAATGCTATAAAGTTTGAACCTCACACTTAGTACTTTAATAATAAATGAGAGTTAAATAAAAAAGGGCTGCAAACGCAGCCCTTTTAATTCTTTAAACATATGGAGCTTATGCTTTAGCTGGCTCCAGTTTTTTCTTTGAAGCCGAACGCTCTGAAAAGTCTACCAGAACCGGTGTTCCGATACATAACGATGAATAAGTACCTACAAGCACACCAATTAACATGGCAAACGTAAATCCTTTAATCGTTTCACCTCCAAAAATGAAGAGGATGATGATTACAAATATGGTAGACATACCCGTAATTAACGTGCGACTTAACGTATCATTTAATGCATTGTTAATAACAGTTGGTGTGCTCTCACCACTTTTCATACCTGTCAAGAATTCCCTAACACGGTCGAACACAACTACACTGTCGTTTATTGAATAACCAATAACGGTAAGGATAGCCGCGACAAATGACTGGTCTATCTCAAGTGCAAAAGGCATTATGTCCTCAAGTAATGTAAATACAGAAACCACTACAAGAACAGTATGAAGCAAACTAACCATCGTACCTGCTGCAAATTGCCATTTTCTGAAACGGATTAATATGTATAAGAACATCAATCCCATGGCAATTCCTAAAGCGTATATTGCGGAGAGTCGGATATCGCTGGCAACTGTTGGTCCTACTTTGGTAGAACTTAATACAGTTGCTTTATCAGAAAACTTGTTCAAGCCTTCCTTAAGTTTGAGTTCCGCATTGTTAGTAGCCTCCTCTGAGTCATCATCAATCAAATAACCTGTCGTAATCTGATACTTATTATTGAACCCATAGGTTTTTACTTCTGGTGCTGAACCAAAAGATTCTCCCAATGTAGCTCTTAAATCCTCTGATGCAACAGATTTGTCTAATTGAACAATATAAGTTCGACCACCTTTAAAATCTACACCGTAATTCAATCCTTTGATCCCAAGAGATACCAAACCAGCGATGACAATAAGACCAGAGATAGTATAAAACATTCTGCGCTTACCAATGAAATCAATATTGATGCTTCTAAAAAGATTTCTTGACCACGCAAACGAGAAATTAATTGTCTTACCTCTCTTAGTGAAGAACTCGAAAATTAAACGGGTAAAGAGAACAGAGGTGAATAAAGAGCAAAGAATACCAATAATAAGCGTTACCGCGAAACCATAGATTAGACCTGAACCAAAAGCAAGAAGTACAAAACCTTTAATTAATGTAGTTACATTCGAGTCAATAATTGCTGAAAATGCATTCTTATAACCATTAGTAACAGCAAGGCTCAAAGGCTTACCCTCATTTAAATCTTCCTTAACCCTTTCATTGATAAGTACGTTTGCATCAACTGCAATAGCCAGTGAAAGAAGGATACCTGCGATACCAGGTAATGTTAATGCTGCATTTAAAGATGCAAGTACACCAAGCAGGAAGAATAAGTTTAACACAACAGCTGCATCAGCTACCCATCCAGATGAGTTGTAAGTAACAACCATGAAAAGAATAATAATGATAAAGCCTACAACAATTGAAATTAAACCGTTCTGAATAGACTCAGCCCCTAATGTAGGCCCTACAACAGCTTCTTCAACAATTTTAGTAGGTGCAGGTAAAGAACCTGCTTTTAAAATGTTTGCTAAATCTTTAGCTTCTTCAGTAGTAAAATTACCTGAGATTTGAGAGTTACCATTAGGTATTTCAGAATTTACAAATGGAGCAGAGTAAACAAGATTATCGAGAACAATTGCAATACGACTTCTCTTCTGTGCTGCTTCTGATGTCCACTTAGCCCAAATTCTTGTACCTGTGGCATTCATTCTCATGCTCACAGCAGGTTGCGCCTTATCATCCAGGTCATTAGTTGCGTTTGTTATTACCTCGCCTGTTAACCTTGCTTTTCCGTTTCTTCCTAAGTCAAGGAAGTAAAGTTGAAGCTTCGGTTCTTCATTTACATCTCTTGAGTTGTACTTGTCTTCTTTGTTAGCCCAATAAACACCAACGTTTCTGGGAAGACGGTTGCGTACATCATCTCTTCTAAAGATCTTATTGATGGTAGCTGTGTCTTTTAAATCATATCTAAAAGACCCTTGAGGTGTACTTAAAGAGAAAAGAGGTGAAATTTCAAGATTCTGAAGAGAATCTAATCCTTGTGCACTGCTATCAGCAGCATTTGCAAGACTTTGTTCAAGAGAAGATGCCGCACTGTCACGTTTAATGGAGTCAGACGACAAAAGGTTCTCTAAAGACTTGTTTTCTTTTTTTGCTTCACCTGAATTGGTCTTCTGCTTCTGCTCATTTACAAGTAATTGGTTAATAGAAATGAGCGAATTATTCAATGTATTGACTTCAACAACATCCCAAAACTCAAGCTTCGCTACGCCTTGCAATAATTTTCTTACACGTTGTGGATTCTCAGCACCTGGTATTTCTACTTGTATCCTTCCGGTTCCCTGGAGGCGTTGAATGTTAGGCTGAGACGTACCGAATTGGTCAATACGATTCCTTAAAATAGTAAAAGAACGGTCAATGGCACTTTCAATCTCTTGCTCTACAATAGAAATTACTTCACTGTCACTTGCATTCAAACTGATTCTACCTCTTGTAGAAGCTGTAGCAAAAAGAGGAGCAAGTTTCTTTCCTGGATTATCCGTGCGGTACGCATCAAAAAACAAAGAGCTAAAGCTTTGTTGACTGTTTTTAGAGCGAGCAGTCGCTTTATTCAAGGCTCTTACAAAAGCAGAATCCTGGCTGTTGTTACTTAAACCACGAATAATATCTACTGGGGAAACTTCAAGGGTAACATGCATTCCACCTTGAAGATCAAGTCCTAAGCTGATTTCATTATTCTTAACTTCCTTATAGGTAAATTGTCTTAGACCTAGGAAATTATAAACGGGCTTGTTCCATACAGAATCTAAATAAGTCTGTTTTTTAATGGGGTCAACAGTTCCATCAGCAGCTGTTGCAAACTTCGTTGCGTCTTTTTGTACACCTCTCGAAACAATTGAAAACGAGAGAATATACAAGACCCATAAAGACACGATCACCGTAAGGAAGGCGACAAATCCTTTGTTTCTCATAAATTAAAAAATGGTTATTGGAATTAAATTGGTTACTTGTAAATAAGGCAATAGTGATTACTTCAACTTCAATAGTCGAAATCTTACTAACTAGGGCGCATTAGGTGATATAATAACACTGAATAGTGTTCGGAAGAGCTTTTGCGGTTGAATGCTAAGCTTATCAAATTCAAAGTCGGGAATCTCTATTTCTGATACAATTTCAAAAATGTAATAGAGATCAAAGTGCAGACTAACAGTATTTGACGTCGGAAGTGAAATAGAGGAAACAGAAATACTCTCTGATTGTTCCGATTTCTTCTGCTCGGTTTTAACTTGCTTATTGTTAATTGTTGGCTGGAAATTGAAAATATGAGCACACCCGATTACTAAGGCTAGCACTAAGCCAAAGAGAAGAGTGGCGGTTTGTATTTTCTTTTTCATTAGAAGGCTACAAAAGTAGCTAAATAGGATCAATGTACAAAATTGAAAAAACTAGTGGGAAGCGGCCTTCATACTTTCAAGGATGCCTTTTAAGGATAAGGTTAATAAATCTAAAGCCTTTTCGAAATTATGATTATTTGGAATAATAAGATCAGTATGATGCTTCAACGGCTTTATGATAGTTTCATAGATCGGCATTACATGGTGTTGATATCTGTAAAGAACATCATGTACATCATAACCACGCTCGTCATTGTCACGTCTGATTCTCCTGCTTAATTTAATGTAATCTTTAGCCTCAATAAATATCTTAAGATCCAACTCCGATGATATTTCTTCAAAATATTGAACGAACAGTCCTTCGATAATAAGGATAGGTGCTGGTTTAAACTCAATGTAACGGGGTGAAGAGCCAGGGTTGTTAAAGGTGTATTCTTTGATCTTTAAGCCTTCGCCACGCTTCAACTTCATAATATCCTCATGGAACCGCTCTCGTTCAATGGCCGTTGGCAAATCAAAGTTTTCTACGCCGTTTTCATCTATTATCTGAAGGTCCAGCGCTTTGTAATAATGATCTTGGGAAATGAGGCACAACTCATCCTGCTGAAACCGGCTTGCAAGTGTGTTAATGAAATAGGTTTTTCCGGATCCGCTACCCCCGGTAATGCCAATAGTATATGGTTTCTGCATAAACGTAAAACACAAAATTAACTATTGGAATAGGAAGGTTATTAAAGTTTCCCTAAATAATCTACAAGTTTTCCAACTGCTATCGCCCGGTGGCTGAGAGCATTTTTTTCTTCTAAGGTCATTTCAGCAAAAGTTTTAGTAGAATGTAAGGGTTTAAAGATAGGATCATACCCAAAACCACCTGTTCCCTTTCGTTCGTACATTATCTCACCTTCTATTATTCCTTCAAATAGTTGTGTCTCTCCCAGACCAATCAATGCAATAATGCTTCTAAAACGTGCCCTTCTGTCTTTAACATTCTTTAGCTTTTCAAGTAGAAGGTTCATATTGTCGTCACTGCTTCTTTGCAAGCCAGCATATCGGGCAGAATAAACACCGGGCTCATTGTTAAGCGCATAAACTTCAAGTCCTGAATCATCAGCAAAGCATGGTGTTTTGTAATTATTCAAAACATATTCTGCTTTTTGTAGTGCGTTTGCTTCGAGTGTATCTTTTGTTTCAGGTAATTCTTCGAAACACTGAATATCCTTTAGGGATAAAATAAGAAAGTCTGGCTTTAATAGTTGCCAGACTTCCGTTACTTTATGTTGATTGTTTGTAGCAAAACAGATCTTTCTCACTTAGCTACATTGGTTAAGTTTATTTCAAAAATCAAGTTTGCATTCTTCGCAATTCCAGTTGCACCATTAGGGCCATAACCCAAACCTGAAGGAATATAAAAAGTTACTTTACTTCCTTGAGTAATTTGCGGTAACCCCACTTTTAAACCATCAATCAGCCCAAAGATTCCGTAGTTTGATAATGTGCTCTGTTGAATGGTAGTATTTGGAGAAGCAAGCGCTTTTAAGGTATAATCGAAAGAAATTGTGCTGTATGGAGTAGGTCTTGGTCCGCTACCTGGTTGTGTTATCTTATACCAAACCCCACTTGGAAGCATCATTGCATCTGGATCATTAGCCTTAACGAAAGTATGGATTGCAGCAGTGTCAAGATCGAATTGAGCTTGCTCTACAGAAGTTTTTTGCACCGATATCGAACTAATGGTAAAGATAATCGTTGAATTTGCAGGAATATTTGTTGCTCCCGTAGCTCCGTATGCGTATTTCGAGGGAACATAAAAGGTTCCTGAAGATCCGCCGAGAAGAGCGCTTACTGCATAAGCCAATCCTTGAGGCTGGATCTTTTCAGCAACCTCTTCAATAACACTCGAGCTTATTACGGTACGATCTGAAAACAACGAGGTGCTATATGAAAGCTTTACTTTTTGACCAGAATGTGCTGGCGGATATTGCCCTTGATTATTAACAATAAATCGAATGCCACTACTATTATCAAAAAAGGCTTCGTCAGAAAGTCCACTGGTAGCAAGATAAGAATCAATCTGCTTTATCTCCGAGTTTAACTGTGCATTAGGATCCTCGTCATCCATACATGAAAGTATAGATACAGAAGCAAAGAAAATTGAAAGAATAGTGTGGTTAAGTTTCATATTTAAAGTAAATTATTTACATGTACGTGTTTGCTGGTCAAATTCTTTTTTTACATCCAGCAGTGTTACGTTAAAAATCAATACTGCATCAGGAGGTATTGCACCAGGGTAACCTTGAGGACCGTATGCAAGTTTAGACGGAATAAATAAGGTTGCAGAATCTCCTTTACCAAGCAACGGAATGCCTAGCTTCCATCCTGCAATTACACCATTAAGAGGAAAAGCAATACGGTCTGCTTTGTCGAAGATCTCCCCTGATTTTAAAAATCTTCCTGTGTATTTTACTTCAACACAATTATCTACAGTAGGTTTTACGCCTCCACCATTACTATGAATGATATATTGTAAACCACTTGTGTCTTGTTGTGAAGTGAGGCTATTCTCCTTCAAATAACTGCTGATACTCTCCGTGTCTCTTTTCAGCACTTTCGCCTCACGCTTTACAAACTGCGATTCACGCATTTTATTGTATTCATCCAAAGATGTTATTTCACTAACGGAAATGGTATATGTGATGGATCTTGTAGAATCAACTTGAGGCGGAATTGGAGCTTTTACAAAGTTTTTAAAGAAATTAACTACGGTCATTGTAGTGGTAACACTATCACCTTTTCTAAGTTCACGAAACATCTGAGTCATTCCATCTTCAGAAGCCAAACGTGAGGAATCGCCAATCATAGTTGCTGCAGACATGCCGTCTTCGTAGGTATTAGACCAAACGGAATCCTTGCTATCTTTTAACACATAATCAAATACAACGATCTGATCTTTCTTAGGTTGATCTCCATTTCCAGCTTTAATAATTTTATACTTTAGCCCATTAGGGGTTTCTTTTTCATTGCTACTACACGCTGCAACGAGTATTAATAACGCAACGAGTAGGGAATTAAGATGCTTAATCATGTTAGTTTAGTTTAGACAATGTTATTAGGTAAAAAGTTGTAAATGATTTTAAAATTAATCCTTAAGTAATTCCTCCTTATAGTTGGGAAGGAGATCCAAAAACTTTTTCACAGTTTGATCTAATGTTAAAGTAGTTTGGCCACCAGCTGCGTTTTTATGACCGCCACCATCGAAATGCTTTCGTGCCATTTCATTAACAGAAAAATCTCCCAAAGAGCGTAGTGATAATTTAATGTTTTCCTTTCGATCAGAAATCATAACAGATAACTTTATATTTTTTATGGATAGTCCATAATTCACAAGTCCTTCCGTATCTCCTGTTTGTGAGCCGAATTTTTTAAGGTCTTCTGTCGAAAGTGTAATGTATGCCGTTCTGTATTCAGGTAATACCTGAAGTTTTTCACTAAGTACAAACCCCATTAAACGAAGTCGTTCAAGAGAGTTGGTATCATATATTAATTTAGAAACTTTTGAAGGATCTGCTCCTTTCGCCACCAACGCCGAAGCCACTTGAAAAACTTTGTGTGTGGTGTTCGGATGACGAAAGCTACCCGTATCAGTCATTAGACCCGCGTATAAACAATTCGAAATATCGCTGTCAATTAACGCTTCATCTCCTACTTCACGTATTAAATCATATACTAATTCAGCAGTAGAGGCAGCACTTGTATCCCATTGCTCATAATGGGCAAAGCTTTCTGGTTCTAAATGATGATCTACCAATACTTTTATAGCCGCCGATTTAGCCACCATTTCTCCAAGTTCATTTATTCGTTTTAAACTTGAAAAGTCAAGGCAGAAAATAACATCGGCATTATTAATATACCCTTCAGCGATTGCCGGACGATCTTTTTGAAAGATCAAGACATCGTTATTTCCGGGCATCCAGGTTAAGAATTCAGGATAGTCACTGGGCGTAATAACTTTGACTGTATGGTGTCGCTTTTTAAGATAGCCTGCTAAACCTAAAGACGATCCTAAGGCGTCTGCATCAGGTTTAAAGTGAGTTAGAATAACCACTTTTTTTGGTGAACTTATCAATTCCTTAAAACCCTGAATGTTTTGCATAGTTGGTATAAAGCAGGGGGCAAAAATGGTGAAAAATAGTCATTGTTGCACAAGAACTAGTAGCGGCGTAGAATATTAACATTTAAAGATAGTTACGAAATGTTTCTAGCCCAGCTTAAAGACTAGCAGTAATCTGTTATTTTTGCCGCCGATCAAACAAAAAACTAAGAACGTCACTATGGCAGGAAACAGAACCTTTACAATGATTAAACCTGATGCGGTTGTAGCAAATAATGTTGGTGCAATTACAAAGCTAATTGAAGAGGCAGGATTTCGTATTGTTGCTTTAAAGAAAACACAACTTACACAAGAACTTGCTGGGCAATTTTACGCAGTACATAAAGAGCGTCCTTTCTATAAGGATTTGTGTGCCTATATGTCTTCAGGACCTATTGTTCCTATGATCTTGGAAAAGGCCAATGCGGTTGAAGATTTTAGAAAACTTATCGGAGCAACAGATCCTAAAAAAGCTGAACCAGGTACAATTAGAAATTTATTTGCCAAATCAATTGAGGCAAATGCAATTCATGGTTCTGACAGTGATGGCAATGCGGAGATAGAAGGAAACTTCTTCTTCTCAAATTTCGAGAAATTTTAATTAATTCGAGCACAGGAATTAAACATCCTGTGCTTATACATCAAAAAGACCACGCGATTTTGAAGCCGGAGGGACAAGCTTTAAATGTTTATATGCTCTTTCGGTAGTTTCTCTTCCACGAGAAGTGCGTTTAATATATCCCTCTTGAATTAAGAAAGGCTCATACACTTCTTCTATTGTCTCCGCTTCCTCTCCTACGGCCGTAGCTATTGTGGTTAGACCCACTGGACCACCTTTAAATTTTTCAATGATTGTTGAAAGAATGCGATTATCCATTTCATCAAGGCCGTTCTCATCCACGTCCAGTGCTTTTAGAGCCATTTGTGCTATAGCCTTAGTTATTGTACCGTCGCCCTTTATTTGAGCAAAGTCTCGCGTCCTTCTAAGCAGATTGTTCGAAATACGTGGTGTTCCTCTGCTTCTTCGTGCTATTTCAAAGGCAGCATCATCTACAATAGGAGTATTCAATATCGCCGCCGACCTTTTTACGATAGTTGTCAATAGCTGCGCATCGTAATATTCAAGTCGTGCATTAATTCCAAACCTTGCCCGTAGCGGAGAAGTAAGCAGTCCTGCTCGAGTTGTAGCACCAATTAATGTAAAAGGGTTAAGACTAATTTGAACTGATCTTGCATTAGGTCCAGAATCCAACATGATATCTATTCGAAAGTCTTCCATCGCAGAGTATAAGTACTCCTCAACGATAGGATTAAGCCTATGAATTTCATCAATAAATAAAACATCGTGAGATTCAAGATTAGTTAATAGTCCTGCGAGGTCACTTGGCTTATCCAATACCGGCCCTGATGTAATCTTTATATTTGATTCTAATTCATTGGCAATAATGTGAGACAACGTCGTCTTGCCAAGTCCCGGGGGGCCATGCAATAAAACATGATCTAAAGGTTCACTTCTCCGTTTTGCTGCCTGAACAAATACTTTGATATTATCCACTACCTTTTGCTGCCCTGTAAAATCACCAAAAGAAAGAGGCCGCAGAGCCTTTTCAAATTCCTTTTCGGTAGCACTTAACCCTTCTCCATCGCCCTGCAAATAATCTTCTCTCATAATAAAACTAATCTACGAAAGTACTGATTCAATTAAATTATTAAACGAAAAGCAGTAGTTCTTTTTACAACATTGTTGCATTTAAGCCAAATTCTATAAATTTGCCGGCCCCGGATACAACTTTGTTGCATAATGAGCTTTAACTCCGGATTGGAAATTAAGACACAAAATTAATTCATGACTACTAAACTGTTGGTGCTTTTTTTTGCGCCATTGCTATCCGGTTTGCTCATATTTCTTGTTCCGAAAGGGAAAAGCACAAATTTCAAGTTGCTTTTAGTATTTGCAGGTTCATATCTTTTTGCAATTACCGTTATTCATATTTTACCTGAGTTATATAGAAATTCGAGTGCCTTGGAGTTCATAGGCATTTTTGTGCTAGCTGGCTTCTTTCTTCAGCAACTTCTTGAATATTTTACTTCAGGTATAGAACACGGTCATTTGCATGCAGCCCATATACATCAACCGCATGACATAGTAGATGACAGGCATTCGCACACACATTCACAAGAGCCCGTATCTGCCCTTGTTCTACTGTTAGCATTATGTATTCACGCTTTTTTAGAAGGAAGTATGCTCGCCCAGCCTGCTTCCCATGACCACGCCGGTTATGATTTTAACGCAATATTATTAGGTATTGCTTTACATAGAGCACCGGCTGCTTTTGCTTTAATGACGGTTTTAACTTACTCTTTAGGCACTAAAAGAAAAGCACTGCCATATCTGTTTATTTTCTCTATAGCTGCTCCAATGGGCTTGCTAATCAGCAGCTATTTAAGCGATAATAACATTTTGTCGGCTTCTGCCCTTGTTTATTTATATGCATTAGTCTCAGGCAACTTTCTTCACATTTCAACGACCATAGTGTTTGAAAGCAGCCCGGAACACCGGTTTAATGTTCGAAAGTTAACAGTGGCAATCTTCGGAGCATTGGTTGCAATAGGAGTAGAAATCATACTGTAATTAAAACCAATGACGTCAACTAACCTTAAGCTGCAGGTCTATTACAAAATAATCGGATACTCCTGAAAGGAATGAAAGGTTAGCCGTCCTCTCAATTTTGTTGAGCTTAAATAATAATTTCTTCCTTAATGAAAAGAACTCTTCAAGAAGAGATGAAGGAAGGGCAATCCCAATGGGTCTTACCGCTCGTGGAGTAAAATACTTTTTAGACAAGCCTTTAATTTGGGATGGACTATAATACCATGTTTTAAAATCTGGTTCTTCGAAATCAGAATCTGTTCTGGTTGATAATAGTCTTCTAAATGCCTTTTTAAATTGTAGTCGCAGTCCGAAGAACATGGTTTCCCAAATGCAAATCCTGGGCATCACCACCGCAATAAAGCGACCTCCTGGATTTAAAATTGAAGGTATTTTTTGAATAAGCGTTTTTAAGGATGTTGGATTAATACAATTCAACCCACCGAAATTTGAAAAAATAAGATCAAATTTTTTATCAAACAGCGTCTCATCTAATGTTTCAAGATCAAGATAACGGGCACTGATACTGTGCTGCATGGAGAATTGTTCTGCTTTCTTATCAGTTAATTTTAGCGTTTCGCACCCTATATCTGTTGCTACTATATTAAACCCTCGTTCTCCAAATAAAACGGCATCCTCACCTGACCCAAAGTTTAGTTCAAGCATTTCAAAGCCACTTAATTCAGGTATAATCTCCTCAACATAGTGCCATAGACGTTTACGTTGAAGTTGGTTAATCGCACCATTGGAAAATGCGGAATTATAAGCTGATGCTATATGGTCAAAAGGAACACCCATAACTATCAATAATAAAAATGAAATTAAGCTTAGATTTTAGCGGCGCCCTGCTAACCTAACACCGCACAACAAGTAAATGTTGTTAGGAAGATAGCAAAATGTTGACATATTTCAGATTCGAATCCTATAAAAGGATTAACCTTTCTTTAATTGGACTATTCCTTTTTCTAGTAATCAGTTAAAATAGACTTTAGTCCTCAGTCATTATAATTACGTCAGTCGTCCGCAGGGCAACTATTATTGTTATTGTGTACGAACACACTTTAAAAATCTATTTGATTTTCTCAAAAAACGATTCAACTTTAACACACTTGTTTACAATTTCAAGACGCATTACCATGAGCCTTATCCAAACATTTAATGACTATCAACAACAGTATAAGCATAGCATAGAACACCCAGAAGAATTTTGGGCATCTATCGCTGAGCAGTTTCAATGGAGAAAAAAATGGAATAAAGTTTTGGAGTGGGATTTCTATAAACCAGAAGTTAAGTGGTTTACAGGAGGAAAGTTAAATGTTACTGAAAACTGCATTGATAGACACTTAAGTACACGAGCCAATCAAACCGCCATTATTTGGGAACCAAACAACCCAAAGAACGAAGCAAGGAAGATTTCTTACCAGGAATTACACAGAGAAGTTTGCAGAACTGCTAACATGCTTAAAGCGCAGGGCGTAAAGAAGGGCGATAGAGTATGCATTTATTTGCCTATGATTCCAGAGTTAGCATTTACAGTGCTGGCTTGTGCCCGAATTGGGGCAGTACATTCTGTTGTCTTTGCGGGTTTTTCAGCTAAATCTTTGATAGATCGGATAACAGATGCAGGTTGTGAAATTGTTGTCACTGCTGATGGAGGATACCGGGGTGAAAAGACAATTAACTTAAAAGGTATTATTGATGAAGCGCTGGAAAAATGCCCGAATGTAAGTCGGGTAATTGTTTTCGAACATACAAAGACTAATCCGCCAATGAAAGCAGGGCGAGATTTGCCTTGGAAAGAAGAGATTGAGAAAGTAAATGCGGAATGCGCAGCAGAGGAGATGGATGCCGAGGATATGTTATTCATTCTGTATACCTCAGGGTCTACCGGTAAACCAAAAGGCATGGTACATACATGCGGCGGCTATATGGTTTATACAGCTTACACTTTTAAAACTGCTTTCCAATATAAAGAGGGCCAGGTTTATTGGTGCACAGCTGACGTTGGATGGATAACAGGTCACTCATATATTATTTACGGACCTTTATCTGTAGGAGCTACCACTGTAATGTTTGAAGGCGTACCATCCTGGCCAGATTGGGGAAGATTTTGGCAGGTAATAGAAAGGCATAGAGTAAATATTTTTTATACAGCACCAACTGCTATCAGATCACTGCAACAAGCTCCATCACATTTTGTTGAGAAGCATGACCTCTCTTCATTAAAGGTTTTAGGTTCGGTAGGAGAGCCAATAAATGAAGAAGCATGGCATTGGTACGATAAAAATATTGGAAAAGGGAAATGCCCTATTATAGATACATGGTGGCAAACTGAGACTGGTGGATTTATGATCACTCCAATTGCAAATGTTACTCCTCTCAAACCTGCACATGCTACACTTCCTTTGCCTGGTATACAACCAGCAATTATGAACGAAGGTGGATTGGAAATTCAGGGCAATAACGTTGAAGGAAGATTAACGATCAAGTTTCCCTGGCCGTCTATGGCACGCACCATTTACGGAGACCATCAACGGTTTAAGGAGACTTATTTCTCGTCATTCCCAGGGAAGTATTTTACAGGAGACGGCTGCAAGCGGGATCAGGATGGTTACTACAGGATTACCGGCAGAGTAGACGATATTATTATTGTTTCCGGACATAATCTCGGGACTGCCGAGATTGAAAGTGCGATTGACGAACATACTTCCGTATGCGAGACGGCGGTGGTAGGCTTCCCTCACGACATCAAAGGCCAGGGTATTTATGCTTTTGTAACTTGCTACGACCAGCCTACGGATGTAGAAAAATTAAGAGCTGAGATTAAAGAAACAGTGTCCAAAATTATAGGCCCTATTGCCAAGCCCGATAAAATTCAGTTTGTAAGTGGACTTCCTAAAACAAGGTCAGGAAAAATTATGCGCAGAATTTTGAGAAAGGTTGCTGAAGGTGATACCTCCAATCTAGGTGATACATCGACGTTGCTTGATCCGGCAGTAGTCGATGAGATTAAAGCAGGTGCTTTATAATTTCACGATTAATTAGCAAAACAGAAGAGTAGTAGTATTCCAATTCAATAAAGTTTTTCTCCTTATATCTTACATTTGCCCTTTGGCACAGGGCCGAGCTATTACTTTTGTAAAATTATTTAAAAGTCATTATTGTCGCTTTGTATTTAATGAAGTTGCAGTAGCAATTTCATTTTTGTTTAAATGAGTAAGAAACAAATCCACCAATCCTTTCAATTATGCATGATGCTCATAGGAGCATTGCTGTTTCTTTACATCATTCCCGAGTTTTCAGTTGGGCCGCTTCAATTTAAAAAAGTCGATCTCTTATCAGATATCAAAACCTACCAAAAGGATAACTTTTATAAGGCCATTCAGGATTCAATTAAGGTAAAGCAGGATTCAGTTGTAAAGCTGGTAGAAGAACATTGTAAGCCTGGTATTACCTGTATTGAAGATTACAGTGGTGACTCAACCGCATTAAAAGCTTTTTTCAGAGCTTTAAGCGAAACCAAAAAAACGAAGAAGAAACTTCGCATTGCCTTTTATGGGGATTCATTTATTGAAGGAGATGTGTTTTGCGGCAGCTTTCGCGATACTCTGCAAACCTTATTTGGTGGGCGTGGAGTTGGCTATGTCCCGATTACTTCAACAGTTACTGGTTTTCGAAATACAATAAAGCATGCTTTTGATAACTGGCAAACTGCTTCACTTATCTCACGCAGAGATTCTACCTTGGAAATAGGACCGAGCGGTTACTGTTTCGTACCACAGAATGGAAACTGGGTGGAGTATAAGGTTTCAAAGCAACGGTACTTACGGGAGTTTAATACAATCAAGCTTTTTTATCGTAATTTCGATGAAGCTGCTGTGCAGTATACTATTGATAGGGATACCACCCTTCATATCGCTGAGTTAAAGAACTCGGCAACTTTGCAAGAGTGGACGCATGTAGGGAAGAATATAAAATCAATAAAGTTTGAATTTTATCCCCATGATAGTTTAAGGCTTTATGGCGCTGCCTTTGAAGGACAGGATGGGATTTACGTTGATAATTTCTCGCTTCGTGGTAATTCAGGAATAAGCCTTAAAGGCATGAGTGATAGGATCCTTACAAGCTTTAGTAAATATCGCGATTATAAACTCGTAATACTTCAGTTTGGCCTAAACGGGGTAATTGAAGATACATTGAATTACAGAGCCTATACGAAGAGGATGGTGGAGGTTGTTAACAAGTTGAAGAGAGCATATCCAAAAAGCAGCTTTTTGTTATTGAGTGTAAGCGATAGAAGCAGTAATAAAACGGGCCGCTTTCAGACAATGAATGCTATACCTGCAATGAGAAATGCGCAACGTGAAATTGCGCAGAGAACAAAGATTGCGTTCTGGGACATGTATGAAGCCATGGGAGGAGAAAATAGTATGGTAAAGTTTGCTCAATCACGTCCCCCGCTCGCTGCAAAAGACTATACGCATCTCACTTTTAAAGGTGGAAAGAAACTGGCAAGTGAACTTGTTAAGAGTTTGTTGTATGCTGATGAGAAGTATGAAACGCGGAGAAAGAGGAAAAAATAAAATTGGAACAAACTCTGGTAGAAGAATACGAGTCGCTCGTACGATGCACCTCTCGTTTACAATAGTACTATTGCTAATCAGTGCCTCGTTGACCTGTGCACAGCACCTTATTGAGTTTACATATAAGTCGTATGGGTTAGAAAAGGAGGATGACAACGTAATTCATAACGCAGCTTATTTAGAAGATTTTTTTGAAGACCTGTACAATCAAAAAATATCAGGAAACAGAAAGATCAGTATTATACACATTGGGGACTCACATATTCAGGCAGATTTTCTTACTACTATCGTTAGACGAAACTTTCAGAAAAATTTTGGGAATGCAGGAAGAGGATTGGTAGTTCCTGCTCGGGTAGCAGGAACAAACGAACCATTTAATATTATATCAAGGTCTAATACCAAATGGGATTCAAAAAGAATTACACAGCTTGATCAACCCTTGCCTATTGGTGTAGGAGGAATAACAATTGAAACTGGTCTTCCTAAGTCGAAGTTAGAAGTATACATGAATGACCTATGGCTCGACTATTCATTTAAAACCCTAACGTTATTTTTCAAGAAGGACTACAATAGTTTCGACTTCTCCATAAGAGACACTGCTAACCATGTAATTGGTTTTATTAATTCATTTCGGTCCGAACCGTTCGTGAATCATTCACAGGTAATTCTTACGGATACCGTTAGTGGAGTTATCATTGAAACTTACCAGTCTAATCCATCACAGAATCATGCTACTATATTTGGAATTAATTTAGAAAACGGGAAAAATGGTGTGTTATATCATGCAATAGGAGTAAATGGAGCAAAATATAGTCATTACAATGCAGCGCCCTATTTCAGCAAGCAAACTTCTGCTCTCGAACCTCAGGTATTCATAATCTCTCTGGGAACCAATGAGTCGATGGATTATCCTTACCTAGATAAAAACTTTTTACAGCACATTGATAAGTTAATCTCTTCGCTTCGGTCAGCGAATCCTTCTGCCAAATTTATATTAGTAACGCCGCCCGATGCTTTCAGGCAAAAGATTAAGCCTAACCCCGGCATTGGGTTAATCAGGGAGCAGATTATAACCTACGCGGTGGAAAACGGCTTGGCTTTTTATGATATGTACAAAGCGTTAGGAGGAAGTAACGCCGCAGCAATATGGCGAAGGGCAGGTTTACTTCGGGCAGATGGTGTACATTTTACAAAGGAAGGATATGAGTACCAGGGAAATTTATTTTTTAACGCATTAATGAAGAGCTATAATCAATATGTTCCACTTCGACATCCATAAGCTCTTAAAGCAGTTTGTTTATAATCCTGCTGAGCCGTTAATTTTTAACAGCGGTTTCTTTCTGTTTTTATTTACAGCATTTCTGTTTGTATATAAAAACATTTCGCATACCTACCGCCCTAAACTCACTTTTGTAACTCTCTTTTCCTTGTACTTCTACTACAAGTCCAGCGGCGGTTACTTTATACTGCTTGTATTTGCAACAGTAATAGATTACACACTTGCACACTGGATCCATCAATCAAAAGAAAAATTTGAGCGAAAGTTTTATATAGCCGTTACGTTACTTGTGAACCTGGGAATGCTGGGTTACTTTAAGTACACGAACTTTTTATACGAATCTTTTTTCTGGAATAGCAATACAGAGTTTCAACCGTTGGATATTTTTCTTCCGGTAGGTGTTTCCTTCTTTACATTCCAATCTCTAAGTTATACTATCGATGTATACCGGGGAAATCTTAAACCGGTAGATAACATTCTTGATTATGCATTCTTTGTTTCTTTTTTCCCTCAACTTGTCGCGGGGCCAATCGTAAGAGCATCAGACTTTATTCCGCAAATGTATAGGCCTACGGTGGTAACAGAGCAGATGTTCGGCCGAGCTGTTTTCCTTATTGGTTGCGGTCTTTTTAAAAAAGCTGTTATATCGGATTATATAAGCATTAATTTTATTGATAGGGTATTTGATGCCCCCTCTCTGTATTCTGGAATAGAAAACCTATTTGCCGTTTATGGATATGCGCTTCAAATTTATTGCGATTTCTCAGGATATTCCGATATGGCAATTGGCATAGCGCTGCTATTAGGTTTTCATTTCCCAATCAATTTTGATTCGCCCTACCAATCAAGAAATATTACAGAGTTTTGGAGGCGATGGCATATCTCTCTCTCAAGTTGGTTACGAGATTATCTTTATATCTCATTAGGTGGTAATAGAAAAGGAAAATTGACAGCGTACCTGAACCAAATGATTACAATGGTGTTGGGTGGATTGTGGCATGGTGCTTCCTGGAGATTTATAATTTGGGGTGCTCTTCATGGCATAGCACTCATTGTTCATAAACTTTTCAGAGGCTGGACTGAAGAAGATAGAGATAAAGAGGAGGCAGTTTCTCCTCGAAAAACCTCTGTCATCATTAATACCATAATCACATTTCATTTTGTTTGTTTCTGTTGGATATTTTTCAGGGCTTCATCTATGCCGGTAGCCATGGATATAATAAAACAGATAACACATCATTTAAGTCCCGAGATATTCTTCGAATTTGTGGTAGGTTATAAAGCAGTGTTTGTACTAATGATTATTGGATACGTAATGCATTTTATGCCAAGAGACTTCGAATTTTTACTGCAGGAGAAATTGACCGAATCACCACTTCTATACAAAGCCGCTTTTATGCTTTCCATTATTCTAATTGTGATTCAAACTAAATCTGCAGGCATACAGCCTTTTATTTATTTTCAGTTTTAGAAATACCGGTTTTATAAAAGTTATACCTGTAAAGTGGATGACAAAATGGTAGAGGATCGACGTGGACATTCAATCTATAAAGCAAAATTCCCATCTAGAATTATGCTTAAAAGAATAACCTGATGGGAATCGCGAGAGGGTAAAAATATCGGTAATTTGTATTAATCAAATTTTCCCAAAGTTCTTGGAAATGAAACCTTAAAGCAATACCCACTTGAGGTGATATCGGGATAGAGAGGTTATCAAATACACTTTATTGCGTCCAGGATAAACCTGCTTATTTGTTCTTTAAGGCGTTCTTTTAGGAAAGGTTACACGAATTCGAATTTAATAATCAGAATGACAAGGAAAGTTTAAAGGAGCCCGCGACTAAAAGCAAAATTCGTTAGTTCTGCTGTGCCCTTACATTGCGTCTTTTTGAGTACGTTTTTGCGATGAGTTTTTATAGTATTTAAACTTATAAAAAGCCTGTCAGCGATTTCTTTATTAGAAAAGCCTCGGCTTATTAAATTAATAATTTGAATTTCTCGGGGGGTAAGCTGATATTCATCCTTGTTATTGTCTTCTACGCCCTCAAGCATCACCTCGTACATTCCTTCTTTATTCTTTTTCAGAATATTATAGTATATAATCTCGTCTTTCTTGAACTGATGGATATTAGTACAAGTAATTAAAGTTCTAATCGGGTAACCATTCTCATCTTCTTCTATAACAGCGGTATCAACGAGATACCAGTAATAGGCGCCTTTTATGTTTCTCATTTTAAATGAGCATGAATACCTATAATCAGTCCCTCTTACTTCAGAAGAATTGTCTTTCAGATACTTTAAAATTATCGGAAATAACGAGGTAAGCATAAATTCACGTTGTTTCTCGTGAATAATGGACAGGATAAGATTGGTTAACTCTTCGATGGTATAATTGCTAACATCATAACCCAGATGGTGTTTAATACCATCACTGATATACTCGTATTGTCCTGTGGTATAGTTACTGACTACGATAAAACCATTGATATTATTTATTAATGCCTGATAACGTTCAATAAGAACCTGGCGGTCTATAGGAGAAACGTTTTTTTCCCGAAGAAAGCCTTCTTTTAACGTTTTGGTTAATAACGTTCTGTAATAGGCTATATCGGTAACTGGACTGGCCATTTAACTAAAAGGCATCGATTTATAATAACGGAAAATAGTAGAATGTGGCGAAATTAGAAAGATCTAATGAAGACGAGGGCTACGCTTGTAAGATTATAGATAAAAAAGAGCCTGACAACAGTTGTCAGGCTCTTAAACATTTTATAAAGAAGTAAGATTAGCTTCCGCAAGCTTCACATGCATCTGGGTTATCCAGAGAGCAGGCCATGTCAGAACGCTTTTGGTCATATTCATTGGCGCGTTCATAATGCAATGTTTGCTGAGCTTCATTTACTACAGATACAGGTTCTACAGTAGTTGCATGAACTGTGTTTTCTACTTTAACAGCTGCTGGTTGCTGAATAGCTGTTTTATCAAGTGTAAACTTAATAGCATCAGCTGCTGCGTTTGTACGCAGATAATACATACCAGTTTTTAAACCTTTCTTCCATGCATAGAAGTGCATAGAAGTTAACTTACCAAAGTTAGGATCAGTAAGGTGAATATTTAAGCTTTGTGACTGGCAGATATATGCGCCGCGGTCAGCAGACATATCAATAATAGCCTTTTGAGAAATCTCCCAAACGGTTTTATAAATATCCTTAATGTGTTGAGGAATCTCAGGAATAGCCTGCACAGATCCATTTGTAGCTATCAGCTTTTGTCTCATTGTTTCATTCCACAACCCTAATTGGATAAGATCTTTCATGAGATGTTTGTTTGCTACAATAAACTCTCCTGACAAGGTTCTGCGTGTATAAATGTTTGAAGTATAAGGTTCAAAACATTCGTTGTTTCCTAATATCTGAGATGTAGAAGCTGTCGGCATTGGCGCAACAAGTAAAGAGTTACGAACACCATATTGCTTAACGTCTTTCTTCAGTTGTTCCCAGTTCCATCTTCCTGATGTAGGTGTTATGCCCCACATATCAAACTGGAATATACCTTTAGAAACAGGAGAACCTTTAAAGGTTTCATATGGTCCCTGAACTTTCGCAATCTCCATAGAAGCTTCCATGGCAGCGAAGTATATCGTTTCAAAAATATCTTTATTTAATCCACGTGCCTCTGGGCTATCGAAAGGCATACGAAGCATAATAAATGCATCAGCTAATCCCTGAACACCAAGACCGATAGGGCGGTGACGTAAATTAGATTTCTTAGCCTCCTCTACCGGATAGTAATTAACATCAATTACCTTATTCAGGTTGCGTGTTGCTACTTTTGTAATTTCATACAACTTCTGATGATCGAATTTACCATCTTCTGTTACGAACTTAGGTAAAGCGATAGAAGCAAGGTTACAAACAGCAACTTCATCAGGTGCAGTGTATTCAATAATCTCAGTACACAAGTTACTTGACTTGATAGTACCCAGATTTTTCTGATTCGACTTTCTGTTAGCTGCGTCTTTGTAAAGAATATAAGGAGTTCCTGTTTCAATTTGTGCTTCAAGAATTTCAAACCAAAGGTCTTGCGCTTTTACTTGTCTGCGGAATCTTCCTTCACTTTCATATTTAGTGTATAAACGTTCAAACTCTTCACCCCAAACATCAGCTAACCCAGGAGCTTCATTAGGGCAGAAGAGAGACCACATTTCATTGTTTTCTACACGCTGCATGAACAGATCTGAAATCCACATAGCGTAGAACAGATCACGTGCGCGCATCTCCTCCTTACCATGGTTTTTCTTCAACTCAAGGAATTCGAAAATATCAGCATGCCATGGCTCAAGATAAATAGCAAAGCTTCCTTTTCTTTTTCCACCACCCTGATCAACGTAACGCGCTGTCATGTCAAAGTTTCTTAACATCGGTACAATACCATTGGATGTTCCACCTGTACCCTTGATGTATGAACCTTTTGCACGAACGTTATGAATGCTTAAGCCGATACCTCCCGCTGATTGGGAGATCTTAGCGCATTGTTTTAAAGTATCGTAAATACCATCAATGCTATCATCCTTCATGGTTAACAGGAAGCAAGATGATAACTGAGGTTTTGGAGTTCCGGCATTGAATAATGTAGGAGTGGCATGCGTAAACCACTTCTCTGACATTAAATTATAAGTTTCAATAGCTGCAGAAATATCCTCGCCATGTATACCTACAGCAACACGCATAAGCATATGTTGAGGACGCTCTACTGTTTTACCATCTATCTTCATCAGGTAAGAGCGCTCAAGTGTTTTAAAGCCGAAATAATCGTAACTGAAGTCACGATCGTAGATTATAGCTTCATCAATCGCGGCAGCATGTTCCTTGATAACTTTCCATGTCTCTTTCGAAATTAATGGGGCATTCTGACCAGTTTTGGGATCAACATACTGGTATAAGCGCTTCATTGTATTCGAAAACGATTTGCTTGTTGTTTTATGCAGGTTTGACACAGCAATACGCGCGGCAAGCTTAGCAAAATCAGGATGACGTGTAGTCATTGTAGCTGCAATCTCAGCTGCAAGGTTATCAAGTTCCTGAGTTGTAACACCATCATACAAGCCATTAATAACTTTCATGGCTACTTCCACTGGGTTGACGAACTTCGGGTCGAGACCGTAGCAAAGTTTTTCTATTCGCGCAGTGATCTTATCAAACTTTACTGATTCTCTGTGTCCGTCACGTTTTACTACAAGCATTTTGGTAGATAGGGTTGTTGTTGAAGAAAAGTTTAAAAAGTGATTGAATGTATTAAAAATCTTCGTTTAGTGAAAACTTTGGAGCAGATTCTTTGTCTGTACTCTTCATAACTCCTGCTTTCTGATACTCTGCTACACGTTTCTCGAAGAAATTTGTTTTACCTCTTAATGAAATCATATCCATGAAGTCGAATGGATTAGTAGCATTGTAAACTTTTGTGCCAACAAGTTCATTAAGAAGACGATCTGCTACAAACTCAATGTACTGACGCATTTGCCCCGCGTTCATACCAATCAGATTCACCGGAAGTGCATCTGTTACAAAATCCTTCTCTATTTCCACTGCGTCTTTAATGATC
This sequence comes from Chryseosolibacter indicum, assembly GCF_018598585.1. Classification (GTDB taxonomy): domain Bacteria; phylum Bacteroidota; class Bacteroidia; order Cytophagales; family Cyclobacteriaceae; genus Chryseosolibacter; species Chryseosolibacter indicus. Next base: position 22,481 of record NZ_JAHESD010000028.1, read on the forward strand.
TCGATCACACGTTCCTTAGGAAGTTTGTTAACTACATGCTGTGTATAAATATGACATGCAAAGTCACAATGCAGTCCTTCATCACGTGAGATTAATTCATTAGAGAAGCTTAGTCCAGGCATAAGTCCTCTCTTCTTTAACCAGAAAATAGAGCAGAAAGATCCTGAGAAGAAAATACCTTCAACCGCTGCAAATGCAATTAAGCGTTCCTGAAAACTTCCTTGTGAAATCCAGCGAAGAGCCCAATCCGCTTTCTTCTTTACGCAATCCATTGTTTCAATTGCGTGAAAAAGTCTGTCCTTTTCTTTTGGATCTTTTACATACGTATCAATCAGTAAAGAATAAGTTTCCGAGTGAATGTTTTCAATTGCAATTTGAAAGCCATAGAAGAATTTAGCCTCTGTATATTGAACTTCGGAAACAAAATGCTCAGCAAGATTTTCGTTAACAATGCCATCACTGGCTGCAAAGAAAGCCAATACATGCGTTATAAAATGGCGCTCACCGTCATTCAGGTTCACCCAGTCGCGAAGGTCCTGGCTCAAGTCAATCTCCTCTGCTGTCCAAAAGCTAGCTTCAGCCTGTTTATAGAATTTCCATATATCATGTTGTTGAATAGGAAATAAGACAAAGCGGTCTTTGTTCTCCTTAAGGATCGGTTCTTCCAGTGGTGCGTGGCTCATTTTTAATTTTTTAAGGTTAAACCAAAATATCAAAAAGGTTACTGCCTTTTAAAGGCATATAACCGGGGTAATTTTCAAGTTTTATCTTGGGATTTTGGAACAGAGAACCCTGTTTCATTCACCGTCAAGTCTACAAAAGAATAAAACGAATCGCATAAATCAAAAACAGCATTTCTGGGCTAAATTCAAAGATTGTGGATAACTTTGTGAATTGTTTGTGGATGATAAGTTACTGTAAAATAGCCGTTTAATGTGCTTTAGTTATGGTTTACAACTACGCCTTGTTGAACCTTGGTTTTTGAAAAAAAAATTTTAGACGACGGTTATTTGCTTATTTGTGAAATTTATAGGATGATGTGCAGAAAAATCAATTCTTTTTATACCTTTGCAGTCCTATTTTTTAAAAGCTATGTACGCAATTGTAAACATTGCCGGAAAACAGTTCAAAGTGGCTAAAGATCAATATATCTATGCCCCTAAGTTAGAAGGTGAAGTAGGTTCATCGGTTAAATTCGATAACGTACTTTTAACTGACGATGGTGGTAACGTGAGTATTGGCGCCCCTACTGTTAATGGAATCACGGTTTCAGGTAAGATTCTGGAACACGTAAAAGGCAACAAAGTGATTGTCTTTAAAAAGAAAAGAAGAAAAGGGTACCAGGTGAAGAATGGCCACCGCCAGCAATTCACCAAAGTGCAAATTGAAAGCATCGGATAATCATTGTAACACAAAAGAAACTTACACACCATGGCACATAAAAAAGGCGAAGGTAAAGTAAAGAACGGCCGTGAATCGGAAAGCAAACGACTTGGTATTAAAGTGTTTGGCGGTCAGAAAGTAATAGCTGGTAACATTATTGTTCGTCAGCGCGGTACAAAACACCACCCTGGTCAAAATGTAGGTATCGGAAAAGACCATACCTTATTTGCACTAACACCTGGTGTTGTTGTGTTTAAAAAAGGCAGAGAAAATAAATCTTTTGTTTCTGTTCAACCAATAGCTGAAGCGTAAACAGAGATTTTAAATAATTTAGATAGAGAGGAGGCCACAAGCCTCCTTTTTTTGTGCAGGTTCCTTACTCCAATTCCAACCATCCCTTACGGGTAACCTGCCTTTATTTCTATTCAATTTAGCTAATCAGGCGATTACCTTTTAAGGTATCACATTTCTAAGATTAAGAGAACTCCAATCCAGCATCAGTGATGCAATAGTGAAGATTCGGTATGGCAACAGTATCGATTCTGTGATATTTCGCTGTAAATTCATTGATTCTTCATCAAAAAGGCCTTTTTAACAAGGTTGATAGAACAATGGCAGAAGGATAGCAGAAACAATACTAATGCTAGACCGTACCTTCTATGGCCGAATAGCGTATGTCAATGCTTCTGCAACACCAAACGATTAGAGAAAAGACGCCGGTGTGTTTGTCAAGAAAAATACGTCGAGTAGTAATATTAAGAAAGTTAAAAAAACTTACAGAAGGAATTTAACGCCACTGCAACCGTGTTAAAATAGCAAATTTCGAATATTTTTAAGTTTAAACATAGAACTTCGGATAATACTGAATTATTCGCTATTTTATTTTGTCGTTTTATCCCCCTAAATTAGTGTTTTATTAATTTTTAACCTAAACCTAGACACTATGAGGAAACTTCTACTAACGATGTTATCGTTAGTCATTGCGCTAGCCGCGTGGGCGCAAGACCGAACAGTAACAGGAACCATTACTTCTGCTGAAGATGGTTCTTCTCTACCAGGCGTAAACGTAATCTTAAAAGGAACGACCACAGGTACAACTTCAGATGCTGATGGTAAGTATGCTATTAAAGTACCATCGGAAGGTGGAACACTTGTGTATAGTTTTATTGGACTAGCCACTTCTGAGGCCGTGATTGGTGACAGATCAATAGTAGATGTTACTCTGGCTTCAGATATTACTCAACTATCAGAAGTGGTTGTGACTGCAATGGGTATTGAATCTCAAAAACGATCTCTTGGTACGTCCGTTTCCCAAATAACATCTGATAAAATTGCAGACACCCGACAAACTAACGTTGTAAATTCTTTATCAGGTAAAGTTGCGGGAGTGAGAATTCAAGGCTCTAGTGGTATGGTTGGGGCGTCATCTTCGATATTTATTCGTGGATTCACCAGCTTTACACAAAGCAATCAACCTTTGTTTGTGGTTGATGGGATTCCTATCGATAATGGTGGCGGAGCTAATGCTTTACAGACAGGTGTGGCAAATTCTAACAGGGCAATAGATCTTAATCCTGATGATATTGAATCAATGTCAATATTAAAGGGACCTGCAGCGGCTGTGTTATATGGGTCACGTGCTGTTTCAGGAGCGATTATCATCACGACGAAGAAAGGTAAAAATGGACAAAAATCTTCGATAAGCTTCACTTCAAACTACAATGTTGTTGAAGTAAATCGTTTGCCTAAGTATCAGAATAAATATGCGCAGGGCCTTAACGGAGTGTTTGATCCTTCATCATTGGACTCCTGGGGACCTGAAATTGAAGGACAAACTGTTAAAAATTATTTAGGTCAAGACGAAATTCTTAAAGCGTATCCAGATAACGTTAAGGATATTTTTAAAACAGGAAGCAACTTCCAAAATTCCATAAGTTTCTCTGGGGGCAATGATAAATCAAATTTCATTGTTTCTTACTCTAATTTGAAAGAGAATGGCGTTATTAAAAATAATGAACTAACACGTAATACTTTTAAAGTAACTGCCAAGACACAATTAACAAGTAAATTTAATGTTGAGGGGTCTGCCAGTTATTTCAATACTCGCTCGAATCGTACACCAAATGGAAATCAACAGTCGAACCCATTGTTCAGAGGTTATATCTTACCAAGATCCTATGACCTTGATAATTATCCTTATGAATTACCAAATGGATCTCAATCTTATTTTGATGCTACCAATGATAACCCTTATTGGACTATAGCGAATAACACATATGAAGACCGCGTAGACAGAATTATAGGATATATTAACTTGGGTTATGACTTCACTGATTGGCTTAATTTAAATTATAGGATTGGTACGGATGCTTATCTTGAAAATGTTAAAGCAATCGATGCTGTAGGAGGCAAAGGAAATGGGTATACATCTCCTGCCCAAACAGGTGGAACACGTGATGGTAACAATTTTGTTCAACAAACAAGTTCATATCTTAACTTAACAGCTAACAAACAGTTTGGTGATTTCTCTACTTCATTCCTTTTAGGAAATGAAATCAATCAAAGTTATTTACGCAATCAATACGTAAACGCAGTTGGAGCTTCAGTTGACGGATTTGGACAGGTGACAAGTTATACAACGTATACTCCTTTTAACGATGAGGATACAAGGCGATTGGTAGGAGTTTATGCGCAAGCTACGGTAGGCTATAAAAATTTCGCCTTCGTTACCGTGAATGGAAGAAATGACTGGTCTTCTACTTTCCGTAAGGGAAATAACTCTTACTTCTATCCTTCTATTAATGGAAGCTTCATTTTTACTGATGCTTTCCCTGTAATGAAAGAAAATAATTTCTTCAATTTTGGTAAATTACGTGCGAGTGCGGTAAAAGTAGGACGTGAAGCTACATTATATTCTACCGATACTTATTTTGGAAAATCCAATCCTTCTAATGGATTTGGCCCTCAAATTATTTTCCCATTCAGAGGGCAACAAGGATACTCACTTAGCAATACTTCTGGTAACCCTGATTTAGGTCCAGAGTTTACAACTTCAACGGAAGTTGGTGTTGAGTTGGGCTTCTACCAAAATAGAATTACTACTGACTTTGCTTATTTCCAAACGCATTCTACTGACATTATTCTTGATGCACCTACGTCTCCAGCTTCTGGCTTTACAACCCAAACTAGGAATGCGGGTGAGCTGAAAACTCATGGTTATGAATTAACTATTGGTGTTATTCCTGTGAAGACAGCTAACTTCACATGGGAGATTAATGCGAACTGGACAAAAGTTATCAATAATGTCGTTGCTATCGATCCGCTTGTTAATTCAATCTTCCTTGGCGGATTCACCACACCTCAAACACAGTTACAAGCAGGACAGCGTTACGGTGTTATAGTGGGTAATAAATTTAATCGTGATGCAAATGGAAACTTATTAATTACGTCAACAGGAGCAGGAGCTGGCCAACCTACTGCTAATACTTCTAAAGTTGAAGTCGTTGGAGATCCAAATCCGGATTGGACTGGGGGTATAACAAATACTTTTGGATACAAAGGTCTATCGTTGTCATTTCTAGTTGATATTAGAAAAGGAGGAGATATAATTTCAAGAAATATTAGAGATCTGCGCTTTAGGGGTGTAGCTGAGGAAACAGGTAACAGAGATCGCACATATATTATTGAAGGTGTTTTACGTGACCCTGTTGATAATCCCGATGGTACTCCAAGAGCTCTTCTCGACGGTGAAGGAAAACCTGTCCCTAATAGTATTGCACTTAACGCACAACAGTATTGGACAAGTATATATAACACACAAGGTGAGTCAATGGTGTTTGATGCCTCTTGGGTAAGGTTAAGAGAAGTATCTTTATCATATTCTCTTCCAAAAACTTTAATAGGTAAGACACCTTTTTCATCAGCACAATTGGTACTTACAGGACGCAACCTATTTCTGTATGCGCCTAATTATCCCCACCTTGACCCGGAGATTAACTCACAAGGTGTTAGCAACTCACAAGGGATTGATTTTAACACGTTGCCTCAAACAAGAAGCTATGGTGTATTGTTAAGAGTAACCCTATAAAATTTGAAAGCAATGAAAAGATTTTTTAAAAATATACTTATTGTAAGCTCATGTATTTCCGTACTGGTATCATGTAGTGATTTTTTGGATGTTAATGATGACCCTACGAGGTTAAAAACCGCAAGCATTTCTCAAACATTAGTAGCTGCAGAGACAAGTCTTGCTTTTAATATGGGAGCTGATATTTTTATCTACTCATCTATTTTTTCGCAGCAGGCCGCAGGACAAGGTGTAACGGCAGCGCAAACTCGTGAATACGATAAATATATTTTATCAAATTCAGATGTGAATGGCACATGGTCTAATTTCTATTCTGTATGCCTTGCTGATTTAAATTACCTTAAACAAAATTCACAAGGAAATCCGCAGCACGCTGGTATTGCTAACGTACTACAAGCTTTTGCTTTTGGAATATTAACCGATGTTTGGGGCAATGTACCTTACAAGGATGCTTTAGAAGGTGTTAGCAATGTGCAACCTGCTTTTGACGACAGTAAGGAAATTTATGATTCTTTATTTGTGCTTATCGACGAGGGAATAGCTAAGATGAAGCAAACTAATGCAATTAAGATTGGAGCAGAAGATTTGATATACGGCGGCGATATGACTAAGTGGGAAAAATTTGCAAACACCTTAAAACTTAGGCTCGCTCTTCATTATGCTAAAGTTGACGGAGGAAATTTATTAAAATCCGTGATTAATGCAGGGGGTCCATTTATGGAATCTAATAATGATAATTTTCAAATGGCTTTTGAAAACGTCACCAATAGGCAGAATCCCATCCATCAGTTTGAACTGCAACGTGCAGATTATTATGCACCTTCCGACTTCATCATTAAGTTCATGCAAGGAAAAACTGATCCTCGTTTGACTATGTATTTCACTCCTTTCCCTTATAGTGCAACAACACCTGCATCCCCTTATACAGCTTATAGAGGAACAATACCTGGAGATGCTACTAGTGTTCCTTATTCTAGGATACATACTTATTTAAGAGGTAGTGTTACAGCAGACAATGGAACAAGAGCGGGTAACGGTGGTTTAAATTCAACATCTCTTACTTACACAGGGGCAGCTCCAATAAGAATGTTAACTTATGCTGAGTATAATTTTATAGTTGCAGAGGCTATGCTTGTTTACGGAGCTTCAGCACCTGTTAATAAGGATAACCGAACTACAAAAGAAGATTTTTTTGCTGCAGGAATTGAAGCCTCTTTAGCAAATGCTGGCATAACAGGAGGAGCAGCTTCTACATACGTTTCTGCACAAACTTCTACCGCCCTATCATTACAAAAAATCATCGAGGAAAAATATGTTGCAAATTTTGGTGTAGGGGTAGAGCCATGGAATGACTGGAAAAGAACCGGATTTCCACTGCTTTCAGTTTCTCCTGCTGCAGCTGCGGCTGGTAACAATACAATTCCGAGATCTTTGGTTTATCCTTTAAGTGAACAGCAAGCTAATTTGAATAATGTTCCCCAAAGAGCCTCAATGGTTGTTAAGGGAGTATTCTGGGATAATTAATTTTTAAATTGAGAAACATGAAAAATATATATTTGATATATACTGCATTTTTCGCATTACTTATTTTATGTGCCTCTTGTTTTGATGAGGACGAAAAGTTTGCGAAAGAGATTACGTCCAAGGGATCTATATTAGTTACGGTTCCAACTAAAGCTTTGCCTCCTCCTCCAACAGGACAACCACAACTCGCTGAGCAGAATTTTGACGTAACTACAGCCCGCTTTGGTATAAACGATGATGTTCAGATGACAATTTATTTGTCTGAAGGACTAACTAATTTAAAGATTAATCATCTTGTTACAAGCACAGGGCAGAGAGAAGAGAAAGGGTCTTTTACCAATGTAACTGAGTCAGTGAACTGGGTTTATCCCGCAAGTACACTTGGTATTGGAAATACTTCTCCTGCAAATAAAACAGGTGCAGCTTTTCCTGCTTCAGTTACATTAGAGCTTGTTGCGTCAAACAACGACAACAGTCAAAAAGTTGTACGGATTTTTACCGTTAATATCCTGGAGCCATTCTCTTTAACTAATTCATTTAACTACGGGAAGGATGCTGCTGGTAATGATATCATTGTTACAGCAAATCCTGCCACCGCAAATCCGGATTCAGTTATAGTTTTGGGTTTCACTTCTGCAACTACTTCACTAGCCAATTTAGAGAAAGTAGAAATTTTCGTAAAGCGCGGAGTTAAGAGTGCTGAAACGCTTTTTAGAACCGAAACTTATAATATTGCTAATATTGCTGATACCGTGAGGTTCAGAATGCCTTCAGGTAATACTAATCCTAATACCCTAGATACATTATTCTTCAGATATCGTGCTTCATATGCTACAGGGAAAACAATAAGTAAAACCAGCTCCACCAGGTTTGTAAACGTTCCATTAAATACAACAGTAAATGTTGACTCAAAGCAAAGAACACTAGCGTTATACAATCCTGCAGCAACTGGCGAGAATGGGGACCGTGCTGCTTATGATTTTAGCGAAATGACTCATATCGCTAAAGCCTCTGATGAAGCGCTGAAGGATATTATCCTTCAAGTGAGCGGACTTGATATTGGATTTAAGGCTGGCTCTACTAACTCGACGACGTTCGTTAAGGGTGTTGCCGCTGATTATACAAGTGCTTCTTATCAAGTTGCAAAATGGTCACACGAAACAAAACCAGTTGTTACTTCAGTCACGAACGTATTCAAAGGTGACGTTTATATAGTAAGAATCACAGATAAAACGGGATATAATGAATACGTTGTACTCAGAGTTAACGATATAAACTTAACGCCAATAGGTAATGAAACAGATAATATTACCCTTGAGTACAAGTATTATAAGAAGCCTTAACTAATTAAATTTAACTTGCAAAAGAGGCTGTCTCTAAAAGGACAGCCTCTTTCATTTTTGTAGTCCATCGCACATTACAAATAAGATAACAGTCTAACGAACGCTTTTACTATGCATGTCAGCCCAATTCAAAAAGCATTATATAGCCTCTGTAAATGTCGATTAACCTTTCATCTCTTACATAAAATAATTTTAAACTTTTTTATCTCAATGCAACCGAAATAGTAATTAAATTTTAAATAAACTTGCGTTATAACTTCTTTATTCTGCAGATTCTAATAACTACAGTATTTTATTTTACCTAAATGGAATTTATTTTAGGATAGTTTTAACCTATTCCTAAAATCTATGAGAAAATTTCTACTAACGCTACATGCGTTGGCTTTTGTGCTTTTTGCCTATGCACAAGAGCGAACTATTTCAGGGAAGATCCTATCTAAAGAAGACGGATCTCCATTGCCTGGTGTAAACGTACTCCTAAAAGGAACCACTAATGGTACTGTCAGCGATGTTGAAGGAAGGTATTCCTTAAATGTACCTAGTGCTGGAGGCGTGCTCGTTTTTTCTTTCATTGGCTTACAGAGCCAGGAAGTTGAAATCGGAGATCGGACATCAATTGATGTGCAAATGTCATTGGATGTTAAGCAGCTTTCTGAAGTTGTTGTTACGGGAGTTGGGGTGGCTACAGACAGAAGAAAGATTGCAATCTCGGTAGAATCTGTTACTTCTGAACAATTACCTCAAGCCCCATCTGCATCTATTGATCAGGCATTAGTAGGTAAGATAGCCGGTGCTCAAATCTCCAGTACCGGAGGAACGCCGGGTGCTGATGTTAATATCCTTCTGCGGGGTATCAATACCTTAAACCGTGGAACGTCTCCAATGATTATGATTGATGGGATACAAGTAGGGGCTACAAGTCTTCAAACTATTGATCTGAATTCCATTGAAAGAGTAGAAGTTGTTCAAGGTGCAGCGGCAGCAACTATTTATGGCGCGCAAGGAGCAAACGGTGTTATACAACTTTTTACCAAAAAGGGTAAGGCAGGAAAACTTAACATTGATATTTCCTCTAGCATTGCCCAAAATACTTATTTAAATGTAGGAGGATTAAGTAAGGCTAGGTACCATGCATTTGCTACCAATGCGAATAACGAAGTGATAGGCTCTTCAGGTAACCCTATTCTCTTTGACACTAATAGCGGTGTATATACTGAGAATGTTCAATATAATTCAACGGACCCAACGGTTCAAAATAATAAACCATACAATACAAATCTTAGATACATTGATCATTTCGATTTCTTTTTTAAGCCTGCAAACACTTACAATAACAGCATAGCCATATCAGGAGGAGGTGAAAAAATTGATTTTAGCATTTCGGCATCTAATAGTCGTCAGGAGAGCAATGTGATTAATAACGGTTATTGGGACAGAAGTAATCTTACTGCGAATATGGGAGCTGAGCTATTCAAGGGGTTAAAGTTTAGGAATATTACTCAAATTGCATATACCAAGAGCACTTTAAAGACGAGTGATCGAACTATTCTCTATGGGTTGCTAAACGCATATCCGTTTGCAGACTTTGGAGCAAGAACTACAGACGGATCGGTTCCTTACTATTTAAATCAGACAACAGGTATTAATTCATCCAATCCACTATTTTATCAAGAGTATACCGATAATAACGATAACAAGGTGGATATCATCCAGAATCTTAACTTGAATTACAAGTTTAATAAGTTTGTAGAGCTGGACGCGAAATATGGTTTAAATTATCAGACTCAGGATCGTGATTTGGAATATATAAACCAGGCAAACAACGCAAACATTAAATATTGGTTAACACAAGGCTCCGCTAGATACATTTCGAATTACAATAACAATAATGCCGGAGACTTAACCAGATACGTTAATAGCAAAATATTCCAAAACTTTTTAGGAACTGCAACTTTCACATTTGACTTTAAAAACGATCTTGGAATAAATCTGCCTATCAGGACTGTAACGCAAGCTGCTTTCGATTGGCGTAAAAATGTTCTAAAGGAATATACCAGCGTTTCGTTAGGCTTACCTGCAAATTACGAACCTTATAATGCAGCCTATGCAAGTTCATGGCGTGTTTATCGAGATTATGAAGAACCTTTTGTAACCTATGGATACCTTATTAACCAAAGGATTGAATATGGAGATTTTGTAGGTGTTTCAGGAGGATTTAGAAGTGATTACTCATCGGCATTTGGACGTGGTTCTAAACCTTTCACGTTTCCGCGTGCTGATGGTTATTTAAGAATTTCTGCTTTGGATTTCTGGCAAAGTAGTGCTGTGAACACCTTCTTCCCAGAACTAAAGTTAAGAGCTGCATATGGTGAGGCTGGCATCCAACCTAAACCTTTCGACAGATATGTTACTTTAACGCCTCTTGTAGTTGGGTCTGGAACATCGTTCTATTATAAGTATGGTCAAAGTAATCCTGATTTAAGTGTAGAGGTCTCCAAGGAATTTGAATTTGGTGCTGATATGGTATTCGCGCTTTTCCCGAATACAAGATGGCTTAATGATATAGGGTTATCTGCTACATACTGGGATAGAAAAACAGAAGATGCTATTTATCCAGTAGACATGGCACCTTCAACGGGCTTAGGTACTTTAATAGACAATGCCTTTTCATTGGGGTCACACGGATTTCAATTCTCTTTAAATGCGACAATTTACAATGGGTTAAATATTAAATGGAACTCAACTGTCAATTATGGTAAGCAGACATCAGAAATATTGGCTGTAGGAGACCAACCCATTGTTGTTACATCAAATGCTGGAAGCACAAACTATGTTTTGGAAGCTGGAAATAAGATCGGGCAGTTATTTGGCTACAAGATTCTACATAGTGTGACGGAGCGAGCTCCTGATGGCTCCTACTTCATACCGGAGAATCAACAGGCAAACTATACGGTAGCGAGTAATGGATACGTGGTTAACAAGGCAACAAAGCAACCCTATTTTACTGCTGATAAATTTAGTTTTGGCGATCCCAATCCTAAGTTTAATATGTCTTTCATAAATGATTTTTCTTTTAAAAGCTACTTAACATTGTCGTTTCAATTTGATTGGGTTTATGGTAGCCACTTATACAATCAAACAAAGGAATGGATGTATAGGGATGGTATTCATAGTGATTACACCAAGCCAATTACAATAGAGGGGGAAACGGGTGCATGGACTGCTTTCTATAGGGGTATATATGCACAACGTACGGCGAATGGAACAAAGGATTATTTTTATGAGGATGCTTCTTTTCTTCGTTTAAGAAACATAGCTGTAGGGTTAGATTTAGCTAAACTGTTGTCCATTCCAGCCTTTACAAAACTACAAGTGGTTCTGTCAGGACGAAACCTCTGGACTGTGACTGATTACACGGGATTTGATCCTGAAATAAGTTCTGGCACTGCTAACTCTGCATGGGACAGAGGCACAGATCATAGCACATTGCCTAACTTTAAATCATATCAAGCAACATTAAATATTGGGTTTTAAATTAATTATCAAATGAATAATATTAAGATATTGATTGCATTACTGATTTCTTTAGTAATGACAATTTCATGCAAGGATGACTTGGATGTTGAAAATCCAAATCAACCAAATTCTGGGGCAATTAGAACAGAGACCGGGATAGTCTCTTTTGGTATGGGTATATACATAACGGGCTTTAAAGATGTAAAGTACTATGATGGAGTACCAGGTTATTTTTGGTCGGGAACAGTTGGAAATCATGATTTAATGGGCGATGTAATAGGAACTGATATTGCCAATGTATTTATCAACCAGATAGGTTGCCCTGATAATATTGTACTGGATGATGGCACCAATCTTGTGAACCCTAATGCACCAAGTAAGCAAATTGATTTTATACGTATAACAGCAAACGTTAACTCAACAGGCTTTCAAAACTCTACCTATTATGAGTGGGCATATATGTACAACATAAACAATGCTTGTAATACCATTCTCAGTAATGTCGATCAAGTTGCATATACTGGCGAGGCTGAAGTCAAGAAGAATACTTTAAAAGCCTGGGCTTATTGGTGGAAAGGCTTTGCATATTCCAGAATAGGATCTCTTTACTATGCCGGGCTTATCGTTAATGAACCTAATGGTGAAGAAGTAAATGGGACGAATGGAAATTACGTTACTAAGGAGGAGATTATTAATGAGGCAACAAGAAACTTTGACCTTGCATCTTCTGCGCTTGCTTCTATTCCCGCAGGACATGCAGATTATAATGCTATTCTTTCAGGGCTAATACCATCTTTTAATAGAACAGGAAAAGGAGGGTTGCTCTCACCTGTTATGTGGCAACATAATATTAATACATATAAAGCCAGAAATATCCTTGTAAATAGAAGAGTGAATGAGATGACAACGGAGCATTGGAATCAAATTCTTACATTAACGGAAAATGGCATAACAGCAACTGATTTAGTGTTTACAGGAAGGTCGAATTCAACGAGTGATTTTCTGGCTCCTACAACAGGCACAGTTTCCGCAAAGACTTCTGGTTTAGGAAATACCTTTAAGATTACAGAACGTTTGATTCAGGATTTTAAACCTGGTGATAAGCGCATGGAAAACAATTTTAAGTTATATGTGAACTCTAAAGGCGAAGTTTCTCCTTATATTGGAGAAACATCAAGAGGTAACTCCTTTTTCACAAGGTGGCAATTAATTAATAGTGGGGCTGATGGAGCGCCAAAGATGCCTGGGGTAATTCAATTTTGTAACAACAACGTCGGAGCCTACGAACTTTATTTGGCAGGGTCATATGAAGAGAACATGCTTATGCGAGCTGAGGCACTTATTTATACAGGATTAATTGATGATGGGCTTACGTTAATTGATCAAGTCCGTACGCTGCAAGGAGCAGGCCTGAGCGCCGTTTCTGGGACCGGCTTAACATTGGATCAGGCTAAAGAGGAATTAAGGAGAGAACGAAGGATAGGGTTACTATTTCGCTCTTTGGCTTTTTACGATGCTAGGCGTTGGGGAGTTATCGATAACGTTTCTGCTGGAGGAGGAAGAAAGGCTGCTATTGCTTTAAGCCGCACAGGCGTAGTTAGCACAAACGCTACTGTTAACTATAATTATTTGGACTATTGGGATGTACCGGATAATGAGCTTGCTTATAATCCACCTTTGGCTGGTAGCGCTCTTGTTAAAAATCCGAAAGGAATGTAAAATCTTTGTTTTAATACTAATGAAAAGCACTTCTGTTTGAAGTGCTTTTTCATTAGTGCATATTTGCACCCATGCATTTACAAAACGATCTTCTGCTTAAAGCAGCTAAAGGTGAAATAACAAAAAGAACTCCAATTTGGCTCATGCGTCAGGCGGGACGGATATTGCCTGAATATCGCGCCGTACGCGAAAAGGCTAGAGATTTTAAAACGCTTGTTAAAACGCCTGAGCTTGCTACAGAAGTTACCGTTCAACCGGTGGATATTCTTGGTGTAGATGCAGCTATTATCTTCTCTGATATTCTCGTAATACCGGAAGCAATGGGCCTTAATTATGAAATGGAAGAAAAGAGAGGTCCGGTCTTTCCTGATAGAATTAAGTCTATAGATGATTTAAAGAAAATCCATGTATCAAACGCTGATGAATTGTCGTACGTGCTGGATGCGATTCGCCTAACAAAAAGAGAACTTAATGGAAGAGTTCCTCTTATTGGTTTTGCAGGAGCGCCATGGACCATCTTCTCGTACATGATTGAAGGAAAAGGGAGTAAGACTTTTAGTGAGGCAAAGAAAATGCTCTATACTCAACCAGCATTCTCTCACCAGCTTCTTGAAATGATCACACAAAGCACGATCAACTATCTTAAAGGACAAATAAGTGCTGGTGCCGACATCATTCAGATCTTTGATTCATGGGCTGGCATTTTATCACCAGATCAGTATCAAGAGTTCTCCTTGAAATATATTTCTAAGATATGTGACGTTATTAACGAGGTGCCTAAGATAGTTTTTGCCAAAGGGGCTTTCTTCGCAAGAGAACCTTTCAATTCTCTTAATTGTGAAGTAATAGGATTGGATTGGAACATGGACATCAAGGAATCAAGAAAGCTCATGCCTAATAAAGTTTTACAGGGCAATTTAGATCCATGTGCTTTGTACGGTTCTTATGATGACATTAAAAATGAAGCAAGAAAAATGCTTGATGCTTTTGGTTCAACAAAACATATTGCAAATTTAGGACATGGGTTATATCCTGACATTGAAGCGGACAAAGTCAAATGCTTTATTGATACTGTTAAGGAATACGGTGAATCATTAAGAAGATAACACTATAGCGGTTCTCCTCTTAATGACACAACGGTTCATTAAATAATTTAAGAATTTATTGTTGACTTGAGACAAATGCCGCTGACCGCTTGAACTAGTTCTGTAGCATCTTAAGTAAAGTAGAAAGCCTGCTCTTAAGATTTCTGCGGTCTACAATGAAATCAAGAAAGCCATGCTCCAGTACGAACTCTGCGCTTTGGAAGCCTTTAGGTAGGTCTTTACCAATAGTTTCGCGAATTACGCGTGGACCAGCAAACCCAATAAGCGAATTTGGTTCTGCAATATTGAAATCACCGAGCATAGCATAAGAGGCTGTTACACCTCCTGTGGTAGGATCAGTTAGTAAAGATATATAAGGAATTTTCGCTTTGTCTAACAACGCAATTTTAGCTGATGTCTTCGCCATTTGCATCAACGATAGACCAGCTTCCATCATTCTTGCTCCTCCGGATTTTGAGATCATCAGGAATGGTTTGTTATGTTGAAGGCTATGATCCATAGCCCGTGCTATTTTTTCACCTACCACTGAACCCATTGATCCACCAATAAATGAAAAGTCCATACAGGCAATGGTTATTTCTATACCATTCATTTTTCCGTAAGCCGTACGTACAGCGTCTTTAAGATCTGATTTTTGCTGCGATTCTTTGATGCGTTTAGGGTAGGGCTTGGTATCGACAAAGCTTAGTGGATCTGCAGACTCCATGTCAGGATCAAGTTCTGCATACTTGGCGTTATCGAAAAGAATTTCAAAATACTCTTCTGATCCGATACGGACATGGTAATCTTCTTCAGGAACGACATAAGCGTTGTTTTTCAGTTCCCGTGTGTGTACAATCTTCCCACCTGGTGATTTAAACCAAAGTCCATCCGGAACTTCTCTTTTAGATTCCGTTGGGGTTAAGATTCCTTTATCGCTGCGTTTAAACCAAGACATATCTTCAATGTTAAGTTAAAATCCAAAGTTTAAGATTTTCTAAAAGGCTATCAGAAGCTTCCTAAACTTCGGATTTAAAGTTATAATATTATGCTAAGTCAATGGACTTATCAAGGTACACGTCCTGAATAGCATTGAGAATTTCAACACCTTCTTTCATTGGACGCTGGAAAGCTTTTCTTCCTGAAATCAATCCCATCCCACCGGCTCGTTTGTTTATAACGGCAGTACGTATGGCGTCAGCCATATCACTTGAACCTTTGGACTCTCCACCTGAGCTTATAAGACCTGCTCTGCCATTATAGCAGTTAAGAACCTGGTAACGACAAAGGTCAATAGGATGTTCAGAGCTGAGTTCTGTATAAATTCTTTCATCTAATTTTCCATAGCTGCTTCCTCCGGTATTTAATGCTTTATAACCACCGGTATTTTCAGCTAATTTTTGTTTAATTATATCAGCTTGTATAGTTACACCAAGATGGTTAGCCTGGCCTGTTAAGTCGGCAGAAACGTGATAATCCTTGCCTCCTGTCTTGAATGCGTTGTTACGGATGTAGCACCACAGAATTGTTCCCATTCCAAGTTCATGAGCGCGCTCGAACGCTTCAGCCACCTCCATGATTTGGCGGGTTGAGTTATCAGAGCCAAAGTAGATTGTAGCACCTACTGCTACTGCACCAAGGTTCCAAGCATCTTCTACTGACCCAAACATAATTTGATCGTGCTTATTAGGGTAAGTAAGAAGTTCGTTGTGATTAATTTTAACTATAAAAGGAATTTTGTGAGCATATTTTCTAGACATCATGGCAAGAACACCAAATGTTGTAGCAACCCCGTTACAACCGCCCTCAATCGCCAATTTTATGATGTTTTCTGGGTCAAAATAAATAGGATTTTTAGCAAAGGATGCGCCTGCGCTATGCTCTATACCCTGGTCGATAGGGAGAATAGAAAGATAACCTGTGTTGGCTAATCTTCCCGTACTAAATAACCATTGGAGGCTACGAAGTACTTGTGGATGTCTATTTGATTGAACGAAGATTCTATCAACGAAATCAGGACTTGGTGTGTGTAGGAGTTCTTTTGAAACGGTTTTGCTCTGATGTCTTAGTAAAAACTCTGCATCTTTCCCTAACAATTCTGCAATATTTCTTGCCATAGATTTTGATTGGGTTGGTTTTTAGGAGGGCACAAAGTTATTAATTATTTAATAGTATGCTAATACCCATAAAAGCAGGGAATTTCTCACTTTCTTCAAACGTTATGATTTTTGAGAATTGAAAAGTGAGGAAATAAAAAAGACCATCTCGTTTTGTAGAAATGGCCTTCTTATATGCTTTATAAATCTTATAATTTTTCTTTGATACGAGCGGCTTTACCTTGCTTACCTTTCAGGTAATATAGTTTCGCTCTGCGAACTTTACCTTCCTTGAGGACTTCGATTTTATCGATAGCAGGTGATACGATAGGGAATATTCTTTCTACGCCTACGCCGTTAGAGACTTTTCTAACTGTAAAAGATTCACCATTTGTTCCTGTTCCTCTGCGTTGGATCACTGTTCCTTGGAACTGCTGAATTCTCTCTTTATTACCTTCTTTTATTTTTACGTGAACGTTAATGGTATCACCAGGCTTGAAGCTTGGGATCGCTTCACGAACTTTAGCAAATTCCTGCTCAACTACTTTAATTAAATCAGCCATAACTCGATGGTTTTAAAATGGGATTGCAAATGTATAAAAAGAATTCAGAAACCGGAAATGGACCTAAAGAATAAGTTCAAAAACCTATAATTTATTCTTTAAGTAGATCAGGCCTGCGTTTTAACGTTCTTTCAAGGGATTTTTCATGTTTCCATTGCGAAATTCTTGCTTCATGGCCAGATAGCAGTATTTCAGGAACCTTCCAACCTTGAAATACTGCGGGTCTTGAATAGACAGGGGGAGCTATAAGATTATCCTGAAAAGAGTCAGTTAGTGCAGACGTTTCATCAGAGAGTACACCCGGAATCAATCTTATGACAGCGTCAGCAACAACAGCCGCAGCAAGCTCTCCTCCTGATAAAACATAATCTCCAATGCTGATTTCACGAGTAATTAAATGTTCGCGTACACGTTCATCGACACCTTTATAATGACCACATAAAAAGATCAAGTTTCCCTTTAAGCTCAGTTCATTTACAATGGATTGCTTTAGCAATTCTCCATCGGGGCTCATGTAAATGATGTCGTCATAGTTACGTTGAGCTTTAAGTTCTGTAATGCATCTGTAAATAGGTTCTATCATTAGAACCATACCTGCACCTCCTCCATATGCATAATCATCAACTGATTTATGTTTATCTGTTGCGTATTGCCGAAGGTCAATAATATTAACAGTAACAAGACCTTTTGCTTGCGCTCGTTTTAAAATTGAATCTGCGAATGGACTTTCTATTAATCGAGGAAGACAAGTAATGATATCAATATGCATATTTAAATATCTAAAAAGCCATCAGGTAATGAGACAGTAATTCTCTTTTTGCTTTTATTGATACTTTCAATAAAAGGGCTATTAATAGGAATCAAAATTTCTTTGCCTTCTCTATCTATCGACAGCAGTTTATTCGACCCAGCTAAAGTAACCTCTACAACTCTGCCAATCAGCCCAAATTCATTGTCGTGGACTTCGAAAGCCACAATCTCGTCGTCATAAAATTCACCTCTTGATGACTTAGGTCTTTCCGTTTTGGGTAGGTAAATTGCGGATTTAGAAATAGCGGTTGCAGCTTCAGTGCTATCAACATCTTCTAATTTGAGATAGGCTTTACTTCCTTTTACAGATATATTTTCTATAAAGTAGGGAACAAGTCCATTTGTTTGTTCAATGAAAATCTTGTCAAGCGACTCGATTTCATTCGGGATGTCGTCTTCAATGCTGATTGTTACCTCACCTTTTAATCCATGAGGTTTCATTACAAATCCGATTTTATAGCAATCTTTAACCTGCATTATAATTTCGATGAAATAAAAATGCCAATACTTTCTCTGTATTGGCATTTAAACTGTCTTTAGAATCAGAATTATCCTTCTGCACCTTCAGCAGGAGCAGTTTCATTTTCAGCAGGAGCAGGTTGAGCCGTGGCTGCTTCAGCTTTTTTACGGATAGCTTCGGCACGAGCTTCTTTAACTTTAGATTCAGCTTCTTTGCGAGCTTTGGCTTGTGCTTGCTTGCTTTGAGAAAGTTTATTACGTCTTTCCTCAATTTTAGCTTCTTTTCCTTTTACCCAATCAGCTAATTTTGAATCAGCTTGCTCTTGTGTTAAGGCGCCTTTAATAACACCAATCTGCAAATGCTTTTTAAGAAGAATTCCGCGATATGAAAGCATAGCTTTTACTGTATCTGAAGGCTGAGCACCTTTCATTAACCAGTCAAAAGCACGGTCGTCTTTAAGTTCAATTGTAGCAGGAGTTGTAGATGGATTATAGGTGCCTATCTTTTCAATGAAGCGACCATCTCTAGGTGCTCTGGCATCAGCTACCACCACATCAAACATTGCTAATTTCTTGCGGCCTCTACGGGCTAATCTAATTTTTACCATTGTAAATTAATTTGTGGAACTCGTCCGTTTAAATTAAGGGATGCAAATTTAATAGTTTTTTTATCAAGGACAACTACTGAAATGGAAGTAAGTCATTTTTGGCTAGAAAAGTGGTTTGGCTTCCCTCTTTTAGTTTCCTTTTGGCTCGATCACTTAAATTATCTACTGAAATTATTACCCTTATAAGGACCTTGTAGCGACTTTAGCGGACGTCCATCTAAGCACTACTTATCCTATCCAAATAAAAAGTCAATTCTTACATTAATCGCCAGTGTACGACATCTGCTAGCAGTCAGGCAAGTGATTTATTTATTGCTGTAAGTTTTTTAATCCATAGGCTGAGCGTGCTTTCTTTACCATCAAGATTAACAATAACAGACACTAATTCAGCGCGTTTTGTTTCATACAACGATTCCGGCTCTTTAAGCTGATCCGGATTATGATAGAGCGCAAAGAAATTGAAATTGAGAATCTCACCCACTTTTTGAAGTAGATCTGTTTTAATATCACTTCGCTCAAAAATTGCATAAACATTTCTGGGGCTGGTATTAAGCCTTTTGGCAAACTCTGATAGCTTTATTCCTGATTCCCGGTATCGTTGTTCAATTTCCTTTCCGATATGCAATCTCATATCTCAAAAGTAGAATTGCTATTTCTTATAATAAGGTGATATGGGTGAAATTAATTGTCTTAAAATTTGATTTATTTCTGCGAAGTGCATTAATTTTACGTAAAGACTTCCTCTTACATGTTTAAATACAAGATAAATCAATATCTTAACCTTCTGCCTAAGGCAATTACAATCGCTGAAGCCGAAAGATTACTTGATGAGAAGTATAAAATACCTCCCTTTTTATTCACGAAAGACCGATTTATTGAAAGAGACTCTATGGAAGAAGTACCATTACATAGACTTATGGTATACGCTCATATTTTTAATGTCTCTATTGAGGACCTTTTAATTAAGTAAGCCGATCGCTTAAAATACATTTCGGTAGGAGCCCGGGCATTCGTAATCGTATGAATGCCCTTTTTTATTAAAATATGAATACATTTGGGTACACGAGTACGCGGTTTTTTTGTGAACTATAGGTTGTATACATTTGTTCGTTTTACAAACGCCATGGATAATTTTTCATACATTTCAAATGCTGATGTTGGTTATATAGATCAGCTTTATCAAAACTACAAGAAGGATCCTTTATCAGTGGATCAAACCTGGCAAAAATTCTTCGAAGGTTTTGACTTTTCTCAACAACATCAGGTAAGCAATGGCAATGGTACGAGTACCACTGCTGTAGCAGATTCTTTGTCTATCAAAGAAACGCAGGTCCGCAATCTCATTTTCGCCTACCGGTCATTTGGTCATCTTGCGTCAAAAACAAATCCGGTTCGCGAAAGACGTAATCATAACGTACAACTTGACCATCAAAGTGTTGGACTAACAGATGCAGATTTAGATGCTGAGTTTGATGTTGCGGCAGAAATTGGAATGCCAAAATCATCACTCAGAAAGATTATCGAAAAACTTAAGGCAGTTTATCTAGGTCCAATTGGTTTTGAATATAACTTCATTCGTAATGATGAGATCCGCCAATGGTTCTTCCAGAAATGCGAGCAGGAGTATTATAGCTATAACCCGAATAATGAAGAGAAGAAAAGGATACTGGGTAAATTAAATGAAGCTGTTGTATTCGAGAATTTTCTTCATACCAAGTTTATCGGACAAAAGCGCTTCTCACTAGAAGGAGGTGAAAATACGATTCCGGCGCTTCATACCATTATTAATAAAGCTGCTGAACTTGATGTTAAGGAAGTTGTAATTGGAATGGCGCATAGGGGCCGTCTTAACGTTCTATCCAATATCTTGGGTAAAACATACGAGCAAATCTTTACCGAGTTCGAAGGCAACATCAACCCTGATCTAACCATGGGTGATGGAGATGTTAAATATCACTTAGGGTATGCAAGCCATATCACTTCACCATCCGGTAAAAAAATATATGTAAAGCTTACACCAAACCCATCACACCTTGAAGCAGTAGATCCACTTGTAATTGGATATACTCGCGGCCAGATTGATGATGAATATAAAGGAGAGCTAAATAAAGGAATGGCTATCCTTATTCACGGTGATGCTGCTGTTGCGGGACAGGGTATAGTGTATGAGGTAATTCAAATGTCGGGCTTACCAGGTTATACTACCGGTGGTACTATTCATTTTGTAATCAACAACCAGGTTGGTTTCACTACAGACTTTGATGATGCGCGTACAAGTATTTATTGTACTGATATAGCTAAGATTGTTGATGCTCCTGTATTACACGTTAATGGTGATGATGCGGAGGCAGTCAATTTCTGCGCAAATCTAGCAGTAGAGTATAGGCAGAAGTTCGGTAAAGATATTTTTGTAGATCTGTTATGTTACAGAAGGCACGGACACAACGAAAGTGACGAGCCGAAATTCACGCAGCCAAAGCTTTACAATCTCATAGCCAAGCATGATAACCCGCGGGAAATATATGTTAAGAAATTAATTGAACGTGGTGATGTAGACGCAGCATTAGCCGATGAGATGGATAAGAGCTTCCGTAATCAATTACAGGACAGGCTAAATGAAGTGAAACAAAAACCACTTCCATATAAGCCTCAAAAAATTGAAGCAGAATGGGAGAAGCTTCGTAGAGCAACCCCTGAAGATTTTGATCAATCTCCAGATACAAGCATTAAACAGCCAGTAATTGAAAAGGTTGGGAAAGCATTAATCACTATCCCTGAAGGGTTTAAGCCAATTAAGCAGATTGAAAAACTTTTAAAAGACAGGCAAGCGGCCTTCTTTGAAGAAAAGCAGCTGGGGTGGGCAGAGGCTGAATTGCTGGCTTATGGATCATTATTACTGGAGGGTACGCCCGTCCGTATGTCTGGACAGGATGTGAAACGCGGAACGTTCTCACACCGCCACGCTTATATTTTTGATGCGAATACAAATGCTCCTTACTGTTGTTTAGATAATATTGAGAAGGGACAGAAGAAGCTTCATATTTATAACTCACTGCTCTCAGAATTTGGTGTGTTAGGTTTTGAATATGGTTATGCTATGTCGTCACCACATGCACTTGTTATATGGGAAGCACAATTTGGTGACTTTGTGAATGGGGCGCAGGTAATGATCGACCAGTTTATTTCGAGTGCTGAATCAAAATGGCAGCGCATGAACGGACTTGTAATGCTATTACCACATGGATATGAGGGTCAGGGGCCAGAACATTCAAGTGCGAGACCAGAAAGGTTTTTGCAGCTTTCAGCTGAATATAACATGGTTGTTGCGTATCCAACAACGCCGGCTAACTTCTTCCATTTATTGAGAAGACAGGTAACCTGGCCATTCAGAAAACCTTGTATTGTATTCTCTCCGAAATCCTTATTGAGACATCCAGCAGTGATTTCTCCTCTTAAAGAGTTTACCGATGGGAACTTCATCGAAGTGATCGATGATCCTAACGTAAACGCTAAGGAAGTTAAGAAGATCATTTTATGTACTGGTAAAGTATTTTACGATCTTCAGGAGGTTCAACTGAAAAAGAAGATTAAAGATGCTGCTATCGTACGTATAGAACAACTTCACCCTTGGCCAGAGAAGCAACTTCAGGCTATTCAGAAAAAGTATAAGAATGCAAAAGTTGTTTGGGTCCAGGAAGAACCTGCTAATATGGGCTACTGGTCATACATCCGAAGGATGATAGCACCGGGTACAGAGATCGCAGTAGTTTCCCGCAAGTCAAGTGCATCACCTGCTACTGGGTATGCTAAAGTACATAAGGCCGAACAAGAGAAGATCTTAAATCAGGCATTCGAAATTTAATCATCACACTTAATAAATATTAATCCATGGCAATTCAGGTAAAAGTACCCACCGTTGGAGAATCAATCACAGAAGTAACAATTGCTAACTGGTTGAAGAAAGATGGAGATGCAGTTCAGCTTGATGAAGTTATCGCTGAGCTTGAATCAGATAAAGCAACATTTGAATTAACAGCACCAAATGCAGGTGTGTTGAAAATTGTTAAACAACAAGGTGAGGCAGTGCCTATTGGGGAGGTTTTGTGTGAGATTGAAACTAATGGCCAGGCTTCTCAACCAAAGACAGAAGCAAAACCACAGTCAGCTTCGGCTCCTCAACAAGCTAAACCTTCCGGTGGAGGAGGGGTAAAGGAAATGAAAGTTCCTGCTGTAGGAGAATCAATTACAGAAGTAACCATATCAACTTGGCTTAAGAAAGATGGCGATCTTGTACAAGCAGATGAAATCCTGGCGGAAGTAGAATCGGATAAGGCCACGTTTGAGCTACCTGCTGAAGCCACTGGTATCCTTAGAATTGTTGCCAAGGAAAAGGAAACGCTTCCTATTGGAGGATTAATTTGCCGAATTGAAATTTCAGACGGTGCTGCTGCTCCTGCTGCAAAAACTGATTCGTCAGCTTCGGCTTCTACTCAGGCAGCGGATACAAAAACATCTTATGCTGCTGGTCATCCATCACCTGCTGCAGCTAAAATACTTGACGAAAAAGGTGTTGCTGCTAACCAGGTTCAAGGTACTGGCGTGGGTGGAAGAATTACAAAAGAGGATGCACAGAAGGCACAGACACCTGCTGCTAAACCCGCTGCTGGTAAACCGCAAACTGCTGCACCTTCTGGCCCTCCTGTGATTACTGAAGGAACTTCACGAGGAGAACGCAGAGAGAAGATGACTTCACTGCGAAAGACAATTGCTAAGCGATTAGTAGCAGTGAAGAATGAAACTGCTATGCTTACTACTTTCAATGAAGTAGACATGAAGCCTATCATGGACATGCGTTCGAAGTATAAAGATCAGTTTAAAGAGAAATACGGTGTTGGCCTGGGCTTTATGTCATTCTTTACAAAAGCGGTATGCGCAGCGCTTAAAGATTTCCCTGCTGTAAATGCTTCTATCGATAAGGATGAAATAATCTACCACGATTTTTGTGACGTGTCTATTGCAGTATCAACACCTCGTGGATTGGTAGTACCTGTAATCAGAAACGCAGATAAGCTATCATTTAATCAAATAGAAAGTGAAGTGATCAGGCTGGCTACCAGAGGAAGAGATGGAAAGCTTTCTATTGAAGAGATGACAGGAGGTACATTCTCCATCACTAATGGTGGTGTGTTTGGATCAATGCTTTCAACACCAATTATCAATCCCCCACAATCTGCAATTCTTGGAATGCACAACATTGTTGAGCGACCTGTAGTAAAGAATGGTGAAATTGTTGTGAGGCCAATTATGTACGTAGCTTTATCTTATGATCATAGAATCATTGATGGACGTGAATCGGTGAGCTTCCTTGTTCGGGTGAAAGAATTGTTGGAAGATCCAGGTAGATTAATTTTAGGTATTTAATTCTTTATCATAAGCCTTCATTGGCTAATTATACACTATGCAATATAACGTTGTTGTTATTGGTTCTGGTCCTGGTGGTTATGTAGCCGCTATTCGCAGCGCCCAACTTGGATTTAAAACCGCTATCATTGAAAAGTATGACACATTAGGTGGTACTTGCCTGAACGTTGGATGTATTCCTTCAAAAGCTTTACTTGATTCTACAGAGCATTTTCACAATGCTAAAGAACATTTTGCTGAGCATGGTATTGACATCGAGGCGCCAAAGGTAAACCTTGAACAGATGATCAAGCGGAAAGGCGGCGTTGTTAAAGCCAACGTTGATGGTATTGCTTTTCTAATGAAGAAAAACAAAATCGATGTTCATACTGGCGTTGGATCTTTTGTAGATAAGAACACCATTAAGATAACCGCTAAGGATGGAAAGGAAACTTCCATAACTACCGATAAAGTAATTATTGCAACAGGTTCTAAACCTACGCCACTCCCGTTTGCACCTTTTGACAAGAAAAGAATTATATCAAGCACAGAGGCACTTGAACTGAAAGAAGTTCCTAAACACCTGATTGTTATTGGTGGTGGCGTAATTGGAATGGAGCTAGGTTCTGTATATGCACGTATTGGTTCTAAGGTTACTATTGTTGAGTTCCTGGATAGCGTCATCCCTACAATGGATGGCACAATGGGTAAGGAACTTCAAAAGGCAACAAAGAAACTGGGCTTTGATTTCTATCTTGGTCATAAAGTTACTGCTGTAGAAAATAAAGGCCCGGAAGTAGTGGTTAAGGCAGAAAGTAAGGATGGTAAATCTATTGAGCTCAAGGGTGACTACTGTCTAGTTTCTATAGGAAGAAGACCTTATACCGAAGGTCTTGGCTTAGATAAGGTAGGTATTGAAACTGTAAAGGGTCAGATTGTTGTTGATGCTCACCTTAAAACTAAGGTAGAGAACATTTACGCTATTGGAGACGTTGTTCGCGGAGCCATGCTTGCACACAAAGCTGAAGAAGAAGGTGTTTATGTTGCTGAGCAACTTGCAGGACAAAAACCACATGTCAACTATTTACTTATTCCGGGAGTAGTTTATACCTGGCCTGAAGTTTCAAGTGTTGGTTATACAGAAGAGCAATTAAAATCACAAGGGCGTGCATACAAAACTGGAAGCTTCCCTTACAAAGCTCTTGGACGCGCAAGAGCAAGTATGGATACCGATGGCTTGGTAAAAGTTCTTGCAGATAAAGAAACAGATGAAATTTTAGGAGTACATATTATAGGAGCTCGTGCAGCAGATATGATCGCCGCGGCAGTAACTGCAATGGAGTTCAGGGCTTCGGCAGAAGACGTAGCGCGTATGTCACATGCTCACCCTACATACATGGAAGCCGTTAAAGAGGCATGCTTGGCAGCAACAGCCAACAGACCTATCCACATGTAACAAATACATAAACACTTACACCTTTTAAGGTGTAAGTGTTTTCTTTCTAACCCAGAATTGTACTGTTGCACGTAGTGCTATTGTCAATACAACAGGAATTAAAGCATAATGCAGTTTTTGTGGTAGAATAGCCCAGCAAAGTATCAATATCACTGAAATAATCGCGGCAAATAAAAAGTAAGTGCTTAACCACCTAGGCTGCTTGATAAAAGCAATTACAGCTACCAGATGTGTTGGCAGAGCCCAGAGCAGATTCATATTCCTCGCGGCAGCCTGATGATCAGTGGCAATCCATAAGAATAATAGTAACAAGCCAATCATGCCGAGTACGGTAAACAGGGTTATGTCAAAGACATGTGTTATTCGTTGTTTTTTAAAATCACGATAGCTGATAAACACTGCAATTACGGAGAGTACACCAAAAACATAGAGCGGTTGAAAGAGGCCTTTTGAAAAGGTTTCTGGTGTTGACTCATAAACACTGTTCAATTTTGCTACCAATGGTTTCGTTTGGTTACCATCTTTTATGGTGGCATGCGCAAATGCAGATTCTACATAATCGGGTAGAAACATGTACTCTTGCGGCGCTGCTTTTTTATCCATTGGCAGGCCTAAGCAGATATCAATACCTAAGTCTCCCCAGGGTTGGTTTGTTAAATATAGGTCAGTTAACTCACGGATGGTATAATCAGTTTTAATATATGAACCGTCGAAATGAATGGAATCCTTGAAAACTTCTTTCACCACATCGCGCATTTTAGTAGCGCAGTTATTATAGAAGTAGTCGTAGCGGTAGTTTTCGTTTTCAGGTAATGCATTCCAGGAGAGGTAATCGTATAGTCTTTGTTTCTGGTTGCCCGACAAGTTCAGAACCTGTTCATGTACATATCTATTATGATAGATATAATAATATTCGAAGCGCTTATAATCGTATACCCCAAGTTTATAGTACAAATAACCTCTTGCAAAATTCAGGTAGAAGTTGGGCTGGTCAAAATCAAAGACGCCATAATTGTATGCTTCATCAATCCCATTAACAGGGTCATGTACGCGAAAAGCGCTGTGTCCAAATGCGGAATATAGTTCTCCCTGCCATGGACCACATGTTATGACAGAAATTTGTGCGTCTTCAGAAAGTGTTACCTGTCCGAAAGTGAGGCTGCAGATAAATAGCAGCGGAAGTAAAAGTATGCGCATAGTTAAAAACTAATGCAAGATAAGGGATAGTAAATAGTTATGCTGATCAATTTAGCTACTATCTTGCGTTATGGTTGGCAGTTTTTCTGATACCAAAAATATACTTTCGAAAACTAACTGGAGGCGCTTAAGAAATATAACGCAAATCTATTCCAGTTACCACTTTTCGCGTCTCATTAATAAGCCTTCTATAACGGGACTACCTATTAGTATTTCTATAGAGCCCACTACTTCTTGTAATCTGCGATGTCCAGAATGTCCAAGTGGCTTACGATCTTTTACAAGACCGACAGGAATGCTTCAGCAAAGCTTATTTGAAAGTACAATTGATCAATTGGCTGATACGCTTACGTATCTCACATTTTATTTTCAAGGAGAGCCTTACCTGCATCCTTCATTTTTAAAAATGGTTAACTATGCTTCACAAAGAGGAATATACACAGCCACATCAACCAATGGCCATTTCCTGAAAGATGAGGCAGCAAAAGCAACGGTACAATCCGGTCTCGATCGTCTTATTATATCTATTGATGGAACTACACAGGAAACGTACCAGTCCTATCGTGTAGGCGGCTCGTTAGAAAAAGTATTGGAAGGAACAAGAAACATCATAAAGTGGAAGCGTATGCTTCGCTCGCTATCACCACATATAGTGTTTCAGTTTCTTGTGGTAAAACCAAACGAGCACCAGATTAATGAAGTATATAGATTGGCAGAGGAGCTAGGTGTTGATCAGGTTGTGTTAAAAACGGCACAAATCTATAACTATGAAAACGGATCAGATCTTATTCCTTCTATTGAAAAATATTCAAGATATAAGCGAAACAACGATTCATCATATTCTATAAAAAATGAATTGCATAACAACTGCTGGAAAATGTGGCACAGTTGTGTAATTACCTGGGATGGAAAAGTAGTTCCCTGTTGTTTTGATAAGGACGGGAAGCATGTTTTAGGCGATCTACAAAAACAGTCGTTTGAGGAAATTTGGAAAGGAGAGCCTTATAACGCCTTTAGAAAATCATTGATGAAATCGCGGGCAGAAATCGAGATTTGTAAGAACTGTACCGAGGGAACGAAAGTGTGGGCTTAGAGACCTTTCTTTTTTAATTCCTTTTCGATAGCAGCAAAGTCGACAGCACCGCATTTGCCGCACCCAGTCGCACACGAAGATTTACTTTTGAATTGATTATAGATTAGCCGGCCTAGATAGAAAGCGGCAGCTACGAAAATCAATACAACTATAATCTGCTGAATCATAAGGTAAAAATAACGAATTCAGGTATTAAACATTCTGATAATCATAATAATTCTAAGTGTCCGCTGGCGAACTATAGTGAACAGTTTTAACTGACTTTTCAGTTAAAAAACCTTCAAATTCAATTGATTTTAAGGTTTTAATTGTGGCACCTGTATTGAAAGGATTGGGGGGAGACTTTTTACTATGCTTAGGAATTATTTAAAAACTGCCTTTCGTAATCTTGCTCGCCAAAAAGGAACTACTTTAATTAATGTATCTGGTCTTACCTTAGGGATAACCTGTAGTCTAATCCTGTTTCTTTTAGTAAAACATCTATCGAGCTTCGATAACTACCATACAAATAAGGATAGAATTTATCGTGTAGTCTCGAACTCTGACGGAAACAATGGAAAGTCGTATACCCCAGGCGTGCCATCTGTTCTTCCGGATGCATTTCGTAATGATTTTCCTGAGGCAGAAGAGGTAACTTTTACTTCTTACAGGTCTGGAGCTATGATTACGATTCCGCAACGAAATGATGTTCCTAAGAAATATAACGAAGAGGCAGGTGTTGTATTCGCCCAGCCTAACTTCTTTAAGATTTTCGATCGAAAGATGTTGATAGGCAATGCTACAAAAGGACTCGATGACCCTAATGAAGCCATCATATCCCTATCACTTGCGAAGAAATACTTTGGTAGGGAAGACGTAATAGGAGAGATCGTGAAATATGACACGATGGAATATAAGATTACGGGTATTATGGAAGATCACCCCAATAATACTGATCTCCCTTTCAGCCTTATGTTATCTTATATAACAATTAAGAAAGCCTCGGAAGCAAATGGTTGGGGAAGTATCTGGAGCGATGAACATTGCTATATTCTGTTGAAAGAAGGTGAGCATGCCTCTGCTATTCAAAGTCGAATACCTGCATTCGTGCAGAAGTATTATGGAGACGATAACTTCTCTCATCAAACATTTGAACTTCAACCTTTACAGGATCTTCATTTCAATAACCAATATGAAACGTATACATACAGTACGTCACCTAAAGAAACGTTGGTAGCCCTAAGTATTATTGCTGCATTCCTTATTGTAACAGCCTGTATCAACTTTATAAACTTGACAACAGCAGAAGCTATAAAGCGTTCTAAAGAGGTTGGTATTCGTAAATCGTTAGGGAGTACAAGGGCTCAATTGATAGCACAATTCTTAGGTGAGACTACGGCAATCACGGTAGTTGCTATGCTTCTGGCTTTAGGATTAACGCAAATCACCCTTTCTTTCCTTAACACATTTTTGGAGCTACAACTTGCTCTCAATTTTTCTTCTGATGGATTGTTATGGGCATTCATTATTGGTGTAACGTCTGTTGTTGCTTTATTATCTGGGTTATATCCGGCTTTTGTGATTTCAGGATACCGGCCTGCACTGGCGCTTAAAAACCAGATCGGTAATAAAAATTCTTCTGGCTATAGCCTACGCAGAGGATTGGTTGTTTTTCAATTTGTGATTTCCCAGTTCTTGATAATCGGCACTATTGTACTGGTGAGTCAGATGAATTATTTCAAGAAGAAAGAACTTGGTTTCAGAAAAGATGCCGTTGTACTGGTTCCAATTCCTGTTGTTGAAAAACCCACTTTTAAAAAGGGAGCAAGCAAGATGAGAACGCTTCGTGAAGAGGTTTCAGTGTTGCCAGGTGTTGAACTGGCAAGTTTAAGCAGCACCCCTCCCTCTTCTGGTTCTGTAAGTGGAACCCGCTTCACATTCGAAGGAGAGGAACAAAAAGACAGGAAGCGGGCACAGGTAAAACTGATCGATGGTAATTACATTAATCTGTATGATCTGAAACTCATTGCAGGGTCGGGACTGGAAGATCTTGATACAGCAAGAGGATTTCTTGTAAATGAACAACTTCTTAAAACGTCTCAAATAGAAAATCCTCAGGATATAATCGGAAGAAAAATAAGAATGTGGGGTAAAACGTTGCCAGTGGTGGGTGTAGTAAAGAACTTTCACACAGTATCACTTCGTAGTCCGATAGAGCCTACCATAATGTTGAATGATCTGGAAGAATATGAAACATTATCTCTTAAAGTAAATCCGGCACAGTTTCAAAACGTGATTAACGAAGTAAAGACAAAGTGGGAAGCTGCTTATCCTGAACATATATTCGATTATCAATTTCTAGACGAACACATCAGAGAATTTTATGAAGGTGAAGAGCGAATGTCTATTATGCTGACTGTCTTTACTTCTATTGCTATTTTCATCGGATGTCTTGGCTTGTTTGGACTCGCTACATTCATGGCTAATCAGAAGACAAAAGAAATTGGCATACGCAAAGTGATGGGTGCATCAGTAGAAAGTATCGTTGTTCTTTTCTCTAAAGAGTTCGTTAAGCTAATTGTCTTGGGTTTTGTTATTGCAGCTCCATTAGCATGGTATATCATGAATCAATACCTCAATGATTTTGAATATAAAATTACAATAGGGGTGGAGATATTTGGTATTGCTCTGGGGATTACGCTTTCAATTGCAGTTTTAACAGTCGGCTATAAATCACTAAAGGCGGCAATTTTAAATCCCGTTAAAGCATTACGATACGAATAAAGCTTTTACTTATACTTTTCTGTTAATGAACCCTTCAGGAGACGCCTGAAGGGTTTGTTTTTTTATTCTATAGACCTTTTAAGTATTCAATACCATCTTGGTTTTAGGTCAACACCACTGTCAATAAGTACTTGCTTGAAACGAGTAAGATTCGATTCTTCTTCAGAAATCCATAAATCAAGGTCTTCGGTAGCACGAATAAGCCATGATAAGCAACTGCAAAATCACTCACTAATAAATACTTCACATTAGCAGTCTCAAGATGTTTAAGAAACAAAAGGACTCCATCATTGTCCAGATCTATTGCGGCCATTGGCTGATGATTAGGGTTTGCATTGCGAAAAGCAACAGCTATTCGATTTGCCTTCGAAAATCTTTTGAGTTTCTGATAGTATTCGTTTGTCTTCTCAACCTGCATAACAAAGTTATGCAAAAATTACTATTTCGGTCGAAGAGAGGAAGGAGTTGAATTTGCGAGGCTATAAAAAAATAACTGCAGAGACTATGCTGTATACTCTCTGCAGTTACTAATATACAAATAGAATGTTACTTCACATCTGGAGTTACGCGTTGTTCTCTGTTTGCAAGTTCCCACGCTGTATAGAATACAAGTTGAGCTCTTTTCGCCAGGAGGTCGAATTCAATCTTGCTCACTTCATCGCTGGGTTTGTGGTAGTCTTCATGAATACCATCAAAGTAGAAGATGATAGGAATGTTATTCTTTGCAAAGTTCCAGTGGTCTGAGCGATAGTATAAACGATCAGGGTGGTTTTGGTCGTTATAGGTATAATCGAAAATCAGGTTTGTATACGTCTTGTTTGTAGACTCACTGATGTTGTTTAGCTCAGAAGAAAGTTTATCAGCGCCGATTACATAAACATAAGGCGCACTATCCTTATGCTGCGGGTCTCTTCTGCCAACCATGTCAATGTTGAGGTTAACAACAGTATTCGCTAATGGAAAAATTGGATGCTGTGTATAGTAGTCAGATCCGAGTAGTCCTTTTTCTTCACCTGTAACGTTCATAAACAGGATGCTTCTGCGCGGCCCTTTACCCTCTTTCTTTGCCTGGGCAAAAACTTTAGCCAGTTGCATAACAGATACTGTTCCTGAGCCATCATCATCAGCACCATTATTAATTAAATCGCCTTCACCGCTTTTTAGTTTTCCAATGTGGTCATAGTGAGAAGTAATGACAACCAGTTCATCT
Organism: Chryseosolibacter indicum; assembly: GCF_018598585.1. Lineage (GTDB taxonomy): Bacteria > Bacteroidota > Bacteroidia > Cytophagales > Cyclobacteriaceae > Chryseosolibacter > Chryseosolibacter indicus. Next base: position 54,793 of record NZ_JAHESD010000028.1, read on the forward strand.
TTCTTGTCCGTTCCCTCCATGTATCCCAACACGTTCTCAGTTTTCAGGCTTTTAACATCAAGAGCAGTTTTATACGAAAGCTTGCCAGTTTTTATTTTGGAGTAACCTTTCCCTGCTTCTACTGACTTATTTAACTTGTCGATTGTAGTGTTCAATGCTTTTTCAGCTACTGTAGGAGCAATAAAGAAAACACCCGCGTTATTCGAATTGCCCTGAGGTTTGTTAAGAGACAGAACACCGTTTGATAAATACGATCGGAATTGAGATACAAGGTTTTTAAATTCGTCAGCATTTGAATGGCAGAAAAATGTCATTTTAGCACCTTGCGCTTTCGCGGTTTCCAGAGAACTTCTGAAACTTTCTCCAGGGCCTAGCAGTATTAAAACACCTTTATCTTTTATATCCAGTTTTTCATAATCTTCTTTGCGACCCTTACCTGCAAAAACCACGGGAATAGATACTTCACCACCAGAGTCTGCGGTTCCATAATAAGCGATATCTGTAAAGTTGTTAAAAACTTCAGATCCTACCTTAACATAAATATCCCCAGGTATTGAAGTAAACAATTCAACAGGCTGGTAATAATCTCCGTTAACAGGGCCTGTCAGACCCAACTCTTCATAATGTGCTTTAAGGAAGGCGGCCGCCATTTTCTGACCTCTTTTACCGGTTTCCCTGCCTTCCATAGCGTCAGAAGCAAGAATGGTTAAGTTACTTTTTAAATCATCAATGGTAATCATGCTTCCATACTGTTGAGCAACAGGATCTTGTGCCTGTAGCTGTATTAAAACAGAGAGAAAACTTATTACCCCTAAAAGTTTCAATTTCATACGTTACTCGATTAAGGTTAATCGTCAAAGCTACGGGAGAATTCACTGATTTTTAAGTTGGTTTTTAAGGTTTTGAAATTTTTTACACGATTGGTAAAAACAAGCAAACGTTATTTATTCAGAACCTGTTAATTCTGTGTGTTTCCTCATTACCTTTGCGGCAATCTTGAGTAGAGACAACCACTAGAAATTGCATATCAATGAAAATAGACTCGCATTACACTGAAAAATTCGAATCCCGACACATTGGACCGGACGCTCAACAGACGGAAGAAATGCTTAAAACCATCGGAGTAGCTTCTATAGATCAGCTCATCGATGAAACCATTCCTTCTGCAATTCGCTTGAAAAAGCCATTGAATTTGCCAAAAGCACTTTCGGAATTTGAGTTTATTCAGGAGTTCAAAAAAATAGCTTCTAAGAACAAAGTATTCAAGTCTTTTATTGGGACTGGCTACTATAATACAATTACCCCACCTGTCATTCTCAGAAATATTCTCGAAAATCCAGGTTGGTATACCGCCTATACTCCCTACCAGGCAGAGATAGCACAGGGCAGGCTAGAGGCCTTGATCAATTATCAAACCATGGTGATCGATCTTACTGGGATGGAAATTGCAAATGCATCTTTATTGGATGAGGCAACTGCCGCTGCTGAAGCCCTTCACCTTATGTATGCATCGCGTAAGGCGTCTAAGAAAGCAGCACATAAATTCTTTGTTGATCAAAATACATTTCCGCAAACTATTGATGTATTGAAAACCCGTTCTACCCCGATAGGTGTAGAATTGGTGATCGGTGACTTAACTAAGCTGGATTTGACAGATAAAGACCTGTTTGCTGTTCTTATCCAAAATCCTGATAATAATGGAGCTGTTAAGGATCATACTTCTTTAATAGAATCGGCACATGAGAAAGATATAAATGTAGTTGTAGCCGCTGATTTAATGAGTTTACTGCTTGTTAAGTCGCCCGGAGAAATGGGGGCTGATGTGGTTGTCGGTTCGTCCCAGCGTTTTGGCGTGCCGATGGGCTTTGGCGGACCTCATGCAGCTTTCTTTGCTACTAAAGAAGATTTTAAAAGACAAATGCCGGGAAGGATAATTGGTGCTTCAATTGATTCATCAGGAAATCCAGGTTACCGCATGGCCTTGCAAACGCGCGAGCAACACATCAGAAGAGAGAAGGCTACCTCAAATATTTGTACGGCTCAGGTACTCCTTTCAGTAATGGCTGGCATGTATACGGTGTATCATGGACCAGAAGGTTTAAGGAAAATAGCAGGAAGAATTCATGGTCTTGCCCGTACCCTTGAGACGGGTTTAAAAGGCCTTGGTCTAAAGCAAGTTAATGAGCAGTACTTTGACACGTTAAAGATTGCTGTAAGTGATGCAAAAGCATTAAAAGCAGAAGCTGAAAAGAGACAAATCAACTTCCGTTACTTTAGTGATAACCATGTAGGTATTTCATTGGATGAAACAACATCACATGAAGATGTAAAAGCAATTGTTGAACTATTTGCTGCAGCAAATGGAAAGCAAGCTCCTGTTAATAATACAAATGGTCTGGAGTTAAACTGGCCTGCGTCTTTGGTGAGAAAGTCATCATACCTCACGCATCCTGTTTTTAATGCACACCATTCGGAACATGAAATGCTCCGTTACATCAAGCGTCTCGAAAACAAAGATCTTTCCATGGTTCATTCAATGATCTCGTTAGGATCTTGTACCATGAAGCTTAATGCTACCACTGAAATGATTCCCGTAACATGGCCTGAGCTTGGAGGTATACATCCTTTTGCACCTGCCGATCAGACACTGGGTTATCAGGAGCTTACTACTAATCTTGAAAACTGGTTAAAAGAGATAACAGGGTTTACAGGTGTATCTTTACAACCTAACAGTGGTGCCCAAGGCGAGTACGCTGGCCTTATGGTTATTCGTGCTTATCACGAAAACAGAAATGAAGGACACAGAAATATATCACTGATTCCTGCATCGGCACACGGAACTAACCCTGCAAGTGCTGTAATGGCAGGTATGGATGTAGTTGTAGTAAAGTCTGACGCTGAAGGAAAGATTGATGTTGCCGATCTTAAAGCAAAAGCTGAACAATATAAAGACACACTTTCTTGTCTGATGGTAACATACCCATCAACACATGGTGTGTTTGAAGAATCCATAACAGAGATATGTGCAACTATTCATCAATATGGCGGACTGGTGTACATGGACGGAGCTAATATGAATGCGCAGGTAGGGCTAACATCGCCTGCCAACATTGGTGCAGATGTTTGTCACCTTAACCTTCATAAAACATTTTGTATTCCTCACGGTGGTGGTGGACCTGGCATGGGACCTATCTGTGTCAATGATAAGCTTAAGCCATTCCTTCCAGGACATGCAGTAGTTAAAACAGGTGGTGAAAAAGCAATTAACGCTGTATCTGCAGCCCCTTGGGGTAGTGCAAGTATCCTTGCGATCTCTTATGCTTATATCGCCATGATGGGCAGTGAAGGATTGACGAATGCAACACGGTATGCCATTCTTAATGCCAATTACATTAAAGATAGACTTAAAGGCGACTTTAAAATTCTTTATACAGGATCGAAAGGGAGATGTGCGCACGAAATGATTGTAGACTGCCGCGACTTCAAGAAGGCAGGAATTGAAGTAGAAGATATTGCCAAGCGTTTAATGGATTATGGTTTCCATGCGCCTACTGTTTCTTTCCCGGTAGCAGGAACGTTAATGATTGAGCCTACTGAAAGCGAACCTAAAGAAGAGCTTGACCGCTTTATTGATGCGCTTATCGAGATCAGAAATGAGATCAGAGAAGTAGAAGAAGGCAAGGCAGATAAAGAGAACAACGTACTTAAAAACGCTCCTCATACTGCTGCGTTAGTAACTGCAGATAATTGGGATAAACCTTATAGCAGACAAAAGGCGGCATATCCGCTGGCTTTTGTACGTGAGACGAAGTTCTGGCCTGCCGTAGGAAGGGTTGATAATGCGTATGGCGATAGAAATCTTGTATGTAGTTGCTTGCCTATAGAAGCATATTCTAAAAAGGAAGAAACTGTAACATTGTAATAAAATTTTCTACGAAGACGCCTGCCCATGTGCAGGCGTTTTTATTTTAAGTTTTGCGAACATGAATGTAACCGCAAGAAAAGGTGTATTAGTGGCTCTATGTTTTGTGGCTTTATGCGTCGAAGGGTTTGCACAGAAAAAGGCGTATACGGGCTTCCCTTCATTGGTATGGCCCAAGCTGTATGAAACTACTTTCGTAAAAGCACATGATGCCAATGGTGAGTATGAGAAACCTGTTTTTAAAGAATCAGTAAAAACATTGTCAGGAAAGACAATTGCATTGCCGGGTTACATGGTTCCTTTTGAGAATGGAATAAAGGGTAAACACTTCATGCTTTCGTCGCTGCCATTAAATGCATGTTTCTTTTGTGGCGTAGGAGGCCCGGAGACAGTGGTTGAGGTTTTCCTTAAGGAAGAAGTTACGTATACGGAAAAGCCCATTGAAGTTGAGGGAACACTGATTCTCAACGATAAAAACCCAGATCAGATGATCTACGTTTTAAAGAACGCCGTTATTACTGGCGAAGCAGGATTCTAAATCCTATGTTTAGGGGATAGGTAGAATGCATAAAGCCAGTTATCTTTCTACGCTCTTAAAACTGATTATGAAATACCTACTGGCTACTTCCTTCCTATTCTTTATTTCCTGTTTTTCTTTTGCACAGCATACTTCTGATAAAAGATTGCAGAGCCTTGTTAATGCAGAGCTCGCTTTTAGTAATCTGGCTAAGGAGAAAAATACAAGAGAAGCATTTCTCACATTTCTATCAGACAGTGCCATTACTTTTGGTCCTGGTATTCGCAAAGGCAAAAAACCTTACCAGGATCAAAAACCAAACGATGCTTGGTTGTATTGGTATCCGGTATACTCGGATATCTCTGCGTCTAGAGATTTTGGATTTAACACGGGGCCCTGGGAATTCAGGCCTCGTAAAACTGACGAGAAAGCTGTAGCCTTCGGGCATTTTGTTACTATGTGGCAGAAGCAGAACGATGGTAAATGGAAAGCCCTTATTGACATTGGCATTAGTCATGCGCAATTGCCTGAAAAGCCAGCATGGAAAACATCAACAATAACACTTAAGAAAAATAGCAGTGCTGGCTTGACAAAGCAGGAGATGATTGAAATCGAAAGTACTTTTATCAAATCACTGACAACAGAAGGCCATACAGCATATAACACAGTACTCTCATCAGAAGCTCGGCTATATCGTGATGGAAATATTCCGTTTACTTCCCCTGCCGAGATTACACAGTATCTTACTAATCAAACCACGGTACCAATCTACGAAGCTATTGATGGCGCAGTAGCTCCATCTGGCGACCTTGCCTATGTATACGGCACAGCAGAAGTTGAAGTAACCAAAGAAGGAAGCACTGAAAAGAAACAAGCGTATTATATGCGTATCTGGAAGAGGGAGAATACAAACTGGAAAGTTGTATTGGATATCTTAACGTTATAAAAAGCAACCCATCCTGACCTCGATCACAAGATCAAGGATGGGAGTGTTTTTTATAAACCGTGCTGATCAATAAGATAAGTGAGGGCAGCCATAGCTGCAGCACCGAACTCGAGCTCGCGTTGGTTTACTTTATCAAACGTATCTTCTTTTGTATGGTGATAGTTGAAGTAGCGTTGTGAGTCAGGAAGGAATCCGAAAAGCGGAACGTTTTGATTTGCTAATGGCCCAATATCTGCACCTCCTCCTTGTTGATCAAAATCCGTTAATCCAAAAGGTTCAAGTAATGGTTTCCATGCTTTAACTTTCGCCACCACATTCTCAGGAGCACTCATTGTAAATCCGCGAGGTGTAAATCCGCCACGGTCTGATTCCATTGCTGCAAGATGTTTTTCTTTCTTCAGTTCAGATTGCTTGGCATATTCAATGCCTCCACGTAAGCCATTTTCTTCATTCATATACATTACTGCCCGAATGGTGCGAAGTGGCTTATACCCAATTGCTTTAAATAGACGAATAACTTCCATAGCCTGAACACAACCTGCGCCATCATCATGCGCGCCTTGCGACAAATCCCAGGAGTCAAGATGACCACTTACTACAATAATCTCTTCCGGGTGTAGTGAACCTTTAATCTCACCAATAACATTGAAAGAAGGTGCATCGGGAAATGTCTGACAATGTGTTTCAAAATAAAACTGAAGATCTCTTTCTTCTTTCAATAACCTACTTAGTAATTCAGCATCTTTAGTGCTAATAGCCACAGCAGGAATTTGCGGAATGTTAGGTGCATAGCGCAAGCCACCTGTGTGTGGGTAATCTTCGAGGGTTGAACCCATGGAACGAATAATAGCGCCTACGGCACCATACTTTGCAGCTTCTGATGGCCCTGAAGCACGTTGGTCTACCGCTCCACTATAAGCAGTAAATGTATTGATCTTGGTAGCGTCCATGGGCCTGTTAAAGAATACGATCTTACCTTGAATGTTTCTTTGGCCAAGCTGTTTAAGTTCATCAAAGTTCTTCACCTCCACTACATTTGCTGTTACGCCTGCAGCGCCAGTGCCAACGGAGCCACCCAATGCACAAATGCTCATGTCGATGGTGCCTCTTTTTCTTGAATTAGTTACTTTTCCTATTTCCTGTGCTCCGCGTACCCAGTGTGGTACCTTTACGGGTTGCAACCAAACAGAATCAGCAAAGTCAAGCATGGTGTGTCTCGTCCAATCAACAGCTGCAGCAGCACCCGGAGAACCGCTAAGCCTGGCACCTATTTTTGTTGCCAGGTACTCAAGCATCTGGTATGACTTTCCGTTCGTTAATTCCTGATCGAAAATTTTCTTGATGGTTGCTTCATCTTGATTTTGCGCCTGAAGTAAATAGCCGGAAAAACAGAAGATGAAAAGCAGGGTTAGTTTTTGCATAAAGGTTAGTTGGATAATTGTGCATTCTTTAAAATATACATATGATGGTCAGGGTCGGAGTCGTTTAAAACCAGCGTTCCTTCCATCACTACTTGTTTGGTTGTAAAATCAATCTTCTTACTCGTTTCAATTTCTATCACTGTTTCAGGGCCTGCTCCTCCGCAGAAATAACAAACGTTAAAAGGCAACGACGACAGCATAAACTTTTGTTGCGCACCTATCTCGCTTAAGGGAATAATGTATCCCTTTATCTTCACTTGTTTCTTTTCGTAGAACCTGATGTGATCATTAAATACAGGCTTCTCCATTTCATATCCATTGGCATCAGTGCTTTTATTCATCTTTACTTCTGCCAACACATGCCAGAGGTTAACCTGTGCCGATGCCAGAAAAGGAAACAGGGTAAAGATAGCGTACAGAACAATTCTTAAAGGTAGTGTTGCGCCTCGTGTGGTGTGAACCATTCTTTTAATTCACAGGTTTTAATTGTTATTAAATCGTTTTCGCCTAATATTGCCAGGTACAGATTGTAAAAATAACATAGTATGGCTTTTCTTTTCGAAACTTTTGATGGATGGAGAAATTACTGCAAAGAGAAAAATTTGTCTTTGGCAGAAGTGGTGATGGAGTACGAGTGTGAGCAAAAAGGACGAACTAAAGAGCAAATCTGGGAAGGGCTATCGCGCGCATGGGACGTAATGAAAGATGCAGTACATACCGGACTTGAAGAAGACATGACCTCACGGTCGGGCATGATCAATAACGGAGCAAAAAAAGTATTTCGTTTTCCTAAAGCTGTTCTTTCTAAAGAATTTCAAAATCTTATTTCACGGGCACTGGCAGCTAAGGAAGTTAATTCTTGTATGGGCCGCATTGTTGCAGCGCCTACCGCAGGTGCCAGCGGCATCATGCCAGGTGTTTTATATACACTACAGGAGATCCATGCTATAGAAGATAAAAAGATTCTTGAAGCCATGCTTGTGTCCGCAGGTATTGCCCTTATCATCGAGCAACGTGCTTCACTTGCAGGTGCGGTAGGTGGATGCCAGGCAGAGACGGGCAGTGCGGCAGCCATGGCTTCAGGTGCTATTGTTTATTGCCTTGAAGGAACAAACGACCAGGTGTTCAACGCAGTTGCCATAACTATACAATGCATGCTGGGGCTGGTGTGTGATCCTGTAGCGGGGTTGGTTGAAGTTCCTTGTGTGGTGCGTAATGCAAGCGCCGCAGCCATCGCCAATAGTTCGGCGCAAATAGCCCTGGCCGATGTAAGCAGTGTTATTCCTGTTGACGAAGTCATAGATGCTATGGGCGAGATCGGCGCAAGCATGGAGACGCGCTATAAAGAAACAGCCCTCGGCGGACTGGCCGCAACAACAACTGGTCAGCGTATAGCTAAAAAAGTACTGATCCGGGATATTGAGATATTACCCGACGAAGAAAACGTGAGCTAGTTACTGGATGAAGTCAGGCAGTATCTTATTACCGAAAAAGTAAATCGCCATACTTATTACCACAGACCAGAACGAAGCGCTTAGGAACATATAAAAGATAATCTTATCCTTGGGGCTGCCCGAACTAATGGCTAATAATGTACCTCCTATAGGTGTAAGTATAATCGGCGTAAGTAGAGCCACACCAGGTAATCCATACTTCTTCCAGATGTTTGCAAAGCGCTTATTACTTCCGGGTTTATTTTGTTTTTTTATAAATCGCGAAAGCACTTTTTCTTTAAACCAGTTTCCTGAATACGTAAACATGAAGACAACCGTCATCATGCCAAATACAGTGCTTAGGATGGTTGTTAAAAGATTCAACCCTGCCGCATATCCGCCTACAGGTCCCAGAATAAACTTAAGCATGCTGGATAAGTAAACAGG
>NZ_JAHESD010000029.1 GCF_018598585.1 Chryseosolibacter indicum
GCGCTGGACAGTTGATAAAGTTAAATTTTGTTAAACCATTAAATTTTTAATTCTATGTCAAAAGTAGGTAATAACCCCATTATGGCCACAGTAAATGGCAAACTAGGCGATATTGTAGTATACAGACGTGTACGCGGTAAACTGATCATGTGTAAACCGCCTAAAAAGCGCGACGTTCTCACACCTTCTCAGGAAGAAAGAAAAGAACGCTTTTTAGAAGCTGTAGCGTATGCGAAAGCCCAGCTGGCCAATGAGACCAGTAGAGCAGAGTATACCTCCGGCATTACACCACGTCTCACCAGTGCGTATCTGGTAGCCTTAACCGATTACCTGAGAGCGCCGGAGATTAAGGACCTTGATGTCTCTCAATATAACGGAGCAATAGGCGATGTGCTGGAAATGAAAGTCACCGACGACTTCAAAGTAGTATCCGTACAGGTAGAGATCAGAGATGCTGCAAAGGTACTCATTGAGCGAGGCGATGCCGTACTGCGTGAAGCATCCAACTCCAAATGGTCATATACAACAACAAAGCCTAACGTTGCCCTCGTCGGTACAACCATTACCATACGGGCTAAAGACAAAGCGGATAACACCACCGTACTGGAAAAAGTCCTCTAGTTAATGGTTAACGCTTAAAGCGTATAGTTAGTCATTCTTTGTTCAGGGCTTAAGGTGTTATGCTTTAAGCCCCGAACTTCTATTTTTTATGGTGAAAGCAGGTGAAGATTGTTACAGGTATTTCCGCTTCCAGACCTTGTACCAATACTTGTTTCGCGGATAGCTTCTTTTTTTAGTAATGTTGTTAAATACCATCGCTACAAACAGCAAAATGACTACACCCGATAAGATAGGACTTATAACATATCCAAATCCCAAAGCTTTAATCTTCTCTGATCCGATAACAGCAATCAGGGCGGTAGCACCACCTGGCGGATGAAGTGTTTTGGTAATTTGCATCAATACAATAGAAGACGATACAGCCAGCGCTGCCGCTAACCAGTCGTAAGGAACAAAATAGTTTATTGTAACACCCACAAGGGCACTAATTAAATGGCCGCCAATAACATTTCGGGGTTGAGCGAGAGGACTGTTGATTACACCATAGATCAAAACAGATGTAGCACCAAACGAACCTACAAGAAAAAGATTATCGGACGCTGAGAGGTAGAAGCTTTGCATTAAACCTATTAAGCCTATACCGACAAAAGACCCTAAGAATGTCCAAAAGTGCTCTGTATAGTTTACAAGTGTCTCTTTGTAAACAACTATTCTTGCTACACGCAGAGACCGTTTGATTTTCTTTCGCATTATAAGCGCGAAAATAAATAAGAGCCAATTTAACTTTCAGCTATTATGTAAATATTTATTACGACTGTTCGGCTTGTTATTTATAGTTCAAGTTATTCTATATTGCAGACACACCCCTAAATATTAAGATTATGTCAGATATTCATATTCGTTGTCCTAAATGCAAATGGGAACCTGATGGTAAACCTTACTGGCAGTGTACGTGCGGAAACTATTGGGACACGTTTTCAACAGCTGGGCGTTGCCCGCAATGCGGCAAAATATGGAAAGATACACAATGTATTTCGACGGCAGGTGGATGTGCCGCATGGAGCCCGCACCTGGATTGGTATGATGGGTTGGATGAGATCATCCAAAGATTAAAAGAGGAAATAGAAGAGCGCTGGCACCAGGAGGTTCGCATATAATAAACACCCTTACACCCGCACTAACCCGCGGGTGTAGGATATACCATGCTGTACAATATTTGTGATGGATCCACGTCTCAACCTTAGCTTCATTGAATGATTAACAAACAGCGTAATACAATTACAAGTATATGAGCAAAATTAAAGTTATAATTACTGGTGCTACAGGTATGGTTGGTGAAGGTGTATTACATGAGTGTTTAAATCACCCAAGAACCGAAAGCGTACTCATCATTAACCGAAAGCCGTACAGTAAACAACACCCAAAGCTTAAAGAAATTATTCATGCAGACTTCTATGATCTTAGCACCATTGAGAGCCAACTCTCTGGATATGATGCTTGCTTCTTTTGCCTGGGAGTATCTTCCGTTGGCATGAGTAAAGAAGAATACTTTAAAACAACATATACTCTTACCATGAACGTAGCAAAAACCTTAAGTAGGTTAAATCCTCATATGACCTTCTGCTACATCTCCGGAGCGGGTACCGATAACACAGAGAAGAGCATGTTACACTGGGCCCGTGTGAAAGGAAGAACGGAAAATGATCTGATGACGTTACCCTTCCGCGATGTGTATGCTGTAAGGCCCGGCTTCCTCAAAGCAACGGAAGGATTATCGAATACCAATCCTTTATATAAATACGTAAACTGGATCTTCCCGATAGGGAAAGCACTGTATCCTGATGGCTTTTGTTCTTTAAAGGAATTAGGCCTTGCAATGATTACTCTAGCAATTAAAGGGTATCCAAAAAAGGTTATTGAAGTAAAGAATATTGTACAACTTGCTAAAATACCTGTTTAGTCAAAGTAGTTGTATTCAAAATATATCTTAGAATGACACACTTTTGTAAGTCTCATTAGGCACAATAAAGCTTCAGATTGTAGAACAATTAACTACTGGTTTGCCGATTTTTTCAATTCCAGTTCTTTATGTTTTTTTAAATAGAAGAAACTTCCCATAATTAATCCACCTGTCATTAAAACCCAAGTTCCACTGATTGGAACATTGCAACCCTTCTGATTTGGATTTTTACAAGGTTTCTCAGGTTTGGTATTACCGTTACCATTACCGTTTCCATTCCCGTTTCCGTTACCCCTCCCGCCACCTGGCTGGGCAATAGTAAACGACGTAGAGAAGAACAAAAAAACCGCTACTAAACAAGATATTTTTTTCATAGTACCTGGTATACCCATGAAATATACCAGCCGCTACAAGCGATAATTTTTGTTTATAATACATTGATTGATAGGATATTGTATAAAACTAAGCTATTCCATTAAAAAGATTAATTCCATTCAAAAGAAAAAAGTCTACAAATGAGACGGTATTCAATAACGAGACAATCGTTGAATTACTTGAAAAGCTATTAGTTGTTACCTTTGTGCCGTATCCCGCTAGGAAATGTTACGTCGAATTAAAAACCCCCTCATCTTACTGCTCATCTTTATTTCGTGCGCACCTCCCAAATACCAGGTTGTAAATGACAGCACCTATTACGACACGAACGATGCGCGTAATCCAAGAAAAACAGTCCTTTTATCTATTAAACAATTTACAGACAGTGAAGACTTGATTAATCTGATTAAAAAAAGAGACTGGTTAACAATAGAAAAGAGGCTGCGCGAACAAAACAGGCCTGCACTGTTTATAAAATCCATAAGGCATTTAATTGAAAAAAAGTATGCTGAATCCTACAAATTGTTAAATGCATTACCGGAAGATGCGTACGCCTGCCAGGTACTGTTATTGAAGATTGATTGCTTATACGAGTTAAAGTCAGATACAACGTCATTTAGAAACCAATATCAAAAGGTGTATGACTGCACCCCTGATCCTAAAGTCAAATCCATTGTAAAAGACCACTATCGCTTTGTTAAATATGGCTTATAATATATTCAGCAGAATTGCATTCATTATAATTTTGATAGTGTTATGTAACGCTTGTGCCTCTACAGAAGCGCTGCATAAAGGCTTTACAAAAAGAAAGACCAGTTTAAAATACATCAACGATACAAAATGGCAGGAAAAAACGACGCCATATACTGTATGTGTAGATAAGGTCTTACTAAATGATGGCAAATTCCGAGGTCCTGGATTAGTAAGAAAAATAAAGTCATCAGTTATTCCTTTAATAATTTATACTGGCTGGAAAGCCGATCATGATTATAGGCTTGGGCAAGATGGAATAAAAGAAGACATCGGCGCTTTTATTCAATGCGCAATGATAGAAGAGAGCAATAGAAGTGGAATATTTAAGGCCGATACTTTACAATCAGTCAGTAATTTTAAGCTTGAAATTGAAGTAGAGAGCCTTGGTGTTTCAGGACCCTATCACCAGGAGGGTTTCTTTGTATTCTTGTACCTTGTCTATGTCTGGAGTTTTCAGGAAGCAGGTGGTCAATCGCAGGCATATTCTAAATTCCATTATACACTGAAGAAAGACGGCATAACAGTGTTGGATGCGTACGCTAAGTCAGAACAACAATCGGAGCGCTTCCATACTACTTATCCCTCAAAAAAAATAATACGCTCAGCCTTTAATACCTCTATGGTCGAAGCATTGTCTCTCACCTTTAAGAAAAACATTGAAACTATTGTTAAGGATGTTAATCGCTATCTTCTGTTACAACAAAAAGAACAGATGACGCAGAACTAGGATCACGTATTTGCAGCATGTTGATTAATATCAGCGGAGGATTAAAAGGGGAAATCGGAATTGGTCATTAAATCAGAACTTACGCCTCCTTTTGTTCTCATTTGCAGGAAAGTGACATTAATTCCGCAACCAAAATTTGATTCGGTTCTTGCTATTTCGATCTAGCTAATCCTGGCTTCGCCGTAGCTCCGTCATGCCTCCGTCCTTCCCTTACCGCTCCTTTTTTAAGTAATTTTGACAGTAAATTCAAAGATTATTTGGGAAAGAACAAGCGCTCATATCAAGCCTTAGAAGCGCTATTCTCCTTCAGGAATGAATTGCTAAAGAATTATAATCGAAATAATTGCTTTTAATTGCGCAACCCTTTGTTTGCGCATATATTGCAACCGATTAGTAGCAAATTAAATTATGAGACGTGACGTATTCCAGGCAATTGCCGATCCTACAAGAAGGGCTATCATTACGCTTATTGCATTTCAGGCTATGACGCCAAATGCACTTGCTGAGCATTTCGACACCAGCAGGCAGGCAGTTTCAAAGCATATAAAAATTCTTACGCAGTGCGAACTGCTGAAACAAGAGCAGTCGGGAAGGGAAATCTATTATCACTTCAATGCAAAAAAAATGAAGGAGGTCTCAGACTGGTTAAAGCCTTTTGAGCAATTGTGGGAAACGCGATTCAATCAGTTAGATAAAGTTCTACATAAGTTAAAGTCAAAAAAATAAGATCATGATCAAGACAATTTTTTCTAAAGATCTTTCAAACAAAAAGATGTCAATAACCCGTGAATTTGCAGGCACGGTTGAAGAGGTGTGGCAAGCATGGACGAGTAGTGAAATACTTGACGAGTGGTGGGCTCCAAAGCCGTGGAAAGCTGAGACAAAAAGAATGGATTTTAAAGAAGGAGGTGAATGGCTATATTCAATGAATGGACCTGAGGGCGAGAAAATGTGGACCAAAGTAGATTTCAGGAAAATAGAGACGCATCAATATTTTGAGGCAAAGGATTTTTTTTGCGATGAAAACGGAATTGAAGACAAGAGTCTTCCGAGCATGGTTTGGAAAACATCCTTCACGCCCTCTTCCAATGGTACAACGGTAGCTATAGACATTTTATTCTCATCTATTGAAGATATGCAGAAGATAGTTGAGATGGGATTCGAAACCGGCTTTAGCGCGGCACACGAAAACCTGGACCAATACCTACAATCAGCTTTTAAATTGCGTAAAGAACTAAAGATATCTAATGCGCCACGTGTGACAACTTATCTTAACTTTCCGGGCAACACGGAAGAAGTATTCACCTTTTACAAATCTGTTTTCAAGTCAGAATTTAGCGGCAGAGGGCTTAAACGTTTTGGAGATCTTCCAGCGGAAGCCGGACATCCGCCAATAGCAGAAAATGTAAAGAACATGGTGTTGCATGTAGAACTACCCATACTCGGGGGCCATGTTTTAATGGCTTCTGATGCACCGAAAGAAATGGGCTTTACAGTTAATCAAGGTAACAATATGTATATCTGTCTGGAGCCCGATACGCGTGAAGAGACCAAAAGACTATTTGATGCGTTGTCAGACGGTGGTACCGTTACAATGCCTTTAGACGATATGTTCTTTGGCTCCTATTTCGGAACCTGTATCGACAAGTTCGGTATAAACTGGATGTTCAGTTGTAATTATAAAAAGTGATAGGATAAAAATACAGAGGGATTGTCTAACGAAGACAATCCCCTTTTATATACTGTTATCAGGATAGTGGAGAATACTTGAATAACTGTATTTCATTTCGTATCTAGACAATAGATTGCTATATCCTGCTTTATGAAATACCTTTCACTGCTATCCATCGTTGTTTTCCTAACGGCAAAAGCATTTGGCCAAACCACAGTAAAGAATGAATCGCTGCAACGCCTATTCGACAAGATAGAAAAGTTTACAACCTCTGCTGAAGATAGCCTTTATCTTAATTATCATCCACGAGGCGAATGGTCACCTGTTTCATACGAATCACAGGTAGTCAGGGCCGACAGTCTTAAGAAATACATTGCTGCATTAGAGCATATCGCAGACAATACATTGTCGAATCAAGAAAAAATAAGCAAGGCACTCATGCTTATGAATCTGAATGATGAAGTAGACGCCATTAAATATAAGATCATCTTTATACCCTTTACTGCTGAAGGAGGTTTTTATAACAGGCTCTCCTATATTCTTCCGCGATTGGCGTTTAACAGTTTGCAACACTACTATGATTACCTTGCCTGGCTGCCGAAGTTTGAGAAAGTACTTCAGGAGAATATGGTGCTAATGAAAACAGGTGTGCGTGAAGGCATTGTTGCACCAAAAGTAATTGTAAACAACAATCTGCAACTCTTGAAACCCTGGACACCCGACAAAGTTCAGCAGTCACCGTTCTATCTTCCTATCACTAATCTTCCCCAGAATTTTAAAGAATCCGATAAGCTGCAGATAAGACAGCGCGCTGAAGAAGTGATAGGCAGATTGCTCACTACTTATAAACAGCTAAACAAGTTCTTCTCTACAGAATACATGTCTGCTGCCAAAGACAAACCAGGGATTATGTTTATTCCCAAAGGAAGGGAGTATTATGAAAACCGAGTGAGACATTATACAACACTTCCGTTAAGCGCAGATTCTATTCATGCGCTGGGACTTTCAGAAGTAAGTCGTATCAGGGCCGAGATGGACAAGATTATTAATGATTTAAAGTTTAAGGGATCTTTTAAAGATTTTATATCCTTTCTGAGAATGGATCCACAATTTTATGCTAAAACCCCGCAGGAACTTTTAAATTATGCTTCATGGTTAAGCAAAAAAGCAGAGGGCCAGCTTCCCAAATTCTTTAATACCTTATACAACCTTCCGTTCACAGTAGAGCCAGTTCCTGAAAGCATCGCTTCTACTTATACTGCTGGCAGATACGTTCCAGGCTCATGGAAAGCAAAACGCGCAGGAATTTATTGGGTGAATACTTATGATCTTAAAAGCAGGCCACTGTATGCTTTTCCTGCACTTACTTTGCATGAAGCTGTACCGGGCCACCATTTGCAAGGTGCAATAACTGCTGAACTAAAGGATATCCCAACATTCAGAAACAATTATTATATCAGTGCTTTTGGTGAGGGTTGGGGACTTTACTGCGAATTTCTTGGTGAAGAGATGGGTATGTATGTTACCCCTTACGACTTGTTTGGAAGATACACGTATGAGATGTGGCGTGCTTGCCGGCTTGTGGTGGATACCGGTATTCATTATAAAGGATGGAGTCGCGATGAAGCACTGAAGTATCTCGGTGAAAATACAGCGCTCTCAATTCATGAAGTAACTACTGAAATAGATCGCTACATAGGATGGCCCGGGCAGGCATTAAGTTATAAAGTTGGTGAACTGAAGATCCGTTCATTGAGAAAAAAAGCAGAAACATCGCTAGCATCTGACTTTAAAATTGGAGAATTCCACCAGGCAATTCTTCAAAATGGTTCTGTTCCATTATCAATACTTGAGATGCAGGTAGATGAGTACATCAAGAATATGCAAGGGAAATTAAAAGAATAGTCACTATTAGCAAAAAGAAGATATTAAGCTGAATAAAAAATTAGTTCTCCTTTAGGAATGCTTCTATAACGGGCAGCGCTGCATAGTCTTTTTGTCCTGGTTTAATTGTTGTTATCTCTCCAAGATAATCACCATGACCTCCAGGGTAAATCATTAACCGTGCGTGCTCTATTTGTCTGTACATTTCTACAGCATGCTCTGGTGTTACCACATCATTGTCTCCAATAATAATAAGTGTGGGAGCTTGAATACCTTTTATATCCTCTTCACGTATATCTTTAAAAGATTGCATTCTTGCAACATCTCTTTTGTACATGTTGTATAGTGCGTCCTTGTCAGGATTTATTTTAATAAAAGCGTCCTTATATATCTGAGGCATTCCTTCAAAAGTTGCATTTGCCATCATGTCCCAAAACCAAGGTTGAGCACCACCCTTCTTATACATAGTAGACGCAACAATAATTCTATTTACAACCTGAGGATGACGAATAGCTAACTCCAACGTTGTACTGGCGCCGTTGCTAAACCCAAGGATATTTGCTTTTGCGATATTTAGTTGTTTTAACAGAGCAGCAATATCGTCCGCATCCTGTTCAAAAGTTAGAGGGCGATCGATATCCGCTGTATGCCCATGTGCTTGCATTTCTACAGCAATTACCTTATTTGTTTTTGCAAGAGAAGGCAAGATCCTTCCAAAAGTAGTGTTTATGTTAGAGCCACCACCATGAATCAGCACCAGCGGAAATCCTTCTCCATGTATTTCGTAATACATTTTCAGACCATTGACATCCGCGTAATTTCCTTTTGATTGGGCAGTAACCGTATCCATAATGCCAAACATAATAATAATTGTAAAAAATACTTTCATAACGATTTTAGAACAAAGCTATAACACTAGATTTCTATAATAGAGGGGCACATACGGCAAATTGTGGGTAAAATCCGGCATTAAGAAAGTAAAAAAAATAATATATAACGTAGGGGTACATCATTCAATTATTGTCTCAAAGACAAAAATAAGCTACTAATATTCTTTGTGATGACAACAATTGCTAACAACTATACATGGGCACAACACCTCTCTCTTGATCTGAACGGTATAGGAAGGAGAATATCGACAGGTATTGCATGGTTCAAAAACCTGAACATGCCTTTAGAGGAGAATAGAATTTTTTTATTTGTTGACTTGAATAATTCTACCTCCCTGGCTGAGAGGATGGGCAATGTGAGATACAGCATGTTTCTATCAAGTTTCTTTAGAGATTTTCGTCTATGCCTTAGAAAAACGACGGGAAAAATATATCAATACGTAGGAGATGAAATAGTTGTAAGCTGGCCTAATTCACGAAAGAATTTATTGGAGAGCATTCAACTTGTTTCCAAATTCCAGCAGGCGCTAAACGAACTAAAACATATTTATCAAAGGAAATTCAATTTCATTCCAGAGTTTAAAGCCGCATTGCACCAGGGAAAAGTAGCAGTGACAAGAGTAGGATTTCAAAAGGTTTATCGCGGCGATATTCTTAATACCTGTGCGCGCATGCTGGAACTTGCATCACGACTAAAACTTGCGCTCGTAACCTCTTGTGTTATCGCCGAATACGTAAAAAAAGAGATGGATTATTGTATTAATCCAATAGAAGGAGTTGCTATTCGTGGCAAAGCAAAGCCAATGGATATTTACGCAATATTGAAATAAGAACAGCCTTTTATATCACTTTAATCATTTGATCTACTTCATAAAAAGCACAAGAGATACAAAAGCGTTGTATAAGTTTTGATTATTCCGGTTACTTTTGTACGAAATCTTTCTCAACGGTAGCAGCGTATTATGAATCCAATAAAGTTCTGGCAAATAATTAAGGATGACTCCAAAAAGACATTTGAGGTATGCGGACAAGCATCAAATACAAATGCCTTTACCAATAAGACTTACGCAATGCAAAAGGCCGGAATGAACGTAAGCTGCGTTACTCCACCCATTACCAATAAAAATTCAAGTAAAGATCTTATCAAACTTACGGGATACACAAAGGAGGACGGCCTTTATGAAAGGTTATTAAAAGAATATCGCGATTGGACAATAAACTCCATCGGCGAATTTGATATAGAGGAGTAGTTATTGCCAGGGCTGCATAGGTGGCTATAAATGATTATATTTATTTAATCATTATGTCCAAATCAAAACCAATGTTTACCCTGATACACTGATTTATGCCATCCCACAGCTTTTCAAGAACAATTTTGTTAACAGGTTTACTCGCCGGAACATGCGACATATTAGGAGCAATTGCAATCACTTATACAAAGCTATCACCCCTGGTATTGTTACAATATGTAGCTAGCGGCGTAATAGGCAATAGTGCCTTTACCGGTGGCACTTCAACTGCTTTGCTGGGTTTAGGAGTACATTATTGTATAGCATTTACTGTTTCTATCATTGTATTTTTAACCTATCCATTTGCTATTAAACTTTTAAAGAACAAGTACCTCGCAGCTCTGGCATACGGCATTGTGGTATGGTGTGTAATGAATTTAATAGCAGTGCCTTTAAGCCAGGCAAAACAAGGACCATTCAGGTGGGATAATGCCCTGTTAAACATGCTCGTACTTGTAATATGCATTGGCCTTCCAACTAGTTTAATGGCTTATCAATACTATAGGAGGAGCAAAGCCATTATATAATACGCTCATTTTTTTACTATCTATCCCAATGTTAAAAGGATAGCAAGCTTGCTACACATGCAGGTAATAAAACAGTTAATTCTGCTCTTCATTTAATTTTGGTAAATCAATAATTTGCCTTACTAATTCTAACCCCACATAGTATGAAGACCGCTATTGTTAACATCCCTCTCTTCTTTAAGAGGATCTCAGTCTTATATCGCCTGGCGTTTATCGTGATACCCTTTTTTGTTATAAACAGCTTGATCATTCCCGACATGAAATTCAATTGGAGCGTAAAGAACGTTAAAGAATTTACCATTGAGGAGCTTACAGCCATGCCAAAAGACGAAATTCCTTTATACATAAAGGTTAAAGATGCGCAAGTGCTAAAATCTTCCTTTGGAAATAGTTATCAAGACTCTCCCAATATTCCGGGCTCTGACGCTACAGAATCTTTCCTGGGATTAGAAGCATACCAATACGTATTATCACAACGTATTAAAAAAGGAGATACATCAATTTCTTATGTTGCTTATCCTGTGTATTCTACACAGGCAATTGAAGAAAACCCAGGTAAAAATGCAAGTGATCTTCCCGCCTTCGTAGTTGTAAAAGATTCTAAATACACGAAGTACCATGAAGAAAATGACAACTATTTTACAGATGCTAAATTCTCTATAGAAGGACAATACGAGCAGGCTGGGATGGAAGCAGCTACAATTGCTGAATTAAAAAATGCAGGCTTTTTGATTAAAGATAATGTTATCATTCTCGATAAAGGAAAGAGTGCTATGGGTTGGTCGGGCCTCATTATCTTGACATTAATAGGGCTTTTCATCATGACCCTCTCTTTTCTTAGTTTCTTTCCTGAAAATAAGTTAAGATCAATATTTGAAGAATTACCTGAAGTAAAAGAAATGGTTGAGCATTAGCAGTAGACGATATATAAGGAGCACACTAAAGAGAGGAGTTCTTTAATATACTTATGGGGCCGCACGAATGTGCGGCCTTCTTTATATAATGAGACTCTTACGCTACTTCCAAGTAAGACGTTCTCGCTAAATGCTTAATGATTATTACTATCCGCCAGAATAACTAGCTCGCAGATCTTCTCCTGGTCGCTGCACGTTTTACATGGGCACTTGTCACTTTTGATGGCTTGTGCTTGCTTACAGTCATCGACTTCTTTTTCTTAAATTTTTGCTTCTTAGGTTTCTGCCCATAATATGCTTTTGCTGAAGCCGTTTTGTGAGGTCGTGTTTGAGCGGATACATTAAAAACAGCGGCTGTAATTAAAACTCCCGTAAGGAGGATGATGGTTTTGAGGTTCTTCATAAAGTGAGAGATTTAAGCATTCATCCTCCTTAATAAATTGTGCCAGCAGTAATCAGCATACTTTGATATCCTTATTCCACGATTTGTAAAATCTTATTAGATTGAATCTACATTTCTTCACCATGCAGTTCAAATCCGCTTTCCCTGACGCCCTATCTTTGGAAACCGAAAAAGTACAGCTTCGACTACTCACATCAACCGATTTTGATAGTTTCCATAAGATCTCGCATACTAAATCCATATGGACCTATTTCACGAAAGATTTAAGTATAGAAGCTGAATTGAGACAATGGGTTGCCGATGCTCTAGCAGATAAAGAAGCAGGAAGACGTTACCCCTTTGCAATAGTTGAAAAAGAAACCGGAAAAGTTTGTGGCAGTACCAGTTTGGGCAGCATTTCTTTTTATGACCGGAGAATCGAAATAGGCTGGAGCTGGCTTGGAGAAGAGTTTATGGGAACAGGCTTTAATAAACACGCTAAATTCCTCTTGTTACAATACGCCTTCGAACACGTTGGAATAATAAGAGTAGAAATCAAGACAGACAACTTAAACGAACGGGCAAAAAAAGCCCTTGCTAAAATAGGCGCAACACCGGAAGGTGTATTACGAAGCCACATGCAGATGTTCAATAACCGCAGAAGAGATTCAATCTACTATAGCATTCTTAACAACGAA
The DNA here is from genome assembly GCF_018598585.1 of Chryseosolibacter indicum. GTDB lineage: Bacteria > Bacteroidota > Bacteroidia > Cytophagales > Cyclobacteriaceae > Chryseosolibacter > Chryseosolibacter indicus. The sequence continues at coordinate 12,633 of NZ_JAHESD010000029.1, forward strand.
TGGCCTCAGATAAAAGAATCGATCTTTAAGGGCATTCAATAAATGCTCCGTTTCGTATATTTGAATTTTGCAAAAACATGACTACAGCAACTTCACTTGAAGAGTTTTACAAGGAGACTTCTAACCTGGTTCCTGAAGATATTAATAAGGAAATAGGTCACTTCAATGTATTTCGGATTGACGATATCATGTTGAAGATGAAGGAAAAGCCGTATATGCCTTATAACAGAAGAGCATATTTTAAGATAAGCATGATGCAGGGGAGAAACAGGGTTGAGTATGCCGACAAAGTAATTGAAATAGAAGGCACAGGATTGCTCTTTGCTACACCACGCATCCCCTATCATTACGTGCCTTATGACGATAATCAGTCAGGCTACTTCTGCATCTTTACACGTGAGTTTCTCATACAAAACAAAAGCGGCGTGGTGCTTGATGAGCTTCCTATCTTTCGTCCAGGAGGGTATCCTGTCTTTCAAATCAATGCTGAAAATGCAGAAGAACTACATGCTATCTTTACCAAGATGTACAAAGAATTGTCATCAGACTATGCCTATAAATATGATCTGATAAGAAATTATGTTCTCGAGCTAATACACTTTGGCCAAAAGTTACAGCCCGCCACATCGTTGTACACCACACACAATGCTTCAGCACGTGTTTCGTCTCTTTTTATCGAGTTGCTTGAAAGACAGTTCCCAATAGAATCGCCACACCAAAAGCTAATGCTTCGTACCGCTAAGGATTACGCTGACAGACTTTCTGTACATGTAAATCATTTAAATAAAGTACTGAAAGAGAATACGGGCAAAACAACTACTGACATTATCAGCAATCGTATTGTTCAGGAAGCAAAAATTCTACTTAAACAAACGGATTGGAATATTTCTGAAATTGCCTATAGTCTTGGTTTCGAAGAGGTAGCCCATTTTTCTAATTTCTTTAAGAAACAAACATCAATAGCTCCTTTAGCCTTCCGTGCCTAGCGAGATTTGATTTTTGCAAATACTGGATTGAAGCTCGCAAACATAGATAGCCCATAGGGATGAAATTTGTGTAACAAAAAAACAATTTTACACTATGGCTAACAATAATAAAATCGCGCTGGTTACCGGCGGCAGTCGAGGCCTGGGAAAGGACATGGCATTAAACATTGCTAAAAAAGGTATTGACGTAATCATTACCTATAACAGCAAGAAAGAAGAGGCATTAACTGTGGTAAAGCAAATTCAGAATTCAGGACGCAAGGCTGAAGCATTGCAGTTCAATGCTGCCGATATTGCAGGGTTTGGTAAGTTTATTGATTCATTAAAAAGCACCTTAAAAAGCAGCTTTAATACAGATCGCTTCGATTTTCTCATCAACAACGCGGGCATTGGCATTTATTCCGCGTTTGCAGAAACAACAGAAGAACAATTCGATCAGTTGATGAACATTCACTTTAAAGGCGTCTACTTCCTAACGCAAAAGGCCCTTCCAATAATTAATGATGGTGGTCACATTATCAATATTTCAACTGGCCTCGCCCGATTCTCTACGCCTGGTTATTCTGCGTATGCATCTATGAAAGGTGCCATTGAAACATTAACTAGATACCTGGCTAAAGAACTTGGCCCACGGGGTATTGCGGTAAATGCAGTCGCACCGGGTGCCATAGAGACTGATTTTGGAGGCGGCCATGTACGTGATAACGAACAGTTAAACAAACAAATTGCAGGCATTACTGCTTTGGGCCGCGCTGGACGTGCTGATGATATCGGCGGTGTAGTAGCATTTCTATGTACGGATGATGCAAAATGGATAAACGCGCAACGTATTGAAGTGTCAGGTGGAATGAATTTATAAACTGAAGCAGAAGGGTTCAAGCTTAGTCATACCCCTTCTGCCTCGTTTTTTCCGTTAATTTAAAGTCACTCTAATCAATTGAACTGTGATTCTAATACCCTTTACGGGGATGTGTTCTTTTCATAGAACAGGTTGCTATCGTATGCAGCAGCAGGCACATTTTTAGTATCTCGCCTGCAGTCAATTTATCCTTAGGATTTCTATTCAAAAGAAAACCTCTTAATACGAAAAGAGCATGCAACTTGTAGAAGAGACTTTATCAGGATGGGGAAATATTCCCAAAGCTCCTGCAAAAGTATTTTACCTGAACGATACACAGGATTTCACCAAAGTTCTGAATGGAAAAAAGATACTAGCAAGGGGACTAGGCCGCAGCTACGCGGATCAAGCGACAAACGCTAACCATCTTGTAGGAAAGATGGAGCGATACAACCGCTTTCTTGCTTTCGATGAGGAGAAAGGTATTCTTACCTGTGAAGCCGGCGTTTCATTGGAGGAGATTATTAATGCATTAACACCACGCGGGTGGTTTCCTATGATCACTCCGGGTACCAAATACATAACCATTGGCGGCGCCATTGCAAATGATGTACATGGTAAAGCACATCATGCTGACGGCTCTTTTGTAAACTGCGTATACGATTTTACCATTCTGTTGGCAGACGGACGAGTTATGAGAGCAAGCAGAGACGAAAATCCGGATTTGTTCTGGGCAAACTTCGGAGGTCTGGGCCTTCTGGGGATAATTCTTACAGCTACTATTCAGCTGCGTAAAGTTGAAACAACCTACTTCAAGCAAAAGGCAATTGCAGCTGAAAACCTTGACCAGATGTTACAGTCTTTAGAAGACATGGGTGAAGCATATAATGCTTCTGTAGCATGGATAGACCCGATGGCAAAAGGTAAACGATTAGGCCGTGGGGTATTAACTGTAGGCAATCATGCTAAACTTGAAGATCTACCACCTGCCTTCCGTAAAGATCCATTGAAGATTGGTGGCAAGCCAAAACTTACTGTGCCTTTTTACCTTCCAGGATTTGTTTTGAACCCGCTCACGGTAAGCATGCTCGATGTAGTCCTCTATTGGATGCAGAAGTCAGCGAAAGAAATATCCCACTATGAAAGTTTCTTCTATCCATTGGATATAATTAATGAGTGGAATCGCGGCTATGGCAAGCGCGGCTTTATCCAATACCAGTTTGTAATCCCCATGGAGAATGGCAAGGAGAACATAAGGAAAATTCTCACCGAGATTACCTCCAGCAATTGTATTCCTTTTTTAAATGTCTTAAAGAAGTTCGGTAAAGGACAGGGAGGATTGCTCTCATTTCCCTTTGAAGGATATACGTTTGCTATTGACTTTCCTGTTACTCCGCAGCTAAAACCTTTTACCCAAAAATTAGATAAGATGGTGCTGGATATGGGAGGCCGTATTTATTTAGGTAAAGACGCCTACCTTGATGAGGCAACTTTTAAAGCGATGTATCCGCAGCATAAGGAGTGGCTTGAGATCAAAAGAAAGTATGATCCAAATAACCTATTCTCTTCAGACTTGTCGAGAAGAATTGGTCTTACGCCTGCTATATAGGAAGGCAAAAACAATTAGGATTGGAGCCCATGCTTCTCGAATTGCTTCTCCAGGGTTTCAAAGTTTTGAAGGGTAATGGGTTTGGTAAAATAACCCTTTACGCTATCAAAAGTAGTTGACTTCTGGAGATCTGAAGAGTCTGCTGAACTGCTTAGAATGTAAACCGGATACGAGAACTTTAATTCCTGATAGTTCTTTAAAAACTCCCAGCCATTCATAACAGGCATGTTTATATCCAGGAGAATGAGATCTACCTGCGCAACATTTGTTTGTAAATGTTGCAAGGCTTGCCTGGCAGACTTAAAGCATAATGTATTAATACCATTATTATAGCTTGTTGCTACCCTGCCAAAGATAAAGTGTACTATCTCATCATCGTCAATTAGAATGATATTCTTTAGTTTACCATCATTCTTCAAGTCATCCATAAATCAATTGGCCTGCAGTTTATAGTATAATTTAGCATTAGGAATTTTCACTTCGAAGCTTGTCCCTTTATTAGGGAAGGAGACGAATGAAATATTACCCTTTAATTTTTGAACAACTTGTTTTACCAAATATAAGCCAAGCCCTGAACCTTTTGAGTCTTCAGAAATTCTTTCAAATGATTTAAAGATTTTAGAATGGTGCTCCTGGGCTATTCCTTTGCCATTGTCCATCACTTTTATTGAAGCTTCAGTTTCACCACCTCTAACTATGATATGTATAAATGGATTTTCCTGGTCATAATTATGATATCGGATAGCATTTGATATCAGATTATTGAAAATAATATAAAGCCTGGTAGGGTCGCTATAGAAATCTACTTTTAATTGAACGTCTACATTAAAATGAATGCGGTGTGCGTTCTCGCCGAACCTCAGCAATTGTATTACATTATGTAATTCTTCCTCAAAATCGATGCGCTTGAGCGAAATATCCGCCATTGCATTACGAGAGTAATTCATAATCGTCTTGATGAATTCCTCCATTTGTCTGACATTCCGACGCATCATTTCAAGATTTTCCTGTATCTCAGTATGATTATGAGCGTGAGCCGAAAGGTTAATAAGACCTTCAATAGATGCGAGCGGTGCTTTCAGGTCATGAGTCACGTGATGAAGGAATTTATCAAGTTCCTCCTTCGTCTGCTCTATGTGAACGTTATCTTCGTGAAGTTCTTTAGTCTTGTTATGGTAAGTGGTTATATCAATAACATAGATTAAATAGTAATCAGCTTTTGCGGGCCATTTTCTTGATAATGGCATTACAGTTCTTACAAAGCATCTGTTCTTGTTCTCCTTCTCTGCTATTACCTCCTCAAGAGAAGAAGCATTTCCGGTATTCCTAACGCCTTTAACTTGCGCATATCTTGTATATGCTTGCGTACGGCTTATTCTTCCCACTTTATGAAGGTCGAGGTCGCTTAAGCCAAGTGCATCCAGGCGTAATTCGTTTTCATTAAAATAAGCAGGATTGCTGTAGATGTATTTCAATTGCTTGTTCAGCACAGCAACCCCAATAGGAAGTTGCTCGAGAACGTTAATATAAAAAGACTTCTTCTGTACATATTTTTGCTTTGACTGTACATGAAGTTCTTGTATTAAAAGGTTGATACCATTGGCCAGGTCTTTCAATTCTCCCTTATCCTCATCTAATGAAAGATGTCTTGCCGTATCCCCCTGAACGGCATTGTGGATAATTTCAATCATTTCATCAATGACCTTCTGCCCCTGATTGTATTTCATTGCTGGGAATTAGTAGATAGGTTCAAAATGTGGAAGATTTATAAGTGTTTTGTTAACACAATGTAAGTTTATCGATTTATGATTCTTATGCCATCAATCCCGGTACTTAATTCTTCACAAATTAAAATAAAGATAGCATGCTAAATCAAACTCATGAAATAATTTGTAGCTAATATTCTACGACTTTAAATTATTTTTCTGAAAAGCGGTTGTGCAACGATTATAAACTCATTTTTTAGAACAATTGAAAGGGTTCGCAATTTGGTATCCTATTCCCAATTTAAAACTGCAAGTGTAATATTCCTCTACTAAGTACGGCAATTAAATAAAATTTGTAAAGTAATTTGCTATGACAACAAATGTGAGACATTTTGACTTGTAGTAATCGAATTAATCCTTAGATAAATTTCTCATTCTTAAGTTTATTCTTCTGCTAGAGAATTCCAGCAATATTTCTGTTACCACCTTTCACACAAAATTGTAAAAATTAGCAAGCTAAACAGGACACTCCGTATACATGGACAAGAGTCTTATCAATCCTGATACTTCAACTCGGCGCACTATCTAAATTCCGCATGTACGCGAATTCGCAGAAGTAATTATCTGATTGAGCAATTATCTGATTTAATAATTGGTTTGGTGTTTGCATTTAGCAGCATTATAAAATCAAAAAAATATGTTAAAAAACACTCTACCAGTACTATTTCTATTGATCACGACCATTTCTTTCGCTCAAGACCTTAAACAAAAAGAAGTGGGAATCCTCATGAAGAGCCTAGACAACTTTGGATTGACATACAGAACAGGATCAAAGACTGCTTTGTGGCGGTTCTCAGGGCTATCATTGTATGGCAGTAAAAACAACCAAGATTATAACAAATCTACCAGTTACAACATCTCCCTCAAGGCAGGCCGAGAATTTAGAAATGATATCACCAATAAATTAGAACTTAGAACAGGTTTAGATGTGTCGCTAGGTTACCTCTATTCAAAAAATCCACTCAACTACAATACTAAAGAGAACATCTTTATGCCTGGTATAGATGGTATTGTTGGGTTAAATTTTTTAATAACGGAAGATTTTATAGTTGGCGCAGAAATCACACCAGGTTTCTATTATAGAACAGGTAAAAGAACAGCTTATAATAGTAATATCGGCGTAGACGTAGAAACTGACATTTCAGAATTCAATTTTTCAATTACTAACAGTGCCACATTAAGTTTGATCTATAGATTTAATAAGGACTAACATAATATCATAAATTTATTAAGAGGAGTTTATTTACTCCTCTTAACCATATTCTTACAACTCCCTTAGTTTATCTCTTAGCATTCTCCTCTTCTTTTGTTGCTAATTACCACTTGTTAATTCGTCTTAACCACCAGTTTAATTTTTATTTGTTTGCTAGCAATTACTAAATGAATTTCACCTCCTCAAAGGAACACAAGCAACATTTTACAATTAAACGCCTATAAGAATATGAAGAACATTTTTTTAGCTCTCCTGTGCATTGTCGCTTTTGCTGGACATGCACAGGATAAATTCAATGGTTTGGATATGAACATGAGCAACCTATCCAGATTATCTGACGCTAAGTCTCGCTCAATATCTCCTGAGAATTTTACAGGTGCTAAAGGCAAAGGTGGTATGGCTGATCCTAAAACTGATACAGCCAGAAGAAATGCTGCAAACGCATGGTGGGCCGCGCAGGACTTAGGTAAGGGATGGAAAGTAAATCCATATATAGAGATCAAAGGAGGTGAGTCTTTCACAATCGCTGAGATGGAAGGGCCGGGAGCAATCCAACATATCTGGATGACACCTACAGGCAACTGGCGCTTTTCAATTATCAGGTTCTATTGGGATGACGAAAAGACACCATCAGTAGAAGTACCCATTGGTGATTTCTTTGGGATGGCCTTTAACGAATTTGCGCCTTTAAATTCGCTAGCTGTTACGGTAAACCCCGGTAGTGCATTTAATTGCTACTGGAAAATGCCCTTCCGAAGAAAATGTAAGATCACTGTAGAAAACCTGGCTAAGGATCCTATACGTCTCTACTATCAGGTTGATTACACGCTCACCACTATAGGAAATGATGAGGCATACTTTCACGCACAATTCAGAAGATCAAATCCGACTCAAGGTTCAATTCACACATTGGTAGACGGCATTAAAGGTAAAGGACATTATGTAGGAACTTTCATTGCCTGGAATGTAAACAACAATGCTTGGTGGGGTGAAGGAGAGGTGAAATTCTACATGGATGGTGATAGTGATTTCCCTACTATCAATGGAACCGGTGCTGAAGATTATTTCTGTGGTTCTTATAATTTCGAGAACCAGAAAACCAAACAATATCAGGAATACTCTACTGCTTATGCAGGTTTACATCAGGTAATCAGACCTAATGGGCTATACCTTTCACAGCAAGCTTTCGGAATGTATCGCTGGCATATTTTAGACCCAATACGTTTTGAGAAAGATCTAAGAGTTACAGTTCAGGACCTTGGTTGGAGACACGATTGGCGTTACTATCCTCAGAAGTCAGATATTGCCTCTGTCGTATATTGGTATCAGACAGAGCCGCACGCACCCTTTCCAAAGTTACCTTCTAAAGACGACCTCGAATGGGTGAAATGGTAGATTGAAAATATTTCATCAGAGATGATAGGATAGTTAATCTATTCTATCATCTTTTTATTTGTACTCTTGCAACTATTCCTTAATTATTTATTGGCTTTGACAACTTGTCTTAACGTGTTGTAATCCGCATCTGATGCTTTCACAAAACCTTCTGCTCCATAAAGTTGCAAAAGAGCCTGTTTCCCTTTTTCATCTTTAGCTAATTTTATCAGCGCCATGCATATTTTATTTGCATGAGCCGCATCAAAGTCTTTTGAAAAAACTAAAGGGTCATTGGGTATCGGATCTGTTTTGGCAATGATAACGACTTTCTTTTCTACATCCGGATATTTTTCTTTAAGCCTGCTTCTGGCATCACGCAATGATCCATTTCCAGCTTCAGAATAAAACGCCGCCCCAGCATCTACTTTCTTTTCGTAAACCTGTTTTATCACCTCATCATGCTTTTGTAAATATACCTCATTAGATGGCGTTACTTTATTTTTCTTGAGCATCATCTTAGGATAAAGATATCCGGAAGTAGAAAGCTCATCAGTATAAGCCATTGTTTTCCCTTGTAAATCTCTAAGGGTTTTAATCCCTGACGATTCATGTGCGACAATCATACCCTGGTAAACAGAATGTCCAAAACGCACAATTCTTAATTTCACTGACGCCTTGTATTTACCATTCGCTACAACATAGCTCTGGCTGCTCATGAAAGCGAAGCACCTCTTGTCCGAGCCGAAATTCTCAATCAAGACCTCATATGTTTTAGGAATCTTCAAATCTATAGGCAGACCGGTTTCTTTTTCTAGAAATTGTTCTATTACGCTGCCACTTTCTTTTAAGGCCTCATCAGATATTGAGGGCGTCAAATACAGGTTTATTGGGTTTGATACCTGCGCGATCGCAAAAATGTAAAAGACAATAAAAAGACCAGAGAGTAGAATTTTTTTATTCATAGAATACTAAACTTAGGTCAAGTTTAAGTTTTATCCTTTAATCCCAAAGTGCATAATTTACTGATACCATACAGAAATAGACTTTTAAGTTATATATGCTTAAATCATATTAATCAAGCCTTTTACCCTTCTTATAAGATTAAGAAAGGTACACGCTTAATACTGATCATGATTTAATGGTTGCGTCAATTATTGCGCAGATGTCGCGAAAACTGGCCGGCTTTGTTAGAACATCTTTAGCTCCAAGTTCAAGACAAAGACTCTTATCTTCTCTGCTTATGTAGGTTGAAAATACAATAATCGGTATTGTCTTCAATACTGCATCGTTTCTGGCTATTCTAAGAAATGCCTTACCGTCCTGCTTGGGAATATTTAGATCAAGGAAAATATAATCCGGGCATAAAAGGGTAGGACTTTTAAATAATTCCAAAGCTTCTTCAACCGACTCTGCCGAGTAATACACAGCAAGCGGATTCGAGTGGCTTAATGCATCTTTAAATATTTCCTGGTCCTCAGCATCATCGTCTACATGTAAGATTACCATAGGTAATACAGCTCGATTTTGTTTTAAACCGCAATAATTGACAGTAAAGATGTCTGGAAAAATGACTTTTGTCAGGTTTGGTACTAAATCCAGGAAGGTTCTTAAAAAACTTATAAAGGATACTGCTTCGTGGGTACAGTATCTCCGACAGACGTAGAAAGAGCGCCACTACCGGCGCTCTTTTGTTGAATAGATTAATTCACCAACAAATTATTTTGAACTCGAGCAATTCCGACCAGCTCAAAAAAGAGTAGCCAGCAGATAGTATTTAACAATGACCCTGCCATTTTTTAGACACAGCAAGAACCGGCTGTATTACAAGACGTTAACTGGTTCAACCCAATTTACGCCATATGTGCTTGTGTTGACAAAAGCGGCACTTTGATGAATATTTCGGTGAATAATTAAGAGTTAGAGAACCTAAAGGCGCCAGAATAAGCCTCTTTTAGACTTTCGAATACTCACTTACCCTGAAAAAAGCTTCATCGATAACATTTAGTTGAGAAATGTAATCAAACGGAGAGGCAGCACTTAGTCTTTTGAAGTCATTAATCAAATGAGCGGAATCATAAAAACCGAGCTCGAAAGCAATTTCAGTAATTGACCTTCCCTTCTTTAACAGATGCAGAAGATTTTTTGATCTGATTATACGCAAATATTCTTTAGGAGACATCCCTACGTTCTCACTAAAAATTCTACGAAAATTCCTTTCGCTCATACATGTTAGGGACGATAATTCATTAACGCGCGTATTGCCTTTGCACTTGTGGATTTTAAATAAGGCTGCGCTCATCTGATCAACATACTTTAATTGACCTATATTCACGCCACTGGCCGACAGAAATGATTCTATTCTATCACGGATAAGGGAAAGATCTGCAACCGAGTACAACTCTTCATATAAGGCATTAACACCTGATCCCATAATATTGTCAGCACTGATAAGTTTCTCGCCAAAAAATTTCATGTTGTCATTGTATACAGAAACATTGGAGGCAGGGTTAAATACAACCCCTGTCATACAAATCTTCCCGGTATATTGTAATGAAAATTGGTTTTTAAAACCACCGACTAACATCGCTCTTGGTCTTCGTACATAACGATTATAACTATCCAAATGAAATACATCATCTCCATAATTAAATATTAGTTCAAATGTTCCATCTGGTACCAGGATATGCGGCTCTGAAACTCTTTCATGGCTTTCTATTTCAAGTGTATAAATGTATTTTATCTGTTGTGTTAATAACTTTGGTGCTATCTTCTTCAATTCCATACTTAAAACTTTTATTGCGCCCCTATCAGTTTGGTCTGCATTAAAATATTTGGCCGTTTTTTACAATGCATCCAAATTTAAATGTCTGTTATTTCACATATTACAATAAGGATATTGAATTCCTGTTCTAGCCATGGAAAATCCATCGAATACTATTTATAAAGTTATTCAGTTTCTCTCTAAAACTCCAACTATACTAAGGATGCTGCTTTCAGGCTTAGAGGAGCAAAGCATTAAGACCAATGAAGGACCAAATACATGGAGCCCTTTTGATGTAGTAGGTCACCTTGCTTATTTGGAGAAGACAGACTGGCCAATTAGGATTGAGATAATTTTATCAGATAAAACAGATAAAACCTTTGCTCCCATAAATAGAATAGCACATTTTGAATTAAATGTAGAGAAGCATATTGAACAGTTATTAAATGAATTTGAAACACTGCGAAAAGAGAACATTCAAAATCTTAAATCAAAAGACCTAACGGAGGCTGTGTTATCAAAAGAGGGCATCCATCCTTCTTTTGGAAAAGTAACGCTAAATCAGTTACTCCATACATGGGTAGTTCATGATTTAACGCATCTTAACCAGATAATACGTGTTCTTGCAAAACAACGCAAACGAGATGTTGGGCCATGGATTGAATATCTTAGTGTACTAAAATAGAAGTACTATTACACAGTAAATAGAATGAAGAAAGTCATTTTAATTACCGGAGCAAGTCGTGGAATAGGCGCAGAAGCTGCTCTTTTAGCTTCAAGGAAAGGATATCATGTTTGCCTTAATTATTGTAGCAATAAGGAGGCTGCTGATAGCGTAATTAAGACAATTGAAGATGAAGGAGGAAGTGGTATAGCAATACAAGCAGACATTTCAAAAGAAGACGAGGTAGATTTGCTCTTTAGTACGATGGATCGAAAGTTTGGAAGATTAGACGCACTTGTCAATAATGCAGGAATACTTGAATCTCAAATGGAGTTAACAGAAATGTCTGCAGCGCGGATAAAGAAGATATTTGAAACAAATGTTTTTGGCTCATTCTACTGTACGCAAAGAGCTATCACCAGAATGGCATTAAAGCATGGTGGTACCGGAGGCTCAATAGTCAATGTTTCTTCTGTAGCCAGTCGTACGGGATCACCTTTTGAATATATTGATTACGCATCTTCCAAAGGCGCCATCGACACCTTCACTATTGGACTTTCCAAAGAAATTGCTTCCCAAGGAATAAGAGTAAATGCCGTAAGGCCTGGTTTCATTTATACAGATATTCACGCCTGCGGAGGCGATGCCGATCGCGTTGATAAACTTCGTGATCATATTCCTATGAAACGAGGAGGATACCCTGAAGAGGTCGCCGCAGCCATTCTCTGGCTCTTAAGCGAAGAAGCATCATACGTTTCGGGAAGCTTTATAGAAATAGCAGGAGGCCGTTGAAGTTTCGGTTTATTTATGTCGATCTTTTAACAAACTGAGTCAGAATTACAATTTGCTGACCATTAACACGTCCTTCTATTTGAGATGCGTTGTTCTCAACGAGCACTATTCCCTTTACCGTTGTACCACGCTTAGCGGTAAAACCACCACCCTTTACATCAAGGTCTTTGATAAGTACTACGGTATCTCCATTTTGAAGAAGGTTACCATTACTATCTTTATGGACAACTTTGCTCTCAGTTCCTTCAGTATCAAATACATCCTGTCTTGCCCATTCCTGCATCTCTTCATCCAGATACATCATCTCTAACAGGTCTTGCGCCCATCCTTCACCCTGCTGTTGCAGCCTGTTTAGAAGTCGCCATGATACAACCTGTATAGCAGGAATTTCACTCCACATGCTATTATTTAAACAACGCCAGTGGTCACTATCTAACGTATTATTGCGCAACTGTTCAAAGCACTTATTACATACAAGAATACTTGCGTCAGTTCCTGACGGTGCTGATTCTACTTCATATACCATCAATTCACCACTGCCACTACAAAGCTCACAAACTGACCCACTTCTCTGATGTAATTCGTTTTCCGTGCTCATGCATTATTTTTACTGCACGAAGTTAGTATATTTTAATAGATAGTAATGGCAGTTGTAAGGACACAAAAACAGAAATAGGACATTGTCCCTATTATTTATATCCCATGTAGTACACTACACCCAACCTTTAAAGATTAATAAAAGCTTGTCAACGCACTCAATTAGAAATGCGTTGAAGACCTTATTCAATTTAATGCTATATGAATACCTTACAAAGCATTAACTTTCTTCTTTACTTCATATTTTCCCGGAACTGTACCAAATGATCTTACCAATCTATTCCACGAGTTTATCTGAATGATAGCCAATGTCAGCAATGCTATTTCACGTTTAGAAAAGTATTTTGACAATTCATTATGTATATCATCGCTGTGTTCTTCAGCAGGCAGCCGGGTAAGTCTTTCAGCAAATGCCAGTACCGCTTGTTCCTTTGGAGTATAGTACGGTGTTTCACGCCAGGCAGAAACGGAAATTAATCTAAGTGCTGTTTCACCATGTGCCAACCCTTCTTTAAAGTGCATATCAAGGCAATAAGCACAACTGTTAATTTGAGACACACGCATTCTAATAAGCTCAAGAAGTGAAAAATCAAGACCAGCGTTATCAATGTACTCCTGCCCTGCCAAAAGACCGTTCAAAAACCCTTGTGGTAATTCTTTATATGAAATTCTTTCCATAATATTTATTGATTTTTGCGCTAAAGACGAATGACCTGGAAAGAACGTGACAAAAATTGCTAATCTTTTTTCAAATTGATCATCTTATCTGGATTGCGTATATAAAAGATGTTTTCAAACTGTTGCTCGTAAAGCGAGAATATTTGTATTGCAACCAAGTCCCCTTCGTGGTAGTAAAAAAGAGCAGGTTGGTTGTTTAGCCAACGTAATTCGGTAAAAGCCTTATTAAAGGCTTTTTTATATAATCCAACAAGCAAACTCCTCACCGCCTTTACACCTCGTATCGGATTTATAAATGCAGTTGCTTTTCCTCCCCCATCCGATACTACCGTAATCTCTGTTGCAAGCAGTTGTTCAAGTTCTTTCATATCACCATTCTGCAATGCTGACATATATCGTTGAATGGATGTGAGTTGTTGCTTGGCGTTTCTTGGAACGGAAGAGGTTTTAAGTTCACTTCGTGCACGACTCAAAATCTTTCGTGAGTTCTCAACGCTGATGCCGAGTACTTCTGCGATTTCTTCGTGGTCGTAGTCGAAAGCTTCTTTCAGGATAAATACAGCGCGCTGCTTGGTATCAAGCTTCTCAAGTAAAACCATGAGTGAATACGAAAGCACTTCTTTTCTGAAAACACTTGTCTCCGGGTCATCTGTAGCAACTGGCTCCGGAAGCCATTGCCCAGGGTAGTGACTACGCTCGCGTTGTTGTTTCCGTTTTTGGTCAATGGCTTTATTTATCACCATGCGAATAAGATACAACCTTTCATCGCGCACCTCTTCATGATTCATCTGCATCATTTTGAGCAGTGCATCCTGTACAACATCTTTAGATTCTTCGTAAGAACCAAGAATATTGTAAGCGTACAAAATAAGAGAGGAACGTAGATCTTCCATATAAGATATTAAGCTTACTACGGCAGCAAAGATATTCTACAGCCCCAGATAATAACAGAGCATTACAATTTTATTATACATGCGCTGTTAAGATTGTTAACTGCTGTGCAATATATTGCGATTGCTTTATTTATAAACGGTTATGAAAAAGTTGTTAACTGCCAAAACAAGAAGAGAATTCTTTATCTCTAATATTATAGGGCTAATTGTAGTAATAGCGCTGATAATATGGTTTACTATTCTTTCCATTAACAATACTGGCATTCAACTCGCGTCACCATTTCTATGGTCCGCGTTTCTGTTGATGTTGTTTATTCCCTTTGCTTTGATAACCATATTCTCAGCAATGAAGTCGGTAATTGTTACTGAAAAAGGTATTATTATCTCTTACGTATTTAAGAAGCATAAAAACGAATTTAGTTTTTCTGAAGTAAAAGAATTCATCGCTGATAAAAAGAATAGAAAAGAAGGAGTTGAATCATCTTCACCTCGTGATTCTTTCAGGTTACACCTAGCAGACGGTAGAACTTTTGAATTTACGCGAAGCCAACTCGACAATTATAATAAGCTCAAATCAACCATCTATAAAGCCGTATCAAGAAAGTGAGCCATATACCCGGCAGCATAGATAACCACAGCATCCTTCAAATATTTAAAAAAATTATATTCTAAATAGGGGTAAACGCAAAGTGGCTTGTCATAAGCAAAAACAAATACAAATGATTATGACTACCGCTTTTAAAACTAAGCTACTCTATAGAATATACATTGTAATTATTCTATGCATCTGTTCAATTTATTCCTTTTCACAGGAGAAAGAACGTGGTGTTAATATTGGACTTTTCTATCCTGTGAGTGTTCAGGGTATGAGCTCAACGCAATATACCAACGTATTCTCTATACACGCTTTTGCTGGATTATCCAAAGCCGAAAAAGGTTTTACAGCATCGGGCTTTGCAAATATTATAAGAGAAGATGCCTCTGGCTTTCAAACCGCAGGCTTCTTAAATAAAATTGGAGGCAACGCTACCGGTTTTCAGTCCGCTGGATTTCTAAATATTATTGGCGGCAGCGCCGAAGGCTTTAAAGCTGCAGGCTTCCTTAATCTTTATCACAACGCTGATGGGTTTCAGGCCGCAGGTTTTAGCAACATCTCCGATGGAAACATAAGAGGTGCACAAATGTCTGGGTTCTTAAATCTCGCTAAACGAATGACTGGTTTCCAGGGCGCGGGATTTATGAATAAGGCGCACGATGTTAAAGGAACGCAACTTGCTGGTTTTATTAATATCGCTAAAAATGTAAGAGGATCACAAATTGCATTTATAAACATTGCTGATAGCAGTGAACATCCCATAGGTATTATTAACATTGTTAAGAATGGAGAAAAATACATTGGGGTAACTACTGATGAGATCTCTAATACTACATTGGCTTTCCGCTCCGGAAGCAAGACATTATATGGAATCATTGGTGTTGGTTATAATTTTGAATACGATGAAGACGCACTCGTATTGCAATATGGTATTGGTGCTAATCTGCTCAATTATCAGAATTTTCAACTTAAGACAGAAGCTACCACTACCATTCTTGAGAATTTTAAAAGAGGAGATTTCATGAAGGTTTCTTTAAACGTTATGCCCTCTATAAAACTTGGCAATAGGGTACAAATATTTGCAGGACCTTCATTAAACTACGCAAACACAAATACCAATGAAGGTCGCAAACTTATTGATCACTACTTCTGGCATGATGCAAACAATAGCAAGAATCGCGATCATAAAATGTACATTGGGTATTCAGGAGGCGTTCATTTCGCGTTATAGAAGTTAACTTCTACCTTGCTTTATCCGACTACCAAAAGGAACTTACATGCAGTACGTTCCTCTTTGACTTTAAATTTAACTAGTCACAATGATCTATTTTTCAACTCAGTATGTAATAGTCTTAGTACTGCTGACATACGGTTGACATCTTTGTTTCTGAACTTCGATTATTCTTAAACATATGGTATGGATAAACTCGATTTAACCAAGAAGTTCAAAAGCTATTATCACGCAAAAACAAAACCGGAAATTGTTGAAATCGAACCAGCACAATTCCTTTCCATCAAAGGAAAGGGAGATCCTTCTGAAGCAGAATTCATCTCAAAAATACAAGCACTTTACGCCACTGCTTATACAATAAAGTTTATATATAAATCAAAAGGAAAAGATTTCGTCGTGCCTAAGTTGGAAGGTCTCTGGCGGTTTGATGAATCATTATCCAACAACACTACTATATCCGAAACTCCCAAAGCAATACCAAGAAGCGAATGGCAATACCAACTGTTAATCAGAATGCCTGATTATGTGAACAATCGAACCATTATAAATGCCGCACTACAGGTAGTTGAAAAGAAGAAAATAGAAGAAGCCGAAAATGTGCATCTCCTTAATTTACACGAAGGAAAATGTATTCAAATACTGCATGTCGGACCTTTCCATAGAGAGCCGGAAACACTTCAGCTTATCCAGGATTTCTCTAACAAACACCAGCTCTTAAAAAATGGATTGCATCATGAAATCTATTTAAGCGATTTCAGAAAAACACCACCTGATAAACTTAAAACCATATTAAGAGAACCCGTAAGATGACATCTACTTGATTGCAGCTTTAACCTACAAATACGAATTGATAAAGGTAGACACTGCGGGAGGGAAGATCAGAACGCCAAGAACGGCAATTAAAGTGTATTAGGCCTACACTCTGAGTTATTCATCAAATCTCTGTTTTTTCTAAGACATCCCTCTTCAGCCAAACATTATTGTTTTAAACAGGAAGGCTTTGTGTTGCACAAAGCCTTTATTTTATTGTCCTCCTACCCAAGATTCTCTGAATCTATCGCGTCACGAGAAATTAGCTGCGAGATAGTCTGAGCGACAGAAAATAATGATACTCCTTCTGCTGTCTATACGTTTAAACATTATTTATTTTATAGAATTGCCGCTAAAACCAACCTCTTGAACATCTCAGATCGCACTGATGTATTTTTGATGAACTCTCTGATGTAGTATTGATGTAGTCCATAAAACCTCCTTTTATTGACATTTCAATCGTTTGATAAGATCTTTCCTGTGTTTAAACCACCCTGGCAAACTAAATATTTTACCATTATTTATGAATCCAATATTTACCATTTCTCTGGGGTACTTACCAAGCTTTCCTACGCTAAATTTTTGTTATCACGCCATCAAAATTCTCTCTGGGAACACCGCATAGGGCAAGGATATACTGACGACGAAGCTACGACGGAGGAAGGACAAAGCTAGAGTCAGGCTGCCCACCAGGATCGGAAAAATTGCCAGTTACACTGTTCAGACTCAGTCAATCTTTACTGGCTAAGCAGCTATATAATAATCATTGAACTATAGTCTCTGAGCAATCAGCTACTCGAAATAGAGAGGATGTATCGGCTCAGAACAGGTTTCGCATAGCACTAGAAACACTTAAACCAACTTCAATAAATATGAAAACTAAATTTACGTACTATCGGGCTTTTTTAAGGAGCCAGAAAATTACAATGGTTCTCGCGTTGGCTCTTACAACTATCGTTGCATGGAGCCAACCTGTTGTACCATTCACACTTTATAATAATTCAGCTTATACCGATGCAAACATATATGTAGCTGTTGTAGGTAAACAAAACGGTAACCATGTGTGGATTGATACGCGCACCGGTGCCGTTAAACCTATGCAAAGTTCTGATAACACAGTACAGGGCCCGATCTACAATGGTGATGGTGGCCCTGGATTAAACGGAAGGTACGCAAATTGCTTCGCGCGATTAAGTGAAATACCTAACAAAGTAATTAACTTCCCTGGCATTACGGGTTGCAGAGTTCTGATCTCCTTTAATTCACAACTCTATCTCTATTTCTTTAGTACAACACAAGGTTATGCCGCACCTAACCTTGCTAACCCTAACGATCCCAATCAAGGTATACGGTTTGAAGTCATTGAGCTATCCAACGCTGATAACGGACTGTGGGCAAACACAACGCGTGTAGATTCTTACCAATATCCAATGGGGTTGGAAGTATGGGGCAACGGCGGATTCTATAAAAAAGTAGGTGAATTTAAAACACATGCTCAAATACTCTCCCAATGGCAATCATCTGCACCGGCAGCATTTGCAGGATGTTATGATGCTGCTAAAGGAATCATTCACTTCCCTTCCAAAACTCCGGCCTTCCAGCCTGGTGGTGCACAAGGCAACTACTTCACATCGTATATCGATCAAATATGGTCGAAGTACTCTACCGGAGACCTCATCTTTAACTCTGGCGATGCCGGCACATGGAGAGGACGTGTATCAGGTTCAGTTTTTGCGTTTACAAGAACGTCTGATGGACAGGTAGCAAGAATAAACCGTAAGCCTACTTCAGTTGAAGCGATGGAAGGAAGTGGTGCACTCGCAGAAGGTGGTGAATGGGACAAAGTTGTTCAATCACAAATTTGTGCTGCCATCAACCGCCATGCTATTGATCTTAACCTACCGGTCGGCGCCACTCAGGATTTTGCTACAGCCTCAAAATACTACGTTAACAATCCTTACAATTGGTACTGTAAATTCTGGCATCAGCCCGATGTTAGCCTCGATGGCTTAACTTATGCTTTTGCTTATGACGATGTGTTCGATAAATCATCTACCATCAATGCTTCATCTCCTCTCAGGGCTACAATTACCATTGGCGGATTTGTTGGTCTTAGCAGTAATCCAACCGGTGTAACCACTACTTATAAAGACTGTAATTACACCGGTTCAGCAGTAGCACTCCCGGTAGGCGATTATAACCTCGCTGCATTAAACTCAAGGGGAATTTTAAATAACGACATCTCTTCTCTTCGTGTAACACCAGGTTACAAAGTAACGCTTTACGATAACGACAACTTTACTGGTACCTCGCTGGTGATTACAAGTGACAATTCTTGTTTAGTTGGCCCAGGTTGGAATGATAGAGCTACCTCAATAAGAGTAGCACAAAACACATCTTCATTTTCTACAAGAATGGAAGCAGAGAATTGGATATCCATGTCTGGTGTTCAAACTGAAACAACGCAAGATCCATCAGGAGGTAATCTTAATGTAGGATGGATTGAAGCTGGCGATTGGATGGCCTATGATGTAAACATTCCGACTGCAGGTACATACACCGTAACTTACAGGGTGGCTAGTCCAAACGCAAACACAAACTTACGACTCGAAAAAGATGCTGGTGCAACACAACTCGGTTCTGTCACAATTCCTAACACAGGATCATGGCAAACATGGGCTAATGTTTCTCATAATGTAACATTACCGGCAGGCGCTTATTCAATTGGTATTGCTACATCAAGTGGTGGCTTTAACATTAATTATTTTACGATCTCTAATGGTGCAAATATCGCTGCTCTTTCTGCACGTGGCGCAGCTGTAGAGGTTAATCCTGAAACACAGGAGCGTTTATTTGCATTGTCACCAAATCCGGTTAAAGACCAACTCTTTATCAAGGACTATGAGCAAATAAAACAAATAAGAATCTTCGACATACAAGGCAAAGAGGTAATTGTGATAGAAAGACCAGGAAGTACAATCTCAGTTCAATCACTAAAGCCAGGTATACACATCGTCCAAATTGAAAGATTGAATAAATCCATCAGTAAAGAAAAAATTGTAAAGGAATAGTCAATAACCTTTTCAAATTATAAAGAGGGCAGCGAAGCAATTCGTTGCCTCTTATTTTTTAATGAAGTTATGGGAATGATTCTACTGTAGGTTAGGAAGAGCCAATAGTTAACCGATCATCACTTAAATAAATCTTCCCTGATAATATCGCTATTTAGTCCTGGCAATTCATTTGAACTTATCTGCTTTCCTTTTATTTTCAACACATCAACCCAAATGTTCAAATGAAAAACATATATGTAATTCTGGCTTTACTATGTCTTGTGGCATGTAATTCTGCTGAGAAAAAGAACAATACCGAAGACGACTCCCTGTTAGTTACGCAAAAGGTTAAGGACCGTATAGACTCGACATTGAAGAGTCATGTAGATTCAGGATATGTTGCGGGAATTTCAGCATTAATATTTGAAAAAGATAAAGAGGTATATTTTAATGCCTTTGGTTTTGCTGATCGCGAGGCTAAGAAAGCAATGGACCGAAATACAATTGTAAGGATCTATTCTATGACAAAGCCTGTAACGGGTACTGCACTGATGCAGTTATACGAACAAGGTGCGTTTCAACTAGATGATCCTTTATCTAAATACCTTCCCGAATTTACCGACATGAAGGTATGTACTGGGGTAGACAAGGCAGGAAAACTAAAATTAGAACCTGCGAAGCGTGGCATTACCATCAGAGACATCACGAGACATACAGCAGGGTTTGCCAGCCAGCAAGATTCCTTGTTGGGTAAGATGGTTCAGGAAGCTGATGTAATGAACAAAGAGAATACACTAGATGCGATGACAAAAAAATTAGCCAAGCTTCCCTTGGCCTTTCACCCTGGAGAACAATGGGCTTATGGTATTTCTGTTGATGTTCAGGCACGTCTTGTAGAAAAACTATCAGGGAAACCGTTTGATCAGTATGTCAGAGAGAACATACTTGATCCTTTGAAAATGACCCGAACACGTTATGTGCCTACTAATAAAGACAAAGAAGCACTTGCGGCCATGTATCGACTGGTTGCTAAAGATACGCTTCAAAGAATTCCAGATGAAGAAGCAAATGCCTTTAATGGTAAGGAATGGCCTTTAAAGCCAGGTGGCTACGGCTTAACTTCAAGTGTTGACGATTACATGCGGTTTGCCCAAATGCTCGTACATGAAGGTAGTTTTGATGGAACAACCATTCTAAAACCAGAAACAGTTAAACTGATGGCCACAAACCATCTTGCAGATAGCATTACAAAAAGGATGTGGCTTCCATCCAAGGGCCAGGTAGGCTTTGGTATCGACTTTGCCGTTCGCCTTCGTGAACCTGCTTCAGAAAAAGAAAACAAAGGCGCTATAGGAGAATTTTTTTGGGATGGCGCTGCCAGCACATTATTTTGGGTGGATCCTGTAAACGAGCTTACTGCCGTGCTATTTGTACAGGTATTACCTTTCGATAATACATTGCATAAGAAGTTTAGAGATGCAGTGTACGCCAAGTAGGCGTTTCTAAGGCTTCCTATTGCCCTGTAAAGAACATTATTGCTGAGGCTCCGGGTGTTATATCTACCCGGAGCTTTTTTCTTAATTTCAATAAGCGGACACACCAAAAAATATTGGTTTTACCAAAAGGTCTTTTTTGATACACAAACCCTGATCAAAAATTAAAATCCTCTATTCTCCCCTATGCATTCCGGTCTGCTACCCAACTACCATCCATCTGACATCAGTATTGGTTCTGTGATAATTCACTGTAAATTCACTGTTCCTTCATTAAAAAGGCCTTTTTATCAAAGTTGATACAAGGATCGCAGAAGAACGACAGAAGGATGAAGGTAGGCAGATGAAAGGGAGAAGGAAGGCGGAAGGTAGCGACAACGATAGGCGGCATTTCGAAATGGTACCCCGGTATTGTAGGGGAAATTCCGTTTTCAAACTGGATGTTGCAAACACGAAATAATCTCATTTGATGCGTTTTTAAATCACCTTGATAGATTGTTAAACAAAAATCAAACGCTTTTCTAAATTTGCAGGCTAATGGAACAGAAACGTAAAGAAATGCAAATAACCGCAAAACTTGTCCAGCTACTTCCACTCCAAACCGGTAATGGCAAAAACGGCGAATGGAAAAAGCAGGATATTATTGTAGAAACAGGGGATAAATTCCCTAAGAAGATATGTGTTTCAGTGTGGGGAGATAAGATTGATGCAAAAAAACTGAAACCAGGCAACATGTTGAAGATTGATTTTGATGTTGAAAGCCGTGAGTATAATTCACGCTGGTATACTGATGTAAAAGCATGGAAAATAGAAGTAGAGGGTGCAAGAGAAGATCAGGCTCCGGATTACTCTGCGGACTATGTGCCACCATCTGAAGACTTAAGTAGCCAATCGGAAGATGATCTTCCATTCTAAAAAATAATGATATTTACAGGATTATTATTTAAAGAATTAAATAATAATCCTGGTTTCATTACAACGCTTCTGCTATTCTGCGAGGGCTTTAAGAACATTAAAGAGAATTTCGGAATTCCACTCAACAAAACTAAATCTTCGATACTCGTTGCTGTTACTTTTATTAAACACAACAAAGTATTGATGATACTCTTGCAGGCCTACTTGCTGCCACGGAAGTAGTTGCAGCGTGTTTTGCCATTCCAGGCCTTCATTCTTTATTACGAGGTCATTTATTTGCATCCCTCCCTTATTGCTAACTTCACTCAATCTGGCGTGAATAATATCTGAGAGAAAATATTTACCAATCCATTTACTGATATCGGTATATGTTGTTCCAACCTTTTTGTAATTAGAATATCCCACAAAGGAAATAGGCAGCACCTTATCATCTTCATACTTAATTTCTATCCTGTAATTGTAGCCAAGGTTGAACCTGTATAACGCAATCCAGTCACCAAGATATTTTACATCTTTAAAAGAAGACTTACCTATTTTAACTGAAGAGTTGTTGCTGTTTTTATACTCAATAAACTCAGGCGTAATAACAAGCTCCTTCTCAGCAATAAAAAGACCTGGTTTAAGTTTGTAGGTATGAATGGTAGTTTCCATTTGAAGTTGAATGCTCCCTATAATACAATATTTTAAGACTTCTATTATGATCTTAATATTTCCGGATGTTCATCTATAAGGATGTGTTCAGAGGCAAGTTCTGACAATATTGGGCTTACGCCAAAATTAAAGGTAAGTAAGACTATTGAGAGTTGATCATTGTCTTTGCGCGACACATCAATAGCAGGCACAAAATCAACATCCCCTGAAGAGAGAACAATGTCATACTGCTTCATGGCATAATAAACAAGATGTGCACCAATAGCAACATCCACCTGCTTTTGGGCCCCGCCTTCCATTTGATAAAGGTTAACCATAAAACCAGCCTTTTTCACGGTGTAATAAAACTGGTTCAGTCCGAAATCAACACCATAATTATCCACACTGTTAAAAATTATCGGGAGACATGTCATACCGTATCTTTTCTCAAGGAACTTCTTTGTTTCTATATAATCTATTTTTCCACGACCCTTGCTTGCCTTCGTCACATAGCCCATGTCTATCAGCCACACTAAATTTCGCATCCTGGTTTTCTTATTCACTTTCGCACCTGCTTATTCTAATTACGTGCCTTAGAGCTCCTCCATAGATCTGCTCGAGGGTTTAAAAAAATAATGGCTTTACATACAGTTCCAAATCTGTACATAAAGCCATTAAAGTTAGTTGCGAATTATACTATCCTTCCTTTTTAGGCATGTTTGGCTGGCCCGAGCCGGCAATAGCCTGTCTCATACCTGTATCAGCCTGTACGTTCTGCATTTTGTAATAATCCATAACGCCAAGGTTACCAGATCGGAAAGCATCTGAAAGAGCCTTCGGTACCTCCGCTTCTGCTTCAATAACTTTTGCCCGAGCTTCCTGTGCTTTTGCTTTCATCTCCTGTTCTAACGCTACCGCCATTGCTCTTCTTTCTTCTGCTCTTGCTTCAGCAACTTTTAAATCGGCACTTGCCTGATCTATTTGAAGCTTCGCGCCAATGTTTGCTCCTACATCTACGTCAGCAATATCAATTGAAAGAATTTCAAACGCTGTTCCTGCATCTAGTCCCCGTGATAATACAAGCTTTGATATTTTATCAGGGCTTTCCAACACCTCTTTGTGAGATTTGGCAGAACCAATAGAGGACACGATACCTTCCCCTACGCGCGCTAAGATTGTATCTTCGCCGGCACCACCTACCAGCTGAGCAATACTTGCTCTTACAGTTACGCGTGCTACTGCAATGAGCTGAATACCATCAGCTGCAACGGCTGCAACTTTGGGTGTTGTAATAACTTTAGGATTAACAGAAATCTGTACGGCCTGAAATACATCGCGACCAGCAAGATCAATAGCAGTAGCCTGCTTAAAACTTAAATTGATGTTTGCTTTATCTGCGGAAATAAGCGCGCGAATTACATTTGGAACATTACCACCGGCAAGGTAGTGTGTTTCTAACTCGTTGGATGATATCTGAAGACCTGCTTTAGTTGCTGTGATCAGAGAATCTACTACAACCCGGGGCGGTACTTTTCTGATTCGCATAAATACCAGGTCGAAAAGACCAACCCGTACCCCGGAAAAGATGGCTGTAATCCACAAATTTACCGGGACGAAGTATAGGAAAATAAAAAACAGGACAATACCTGCGAGTACTAAGAATAGTAAAGTTGCTCCTTCAATAGGCATAGTGTAAGGTTTAAATAAGAGGTTCTACAATAATTTGATTAGGATATATTTCTTTGATCCGAATAATGACACCGCTTTCAATATATTCTCCTGAAGTTTTCACTTCATATTGCTTTGTGTCAAATTCAGCTTTTCCAATAGGCCTCAGGGTAGAAAGCGCTTTACCAATATCGCCGACTTTCAACGCCTCGTTAAATCCTTCATTTACCTTGCTGTCAATAACTGTTTTTAATGACAGCTTAGACCACACCCCTGTTTTAAAACTATATATTAAGGTTGCCAGCGTTGCTGTCGCTGAAACAAGTAAAACCGTAAAACCAGTCTCTCTGCCGAAAGACTTATATGAGATAACAATAGCGAATACAGCGAAAAGTGCACCCAGAACGCCCACGATAGTTGAACCCGGAATGAATATCAATTCAATAACAACCAGGGCCAGACCTATTAGTAATAATGAGATGATAAGTGTCCACATAAGCATAGGAGGATTACAAAGATAGCGAATTCTTGTACAGTGCCCAATATTATGTTTTAGGGTTCCTGCTGGCTATTTTTCTGTTAATCAAACGTCTATTAAACAAAATGGTTATTAGCAGGCTAAACGAGTATGATTATATGCATAATTCTGCTTGACATCACAGTGCAGGTAAATCCTTTCTAAGTTGAAGTACGTACTCAGAGGAGGAAGTGTTCAATGGATCCTTTCCTGTTACTTTTTTTCTATGAGAAAGCCCCCAGTCAAGCATTTCAAAAATTACCTTTTCTAATGTATTACCATACTCAGTGAGTCGGTATTCTACCATTGCAGGTTTTGTATCCAGGATGGTTCTTGCTACAAGATCGTTGCTCTCCAGCTCACGCAGTTCTTTCGCAAGCACTTTTGCAGAAATACCAGGTACCTCACGTAGAAGATCATTGAAACACAACTTCTTTTGTAATCGGAGAATACAAATAAGCGGTACTTTCCATTTTCCTGATAAAATTTCCAGGGTGTCTTGAATGGCCAAAAGGTTATAACTGCATTCATTGATAGCCGCCGACCCTAATTTCTTTTCCATGTAAAATAACCTTAACAGACAAATATAAATCCAATTCAAAGGTAGTATTAAAGTGGTAACCAGTTTCCTCGAGGTAAGTAATAGCGTATGATTGCAATGTTGTAAATAGTTTTGTTTCATAATGGATGATAATGAGAGCGCTTAACATTTGGTAGTGCATTCATTTCACCCAGTTTTAAAAGAAACAATTAATATTTAAGATTGATGAAAGCAATTAAGGTAGCTTCCTTTGGAAGTGCTGAAGAACTTGTAATAGCAGAGATGCCACAATTAGAAGCTGGCAATGGCCAGGTGGTTATTGACGTAGAAGTAGCAGGAGTAGGATTTGTTGATGTATTGGCGAGAAAAGGATTTCTAGCCTTTCCGAATCCGGGTTTCATCCCTGGTGTTGAAGTCGCGGGAACCGTGATAAAAATCGGAGAAAATGTAGAGCCTGTTTGGCTGAACCAAAGGGTGTTTGCACTTACTCATGTTGGAGGTTATGCCGAAGAGGTAGTAGCAAATGTTACCTCTTTGTCTGTTATTCCTGCTGGGCTTACCTTTTCAGATGCTGTAGCACTTGGGGTTAATTCAATGGTAGCTGAGTTTTCCCTTCAACGGGCAGGTAGCGTTTCAGGAAAGGAAGTATTGGTTAGAGGTGCAGGAGGAGGAATTGGATCTTTAAGCGCTCAACTTGCAATACAAAAAGGTGCTCGGGTATCTGCCATTTCATCCTCTGCTGACAAGCAGAAGCAATTAAAGAACTTAGCGATTACAAATTTATTTACAGATGTAAATGAGCTGTCAGAAAACTTTGATGTTGTAATTGATCCTGTTGCCGGCCCGGACGCAGAACTATTTATTAAAAAGCTGAAGCCTAACGGCAAGTATATTCTCAATGGTGCTGTTGCAGGACTGCCAAGTGATTCCTTTGCATCAAATCTGTTTATAAACTTCCAAAACTCACTGACAATTTCATGTGTGAGTTTATCGTCAATACCACATAATGAACTTGCAAAGACAATGGAGTATCTATTTAATCTAGCAACAACAGGTAAAATAAAGCCAATTGTAGCAAAAACGTTTCTATTACCGGATGCCGCTGAAGCACATCGATATGTCGAATCAGGAAAAGCTTTCGGAAAGATTCTATTAAAATGTTAAATGCGGTGAGAAGGGATGAAGAATAAATAGCCCTCTCTAAAAGGGCTATTTATTATTTTATATCCTTCACAAGAATTAATAAGCTCTCGCAAAAAGCACTCTTCGTTTTGAAAGTTTACCAGTATAGATGCATTTACCTTCTTCTTCTTTAGCATCTAAAGGTATACAACGAATTGTAGCTTTAGTTTCCTCTTTGATAGCAGCTTCAGTTTCCATTGTTCCATCCCAATGCGCTGAAATGAATCCCCCCTTCTCGTCAAGCAATTTTTTCATCTCATCATATGAGTTTACCTCGGTAGTCATGTTGTTTCTGTATGAAAGAGCTTTCTGGTAAATGTTGTTCTGAATGTCGTCTAAAAGTGCCGGGATGGCAGTATTGATCTCATCCATTTTCATCACCTTCTTTTCTTTCGTATCTCTTCGCGCAACCTCAACTGTTCCGTTCTCAAGATCGCGTGGGCCAATGGCAAGGCGCACAGGTACACCTTTCAACTCCCATTCCGCAAATTTAAAACCTGGTTTATGTGTATCACGGCTATCGTACTTCACGGCATATCCTTGCTTTCTTAATGCGGAAGAAATCTCAGTGACTTTATCTGTGATCTTCTTGAATTCTTCTTCTGTTTTAAAAATTGGTACAATAACAACGTGAATTGGCGCCAGCTTAGGTGGTAAAACAAGTCCATCATCGTCAGAATGTGCCATAATCAAAGCGCCCATAAGCCGCGTGCTAACTCCCCACGACGTGCCCCAAACATGCTCGAGCTTTCCTTCCTTGGAAGTAAATTGAACATTGAAAGCCTTTGCGAAATTCTGCCCTAAAAAGTGAGAAGTCCCCGCCTGCAGGGCTTTACCATCCTGCATCATCGCTTCAATACAATACGTATCAATAGCTCCAGGAAATCTCTCTCCCTCAGATTTTCTTCCTTTTACTACTGGCAACGCCATAAAGTTTTCGGCAAAGTCGGCATACACGTCAAGCATCTGCACTGTTTCACGTACTGCGTCATCAGCAGTAGCATGTGCTGTATGGCCTTCCTGCCAAAGGAACTCTGCTGTTCGTAAAAACAATCTTGTGCGCATCTCCCACCTTACTACGTTCGCCCATTGGTTAACGAGAATTGGCAGATCGCGGTAAGATTGAATCCACTTTTTGTATGTGTTCCAGATAATAGCTTCGCTGGTAGGACGTACCACCAGTTCTTCTTCAAGCCTTGCCTCCGGATCGACAATTAATTTGCCTTTATTGTTAGGATCAGTTTTTAGACGATAGTGGGTAACAATTGCGCACTCCTTGGCGAAACCCTCAGCATTTTTTTCCTCTGCCTCGAACAAACTTTTCGGTACGAATAACGGGAAGTAGGCATTGGAGTGACCGGTATCTTTAAACATCTTATCAAGCGCCTGTTGCATTTTTTCCCAGATGCTGTAGCCATATGGCTTAATCACCATACATCCCCTTACATCTGAATGCTCTGCGAGGTCAGCTTTCTTTACTAATTCATTGTACCACAACGAATAGTCTTCACTTCGGCTTGGAATCTCTTTGCCCATACTGGTATAATTATTGCGTACTTATGTTTGTTTCGGTGGCAAATATAGGAGGGAAAGTGCAAGGCAAAAAGGCTAAGCAAAAGTAGAAAGCAGGAAGTTGACCTTCCGGCTTTAATCCTGAAGAAAGGTGTTGGCAGAAGTTTTTGATCTATTTCTAACAGTATTCTAATAACTGTTACCTTAAGGTGAAGAATTACCAGAAAGCCGATTAATTTTTCTGGATTTAGAGAATACTTTTCGGATATTTAACGTTTATAGAATAGCAATCAAGGTTTTATGAAATTCAATATATTAATACTTTCCATTTTATCGTCATTCATATTTGGCGCTAGTGCAATAGCACAAGACGTTGAATATGACGATATGTATTTTAACTCCAAGGACCGTGCAAAACTAAACTCGTTGACTGCCTCTAACGAGGAGCCGAAGAGAAAAGTGAGCAAGGACTACGAGGAGGAAGAAGAGGAATCCAATCCTACAGATAGTTATTCAGCAAGAAATGTAAATCCTGAATATACTTCACGTTCACAGTCAGAAACTGCGAAGGAAGATGACGAGGATTACTTTGTAAACAACTATCAGTACAACACCAAAAACCAGTTGAACAATTGGCAGAACAGTTATAATAACTGGTATAACAGCCCTTGGTACAACACTGCCTATTGGTCTCCTGCAATGAGTACTTTTAATAGCCCTTACTACGGTTACGGTTACTATGATTCCTGGGGAAGCCCTTGGGGAAGTGGATTTTATAGTCCTTATCATGGCCGTTCAGGGTGGTCTACGTCTATCGGTTTTTACTCTGGTGGGATGATGGGTTGGGGCATGAACTACGGTTGGGGAAATTACTGGGCTGACCCATGGAACATGTGGGGACCAGCTTATGGATCGTACTGGCGCTCTCCTTATTATGGGTACTGGAATCGTCCTACTGTTATCGTTGTAAATAACGGAGAAGGTGGCGGAAGAAGAACAGTATACGGCAAAGCTCCTTCAAGAGGCACAGGAGTTATTAACGACCACTCTTCCAATTCCCGAAGCCGCAACAATGCGAATATTAGTGATAGCAGAAGTAACTCTTCTGGTAGGGTAAAAAGCCAGGAGGCATATTACAACCGCAGTTGGCGAAATTCTACCGCTCCCGCTTCATCATCTAATGAAAGCCCTTGGATGGATTCAAGAACCAATACTCAAAACAATCGTTCGAGGTCTTGGGGTAATAGCGATAGTAATAATTCATGGGGAGGAAGAAGTAATAATTCAACATACTCTTCACCATCTAATAGTAACTATGGCGGCGCTACTCGTTCTCATGGTTCTACTTCCGGTTCGGGAAGTAACGGAAGAACGCGTGGCCGGGATTAGATCTTCAATTTTTCGTTAAGCAGTATTTTTAATTAAGTATGAGCAAATTAAGTCTCAGGTATTTCCTGATTGTCACCGTATTGCTTTCTGGTTTTAATGTATATAGTCAGTCTTATGCTGAAAGAGGGTTCTTATTCTCTCAGGTTGCGCCTCCAGGAAGTGCTAGAATTCAAGCGTTAGGAGGAAGTCAAATTGCTTTGGGAGGCGATTATAGCTCCGCGCTCTCTAACCCTGCTGGTCTTGGAATGTATAATAGGAATGAATTTACCTTCAGCACAGCGTTAAGTTCTCACAGTGCTAATACCAATTACCTTGGCAATAAGAATTCTGAATCAAAATCAGTATTCAATATTCCAGGTATAAGTTATGTCGGAAAACTTGGTAACGAAAAGGATGGATTTCTGGGAGGTGCTGTTGGTGTAAGCTTTTCAAGAAGGAACGATTACAATCGTTCGATACGTATTGGTGGTTTCAATGCAAACAACTCAATCATTGATTATTTTATTGATCAGGCAAATGGACGTAATACCGACCAATTTGATGAAGGAGCTCTAAATTATAATACACCTACCGGCTTGGCCTATTTTAATTACCTGATCGGCTCGAAATCTATACTTAATCCCCCAGGCCCGGCAAATGAGTACTTTACAGATGCGGGATATCCGGAGCAGCTGGAAGAAACCGAAGTAAAAGGTGCTTCAAATCAATGGAGTATCTCCTACGGTGCCAACTTTCATGATAAGTTTTTTATCGGAGGTGGTGTAGGAATAACTACAATCCGCTACCAATCAGAAAGAAATTTCCAGGAATCTTTTAACTCTGACACGCTTGAGTATCTTAATCTAGTTGAGAATCTAGACATCAAAGGCACTGGTATTAATGCTACTTTAGGTGCAATTGCAAGACCTGTTGATTTTCTTCAAATCGGAGTATCATATACTACACCAACAGTTTACAGCATGTCACAAAACTATGATGCTTCAATGAGCTCAATCTGGAATAATTTCGACTACTATGGAGATGGAAGTGAAATTTTAGGAGATAATTCAAATGATCCAATCTTCACAGATATAGTTACTTCAGAATACAGGTTAACAGTTCCTTCGAGATTAAGCGCAGGTATAGCACTAATCTCGAAATATGGTTTTATAACTGGAGATGTTGAAATGACAAATCCTGGTAATACAAAATACAGAGCTGACACCCGTGGTATTTCTTATGCTTCAGAAAACGACGATATCAAAGCTGTTTATACGTCTTCCTTAAATTACAGGTTTGGCGCTGAATATCGATTTTCTATTTTTAGATTAAGAGCAGGATACGGAGTACAAGGCAACACCTACAAAGATTATATTGACAGCTCAAACAATATTAGAACAATAAGTGGCGGATTTGGAATAAGAAAGAAAGAGTTTTACATAGACTTTGCCCTCGTTAACAGACAAGGTGACACGCTTTATCAACCTTATACATTTTCTGACGGATCAGGGCCTATATCAGACCAAACGATAAAGACAACGACGGGCATGTTAACGTTTGGATTTATCTTCTAGTATCCTATTTTATTATTGTATTTTTAATTTTCGCAAGCAGTACATTCAAATCCGGGTTCTGAATCCGGATTTTTGCTTTATTGTAAATTGGAAGACGTGCTTGGTATAGTTGACTTAGTTTCTTTTCAGCTTCTTCAAGATTAGCATCTAAAAGCGGACGCCCCGTTTTATACTTTACTCTTTGCAGTAACACAGAAATTGGCACATCAAGGAAGATAGATGTTCCTGCGTTGTTTATGATGTCTATCCCATCGTGGAAACAGGGTGCTCCTCCCCCGGTAGCAATTACACGAGCCCCATTCTTCGACGCAACCCCCCTTAACACCTCTGATTCTACCTGTCTAAAGTAATCTTCTCCCCTCAAGCGAAATATATCCGGAATTGTTTGTCCTTCCGTTTTACATATTTCTTCATCGAGATCTACAAATTCTAATTGTAGTGCCTCTGATAGTTTTCTTCCAGATGTAGTTTTACCAGAGCCGGGCATCCCAATAAGGAAGATTTTCATAACAGTATCGAAAATGTTAACGCTCTAACTAAACTACTTGATCAATTCCAGTATCTCTCGTGCGTCAGGTGTATCGTTGTGATGCCAATTACCTTTCACCGTTCCGTTAACCCAAAGAGAAATGCCAGGATTTGAACGAATAATAGTTTTCAACACTGTCGCGTCGGCAAAGTAATAAGGAACTGCTATTTGATTTTCATGTCTAAAAGCTTCGAACTGCTCACTGCCAGAGGAAGTTAACGCCATCATATCAATCTTGCCATCAAGGTCAGCAATGAGTTTCTTTATCTTATCAAGATTGACTGTTGAAACCTGGCTTACATCAGCAATAATAAACAACAACTTATTTCCTTCGAAAGTCTGCTGCGTTACATCTTCACCATCAACACTGGAAACTCCATAATCAGTAATCTTTGCCCTTGTTTTATCTTCATTTGTTTGCCTTACGCTCAAATATTTATACTGCGTAGTGTCTGCAAGATATTTTTCGGAAGTAATTTCCTTCCCCTCATCTTTGTTCAGGAATACATACTCGAATTTCGGCTGCTCTTCGGGCTGCATTTGCTGAGGAATATTGTTGCCTACTCGATATGCCCTGAAGTCAATAAAGGGCAAGTGACGGATTGCATAAACACCCAGAAAAATGCTGAGGGCTGTAACAACGCCTATCACAATATTCCCCGCAAGCATTGGTAGCACTTGTTTGTACGATTTCCTATACCAAAACAGATGAAGAATAAATACCATCAGGATGATATCCTTCCAGAACGATTGCCAAGGTGTAAGTTTAATTGCATCTCCGAAGCAACCGCAGTCGGTAACTTTATTAAAGTAAGCTGAATAGAATGTGAGGAAAGTGAAAAATATCATCAATGCCAGTAGAATCTTGGTTGTAAGATCCATACGGTAATAAAAGAGCACAGCTACCCCAAGTGCTATTTCCAGCACGATCATTATAAAACCTATTTCAAGCGCATAGGGTATAAAGTAATGAAAAAATGTTCCGAAGTCTTCGGTGAAAACTTCAAAGTATTCTTCCATTTTAATTTTAGTGCCGATCGGATCGTTGAGCTTAATCAAGCCAGAGAAAATAAAAAGTGCACCAACAAAGAATCTCGAAAACTGATCAATAATCGTTCTGAACATTGTTTTATCCTTTCAATTTTATTAACGCAAACACAGCGTAATTTATCATATCCTGGTAATTCGCCTTTACGCCTTCACTTACCAGCGTTTTTCCTTCGTTATCTTCTATTTGCTTCACACGCAGAAGCTTCATTAATATAATATCAGTAATGGAAGTGACCCGCATTTCGCGCCACGCTTCTCCATAATCATGGTTTTTATTCTGTAGAAGATCAAACGTTTCGGTAACAGCTTCATCATAAAGAGGTTCTAGCCTTTCAAATGGTAGTTCCATTTCTGATGAGGAGTCGAGCTTAATTTGTATTAATGCTATTATGCAATAGTTGACAATTCCTATAAATTCATCTTTGACCGGGTCATTGACTTTCTGAACGCCTTTTTCCTGGATGCTCCTGATCCGTTGAGCCTTAATATAAATCTGATCTGTTATAGAAGGCAAACGCAAAATACGCCAGGCAGTTCCGTAATCACGGGTCTTCTTTTCAAACAAGCTTTTGCAGGTGGATATTACCTGTTTATATTCGACAGCAGTTTTCTCAAACATAAAATTTTAACAGTGCAAAATACGGCATTTTCAGTTAACAAAACACTTCATGTTAGGGGTACGGTAGTTGATTTGTCAGAACCCAAGGTTATGGGTATTTTAAATGTAACTCCCGATAGTTTTTTTGATGGCGGAAAATACTTATCAGAAAGGCAAATCCTTTCACAGGTAGAGGAAATCGAAAGCCAAGGAGCCACTTTCATCGATATTGGTGGTTACTCATCTCGGCCGGGAGCAGCCGACGTTAGTGAGACTGAGGAGATTAGCAGGGTACTGCCTGCAATTAAACTTATAAATAAAAATTTCCCATCACTTATTATTTCGGTAGACACATTCCGAAGTAAGGTTGCAGAAGTTGCTGTAAAAGAAGGTGCTTCAATTATCAATGACATTTCAGGCGGAACATTAGATACTAAGATGTTTGAAATAGTTGCCGCATTTAACGTACCCTACATCCTTATGCACATGAAGGGTACTCCGCAAACAATGTTAAGGGAAGCAAAATATGAAAATTTGCTCAAGGAGATTATAGACTACTTTCATGCAAAAGTACACCAGCTTCATTCACTTGGTGTTAAAGATATTATTCTTGACCCGGGTTTTGGTTTTGCTAAAACAAGAGAACACAACTTCAAGCTTCTGAACGATCTTAACCTGCTATATATTTTAGGCAAACCAATTCTGGTAGGACTATCAAGAAAATCGATGGTATGGAAAACGTTGGATATTGAACCGAAGGATGCTTTAAACGGAACCACTTCCCTAAACACGATTGCTTTGATAAATGGGGCAAGCATTTTAAGAGTTCACGACGTAAAAGAAGCCGCACAAGCAGTAAAGCTGGTGAAAGCATTAAAGGATAATTTATAAGATCCTTTCAAAGAGAAGATAATATCTTTCTAATATCGCAGTATAAAGGCAAACCGTTATATTGGGCCGTAAGAAGAAATTATGATCTTTCTTTTCAGAATAGGATTTTTAGAAGTAAGCTGGGTAGACATCATCGACATTGCGTTGGTGAGTGTATTGCTTTACCAGGTTTACAAGCTTATTAGAGGAAGTATTGCTGTTAATATATTTCTTGGAATCCTTGCGCTCTACTTGGTTTACTTGATTGTACGCGCCGCACAGATGGAGCTGCTTGCAACTATACTCGGCCAATTTATGGGGGTTGGTGTTCTTGCCATGATCATTTTGTTCCAGCCGGAGATCAGAAAATTCTTACTTGTAATAGGAAGAGGTACAGAGTTTAGAGAGAACCTTTTCAAAAGCATAGCTCAGTGGCGGAATTCATACCATGAGGATGTTAATGTAAATGAAATCATGGAAGCGGTGAAAACCCTTAAAGCTACACGAACAGGTGCTCTGATTGTTTTTTCACGCGACGTTGAATTAAAATTTTACGTAGAGACAGGTGATGTACTTGACGCCACCGTAAGTAAGAGACTATTGCTTTCGATATTTAACAAGAACAGTCCGCTTCATGATGGTGCAGTTATTATTTACAAAGGAAAAATAAAAGCCGCACGCTGCGTATTGCCGGTAAGTGAGAACGATCACCTTCCCCCTCACTTTGGATTGAGACATAGATCTGCTATTGGTATGTCTGAGAATACCGCAACACTTGTAATGGTTGTCTCAGAGGAGACTGGCCGGGTAATACTGGCGAGAAACGGAATCTACCTTAGGGGATTAAAACTAAAACAGATCGAACAGAAAATTGTCGAGTATCTTCAAAACACAGAACCTGCCAATTGGGAGGAAATCTCAGAAGAAGAACCAACAACCACTGAAAATTGATGTAAAAGATATTGTGCTAGCACTTGCTAGTGCATGCTTCGTACTCAATACTCAAATGCCTTTACTTTATCTTTCTGCTCTATCAAATAATTAATAAGCGCTTCTTGTTTTTCGGATGAACCAGAAATCTCATAAACATATCTGACATCCATCCCCTTTCTACGTTCTTTTCTCCTTTCATATCGGAGGCCGATCATTGTTAATTTCTCTTCAAATGACGCAACCCCGTTGTTTTCAATATCAAATATGATATGCAATATGATTGTCTTATGAAGTTTATCGAAAAAGCGTTGAAGATAACCAAAAGCAGTTAATACAATTAGCGCAAAAAGGGTAGCTGCAAAGGCAAGTTCACATTGTCCTACACCTACTGCCATTCCCAATGCAGCAGCTACCCAAATGGTACTTGCAGTTGTTAAACCTGAAATAGATAAACCATCGCGCATGATAGCTCACGCACCAAGAAACCCAATTCCAGTTACAATATTTGACGCTATCCGCCCCACCTCCGTAGGATGCGAGGATTCAATTGAAATTACGGTAAATAACGTAGACCCGAGGCAAATAAGAATGATGGTACGCAATCCTGCAGATTTATTTCTTAACTCCCTCTCAGCGCCGATAATAAGACCTAAAACTAATGATACAACTAGTTTAATTACTATTTCCTTCAAATGGTCGTCCAAGAGCATACCAGTTTAATCTTCTCTTGCTACAACTATAAATTCATACCAGCCATTTTTCTGGTTTAACCCTATCAATAATGTTAGCTAGACTTAAGAAACGTCTTTAAAAAACCTGAAGACGAATAACTAAAAGTTTATTAACAGTGTAAATGAATCGTTCAGGGAGATTTTCAGCAAAACACTGAAATAAACGAATTGATTTCAGTTACTAAAATTGGAACCAGGTTTTCAGGCATAGGCTTTTTATTTTTTGCACTACATATTTGGTTGGCAAAAAATCCTCGTGATTTAAAGTCGTTATTTGTTTTTAACCTGCACAAGCAAAAATTTTAGTTTATATCGACAACAAATTTTAATGAGCGAAAAACTTTACAATAAAAGAATCGTAAATTAGTAAACTGATTATTTAACGTATACAGCAATGATAGAAGCTAGTCCGGTAAAATATTATTTAGCTAAATATTTTTTTCTTGCTTTTGCGTTTATTCAATGGATAGTAGGTGCGATCATACTTTTTCGTTTTGAATTTAACAGCAAAGTCTTCTTCGTATCTTTAATCTTCGCAGCATTAGGATTAATCTCGCTGTATGTCTTCTATTTTATAAATGATAAGATCAGAAGGGTTGCAATTGGTAAGAATAAAATTGTTGTTATTGAAGGTGACCGAAACGTAAGGTTTGGGTGGCCGGAAGTTAAATCTTTAAGAATTATTCCGTTTCTCAACCTCTACCGATTAAAAATAAAAGGAAAACGAAACTGTATTTATTTCTTTCCGTCGAGGCAAATCGATCCTGCCTTTGGATTGTTAACCAAAGACACTTCCAAGATGGGTGAAATTGTCAAGAAACGTAAAAGGGAGTTTGGTTTTGAATAGCGAACCTTAAATAACATACTAATAAATAAGAAGAGCTTCCTGGATGAAGCTCTTCTTATTTTAGCCTATGTTAAGCCCAAAAGTTAAGCGTTAACTTTCGTGGCCGACTTTAAAACGTTAAGTTCTTTTCCTACAGTAGTAAATGCCTCAATTGCTTTATCCAGATGATGCCTTTCATGGCCGGCTGAAACCTGAACCCGAATCCTAGCCTGTCCTTTAGCAACCACAGGGTAGAAAAACCCAATTACATATATACCCTTTTCAAGTAAGCGTTCGGCAAATTTTTGGGCTAAGGGAGCTTCATAAAGCATAATGGGTACAATAGGATGTTCTCCCGGCTTTATATCAAAGCCCGCCTTTGTCATTTCGCTTCTGAAGTATTTTGTGTTCCGCTCCAGCTTATCTCTAAGTTCTGTAGTTTCAGAAAGCATGTTAAAAACTTCTATAGAAGCTCCTACAATAGAAGGAGCCAAGGTATTGGAGAACAGATAAGGTCTTGATCGCTGGCGAAGCATTTCAATGATCTCCTTCTTACCAGATGTAAATCCTCCTGAAGCACCACCCAAAGCTTTACCAAGTGTACCCGTAATAATATCTATCCTATTCATCACATTTCTGTATTCAGGAACACCTCTTCCGGTTTTTCCTATAAAGCCTGTGGCGTGAGATTCGTCTGTCATAACCAGCGCTTCGTATTTATCGGCGAGGTCACAAATCTTGTCTAGCTGTGCTATTGTACCATCCATAGAAAAAGCGCCGTCAGTTACTACCATGATGTTCTTGGCACCTGCCTTGGTTGCTTCCTGAAGTTGCTTCTCAAGGTCTGCCATATCGTTATGCTTGTATCTGTAACGCATGGCTTTACATAACCTTACTCCATCTATAATTGAAGCATGGTTTAACTCGTCAGAGATAATGGCGTCATCAGCACCAAGCAAAGGTTCAAAAACACCACCATTTGCATCAAAAGCTGCCGCATACAAGATGGTATCTTCCATGGCCAGGAAATCAGATATTTTTCTTTCCAGTTCTTTATGAATATCCTGCGTTCCGCAGATAAACCTCACGGAAGACATGCCGTACCCATGCGTATCAATCGCACGCTTTGCAGCTTCAATTACCCGGGGGTGACTTGACAAACCGAGATAATTATTAGCGCAAAAGTTTATAACTTCCTTACCTTCTGTTGTCTTAATATCAGCAGCCTGCGGAGTAACAATAATTCTTTCTTTTTTGAAGAGTCCTGCTTCACGGATATTATTAAGTTCCTGCTGAAGTGCAGGTTGAAGTTTTTTATACATAGGTCTAGTTAATCTTTGGTTTCATTATCGGTCGTGACACCGCAGGCTTTGCAACAATTGGAGGTGCAGCTGCAGGGGTCGCTTCAGCTATCGGATTTTGTTTTTCAGCTTGCTTCTCAGCTGCTGGTTCTGTTTTAGCAGGTGCTTCAACAACCTTAAGATGGTACTTTCTTCTTATTGGGTTAATAAGATTAAGTTTTTGAACGGTAAAACTGTTGGGATGCATCTGCTCAAAATCAAGCTTCCATTTTTCAAAAACGGATGGTTCTGCTGCAGCAAAAGCACTGGCGTCAATTTTTTTCGATATCAGATATTCTTCAAAATTCACTGGCGCTAAGTTAAGAAAGGATGACTAACACGAATGATAAATTTCTGTATTTTCG
Source organism: Chryseosolibacter indicum (assembly GCF_018598585.1). Lineage (GTDB taxonomy): Bacteria > Bacteroidota > Bacteroidia > Cytophagales > Cyclobacteriaceae > Chryseosolibacter > Chryseosolibacter indicus. Next base: position 51,138 of record NZ_JAHESD010000029.1, read on the forward strand.
CGCCTGAGACCAGCTATGAAAAGAAACAAGATTTTAGTTATCGGTGCAGGCGGCCAATTAGGCTCAGAACTCACCCAAGGCCTTTGGAATGTGTACGGAAAGGAAAATGTTATTGCTACTGACGTAAAAGAACCGCAAGGCATTCTTACCGAAGGCAATTTTGAAATACTGGATGTTTTAAAACAAAAAAACCTTTTCGACTTCATTCAGAAGAATAACATAACGCAGATCTATCATCTGGCCGCTGTTCTTTCTGCAACAGGAGAAAAGAATCCCAAGTTTGCCTGGCATCTTAATATGGATGGTTTGATCCATGTGTTGGATGCAGCCGTTGAGTTCAAGATAGACAAAGTCTACTGGCCTAGTTCTATTGCCGTATTTGGTCCTAACACTCCTAAAGTTAATACACCACAAGACACCGTGATGGACCCAGCCACCATTTACGGTATTAGTAAACTCGCCGGAGAACGCTGGTGCGAATGGTACCATAATAAGCATGGAGTGGATGTACGAAGCCTTCGATACCCGGGGTTAATTGGATATAAAACAAAACCAGGCGGCGGAACAACGGATTATGCTGTTGATATCTACTTCAAAGCTATCGCTGAAAAGAAATACGATTGCTTTTTGAAGCCTGATACATTTTTGCCAATGATGTATATGGATGACGCTGTAAAAGCCACACTTGATTTAATGGAAGCCCCGGCAGAAAAGATTAAGGTAAGATCCAGCTACAACATCTCTTCCATGTCATTCTCTCCTGAAGAAATTGCGAATAACATCACCAAGCATATCCCTGATTTTAAAATAAGTTATACGCCTGACTTCCGCCAAGCCATTGCAGACTCATGGCCAAAATCTATTGATGATACCGCAGCAAGGAAAGATTGGGGATGGCAGCCACAGTTTGATTTACAGCGTATGACTAAAGAAATACTTGCGAATTTACATAGTACTACCGAAGTACTTTAAACACTGAAGTTAAACAACTTACCATCTTCAAGTAAGACGATTATATTCTCTTACTTATTTTACCAATACCCTGGTAGAAGACTGAAAGCTTTTTGAAATATATTTCAGCAAGTAAATGCCTTCTTGAAACGTATCTTCCAGAAGAATTGGATTGTTGGCTAGCTCTTTAACGTCTACATTTAATACCGGTACCCCATTAACGTTGACAATTAAGATACGGTCATCTTCAGAAGGAGCAAAATTAACATGAAAGATCAACTTCTTTTCAACTACAGGATTGGGATAAACTGTTAAAGATTTAGGTTGTGTTACTCTTAATGCCTTAGGGCCGAAATATTCGTAAGAGTCATCAAGATCAATTGTTTTAAGGCGATAATAGGTTAATCCCGATACAGGAAAATCATCTTTAAAAGAATAATTTCTAGTGGTGTTAGAATTTCCCGCAGCTCTTGTCTCGCCCAAAACCTCAAACTCTTCTCCGTTAACAGAACGTTCTACAATAAACCTATTTGAGTTCCTTTCTGTTTCTGTTCTCCAGTTGAGTCTTACTAGGGTTCCGTCCTGAAACACCTCAAACAATGATAACTTAACTGGTAATGTTGTGTTTCGTGTTGCATTATTACAAAAGTTAGAGCCAGAAGTACAAGTGCCTCCATACTCAAAAGTTCCTCCGCCGTTCAGGTTACCCGAACTTACATTTACGTTTTTATAAACTCTAACAGTTCCACCCGAGCCATTTACTGTTACATCTGTATTATTCCCTCCTACCATATTTCCCTCAACAATTAATTGACCGCCATTTTTTACATCAAGGTTGGCTCCTCCACTAAGCTGTAAGTCTCCTTTAATAATTACTGTTCCTCGGATCTCCCATGAAACTTTGTTTGTAAAGGAAGCATTCCCCCAAATGATTAGTGTCCCCAATACTGACAATTTGGGGTTATTTCCTGTCATGCTTAGACTTGCAGGGATCGTGCTAGACCCCAGGGTGAGCGATGCACTGCTTTCAATTGTTAAAGTATTATCTCCTCCACCTGTAAAATTTCTGATCGTGTAGTTATAGGTAGATCTTACAATAGGACTTGCATTTCCATTAAGGACAACGTTATCATTAATATCATCACCAATATTAGAACCTGCCCAATTACTGGTTGTGTGCCAGCTTCCTGAGGTGTTCATTGTACGTGTAGTTTGCCCCTTTGCCGTGTTAACGATAGAACAAATGGAAAATACTACCGCGATAATTTTGTACATAACAGCTTATTTCAGGATTAATGCGGGCGTATTACAACAATCCTACCATGATACACTGACAAGACGATAAGTGTAAATGCGTAGTAGAATGAGATATTTTCCCGGGTTAAACCTTAAGGAAAGCCATTTATTAAACCATATTGGGAATTATTTTAATATTATAATTTAGTTTTGGGAAAGGTTATATCTTGTCTACTTCGGATTATTTGCAGCAATTTTAATTTATGTATATAAAGACATCTTTGAATAATGATGGAATCCTAACCATCACGCTGTCCCGGCCGGAAGCTCTAAATGCTTTGAATTCAGCGTTACTTAAAGAACTAAGCTCGGTTATGGCAGATGCCTTCTCGAACAAAAATGTTCGCGGTATAATCTTAACCGGCGATGGAGATAAGGCTTTCGTTGCCGGAGCTGATATTAAAGAGCTAACTGCTCTTGATCCTCAACAGATATTTGAGCTCTCAGTAAAAGGGCAGCAATTGTTTAAGAGCATTGAAGATTCTCCCAAACCGGTAATAGCAGTTATCAATGGTTTTACTTTAGGTGGGGGATGTGAGCTTGCAATGGCTTGCCACATGAGAATAGCAACAGAAATTTCAAAATTTGGCCAGCCTGAAGTTAACCTTGGTCTCATTCCTGGTTACGGCGGCACTCAACGTTTAACTCAACTTGTAGGCAGAGCCAAAGCTTTAGAGCTTATCCTTACTGGAGATATGATTGCTGCGCAGGAAGCAAAAACATTAGGGCTAATAAACCATGTTGTTGCTACTAAAGAAGAAGCAATGATACTTGCTACAAAGATTCTTGATAAAATTGCAACAAAAGGCCCTATAGCAGTTGCCAACGTAATTAAAAGTGTCAATGCAGGTTTCAACTTCGAGCAGCAAGGCTACGAAACAGAAGCAAAACTATTTGCCGAATGTAGCAAGACTCACGATTTCAAAGAAGGAACAACAGCATTTATTGAAAAAAGGAAAGCACAATTTAAAGGAGAGTAATTGGGAAAGCTTAAGAGATTAGCCGGCGAGACTGTTCTTTATGGCCTGGGAAGTATTTTGCCTCGCTTCCTTAATTTTTTACTGGTAACACTGCACACCGATGTCTTCAATCCTCCTGAATATGGTGTTATTACCAAGTTATTCAGTTATGTAGCTGTCGTCAATATCATATTCCTATTTGGTATGGAGACCGCATACTTTAGGTTCTCGAGTAAAAAAGATGCTGATGAAAAGAGAATATTTAACCTGGCTCAAACAGTAGTAGTCTCTATCAGCTTAGTCATTTCCATTATACTCGTACTTTTCTCTTATCAGATCTCAGACCTTCTGTTAATTCCAGGTCATGAAAAGCTGGTTATCATGCTGGTAGCAATCATGTTTATCGATGCTGTTGTAGCCATCCCTTTTTCAAGACTACGCCTTCAACGCAAACCAACAAAGTTTGCTATCGGCAAGCTGATCAACATAGCGATACTCATAGGACTTAATCTATATCTCCTTAAGTTTTCGGGCCTGAAGCCTGACATCTCTTTTGTATTTATTGCCAACCTCGTAGCTAATGCTTTTTACCTCGTCCTCTTTGCCAGGATATTATTACAATGGAGACCTGCTTATGATAGAAGTATTTCGCCCCAGATGTTTTCATATGCTTATCCGGTAATGCTCACCGGACTTGCCGGAATGACGAATGAAATGTTTTCGAGGATAACGTTGGATAAATGGCTACCTGAAAACTTTTATCCGTCCATTAGTAAAGAAAGCGCACTGGGGATATTTGGCGCGTGTTATAAATTCGCTGTACTCATGAACCTTGCCATTCAGGCTTTCAGATATGCAGCAGAACCCTTTTTCTTCTCCCAGTCAAATGAGAAAAATTCTCCCCAACTCTTTGCTAAAGTAAATCACTACTTCATTCTTGTATGCTGCATTTTACTGTTTTCAGTATCCATTAATCTAGATGTACTCAAGTTCTTTTTAGGGCAGTCAGAGTACTGGGATGGTCTCTACATAGTACCGATATTGCTATTAGCTTATCTTTTTTTGGGTGTTTATTACAATTTTTCTGTCTGGTTTAAGCTAACTGACAGAACTTACTATGGCACTCTTATTACTATTGGCGGTGTAATTATTACAATCGCAGGAAACTATTTTCTGATACCTGTAGCAGGTTATTTTGGAAGTAGCATTGCTACCTTACTGTGCTATTTTGCAATGATGGTAGCATGCTACCTTTTTGGGCAGAAATACTATCCCATTCCTTATTCTATTGGTAAAGACTTCTCCTACATTGTTTTAACCGTTGTATTAATTTACCTTATTAACAGTCTTGCTATCGCTGATGGTGCCATAGGAGTTGTGGTGCATCTAACCTTAGCTGTATTTTATGTGGCCGCAATATTCCTTTTGAAAAGGAAGGATCTGGTGAGAAAGCAGGCCTGATTTTTTATTAATTTGACCTGCCGCTGCAATGCGAGCAATTTAAACTTATAACTAGACTGTTAGCATGAATATTATTATTCCGATGGCCGGATTAGGAAAAAGAATGCGGCCACACACCCTCACTGTTCCAAAACCATTATTACCAATTGCAGGAAAACCTATTGTACATCGTCTTGTTGAAGACATCGCGAAGGTATGCCCTGAAAAAATAGACTCAATAGGATTTATCGTCCATCCAAGCTTCGGAAAAGAAGTTGAAGAAAACCTTAAAGCGATAGCCAAAGAAGTAGGTGCCACTGGCAAAATTTACTATCAGACAGAAGCGCTTGGTATCTCACATGCACTTCTTTTTGCAAAAGAACTGTTTACCGGAAAAGTAATCGTAGCTTTTGCTGATACACTCTTCAAAGCAGAATTTAAACTTGATACAAATCAGGATGGCATCATCTGGGTGCAACAAGTTGAAGACCCATCACAATTTGGCGTCGTAAAACTCAATGATAAAAATGAGATTATAGAACTGGTTGAGAAATCAGCGACCTTCGTTTCAGACCTTGCCATTATTGGTATTTATTACTTTAAGGATGGTGCAGCACTTGCAAAAGAGATGCAACACCTCATCGATAATGACATCAAAGAGAAAGGCGAATATCAGTTTACAACAGCTCTTCAGGGACTATCGAAGAAAGGTGCACGATTCGTGCCCGGAAAAGTTACCGAATGGCTTGACTGCGGCAATAAAAACGTAACCGTACAAACAAACCGACGCTATCTTGAATTCATCAAAGATCAGAAGCTGGTATCACCAAAAGCAAAAATTACTAATTCGGTTATTATTGAACCATGTTTTATTGGCGATGATGCAGTGATCGAGAATTCCGTTGTCGGTCCATATGTTTCAGTAGGAAAACAAACCCGGATTTCTGACAGTCGTATTATTAATTCCATCATTCAATCAAATTCTTCTATCAGTAAGGCAGTATTAGAAAATAGTATGTTGGGGAATTTCGTTAATTTTGAAAACCGAGCTCTCGATTTGAGCCTCGGCGATTTCAATTCCATCACGTGATACTATTTTGTAAGAAAATAAAGAGAGCAGCTGGGTTGGTTCTTTTGCTGACATTGTTGGCAACCAACACTTTTGCTCAAAAGAAAAAGAAAGAAGATTCAGCCGTTCAAGGTCTTAGACTAAGAGAGGCTGAATTTTATTTTACGGAGGGTGAGAAGTTTTTTATCCTCGAAGATTACGCAAAGGCGTTAATCTACTATCAAAAAGCCCTTGAAGCCAATCCTACCAACGGCACCATTCATTACAAAATCGCAGAAGTACTCTCCAAAAGTCAAAAGCAGGAAGACCTGGTAAAGGCCTCAATCAGCATTGAAAATGCCATTCAGTTGGATAAAACCAACAAGTTCTTCTATCTGTCCGCAGCAACTATCTATAACAGTCTTGCCCGGTTCGACAAGGCCGCACAGGTTTATGAAAACATGATCAGTGAAGTAAAGGGCACTGAAGAGTATCTCTATGAACTTGCAGCTGTCTACCAATACGCAAACCGCATGGACGATGCCCTTAGAACCTACGAACGCGCGGAGAAAGCACTTGGTATCAATGAAATCTCATCCATTCAAAAAATGAGGTTGTTTATCGAAAGTGGCAAGGTAAACGAGGGACTGAAAGAAGGAGAAAAACTAATTACAGCATTTCCGGACGACGAGCAATACCTGATGGCTTTTACAGAAGTGCTTTCCAAGAAGGGAATGCGCGAGCAAGCCATCCAATACCTGGAGAAATATTTAAGTAGAAACGAAAATGCCCCAGGCGCAAGCATGCTCCTTGCAAGTTTCTACCGCGAAACTAATCAGGAGCAAAAAGCAAGACCACTTTTAATAAAATTATTCGACAACACCTCTGCTGACCTGTCAAGTAAACTTATTGTACTTGGTACTTACAATGCAGAATTAAACAACAACAGAAGTAAAGGCATTTCTGATGCTGACAAAGAAGCATTTGCCCTGTCACTGCTTGAAAAATTGAAGGCCTCTGATGGCGAGAATACCAATGTTCATATTATTGGTGGCGACTTGTACCTATCAACAGGCAGAAATAGAGAAGCACAAAAAGAATATCTTATCGCAGCAGAGTCAGGAGAAGTAAATTTTGAAGTTTGGGAAAACCTGCTTTACCTCGAAATCAGGCTGGAGCAGTATGACAATGTTTTAAAACATGCTGAACAAGCACTCGAGTTATTTCCTAACCAGGCAATGATCCATTACTTCAATGGATTTGCCAACCTGCGCAAGCGCAATTATGAAGAATCCATCTATTCCTTTGAGCAGGCAAAAAGATTGTCGACATCAAATGCCGCGCTCACCAGCGAAGTTAACGGCATGCTTGGAGACGCTTATAATGCTGTGAAGAATTACGAGAAGTCAGACAAGGCTTTTGAAGATGCCCTTCTCTACAATCCAAATAACGATGCCATTCTCAACAATTACAGCTACTACCTGGCGCTGCGGAAGGAGAACCTGGAGAAAGCCGAGAAGATGGCAGCCACACTCATCAAAAATCATCCGGATAACCCTACATATTTAGATACTTATGCCTGGGTTTTGTATGTTCGCCAAAAATATAAGGAAGCACGAAAGGCTATAGAAAAGGCCATTAGCACAGGAAAAGCCACCGCCACCCATTTTGAACATTATGGAGATATCCTATATCAACTAGGCGAAGTTGACGGTGCTGTAAAGCAATGGGAAAAGGCCCGTGGCTTAAATGCTAAAAGTGAAACCCTGAACAAAAAAATTGCGAACAGAAAAATTTATGAGTAAACCTTCTCTGTTGCTATTCATCACAATAATTACATTTTGTGTTGCCTGCAGCAAAAAAACCGTATCACCTACATTTGGCACTCCAAAATCTACACTCAATATTGAAGAAATTGACTTCGATTACTTTCAAGGCAAAGCACGGATGATCTTGCGTGACGCCAACAAAGAAAGAGAAGTAAAGGCGAACATTAGAATACGTAAGGATAGTGTGATATGGATGACTTTTTCTGTCATAGGAGTTCAAGGGGGAAAAGCACTTATCAATAAGGATTCAATCACTATTGTAAGCAACGTAGATAAAGAGTATTATGTATTTGATTATGCAGAGCTCTCCAAGCGTTTTAAAATAGACATTAATTACAGAATTATTCAGGCAGCTATGCTGGGCAATCCCGTAATACCACGTGAAGAAACAGATGAAGTTCAACAGGAAAGTTCGCTTTATCTGCTCAAGCAACAAACCGGTGACGTCAACGTTGTGAACTATATAAACGCAGCGAGCCAAAAAATTGAAAAGGTGGAAATGAAAGAAGGTAACAGCAGCAATTCATTGATGATTAATTACTCTAACTTTCAGCCTGTAGGCAATAAAATATTTCCATACAATGGTACAATCAACCTTTTTTACAAGACAGTATCTGGTCTTCTAAACACAACTATTATTTTTGAATATAATAAAGCAGAGGTTGGAGACCGTGAGCTTAAGTTTCCATTTAATATTCCGAAGCGATATGAACGCAGGTAAAAACACGCTGCTTCTTGTTCTGCTTATAATACTCTCTTCTTCTGTTACTTTTGCCCAGAAGAAAACAAAAACTCAGCTTCAGCGCGAGAAACAGGAAAACCTTGAAAAGATTAAAGAGGTTGAAAAAATTCTCTCCGAAACTGCTGCAAAAAAGAAAAACTCTTTGGGAGAGTTGAGTGCCTTGAATCAACGTATTGTTGAGCAGGAAAAACTCATCACCTCAATTAAGTCAGAAATCTCTTTACTCAATGCTGAGATCGGTGAGAATAACGACATCATTCAGGCATTGGAAGTTGATCTTGCTAAACTGAAAAAAGAATATACAGCCATGTTGTTCGCTGCCCAAAAAGCAAACAACAGTACCACAAGGCTAACCTTCCTCTTCTCTTCAAAATCTTTCGATCAGCTAATGATGCGCCTTCGCTATATGGAGCAATATGGTGAAACACGCAAGTTACAGGCAGATCAGATTGTAAAAGTACAGGATGAATTATCAGGACAAGTTCGTGTAATTGTCGGCCAGCGTGAAGAGAAAAACAAATTACTCAGCGATCAGTTAGAAGAGAATGACAATTTATCTAACCTCAAAAAACAACAAAGCTCACTTGTAAAGTCACTTGAGAAAGAAGAGAAAAAGCTTAAACGCGACCTCGACGAAACGAAGAAAGCCCTCGCTATCCTCGACAAAAAGATAAACGATCTTATTAAAGAAGAGATGGAACGCGAGGCCAAAGCACTTGCTGCTACCTCCACCAAAAAGAGTGTGCTCTCAACTTCTTTTGAAGAGAACAAGAACAAACTACCATGGCCCGTTGGCTCAGGTTTCGTATCCCAGAAGTTTGGGCGTCAAAACCACCCTGTGCTAAAGGGAATTGTGTTACAGAACGACGGTGTAAATATTCAGACAAAAGAAAACGAAAAAGTAAAAGCTGTTTTTGAAGGTGAGGTCCGCAAAGTAGCCTTTATTCCCACCTTTGGCAGCACTGTTATTATTAAACACGGCGAATACTTCTCCGTTTACACAGGACTAAAAGAAGTGTTTGTTAAAACAGGCCAGAAAGTAACTACCAGCCAGGAAATAGGCACTGTAATCTCCAACAACGACGGCATCTCCGAACTCCGTTTCCGCATTCACAAAAACACCGAAGCCCTCGACCCACAAGCATGGCTGGGCAACATGTAGTATTAACGTATACGATAAGACATAACCGTCATTCAGAGCGGAGCGAAGAATCCCTTCAAACAAAAAGTGCATAAAAGCAAGCCCTTAATCACTAGAGCTTCACCATTAGCATTCAACCCCTACACTCACACCGTCACCTCCCTAATCAAAACATTGCCCGCCTCATCCTGTACAACCACCTTAATCGTACTTATCAAATCCTTCACCGTTGTAAACCCATAACGCCAGCATTCAAAATCCGTAGCAGTCTCTGCCTCCTCAACAACAACACCATCACTTCCTAAGGCAATAACCTTCATCACCCGCAACCTAAAGTCCTTCTTTGTAGCCTTAATATTCAACTGCAGAGCAGAATTTTTTGCCGTAACTTCTACCTCCTCAATTACAGGTCTGCGCATATAATCACCTATCGCAGCCGTATAAGCATTCGGAAGCTTCAGTTCCTTCGCCATATCCCAGTAATAGGCTTTTCTTTCTGCAATAAGCATCATCGATTTTGCATAGGCAGTAGCCTTCCTAAACCTATCCCGATTATTACGCTGCAAAGCACTTTCTTTGGTAATAGGCTTTGCCCTTCGCGCCACAATAGTTTTTCCGCGCAACTGTTTAAAAATGAATTTTGAGCCAAACCTTCCGCTCAAACCTTCAGTAAGATCATTTTCTCTCACTTGTGCCATAGGGTATTGTATTTTTAAGACAAGGTAAACCCCACTTTTGACAAATACTGTCAAAACCATCTCGCCTCTGGTAAAATTTTAAGAACGTAAAGAGTGCAGCACGAGTGCAAAACGAGTGGAGAATAACACCATTACCGCCTAATTATTCAGAAACTAACTTAGATTTTTAATTTGGGCGTTCCCCCGCCTCCAATCGCAGGAGCCATCACACGCGGGGCCGGGCTATACAC
>NZ_JAHESD010000002.1 GCF_018598585.1 Chryseosolibacter indicum
GCCTTACCTTATGTTTTAGATACTTAAAACCGAAGTTCAAGATCTTATTGTGGTCGTAAGGCAATTCAGGCACATCCTGTATGTTTATCCATTTAACCTCTGAGGCAGTGAAGCCCGGATTTAATTCAAACTGATCTGAGTTCACCAGCGCATAATACGCAAGTGTTATAACGCGCTTATCAGGGTATCGATCCGTGTCACCAAACGCCCTTAGTTGTTCAAGGTAAATGTCCGATACGCCGGTTAATGATTTAAGAATCCTGGTTGCGGCATCATCAATACTTTCATTATATTGGATCCACCCACCCGGCAACGCCCATTTTCCCTTACTTATTCCTTCACCATGTTTTACCAATAAAATGTCTAAAATGCCGTCTCTGAAGCCAAAAATCAAACAATCGATGGAGAGTGCATCAATTGTCTCACTTGAAAAGTTATTAGAAAACATAGGTAGCGGTCTAGCAATAAGTCTTGAAGTTATAAAATATATATAAAAATTATAGTCAAATTGACTATTTGTAAATATTATTGTCGTAAAATATTAACATATGAGCCAACTCCTGCTAGGATTAGACATTGGAAGTTCATCAATTAAAGCTTCTGTTGTTAATGCAGAAACAGGAAAAACAATTGCTTCAGCACAATCTCCAGCTGAAGAATTACCTATGCTAGCCGTTCAGTCCGGCTGGGCAGAGCAAGATCCCGACCTTTGGTGGGAACATGCCGTAAAGGCGATAAAGCTTTGTCTACAGAAAAATGATGTGAAAGGTGAGGCTATTGCCGCCATTGGCATTTCCTACCAGATGCACGGGTTAGTGGTGGTAGGAAAAGACCATAAACCACTTCGCCCATCAATTATCTGGTGTGATAGCCGAGCTGTAAGCATTGGCGATAAAGCATTTAATAAGCTTGGCGCTGATTACTGCCTCCAACACTTTCTTAACTCACCTGGAAACTTCACAGCTTCAAAATTAAGATGGGTTAAAGAAAATGAACCTTCTGTTTTTGAGGCGATAGACAAGATCATGCTTCCGGGAGACTACATTGCTTTAAGATTATCAGGCGAAATTGTTACCACTGATTCTGGTCTTTCAGAAGGTATCTTTTGGGATTACCAGTCAAAGGGTGTCTCTGACGAGCTTTTGAAAGTTTATGAAATTGAAAAGCAGAAGCTCGCCATAATGAAGCCTGTGTTCTCTGTTCAGGGTGAACTTCGCAAAGAAGTAGCCGCCGAACTTGGTCTTAAAGCAGGAATAAAGATTTCGTATCGCGCGGGTGATCAGCCTAACAATGCTTTCTCACTTAACGTTTTAAATCCAGGTGAAACAGCTGCGACTGCAGGTACATCCGGCGTGATTTATTCAGTAACTGATAAGAATGCATATGATCCTAAGTCTAGGGTAAACACATTTGTTCACGTAAGCAACACACCTACGTCAACAGTTAATGGTGTTCTGCTTTGTATCAACGGCACGGGTATATTAAACAGCTGGCTTCGTAAAAACTCAAGAGGAGCAGGGGCTCCATTGGAATATGCGCAGATGAACGACCTCGCCAAAGATGCACCTATTGGTTCAGATGGATTAATGGTTCTTCCTTTCGGGAATGGAGCCGAACGCGTGCTTGAAAATAAAGCCATCAACGCTTCTATCCTTGGTCTTGATTTTAACAGACACAGTCAGGCTCATTTATTACGCGCTTCTCAGGAAGGTATCGTATTCGCCTTGAGGTACGGTTTTGATGTTCTTCAGTCAATGGGCTTGAAGACAAAGGTGATAAAAGCCGGCCATGCCAACATGTTCTTAAGTCCTTTATTCCGCGAAGCGTTTGTGAATACAATTGGAGCACCTGTCGAGCTATACAATACTGATGGCGCCACAGGAGCTGCACTGGGGGCAGGAGTAGGAGCAGGCATCTTCACTTCAATGAAAGATGCATTTAAAGGTCTTGCAATTATCAAGGAAGAAGTTCCTGACAATGGTAAGTCAGAACAATATCAAAAGGCTTATGAAAGGTGGAAACTACAGCTTAATAAGTTCTTGTAAACCTTGTCAATCATAAAGTAAATAAACTACTATCTAATCAATAATCAGATGAAACTTACATTAGGAGAAAAGGAGTACTTCAAAGGCATCGGCCAGATTCAATTTGAAGGAAAAAAATCAGACAATCCAATGGCGTTTAAGTACTACGATGCAAAGCAAAAAGTAGGAAACAAAACCATGGAAGAGCATTTCAAATTTGCAATTGCGTATTGGCATACATTCACGAGTACAGGAGGTGATCCTTTCGGTCCTGGTACCAAAAACTTCCCATGGCTTCAAAGCACTGATCCGATGCAATGCGCTTATGATAAAATGGATGCAGCCTTTGAATTCATTACCAAAATTGGTGCTCCATACTACTGTTTCCATGATTTTGATTTGGTAAATGAAGGATCAACATTTAAAGAATCTGAATCACGCCTTCAAAAAATAGTTGACTACGCGAAGAAGAAACAACAGGCATCCGGCGTAAAATTACTTTGGGGAACAGCCAACTTATTCTCGCATCCGCGCTACATGAATGGTGCTTCAACTAACCCTGATTTTAACGTGGTAGCCTACGCTGCAGCGCAGGTTAAGAATGCACTGGACGCAACAATAGCATTAGGTGGCGAGAACTATGTGTTCTGGGGAGGAAGAGAAGGTTATATGACATTGCTCAATACGCAGATGAAGCGTGAGCAGGAACACCTGGCTAAATTCCTTCATGCAGCAAAAGATTATGCACGTTCACAAGGATTCAAAGGCACGTTCTTCATCGAACCTAAGCCTATGGAGCCATCTAAGCATCAATATGATTTTGATTGTGCTACAGTAATTGGTTTCTTAAGACAATTCGATTTGTTGAACGACTTCAAAATTAACATTGAAGTTAACCACGCTACATTAGCCCACCACACATTCCAGCACGAACTTCAAGTCGCTGCGGACGCAGGTGTGTTAGGAAGCATCGATGCTAACCGTGGCGACTACCAAAATGGTTGGGATACCGATCAATTCCCTAACAATCTTTATGAGCTTGCAGAAGCTACGCTCATAATTCTAGAGGCAGGTGGGCTGCAAGGTGGTGGCGTAAACTTCGATGCAAAGACAAGAAGAAACTCAACCGATCTTGAAGATATTTTCTATGCACACATTGGTGGTATGGATTCTTTTGCAAGAGCCCTTTTAATCGCACAAGCTATCCTTGAGAACGGAGAGTATAGCAAACTTCGCACAGAACGCTATGCAAGCTTCGACAGCGGAAAAGGAAAAGAATTCGAACAAGGTAAATTAAGCCTGAAAGATTTGTATGACTACGCACAGCAAAACGGCGAGCCTAAGCAAATCAGCGGTAAGCAAGAGTACTACGAAAACCTCATCAACAAGTTTATCTAATCAATCTTAATTTCTCATTGTACAAAAGCCGTGACTGATGCAGTCACGGCTTTTTTTATCCCTTGTAGCATCAGGAATCCAGTTCAGTCTCCCATCTGGTATCGGAGTGGGTTTAGAGTGGGTTTAGAGAAGCTCTAGAGATGTACAGATGTTCTATAGATTTCTCTCATTGTTCTCCCATTATTGTATAGATGGCCTTCCATTGCCACTAGATGTTTATTAGTTGTGCATCCTTCCCGTTCGATGATTCTCCTATTAAATACCCGATAGGTCTAGTGCGAAATGGATGATCGCTCCATAAAATGTACCATTGATGGGACAATCACTAAAACCACTCGGCGCCTACTCAGTGCTTACACTATACATTGCCTTACGTATGTGGCTATTAAACTCTTGTCGTTGAGAAGCACTAAAACTCTCGCAAGGCTAGGCATAGGGATGGAATAGTAAGATTTTAGCCCATTCAACCAATATCGCAATCGTTTTCATTAAATTTATTCCTTAATTTTTGGCTCAAATATTTTAAAAGCTGATTCAAATCATAATTTTAACGCTCTATGAGCAGAAAACTACGCATGGGTATGATTGGTGGAAGCATGGATGCTTTCATCGGCGCCGTTCATCGCAGGGCCGCAGCACTAGACGGAGAAATCGAACTAGTGTGTGGTGCTTTCAGCAGTAATCCTGAAAAATCTAAAGCAACCGGCAAAGCACTCTTTATTGATCCCGAAAGAGTATATGGAAGTTTTGATGAAATGATCGAGAAGGAAAAGCTTCTTCCTGAAGATCAGCGAATGGATTTTGTTTCCATCGTAACTCCTAATCACGTACACTTCGCTCCTGCAAAGGCGGCACTCGAAAATGGCTTTCATGTTATCATCGATAAGCCTCTGGCCTTTAGTGTAGCGGAAGCAAAAGCACTTCAGAAAGTAGTTGATAAAACAGGTCTTATCCTGGCACTAACACATACCTACACTGGCTATCCGCTCGTAAAAGAAGCAAGACAAATGGTGAAGTCAGGCAAGCTGGGAAAAATCAGAAAGGTGTATGTAGAATACCCACAAGGGTGGCTCTCTACTTTTGTTGAACGCAGTGGTAACAAGCAGGCAAGCTGGAGAACCGATCCATCCAAATCCGGTGCTGGTGGCGCTATTGGTGATATAGGTACGCATGCTGCCAACCTTGCCGAATATATCACAGGTTCTAACATCACTGAGATTAATGCGATGTTAAATATTGTTGTGAAAGGCAGAAAGCTTGACGATGACAGTTCGATGCTCGTGAAATTTGAAAATGGAGCAAGCGGTGTACTGTTAGCAACACAAGTAGCCGCGGGTGAAGAAAATAATCTCAACATAAGAGTATATGGTGAAAAAGGTGGACTTGAATGGAGACAGGAAGAACCAAATACCTTAGTAGCAAAGTGGCTCGACAAGCCAAAAGAAATTATCAGAACAGGGTCAGGTTATCTTTCTGATGTAGCAAAGCTAAATACCAGAACACCATCGGGTCATCCAGAAGGATATCTGGAAGCTTTTGCAAATATCTACCTTGCCTTTGCCAGAGCAGTTCGTGCCTATAAACCAGGAAAGCGAATAGACCCTGAGAAATTCGATTTCCCTGATGTAGCCGATGGCGTCCGTGGTATGGCTTTTGTCGATGCAGTAATCAAATCATCCAACTCGAATAAAAAGTGGACGCAGATTAAAGGATAAAATAGAAAGTCATTAGTTAATTGTCATTGGTCAATGGTAATGCAAACTAATAGTTTATGAATCTGGATGATCTAAAGGTTTACAATTTGGCAATGGAGGTAGGAGAAAGGGTTTGGATTATTGTTGATAGGTGGACAAATTTTCAAAAAGATACTATTGGAAAACAATTTGTTCGAGCTACTGACTCAATTGCAGCAAATTTAAGCGAGGGCTTTGGAAGATATCATTACAAAGAAGCAAAGAACTTTGGTTATTACTCGAGGGGTTCTCTTTACGAAACGAAAACATGGTTGACCAAGGCATATAAAAGAAACCTTGTATCTAATGAAGATTATAATAGCCTTGCTGATTCTTTAAACGTGATAGTGAAAATGTTAAATAGCTATATAAAATCCATTGGAGATGTAAACGAGCCAGAAATAAAATATGGTGAGAAATTACCTTCTGAATTATAAAAAATACTAATTGACTATTGACTATTGACTATTGACTATTGACTATTATTACCTCAACTACTTAACCAAAAGAGATGAAGACAATTAAAGGTCCGGCAATATTTCTTGCGCAGTTCATGGGCGATGAAGCACCGTTTGATAATATTAAAACAATAGCAAAGTGGGCAGCTTCATTGGGCTATGTAGGAGTACAAATTCCTACATGGGATAGCCGTTGTATAGATTTGGCTAAAGCTGCCGAAAGCAAAGATTACTGTGATGAATGGAAGGGAACGTTAGAATCATGTGGCGTACAGGTAACAGAGCTTTCAACGCACTTACAAGGACAGTTAGTGGCTGTTCACCCCGCGTACAACGAATTGTTCGACGGCTTTGCACCTCCGGAATTAAGAGGAAATTATAAGGACCGGCAAACCTGGGCGGTAGAGCAATTAAAAAATGCCGCCAAGGCAAGTCGAAATTTAGGTTTAAATGCCGTTGCTACGTTTTCTGGCGCGCTGATGTGGCATACTGTATACCCTTGGCCACAACGTCCTCTTGGCCTTGTTGAAGATGGTTTTAAAGAACTGGCAAAGCGCTGGGTGCCTATTCTTAATGCTTTTGATAAGGCAGGAGTAGACCTTTGTTATGAGATTCACCCTGGTGAAGATTTGCATGATGGTATTACCTTTGAACGTTTCTGGGAGGCAACAGAGAAGCATACGCGTTGTAATCTTCTTTACGATCCAAGCCACTTTGTATTACAGCAACTTGATTATCTGCAATACATAGACTTCTATCACACCTTTATCAAAATGTTCCATGTTAAGGATGCAGAATTTAATCCTTCAGGAAAAGTTGGTGTATATGGCGGATACCAGGATTGGATCAACAGAGCCGGAAGATTCCGTTCGTTAGGCGACGGCCAGGTAGATTTTAAATCCATCTTCTCTAAACTTACCCAATATGGTTTTGATGGATGGGCCGTTCTTGAATGGGAATGTTGCATGAAGCACCCAGAACAAGGCGCGGCTGAAGGCGTTAAGTTTATTAAGGATCATATTATCCGTGTGACTGAAAAAGCATTTGACGATTTTGCCGGCGGCGAGCGTGATCAAAAGTTTAACAAGAAAGTATTAGGAGTAAATTAAATATAACAATTCAATGAAAAAGTTTTTTATACTGATTGTACTGGTAGGGTTTTCAACCTGGACATTAACCTCTTGTGGTGGAGGTGGAAAAAAGGAAGAAGGTAAGACAGAAGAAGGCGCAGGAGATGAATATAGTGATTATGAAACCGCTGAACCTAAAAAAGAATCAGCAGAAGATCTGATAAAGCAAGGTCAGGCGCTGGTAGATCAGAGCGATTGTAAAACATGTCACCATGCCACAAACAAAATTGTAGGCCCTGCGCATGCAGAAGTTGCAAAGAAATATGAGTTTACCCCGGCAAATGTATCGATGCTTGCGGGTAAAATTATCCAGGGAGGAAGTGGTAACTGGGGCGATATTCCAATGACACCACACCCTGATATCAGCAAGGCTGACGCAGAAAAAATGGCGATGTATGTGCTATCTCTTGATGGAGAAAAACCGAAGCAGTAATAAAATTGCTTTGAGGTAATAACCGGTAAAGTATTGATAACTGATTTAACTACTAAATCTAAACAATAGAATTAAAGCTAAGTCAGGTAAATTATGTCAGCGGTTGTCATAAGAAGCATAGTGTCTTTCAAACACATTGGCATGGATGTAACGCTTACATCTACAATTCATACTCAATACCATCATTCATTTTTAGAAAATCCGGAGGTTAAGTCTTTCGGATTTTTTAATTTACAGCTATTATGAGATCATACATTGTATTGCTATTACTTTCTTGCCTTTTGTTTTCATGTGAGCGCGGGAAAGATAAAATCCTGGTCTTCTCAAAGACAAAGGGTTACAGACATGAATCTATTGAAGCAGGAAAAGTAGCCTTAATTGAGCTAGGTAAGAAAAATAATTTTGAAGTAGATACAACAGAGAGCGCTTCAAATTTTAATGAAGAGAATTTGAAGCGATATAAAGCAATTGTGTTTCTCAATACAACACAAGATGTTCTTGATCCTGTTCAACAAGTAGATTTTAAACGCTTTATAGAGGCAGGTGGAGGTTTTGTAGGCATCCACGCTGCTGCTGATACAGAATATGAGTGGCCTTGGTATGGCAAATTGGTAGGCGCCTATTTCAAAAGCCATCCCCAGGTACAAGAGGCCACAATAAAAAAAGTAAGACCATTTGGTCCCAATACTTTGCCTGACACATGGACAAAAACAGATGAATGGTACAACTACAAAAACATAAGTTCAGATCTCAACGTTATTTACAATTTGGATGAAACCACTTATAAGGGAGGCGAGAATGGAGAAAGCCATCCGATTGCCTGGTATCATGAATATGAAGGGGGCAGGGCCTTCTATACAGGCCTTGGTCATACCGATGAGACATTCTCTGATCCTTTGTTTCAGGAGCATCTGCTTCAGGGCATTCAATATGCAATAGGTAAAGATAAACTTGACTACGGCAAGGTTAAGTCCAGGCGCATGCCTGAGGAAAACAGGTTTACAAAAACTGTTCTTGATATTAATCTAAATGAGCCTACAGAAATGGCTATTCTTCCTGACGGGAAGATTTTATTCGCAGAAAGAAAAGGTGATATCAAACTTTATACGCCATCAGATGGAAAAGTTAAAGTTGTAAATACACTTAGCGTCGGTGTAAAATTTGAAGATGGTGTAATTGGCCTTACAGCCGATCCTAATTTTAAAGAGAACAACTGGGTCTATATTTTCTATTCTCATCCTCAAAAGTCCGCCAATGTGTTGTCACGATTTGTTTTTAAAGATGATAAGATCGACGTATCCTCGGAAAAGCAAATGCTTGAAGTCCCAACACAACGAGAGACATGTTGCCACACAGGAGGTTCGTTAACTTTTGGCCCTGGTGCGAATCTTTTTATTTCCACAGGTGATAATACGAGTCCTTTCGAATCAGACGGATACAGTCCTTCTGACGAACGCACAGGGCGTTCTCCTTTTGATGCCCAAAAATCTTCCAGCAACACAAATGATTTAAGAGGAAAAATACTTCGTATTCATCCTGAACCGGATGGAACGTACACCATTCCGGAAGGAAATCTTTTTGCTAAGGGAGAGCCGAATACCTGTCCAGAGATTTATGTGATGGGATGCCGTAACCCTTACCGCATATCTGTTGATTTTAAGACTGGTTATTTGTACTGGGGAGAGGTAGGACCAGATGCCGGTGAAAACGATTCACTTCGGGGGCCTCGTGGGTATGACGAAGTTAACCTCGCCAAGAAAGCAGGCTTTTTTGGGTGGCCATACTTTGTCGGTAACAACTATAGTTATGCTAAATATGATTTTGCTACAAAAAAGGTTAGCAAACGCTGGGATGCCAGTGCACCGCTAAATGAATCACCAAATAACACCGGAAAGAAAGAATTGCCACCGGCCACGCCTGCATTTATATGGTATCCGTACGCTAAATCGGAAGAATTCCCTATGGTAAAAGATGGAGGCCGAAATGCAATGGCAGGTCCGATATATTACAGTGAGAATTTCAAAGGTATGGAAACTGCCTTTCCGGATTACTTTGATGGGAAGCTTTTAATCTATGATTGGATGCGTAATTGGATGTTTTTAGTAACAACAGATGAACAAAGTAATATCAAAGACATCGAACCATTTATGGCCAACACAAAGTTCAACAACATCATGGACTTGGCTTATGGACCTGATGGAAGATTATACATGCTGGAATACGGCACGCAATGGTTTAAACAGAATATCGATGCACGCCTTATAAGAATTGATTACAACGGTGGTAATCGTCCTCCGGTAGCCATGCTTACAGCGGATAAATTTAATGGTGCCGTTCCCTTAAGTGTTAATTTTACAGCAAAAGGAAGTCATGATCCTGATGGTGATGGATTAAAATATGAGCTTACTATTAATGATCAGCACTATCAATCAGATGATGGTAACTTTAAAGTGAACCTCGATAAAGAAGCTGTTTATACTCCAGTGTTAAAAGTAACAGATAGTAAAGGTACATTCACAACAGCTAAGCTTCAGGTAATTGCAGGTAATGAAGCTCCTGTAGTTAAAACACAGATAACAGAAGGAAATAAAACATTTTACTTCCCTGAGACTCCCATACGATATGCTGTTACAGTTAATGACAAGGAGGACGGTTCAACAGAAAATGGTTCAATCAAAGCTGACGCTGTAACCATTTCTTTTGATTATCTGAAAGGATATGATATGACTGCAATTGCTCAAGGACATCAAATGCCTACAGTTGAATTGCCTGGCAAAACGTTAATAGATAAAAGCGATTGTAAATCTTGCCATTTAATTGATCAAAAATCTGCAGGCCCTTCTTATAAAGATGTAGCCAAAAAGTACAAGGGACAGACCGGTGCAGTAGACCAGCTTGCAGCGAAAATTATTAAGGGAGGATCAGGTGTTTGGGGGACGACCGAGATGGCGGCACATCCTCAGGTAAGTGTTGAAGATGCAAAGCAGATGGTTGAGTACATTTTATCATTAACAGAGGAAAAAGAGGCAAAGAAATTGCCTTTGGCAGGAACTGTAAAGCCAGGGAAACAAGAAGAAGGTGCCTATATATTAACAGCAACCTATTTTGATAGAGGTGCTTCTCCGCTACCACCGATCTCTTCGTTCAGTACAATTGCATTGAGAAGTCCAATGCTAAAGGCAGATCAAGCCACAGAATTAAATACTGTACGGCTTATCAGAAATGAAGGACAAGTAGGTCTTGATAATGTTAAAAACAATTCTTCAGCAGCTTATAAAGATATAGATCTTACAGGAGTTAGAAGCGCAAATGTCGTATCGTTTATGATACCTAACGAAACAGTAGGAGGAGAAGTGGAACTGCGCCTGGATAAATTGGATGGTGAACTGCTTGGAAAAGTTGTGGTTAATAAAACCGGAATTTCTACAGGAACGATTCGATTCAAAGAGCAAACAGGTGTCCATTCTATATATGTAATATTTATAAACCCTGATGCGGGAGCGAAGAAGCTTTTCTACCACGGAGGTATTAAACTTTCTAACAAATAACTACACACACACCAAACTTTTAAACATGAAAAGAAGAGAATTTATTCAAAGGTCAGCATTAACAGTAGCAAGTCTTGCGACAATGCCAGCTTTACTACAGGCGAAATCAAAGTCGGACATAGGTTTACAGTTGTACTCGTTAAGAGACACTATTCCTAATGATCCAAAGGGTGTGTTGAAAAAAGTAGCGGGCTTTGGTTATGGAAAAATAGAGACATATGCTTATAGCGACGGAAAGATTTTTGGAATGGCATTCAAAGACTTTGGAAATTATGTTAAAGATCTTGGCATGAAGATAACAAGTGGCCATTACCCATTGGCGCTTGCAAAAAGTGACAAGTGGGAGATGGCAGTAGCGGATGCCAAATCAGTAGGACAAAAGTTTATGGTAGTACCATACCTTAATGAGCCTGAGAGAAGAACAATTGATGACTATAAGAGCATTTGTGAGGCATTAAACAAAGCAGGAGAAGTATGCAATAAGAATGGAATCAGGTTTGGTTATCATAACCATAATTTTGAATTCGAAACAATAGACGGACAACTTCCTTACGATGTAATGCTGGCCGAACTTGATCCTAAATTAGTAAGTATGGAGATGGACATTTACTGGGTATACCGTGCCGGTAAAGACGCATTGGATTATTTCAAAAAATATCCCGGACGTTTCGAACAATGGCATGTAAAGGATATGGATAAGACAAATCCTGATAAAAATGCGGATGTAGGTACTGGTTCTCTTGATTGGAAGAAGATATTTGCGCAGGCTAAACAATCAGGATTGAAGCATTTCTATATTGAACAAGAGTCATATCCTGCAGCTCCTATTGATAGTATTGAGGCAAGCATTAAGAATCTGAAAAATATACTGTAGTATTTTGGTTAAGATACTTTTTAGCAATGTCGGATGAAATCCATCCGACATTATTATTTTTGGTCATTAAAGTAAGGAGCGTGTCATACAAAAGAGTGTTAATTATATTTCTATTCTTTACGCAGGCTGTTACTGCACAGGAAATAGTACAATCTGTTAATGGGCGAGTAGTTGATCGTGTTAGTAACGGTTCCCTGGTAGGGGCGAGTGTTAAAATTATAAAAGGGGATAAAATATATAGCACCACCACGCTTGAATCAGGATCATTCTCTATTCAAGTGCCTGTTGGCCGTTATCGTATCAACGTTACTTTTACAGGTTATACTTCCTTTACGGAGGAACTGCTTGTTGTTTCGGGAAAGGAGTTAACACTTAACATTCCACTGTCTGTTAGTGAAACCGTACTGGAGGTTGTTGAAGTACAGGGAGTAGGAGCGGTAGAAAATATACCGGGGCTTCAATCTTTGTCCATAGAAAAGACATTGCGCGTTCCCGCTAATTTTTTTGATCCCGTTCGCGTGATTACTGCGTATCCAGGAGTAGTTGCAGCAAATGATCAGAATAATTCTATTATTGTACGAGGCAATTCACCGAATGGTCTTTTATGGAGATTAAATGGTCTTGATATAGTAAATCCAAATCATCTTGCTAATGCTGGCACGTTTAGTGACAGGCCGGCTGCCAATGGGGGAGGGGTTAATATTCTCAGTGCCCAAATGCTCGACCGTACTGATTTCTTCTTCGGAGGCATTCCTGCTAATTATGGAAATTCTCTCTCCGGTATCATTGATATGAAACTTCGGGAAGGTAATAAAACGAGAAAGCAGTACACTGCTCAGGCTAGTTTAATTGGGATAGATCTTGCAGCTGAAGGTCCTTTAGGTAAATCCAGTCAAAATTCATTTCTAGTAAACTACAGATATTCTACCGTTGGATTATTGTCCGCTTTAGGAATTGATTTTGGCGATGAAGCAATTAACTTCCAGGATATTTCTTTTCATACTTCTTTTGAACAAAAAAACGGCGGCACGCTTACTCTCTTTGGCTTTGGAGGTAAAAGTCGTAATAAATTTCGTGCGAAGGACCTGGCGGATAGGGAAGAGGATAAGGATAAATATGACATTGATTATGATGCCACTACTTATGCGATTGGTACCAATTACAAAGTGCCTATCGGAAAAGGAACTTTCGGAATTGGTGCAGCATACTCTGGTACTAATCAAACGAGGGAGGCGAATATTGCAGATAACATTGCGGATGATGAACGAAACCTACTTAAGGATTATTTCGACTCAGATAACAGTATTCTATCAACATCTATAAGTTATAATTTTCAGACAGGCAGTAAATCCATTTTTGAACTAGGTGTAATGACTAACTATACGCAGAATACATTAGTTAGTAAGAAAGAGATAGGTTGTATATCATGCTCTTTCCGCATGTTCCGCAACAATGAAGGTGCCACAGAAGGTGTTCTACTACAACCGTATATTAATTTTAAAACGCCTATAAATTCGTTTGTTGATCTGACAGCAGGGCTACGGTATTTGTATTATACAATGAATAGTACAAGTTCGGTTGAACCAAGGGTAAGCCTGTCATATAAAACTACTGAAACATCTGGATTTGTACTCGCATACAGTCTCATTAGTCAACTGCAGCAAGCACAAGTATATGCAGCGGGGGGAAATAAAGGTCTTGGTTTTACAAAATCGCATCATGCAGATTTTGAATATTGGAGAAGTTTTTCAGCCGACGTAAAAATCAGGAGCTCGTTGTTTTATCAAAGACTATTTGATGTTCCAGTTGAAAAGAATGTTACATCGTCATTTTCTGTTCTTAATTTAATCGAAGCTATAGCTCCTGAAGGTCTTGTTAATGATGGACAAGGTGAAAATTACGGGGTAGACCTTACGGTCGAGAAGTACTTTTTTAATCGAAATTATATTCAGGCGGGTGCGAGTTACTATGAATCTCGGTATAGGGGAAGTGATGGCATAATACGTGATACAAGGTTTAACGGTAACTATACGCTAAATGTTGTTTTCGGCACGGAATGGAATAAACCTTCACGTAACAGGACGATCGGTTTAAGTTCAAGATTGCTTTACCTCGGTGGACTAAGGGAATCTTCTATCGATGTTGCAAATTCAATGGTAGCATACGAAACTGTTTATGATCAGGTATCGCCGTTTAACAATAAGTTAAGTGACTATTTCCGCATTGACCTTCGTATCTCCTTTAGAAAGGATAAGCCAGGATATACAAGAACACTAGCAATTGATTTGCAAAATGTATTGAATAATGAGAATGAAGGTTACCATTATTACGACTTCACCCAACAAAAAATTGTAACAAAATATCAGCTCGGTATTATACCAGTATTGGTGTACAGAATCGATTTTTAATTAACCTTATGAAAGCAGTTAATCTACTCCTCGCGGTAATGTTTCTTGTGTTTGCCTTTGTTCAGATCAATGATCCAGATCCGGTAGTATGGATACTTGCTTACGGAGCGATGGCCGTTATATGTATTCTGGCAGCGTTTAAAGTATATTTCAGAATCTTTATGGTTGTGTTATTGATCGCTTACGTGGGGTACAGTTTATTCTTTATTGATGGAGTGGCACAGTGGTTAGCACAGGATAATAAATCAATTCTATTTGATGACGTTGCAAAGATGGAGTATCCTTACGTTGAATCGTCAAGAGAGTTTTTGGGGCTAATGATCTGTATTATAATCCTGGTTATCCATCTTGTTTTGTCAAGGAAAAGAAGTCCTGCCTCATAAACAAAAGTAGCAAGATGCGAAAGATCATTCTTTCATTATGCGTAGTATTGCTTGCCTGTTCTTCACACAAAGAAAAAAAAGAAACGGCAACGGTTATGAATAAATCTTCAGATAAAGTAATTATTTACCAGCTTATGACCCGCCTTTTTGGGAACAAGGCAACAGTTAATAAACAATATGGTACAATAGAAGAGAACGGCGTTGGGAAATTTGAAGATATTAACAATGTGGCGCTTAAGGCTATAAGGGATTTAGGAGCAACACACATTTGGTGCACAGGAGTGATCGAGCATGCAGTCTTAACAGATTATACAAAGTATGGAATTCCTTTAGATGATGCCGATGTTGTTAAAGGAAGAGCCGGATCCCCTTATGCAATAAAGGATTATTACGATGTTGATCCTGATCTGGCAGTGGATGTTCCCCACAGAATGGAAGAATTTGAAGCACTTGTATCACGGACACATGAAGCTGGCTTAAAAGTAATCATTGATTTTGTACCTAACCACGTTGCACGTGCTTATAAGTCTGACGCTAAACCAGAGGGAGTAAGGGATCTTGGAGAACAGGATGATACATCTCAGGCCTTTAGTCCCGGCAATAACTTTTACTATCTTCCAGGTCAATCATTTCGGGTTCCTTCAGGATATAATCCTCTTGGCGATTATACCTTTCCAACAAAGGACGGAAAGTTTGAAGAGACACCAGCAAAAGTTACTGGCAATGATCAGTTTACTGCCAGCCCGGGTATTAATGAGTGGTTTGAGACAGTGAAATTAAATTACGGAGTTGATATTTTGGGTGGACGTAAATCATATTTTGATCCTGTTCCTGATACTTGGATTAAGATGAGAGACATACTTATCTTTTGGGCAAAGAAAAGCGTAGATGGCTTCAGGTGCGACATGGCTGAAATGGTACCCGTTGAGTTCTGGGGTTGGGTAATACCTCAGGTGAGAGAGGTAAATGCCAACATTATTTTTATAGCTGAAATTTACAATCCCGACCAATACAGAAATTACATTGAAGCTGGCCGTTTTGATTATCTCTACGACAAGGTGCTGTTATATGATACGTTACGCTTACTGATCAACGGTCAACTCGGCACAAAAGATATCGGTGAAATTCAAAAGAGGTTAAGCGGTATAAATAGCAACATGCTTCACTTTTTAGAAAACCATGATGAACAACGTATTGCTTCTAAATTTTTTGCAGGAAGTCCATGGAAAGCATTACCGGGGATGGTGATTAGTGCAACGATAGATAAGGGGCCAGTTATGATTTATTTTGGGCAAGAGGTTGGAGAGCCGGCATATGGAGCAGAAGGGTTTCAAGGTGATGACGGAAGAACTACCATATTTGATTACTGGGGTGTTGCTGAGCATCAGAAGTGGATGAACAATGGAAGGTTTGATGGTGAGATGCTCTCTGAAGAACAAAAGCAACTCAGGCAATTTTATGGTCGTCTTTTAAATATTGCGGCTACTAATACTTCTATTACCCGGGGAGAATATATTGACATCACTGAGTTCAACCAACGTCAAAGTAATTTTAATGAAAAGGTCCATGCTTTTCTCCGTTACTATCAAAGTGAAAAAGTTTTAATTGTAACGAGTTTTAATGATCAGGAGCAAAATGTAAAAGTTGAAATACCACACGAAGCTGCAATTGAGATTGGAATAGAAGCCCAAGCC
This sequence comes from Chryseosolibacter indicum, assembly GCF_018598585.1. Lineage (GTDB taxonomy): Bacteria > Bacteroidota > Bacteroidia > Cytophagales > Cyclobacteriaceae > Chryseosolibacter > Chryseosolibacter indicus. The sequence goes on from NZ_JAHESD010000002.1 coordinate 16,084, forward strand.
AGGCATGCTGTTAAGGATATACTTGGCAATGAGGGTAAGTTAGAAATAGAGAACCTGATTCTTAACTTGCCGGTAAAACCTTATGCTTCACACATCTTTCAAATACAGTAATTCACACGGTGAGTTATAGCTGGTGGCGGTAATCCTTCATGACATGGAACAAAGATTTTAGAATGTATCAGTGGTTTTAAGGAAGCGGCAAGTGTTAACGCATATTACGCTTCTTTAAAACATAAAATTTAACAGATAGATAAACAAGTTCTCGAATGAATGTAAAAGGACAATCAAGGGTTATAATTGAAAATGTTCAACCCCAAGTTGAAGGAGGACTCTACCCTTCAAAACGTACAATAGGAGAATCTGTCGAAGTAACTGCTGATATTTTTGGCGATGGACATGACCATATAAGAGCGCACTTACTATATAAGAAGCAAGGCCAAAAAACATGGACAAGGAAGGAGTTAATTGCGGTAGGAAATGATGTATGGCAATCTTCTTTCCCTGTTACCGAAAAGGGCTATTATGTTTTCACGGTTGAAGCATGGATCGATCACTTTGATACATGGTACGATGGCTTTAAGAAAAAAGCAGAAGCCAAGGTAGATGTAAGTGTCGAATTGCTTGAGGGAGCCAACTATCTTAAAAGTCTGTCAGACCAGAATGAACGCGTTAAACACTTCACAAGGATATTATCTCAGAAAAACAATTATTCAGAGGCTATTGCCAGTGTGCTGAGCAAGGAGTTCGCCGAGCTTGTTCATGAACATCCCTATATCTCTTTTCCTACACGATATGATAAAGAATTGATCATTTATGTCGAGAACAAGAAAGCCAACTTTAGTTCATGGTATGAGTTATTCCCCCGTTCTGCTTCGCTCGAAGGAAAACATGGAACTTTTAAAGATGTAATTAAGCTTCTACCGCGCATTCACTCAATGGGCTTTGATATATTATATCTGCCTCCAATTCATCCTATAGGTAAACTAAATCGCAAAGGGAAGAATAATAATGTAAAAGCAGAGCCGGGAGAACCAGGGTCGCCATGGGCGATTGGAAGCGACGAAGGTGGGCATAAAGCCATACACGCTGACTTAGGAACGCTGGATGACTATAAGCGATTAATAGCAGAAGCGAAGAAATTAGGAATTGACATTGCTTTGGATATTGCTTTTCAATGTGCACCTGATCATCCTTATGTAAAGGAGCATCCAGAATGGTTTAAACAAAGACCGGATGGCACTATCCAATATGCTGAAAATCCTCCTAAGAAATATCAGGATATTTATCCTTTTAATTTTGAAACGGAAACCTGGAAAGAATTATGGGAAGAACTTAAGTCAGTAATTGTTTACTGGATAGAACAAGGAGTTAAAATTTTCCGGGTAGATAATCCACATACTAAACCAATTCCCTTTTGGCAATGGGCGATAGGGGAGATAAACAAGCAATATGAGGACATTATCTTCCTTTCAGAGGCGTTTACACGACCAAGGATTATGGCTTCTCTGGCTAAAATAGGCTTTACACAATCTTATACCTATTTTACCTGGCGTGTATCAAAACAGGAATTGATGGAATACATGACTGAGCTTGTATACGGGCCGTCAAGAAACTTTTTCAGACCTAATTTCTGGCCAAATACACCAGACATTTTACCGTATCATCTGCAACACCAGGGGGAAAATATATTTATTATTCGCCTGGCACTTGCTGCTACCTTGAGCTCTAATTATGGTATTTACGGTCCTGTTTACGAGTTCTGTGATAATACACCAGTTCCTACGCGGGAAGAATACATGGATTCTGAGAAATACGAAGTAAAATGGCATGATTGGAAAAGAACCAATCGAATGACGGATATAATTACGGTACTTAATAAAGCTAGAAAAGAGAATCCGGCTTTACAATCCACATGGAATCTTCAATTTTGTTCTATAGAAAATCCTAACTTGCTGGCTTACCTAAAGGCAACGGAAGATCTATCAAATATTATATTGGTGGTTGTTAATCTTGATCCGAATAGCAGACAATCAGGTTTTGTACAACTTCCTCTTCAAAAATTAAACCTTAAAGAAAGAATACATATTAAATTGCACGATTTAGTAACAGATGAGCATTATACGTGGTCGCAGGAGTGGAATTATGTAGAGCTTGATCCATTCAAAATGCCATTTCATTTGTTTAAATTGGATGTATACCAATCTACAATGTAAAGCATGAACGGCACCCCAAAAAATGCTGAGGCGCTATGGTTTAAAGATGCCATTATTTATGAAATCCATGTCCGCGCTTTCTATGATAGCAATGGTGACGGTATTGGAGATTTCCCAGGGCTTATCCAAAAGCTCGATTACCTGGAAGACCTGGGAATTAATACGATTTGGTTGTTACCATTCTATCCATCACCGCTGAAAGATGATGGCTATGATGTGACAGACTATTATGATGTGCACCCCGACTATGGAAATCTTTCCGATTTTAAACTTTTTCTGAAAGAAGCGCACAGGAGAGGAATTCGGGTAATAACAGAATTGATTTTAAACCATACATCAGATCAACATCCGTGGTTTAAGAAAGCCAAACGATCAAAAGCAGGCTCTCGCTTTCGGGATTTTTATGTTTGGAGCGATAGTCCTGATCGGTACAAAGAGGCCCGTGTGATTTTTTCAGACGACGAATCCACCAACTGGACTTATGATACGGAAGCAAAAGCATATTACTGGCATCGTTACTACCGTTATCAACCAGAGTTAAATTATGAGAATGCGGAGGTGCAGCTGGAGATGATTAAAATTGCTGACTTCTGGTTGAAAATGGGAGTCGATGGATTCAGATTACCTTCCATAACATTTCTTTATGAGCAGGAAGGAACGAATTGTGAGAATCTGCCTCAGACACATGCCTTCTTAAAAAGGTTACGCGCGCACATTGACAAACACTATAAGAATAGGATACTCATCGCGGAAGCTAATTTGTGGCCTGAAGATGCTGCCACTTATTTTGGCAACGGTGAAGAATGTCACATGAACTTCCACTATCCTTTAATGCCGCGTTTGTTCTTAGCACTAAGAACGGAAGACAGTTACCCGATTGTCGATATCATGGAACAAACCCCAGCCACACCTCCCAATAGCCAATGGGCTGTGTTTTTGCGGAATCATGATGAACTGGGGTTGGAGATGGTAACGGAAGAAGAAAAGGATTACCTCTTTAAAGCTTACGCAAACGATCCTAATACTAAATTTAATTTAGGAATTCGTAGAAGACTTGCTCCCCTGCTGAATAATGACAGACGAAAGATAGAGCTATTACACACAATATTATTCTCACTACCTGGAACACCAGTGTTGTACTATGGTGATGAAATAGGCATGGGTGACAACGTTTATCTAGGTGACAGATTTGGCGTAAGAACGCCAATGCAATGGAGCATGAATGTTAATGCCGGGTTTTCATCAACCAACCCTCAAAGGTTATTTCTACCTGTAATTACTGACCCCATCTATCGTTATGAATCCGTTAACGTAGCAACTCAGGAAGAGAACCCCTCATCACTTCTATGGTGGTTAAAAAATGTCATCGCCATGAGAAAGAGATTAAGTATCTTCGGAAGAGGCGATATTAAGTTTATCGAAAGCACGAACGCGAAGGTGCTGGCTTTCGCAAGGTCTCATGAAAAACAGCGTATCATTGTTGTTGCTAATCTTTCGCAATTCTCGCAGGCTGCAACCTTAAACCTTGGGGAATATAAAGATTGTGAAATTACCGAGGTGTTCAGTCAGAACCGGTTTATGCCAGTTGAGGAAGCGGACTATAACATCACTATCGGGCCTTACGGTTATTTCTGGTTCCAGGTTGATAGAGAAGAGAAGAGAGATAAAACAGAAGCAAGCGGTGAGCTTCCGTTGTTAAAAACGGATATTTCCTGGGAGCGCTTATTCGATAACTATAATGAAGTAAGATTTTTCGAAAGAAAAGTACTTGGGCTTTTCATGAAGAAGTGTCGGTGGTTTGGTGGAAAGGCTAAGGTTATCAATAAGATATCAATTCATAAAGTGATACCGTGGAAAGTTGATGGTGATACGCACTTCTTAACCATTCTTGAGGTTCACTATGTTCAACGCTTGCCTGAACTTTATTTTCTTCCACTAACTTTCGTGCTTTCAGATAGCATTCTTGAAAGAGTTGAATATACAGTTCAAAGTGTAGTATGTAGAGCTGAGATTCAAGGTAAAGCTGGTTTTATCATGGATAGCTGTTACGACAAGTCTTTCCGTGATTGTCTCTTTTTAAGTATGGAAAAGGAGACGCGTGTAAAAGACGATGAGGGAGGAGCCCTTGAATTTAATTCAGGTGTTTTTGCAAAGATTAGCGGAAACAAAGCGGTTGATTCTAAAATCCTTAAATCAGATCAGAGTAATACTGCCATTATTTATAATGATCAGTACTTTTTTAAGTTTTATCGAAAATTAGAGAAAGAGATTAACCCTGATCTTGAGATAGTTCGTTTTCTGACTGAACATACAACTTTTCAGAACTGTCCTAAGTACGCCGGAAGTGTTGAGTATCATGATTCTGACGGAAAGATACTGGTATTGGGACTGCTTCAGGAAAAAGTAGATAATCAAGGCGAAGCTTGGGGAATGGCCGTTGACTCAGTGGGTCGTTATTACGAACGTGTAATTACTAAAGCCAAAAATCTTAAGTTGCCCAAACTGCTCCATAAGCATGCAATCAAATTTGAGGAAGCCCCCGAGCTAATCCAAGAATTTATAGGTAGAGGATTTTATGAAAGGGTAGTTCGACTTGGGCAACGTACAGCGGAGATGCATCTTGCTTTGGCATCAGATTCATCTAACGCTGCATTTGCCGCTGAAAGCTTTACTCCAAACTATCAGCGTTCTCTTTACTCGAGCTTGCGGAAGCTTGTTCGTGACAGATTTAACCTGCTAGAGAATTCGATGAGCAAACTAACACAAGAAGCGCAGGAATTGGCGAAGAAGGTTCTTCCCTTGGAAGAGACAATACTCCAATGCTTTAGTGAAATATACCAGGTAAAGATTAACGCAACTAAGACGAGGATACATGGTGATTTTCATTTGGGTCAGGTGTTGTTTACGGGTAAAGATTTCGTCATAATAGATTTTGAAGGAGAGCCGGGCTTGTCTTTTAACGAACGCCGCTTAAAGAAGAATGCTTTTAAGGATGTGGCTGGTATGATGCGGTCGTTTCACTATGCAGCATTTGGGAAGCTTCTTCTCAATGAGAATTACCGTGATCGTGATTTAACACTGTTAGAGCAAGCAGCTGAACAATGGCAACATTATGTAGGCAGATTTTATCTGGGCGCATATATGGAGAGAATGGGGATGGGCACGAATCTTTCTGAAGAACAAGATATTCTTGTCCGGACGTTCCTGATTGAGAAAGCAATCTATGAACTGGGATATGAACTGAATGGTCGCCCCGAATGGACAATAATACCATTGAGAGGCATACTGTATCATGTAAATAGATACATTCAGGAAAAAGAGGAGAAGAAAAAGAAGTAGGTCTGAAACAGAAAATTATTACCAATGGAATCAACAACACTAGAAATGGAACCCACTACCACTTTTCAACATTTTACGTTGTTTACTGATTATGACATTCATCTTTTCAGAGCAGGCAAACATTTTAAGCTATATGAAAAGTTAGGCTCTCATGTAGTAAAACATGGGGGAACAGAAGGAACTTATTTTGCCGTTTGGGCTCCAAATGCAAAATCAATATCAGTTATTGGTAATTTTAATAATTGGAATAATTCGTCGCATCATCTCCACGCCCGCTGGGATGAGTCTGGAATATGGGAAGGTTTTTTTCCTGATATTAAGCATGGTGAAATTTATAAGTATGCAATTCAATCTACAACGGGCGATTACCTGGAGAAAGCTGATCCTTTTGCACGCTATTACGAAATGCCGCCTCAAACAGCTTCTGTTGTTTGGGAACCTCATTACGAATGGAAAGATCAGAAGTGGCTTGAACGTAGAAAGAGTTTGGCCGGTAAACCACAACCATACTCTGTGTATGAGGTGCACCTTGGCTCATGGAAGAAAAAGTATGAAGACAACAACAGATCTTTAAATTATCCGGAATTTGCTCAAGAACTAGTTCAGTACGTAAAGGATTTAGGATTTACCCACGTGGAATTTCTGCCAGTAATGGAACATCCTTTCTACGGCTCCTGGGGCTATCAACTAACGGGATACTTTGCTCCGACAAGTCGTTATGGCAGTCCCTCAGATTTTATGTATCTGGTAGACTGTTTCCACCAAGCTGGTATAGGTGTAATTCTTGACTGGGTTCCTTCACATTTTCCTGGGGATGCTCATGGACTTTATAAATTTGATGGAACTCACCTTTTTGAGCACGCTGACCCTCGTTTAGGTTTTCACCCTGACTGGAGTAGTTACATTTTCAACTATGGAAGAAATGAAGTAAGAGCATTTTTGATTAGTAACGCTCTCTTTTGGTTGGAGCAATATCACATTGACGGCTTACGTGTAGATGCCGTTGCTTCTATGCTGTACCTTGATTATTCTCGTAAAGCAGGTGAATGGATTCCCAATAAATACGGAGGGAATGAAAATCTTGAAGCGATCGCTTTTTTGAAGGAGTTTAACGAAGTAGTGTATGCAAATTACCCAGATACTATTACCGTTGCGGAAGAGTCTACATCATGGTCCGGCGTATCACGCCCTACATTTCTTGGGGGATTAGGGTTTGGCCAAAAATGGATGATGGGATGGATGCACGACACACTATCCTACTTTAAAACAGATCCCATTCACCGGAAGTATCATCAAAACGACATTACGTTTAGTGTAATGTACGCATTTACTGAAAACTTTATGCTTCCCCTTTCTCATGATGAAGTTGTCCATGGGAAGGGATCTCTTTTAGGAAGAATGCCAGGTGATGATTGGCGGAGATTCGCAAATCTAAGGTTACTCTTCTCTTACATGTTTACACATCCTGGTACTAAACTTCTTTTCATGGGAGGTGAGTTTGGTCAGGCAATGGAATGGAGCCATGACCGAGGATTGGATTGGAACCTGTTACAACATCCGTTGCATGCAGGAGTTCAGACGCTGATCAAAGATTTAAACACGTTCTATAAAGCTGAGAAGGCATTGTATCAATATGCTTTTGAAGCAAAAGGATTTCAATGGATTGACTATAGCGACAGAGAAAACAGTGTGATCGCATATCAGCGCATGGCAGATGATAAAGAAGATGTATTGGTAATTGTATGTAATTTTACTCCTGAAGTCAGATACCATTATCGCGTCGGTGTGCCGTATAGAGGAATGTGGAAGGAAGCATTTAATTCCGATAATTCTCGTTATGGCGGAAGCGACGTCCTTAATGCTGGTTTACTAAGTACTTCGCCTGTAAAATATCATGGTGGAGATTACTCAATTTCATTAACTTTACCACCGTTAGCTGTTTCCGTTCTTAAGCTGGAGAAAGAAATTACCGAGTTCGATTTGCAGGAGAAGGGAACGTAACAACTAATGTTTAAGTTCTTAATGTTTTAATTCGAACCTTGTTGGAAAAGTATATCTGTATTCACGGGCACTTCTATCAGCCGCCTCGTGAAAATGCTTGGCTTGAAGTTATTGAAGTTCAAGATTCAGCACATCCTTATCATGACTGGAATGAGCGCGTAACCGCAGAGTGTTACGCGCCCAATACAGCATCCCGTATTCTTAATGAAAATGGTGTCATTACCAATATCGTTAATAATTATTCAAAGATCAGCTTCAACTTCGGAGCAACATTGCTCTCTTGGATGGAGAACAACGACCGGGAAACCTATGAGGCGATTCTTGAAGCCGACCGTGAAAGCCTGAAGTTGTTTAATGGTCACGGTTCTGCGCTTGCCCAAGTATACAATCATATTATAATGCCGCTTGCTAATGGCCGGGATAAAGAGACGCAAATCATTTGGGGCATTAGAGATTTCGAGTATAGATTCAATCGCAAACCGGAAGGTATGTGGTTGGCTGAAACGGCTGTAGACACAGAGTCTCTTGAACTTCTTGCCAACTATGGTATCAAGTTTACGGTTCTTGCTCCGCGCCAGGCAAAAGCATTTAGACAGATAGGGGAGGAGACATGGTCTCAGCGACCAATAGATACCAGGAGGCCTTACTTATTTAATCTTCCATCGGGCAAGTCTATTGTTCTGTTTTTCTACGATGGAGATATTTCACAAGCAGTTGCCTTTAGCGGATTGTTGAACGATGGAAGAAAATTTGGAGATTATTTGGTTAATAGCTTTGATCCCAAGTCTGATTCAACACAGCTTGTTCACATAGCAACAGATGGAGAAACATATGGTCATCATCATAAGCATGGTGATATGGCCCTTGCATTCTGTATAAATTATATAGAAAAGAATCCAGATGTGAAGCTTACAAATTATGCGGCTTTCCTTGCCAATCATCCACCAGCATACGAGGCGCAGATTCATGAAAATAGTTCGTGGAGCTGTGTTCATGGTGTTGAAAGGTGGAGAAATGACTGCGGTTGTAATTCAGGTGGAAAACCCAACTGGAATCAGAAATGGAGAAAGCCATTACGAGAAACTTTGGATTGGCTTCGGGACGAACTTTCCGAAATTTATGAGCGCGAAACAGCGAAGTTCTTAAGAGATCCTTGGGAGGCGAGACAAGACTACATTAATGTCATACTAAGACGTGATGATGATTCTATACGGAAGTTTGTAAAAGATCATTGCATTGCTCCGGTAGAGCTAAATACAGTCTTAAGATTGATGGAAGTACAGCGGAACGCAATGCTGATGTATACGAGCTGTGGGTGGTTCTTTGATGAAGTGTCAGGCATTGAGACGACGCAAATCATGCAGTACGCTTGTCGTGCAATGCAGTTGACTTCGCAAATCAGTGATTTTGATCTTGAACTTGAATTTAGAAAACGACTTGAGTCTGTTCCTAGTAACGTTCCTGGTTTGGAAAATGGAGCAAATATTTATACAAAGTATGTGCTTCCTTCTAAAATCAACCTTCAACGTGTAGGGATGCATTACGCCATTGCGTCTTTGTTTGAGGATGACCCTGAATCCTTCCCTGTGTTTAACTACACCACTTCTAACGAGATATTTATACGCAAAGAGGCAGGACAGCAAAAAATGGTACTTGCCGTTACCAAAGTTAAATCAAACGTTACACGTTCAGAAAGGAAATTTGCATTTGCAGTAATACATCTTGGCGGCCATAACATTATTGGAAATATCTCTCTGGAAATGGAGGAAGAGAAATTTGCAAGTATGCAAGCCAGGATGGTAAGCGCGTTTGATGATGGTCGGCTTGCTGATATTATTGGGTTGATGCAAATGTACTTTGGTCCTGAGAAGTTTTCTATTTGGCAGTTGTTTCAGGATGAAAAGAGAAAGGTCTTCAACTTTATTACACAGCAAAGTATGGTTGACCTGGAGGATTCTTTAAGAAGAATTTATAACAGAGACTATCCATTGGTAATGGCTCTTGGAAATAATGATATTCCAATTCCAAATGCATACAGGACGAGCTTTGAGTACATTCTTAATATTGATCTGATTGATTGTTTTCAAACCGACAAGATCAATATCAGACAAGTAGAGCGGGTTATGACAGAGCTTGTTAACTGGGATTTGAGAATAGAAGATCCTGGTAAGGTTGAGAAATTTGCAGGAGAGAGCATTTTTAAAGAACTAAAACGAATAGGTGCCGAGGGTGATAGTTATAAACGAATTGAAAGACTCAATCGTCTCTTTCCGCTTTTGGTAAGATTTAACTTAAGGCCTAACTTGTATAAGAGCCAGAATCTATACTTTGAGATATCAAAAAGTATAGAAAAGAGCAACGGACGATCAGAAGAATGGAAAAGGCAATTTGCTAATTTAGGAAAGAATCTTGGCGTTAAGATTGAATAATCACCTTACCTGAGAAGGGTGATTATTCCTTTTACGGCAGATGTGTTTTCTGTGTTGTTGAATTTAATAACATAGTAGTAAACATCTGCAGGAAGCATGGTGCCATTGAAATGGCCGTCCCATTCTTTGTTAAAACCCTGAGATTCAAAAACCAATACTCCTGCTTTTGTATACACATTAATAACCGCATCATCGAAGGGTATCCCTACGTTAATTGGTTTAATTACCCACGTATCATTTATGTTATCGCCATTCGGTGTAAAACCAGTTGGTATTTCTAAATCTACACGAATTTCATCTGTAAGTTTAATGGCTCTTGTCACCCGGTTGCTATTGGAAAGGCCATCGTTGACAGTTGCATAAATTACCTTATACGGTTCCGTCTGTTCTGCTAAGTCAATTTTAATTGCTTTAAAGGCATCCATGTATTCATTGATAGATGCTTTGCCAATTAAGGCTAAAATTCCGTTTTCCGAGTCAAATACACCCCGTATCCTGGAAGTGTTATTAAAAGTTAAAATATCAAGAGCAGGTTGATAAGTTTCCTTTGCAAAAGCAATTTCTGCAAGTGCTAGCGTGTCATGGTCAGGATCGGTAATGGTTATGTCGCCAAAAATCCCTGATGGGCCAGAGCCTGGTTTGATGTACAGAGAATCCTGTCTGCTTAAACGAATTGCAGGTGCATCATTAATAGGCCTGATTGTTATTAAAAAATTATAAGGATCACTTGTATTTAGTCCATCGCTCACTGTCACACTTACAAAGAGACTTCCAGCATAATTGGCAGAAGGTACAATGATGTAATTATTATTGATCGTGTAGTTGTCGCCAGGATTAACTTTTAAAGTAAAGCCTTGAGGATAATTGCTATCATTATCGCTAACTCTCAGATGCTGGAGGGTTATTGTAAAAGTTTGATCCTCGTCAATAATAACGGGAGTTTGACTGGTAATAATCGGTTTGCTACTGCTGCCTTTTTGTATACTTATCCTGAGTGAGAAGGGATCACTCTCTGCTTTTCCATCGCTTACTTTTACTGTTACGGGGAGTTCGCCGGTAAAAGTAGGAGAGGATATAATTTGGGTTCCGTTGACCACATAATTATTTCCTTGCATTACGATCAAAGAAAATCCGGTTGGATAGGTGTCATCAGGATCGCTAACAATAAGATGAGATAACTCTATAGTTAATGGAACACCACTAAATCCTTTTACCTGTTGTTGTCCTGTAATTTTAGGAGGGTCATTTACAGGATTGACCTGAAGCTGAAAGTTGAAAGCTTGTTGCGATTCGCCGCCCTGGGCGTCTCTGGCTTTGACAGGAATGGTTAACGTGCCATTAAAGTTGGCAGCGGGAGTAATTATATTGCCAGAGAAAGTGTAGTTGGCTCCTGCTGATAAGATAATAGTAAATTGATTGTCATCAGGATCGGATATTTGTAGATACTCTGGTCCTAATGTAAATGGTCGTTCTTCATCAGTGCTTGCAGATATCTGCCCCGTTACTACCGGAACGTCATTCACTGGATTAACCGTTATTTTAAAATCAAAACGATCGCTGTTGTCCTCACCATCATTTACAGTAACAGGGACTGATAATACACCGAAAAAATTTGGATTTGCAATTACCGTGGTTCCAGACAAGGTATAATTTTCACCTTCATATACGGCCATTGTAAATCCTGCCGGATAAAACCAATCAGAAGGATCACGATCTTCAACAAAAAGATCAGTAAGGTTTATAGTATAAGCTTGATCTTCGTTTATTGTAATTTCCTTTTGCCGTACAATTCGTGGCTTCCTGTTTCTGGCGTTCTCCTGCGCCCAACTGGCTTGGGAAAGTATAAAAGAAATTAGCGTCAGAAGAACGACGCGGGTAAGAGAAAAGTATCTGTCTTTAAAAACTCGATTAAACTTTAGGTAGAAAGATAACATACCTTTCTACCTAAAAAAATTTATGCCGGTTGTTGTCTTAAGGTGCTAAGCAATGACCTCTTTAAGCTGGCTTTGCTTATTATCTAAGTAATTCCAAACAAGACTACTTGCACCTAATATTGGCGCTGCCTGATTTTGAAGACCCGACGGAAGAACTTTTACTTTGCCTCTGAACAAAGGCATAAGGTTAGCTTCCATGTGTCTGATTGTTGGTTTAAAAATAAGATCTCCGGCCAGTGACAGACCGCCGAAAAGGAAAATTGCTTCAGGATCTGTATGTACTACAGTCTCAGCTAATTTCATCCCCAATATTCTTCCGGTGTATTCAAATGCTGCAAGTGCCACTACGTCACCTCTTACGGCCGCCTCAGTAATCATTTTTGTGCTAAGGTTGTCGAAGCTTATACCGCGGAGCTCGCTAGGTTCTAAGTGGTCTGCCAATAATTTGTAAACCGTTCTTTTAATACCAGTAGCCGAAACGTAAGTTTCTAAACATCCACGTTTCCCACAGTTGCAATATCTCCCGGCAGGGTTTACAGATGTATGACCTACTTCACCAGCGATACCGTGTTTTCCATTGAGGAGTTGACCGTTCGCAACAAAGCCACTTCCCAGCCCAGTACCTAGTGTAATAACGATGAAGTCCTTCATTCCTTTGGCTGCACCATAAACCATTTCACCAACAGCCGCTGCGTTGGCGTCGTTTGTAATAACAGCAGGCATGTCAAATTCTTCCTTCAGCATGTCTGCCAATGGTATAATGCCCTTCCATTTCAGATTTGTGGCACGTTCAATTGTTCCTTTATAGTAATTACCATTTGCAGCACCTACACCAATTCCAAGAACCTGGTTTTCTCCCTTGATACTCTCCATGGCAGCACGTAATGCTTTTGCAAGGCCATTAAAGTAATCTTTGAATTCTTCGTACTCAGTGGTAGAAATACTCCCCTGGAATAAAACCTGACCGGTCTTATCTACAATTCCATACTTAGTATTCGTTCCTCCGATGTCAATGCCAATTGTTAATTGTTTCATGTGCTGCGTTTTTATATGGAAAGAATTTTGGCAATTCTCAAAGACTCACTATCGATCTCGTGATGCTTGTTTGCCATTATTGTATTGAAGTCATTATAAACAATCTTGTTATCCTTAACACCTACCATCACGTCGTTTTGACCTGCTAGTAATCCTTCGACCGCTGCAATTCCCATTCTGCTAGCAAGCACACGGTCAAAATAAGTAGGAGCGCCTCCACGTTGTAAATGTCCAAGAATAGTTACCTTAATATCAAAGTAGGAAGAACGCTCTGCTACCATCTTTGCAAGGGTGTTGGCATCTCCGATTTTTGATCCTTCAGCAACAACAACAAGATTTGATTTCTTATTAGTTTCTTTGTCTGCACCTAAGAGGTTATACAGATCATCGAAGCTCATATTTTCTTCGGGAATAATGATCGCGGTAGCTCCTCCGGCTATTCCACTATTTATCGCTATATACCCTGAGTTTCTTCCCATTACTTCAACAAAGAACAACCGGTTGTGCGATAATGCAGTATCACGGATCCTGTCTATAGCTTCAACTGCAGTGTTCGTAGCAGTATCATAGCCTATTGTATAATCTGTACCAGGAAGATCATTATCTATTGTTCCTGGGATACACACTGAGGGAATCTTGTATTCTTCATAGAACTTGTGAAGGCCTGTGAAAGTACCATCGCCACCTATTGCCACGAGGGCGTCTATGCCTTCCCGCATCAGATTTTCGTAGGCTTCTTTTCTTCCTTCAGGGGTACGAAATGCCTTACTTCTTGCTGACTTCAGAATGGTTCCGCCACGCTGTATGATGTTTCCTACAGATCGAGCTCCCAGCTTCACAATGTCTCCTTCAATCATGCCTTCGTATCCACGCACAATTCCGAAACAATCCTTTTTATAATACGTACAAGCTCTTACTACTGCACGTATTGCAGCGTTCATTCCTGGAGCATCTCCACCTGACGTAAAGACCCCGATTTTCCGAATTTTATTCTCCATCAAGATTAAAAATCCATCAAAAATAATGGATGTGTTTTACTTTGCAATCAATAATTTAACTAACTGAACTTCAAACGTTTGAAATGGTTGATTAACCCATTCGTAGATGAGTCATGAGAGGTGATTTCATCACGGCTTGCCAATTCTGGCAGGATTTTCTTTGCTAGAACTTTTCCTAATTCAACGCCCCATTGATCAAAACTATATATATTCCATATAACTCCCTGTACAAAAATCTTGTGCTCGTACATGGCTATAAGACTGCCCAAAGTGCGGGGTGTAAGCTTTTTGAAAAGGATGGTGTTACTCGGTCTGTTTCCTTCAAATACACGGAACGGGGTATGGAATGCAATCTCTTCTTTTGTCATCCCTGCCTTTTCCAGGTCTTGCTCTACTTCTTCTGCAGTTTTGCCATTCATCAGCGCTTCTGTTTGAGCAAAAAAGTTTGATAACAATTTGTCATGGTGATCTCCTATAGGATTATGACTTATTGCAGGAGCTATGAAGTCGCAAGGAATTAGTTTAGTGCCCTGGTGAATAAGTTGGTAGAAAGCATGCTGACCGTTTGTTCCCGGCTCTCCCCAAATAATAGGACCAGTTTGATAAAGAACATTTCTGCCTTCCCTATCAACTGACTTCCCATTGCTTTCCATATTTCCTTGTTGAAAATAAGCAGCAAAGCGGTGGAGGTACTGATCGTACGGTAAAATTGCTTCTGATGCTGCGCCAAAGAAGTTATTATACCAGATGCCCAGTAAGGCAAGAATAACCGGAATGTTTTTCTCTAAAGGTTCGTTGCGGAAATGGTTGTCCATGGCATGGGCACCTTCGAGTAACTGCACAAAGTTGTTGTACCCAATGGTACAGCAAATGGATAAACCGATGGAAGACCACAATGAATAACGGCCGCCAACCCAATCCCAGAAAACAAACATATTCTCTGGCGCTATACCAAATTTGGTAACTTCTTTCTGATTTGTAGAAACTGCAACAAAGTGTTTTGCAACGTCACCTTTATTTGATGTCTTTTCCAAAAACCAAGCACGTGCGCTTTCTGCGTTGGTCATTGTTTCCTGAGTGGTAAACGTTTTGGAAGCAATAATAAAAAGTGTTGTTTCCGGGTCTAGGTGTTTTAAGGTTTCGGCGATATGCGTGCCGTCTACGTTAGAAACAAAGTGAGGAGTAATGGTAGACCAGTAGGGGCGAAGCGCCTCTGTGACCATATACGGGCCCAGATCAGATCCTCCGATACCTATGTTTACAATATGTTTAATTGATTTTCCTGAAAAACCTTTCCATGCGCCGCTAATAACACTTTCTGAAAAGGTCTTCATTTGTTCAAGAACCTTGTTTACTTCAGGCATCACATCCTGTCCATCAGAAAGTATGGGTTTATTAGAGCGGTTTCTTAACGCAACGTGAAGAACAGATCGCTTTTCTGTTTTATTAATTGCCTCTCCCGTAAACATTGCGCTTATGGCCTGAG
This sequence comes from Chryseosolibacter indicum, assembly GCF_018598585.1. GTDB lineage: Bacteria > Bacteroidota > Bacteroidia > Cytophagales > Cyclobacteriaceae > Chryseosolibacter > Chryseosolibacter indicus. The sequence continues at coordinate 31,519 of NZ_JAHESD010000002.1, forward strand.
GAAGTTCTACCTCGTTAGCCAGTTGAATGAGTAAGCTGCGTACTTCTTCATTGATTATATTTTTGGAGTAATCAACAAGAATATCTTCAAACTGAATCTGAAATTTTTGAAAACGCTGAGGGTCTTCGATGAAGAGCTCTCGCATATGCGTTGCCTGCATGGTGAGAAAAATCATCTCAAGCTTTTGCCATGCTGAAGATTCAACCGGATTGTGACTAGGTAGCATGTTGAATTAAGTTTTTTAGTTTAAACCTCAATGGTTATGCATATCCATTGAAGCATTAGAATCACTTCTTAAATTTATTCATAAGCATAGCCAGCTTTTCTTCCATGCTAGCTTCTTTTTCTTTAGGCCGTTGCTGCTTAGGACGATTACCTCCTCTACCTTGCGTTTCGCCTGCCTGAGCAAAAGGGTCACTCTTCATAGATAAGCCAATACGCTTACGCTCAACTTCTACCTCAACAACAGTAACCATAACTTTTTGTTGAACGGTTACCGCCTCTTTGGGATCTTTAATAAACTTATCCGATAAGTGGCTGATGTGTACAAGGCCATCCTGGTGAACGCCAATATCTACAAATGCTCCGAAGTTAGTAACATTGGTTACAATGCCAGGTAATTTCATGCCTATCTTAAGATCTTTAATTTCATTTACGCCTTCAGTAAAACTAAACACCTCGAAAGACTCCCTTGGGTCTCTCCCCGGTTTTTCAAGTTCTTTTAAGATATCATTTAAAGTAGGCAAGCCTACTTTATCCGTTACGTACTTGGTAAGATCAAGCTGTTTCCTTAATTCGCCGCTTGTCATCAGGTCTTTCACGGAACATCCAAGATCGGCCGCCATCTTTTCAACGATAGGGTAACTTTCAGGATGTACCGCACTTGCGTCCAGCGGGTTCTCAGCTTTATGTATCCTTAAAAATCCTGCCGCTTGTTCAAATACTTTTTCTCCCAGGCGTGGCACTTTCATCAAAGTAGCTCTGTCTGTAAAGGGTCCGTTCTGATTTCTGAATTCAATAATGTTTTTCGCTAACGCCGGACTTAATCCTGATACGTAGGACAGAAGTTCTTTACTAGCGGTATTTACTTCAACACCTACAGAGTTTACGCAGCTCATTACAACATCATCCAGACCTTGCTTCAATTTTGTCTGGTCAACGTCATGCTGATATTGACCAACGCCAATTGATTTGGGATCTATCTTAACAAGCTCCGCTAACGGATCCATCAATCTTCTTCCAATAGATACGGCACCACGAACCGTTACATCTTTATCAGGAAACTCGTCGCGGGCAACTTCTGAAGCCGAATAAACGGAAGCGCCGCTTTCGTTAACCATAACCACTAAAACCTTTTTACTCAATCCGATGGATTTAACAAAAGATTCAGTTTCACGGCTCGCTGTTCCGTTGCCGATAGCAATAGCTTCTATATCATGCTTCTCAACAAGGCTCTTTACAATTGCGGCAGACTTAGCTGTTTCCCGTTGAGGATCATTAGGAAATATAGTTTCGTAATGAAGAAGCTGACCCTGACGATCAAGACATACCAGTTTACATCCGGTTCTGAATCCTGGGTCTAAAGCCAATACATTTTTCTGACCTAATGGAGCAGCCAGCAAAAGTTCTTTAAGGTTGGAAGCAAACACTTTAATAGCTTCCTCATCCGCTTTCATCTTAGTCTCCATCCTTACTTCTGTTTCCAGTGATGGGCGAAGAAGTCGTTTATAGCAGTCTTTTACCGCCAGTCTGATTTGTTCAGCAGCTGCGTTTTCAGTCTTTATATACTGTCGCTCAATACCTGCTATTGCTTCTTCTTCAGGCGGATAAATATCTAGGGCAAGTACACCTTCTTTTTCGCCTCTGCGTAAAGCAAGCAATCTGTGCGATGGTGTTTTAGCTACAGGCTCATTCCATTCAAAGTAGTCTTTATATTTCTGACCTTCAGCTTCTTTGCCTTTTAATACTTTTGATTCAATTACCCCTTCACTCCAGAATAGCTCACGAATGTTCTTTCTAGTTACTTGGTTCTCACTGATCCATTCGGCAATAATATCGCGCGCTCCTTCAAGTGCTTCCTGAAGTTGGGTTACACCTTTCTCTGTATCAATAAAGGTGGAAGCGTATTCTTCCAGGTTAAAATTCTCCTGATCGAATATTTTTTGAGCTAGCGGTTCTAATCCTTTTTCCTTTGCGGCGGTCGCCCTTGTTTTTCTCTTCGGTTTATAAGGAAGGTAAATATCCTCAAGCTCTGCCAGCGTGGTCGCAGCTACTATCGATTGCATTAGCTCGGTAGTAAGCTTGCCTTGTTTTTCTATAGAACTGATAATTGACTCCCTTCTCTTATCTAACTCGCGGAGTTGTTCTAATCTATCCCTGATGTTGGCGATTGCCACCTCATCCATGCTACCCGTAAGCTCTTTCCTGTATCGGGAAATAAAAGGTATGGTAGCGCCTTCGGTTAATAAGTCAGCAACTGCTTTAACATGTTTCAGTTGTAGAGAAAATTCTTTTGCGATCTGCTCGGTCCAGCGTGAAATGTTTTCGTTTTCCATAAAATTTGCGGCAGGCAAAAATAGAATAAGGCAATAAACCTACAATAGTGTATTTTTATATGCTTGAACTAGAGCTCTTTAAAATGAATAGAAAACGCGTTGCTTTAATTGCCCATGATCATAAAAAGAAGGAACTGATTGATTGGGTGGAGACTAATAAGGAAAAAATGCAAAAATTCGAACTGTATGCTACCGGCACAACAGGGAAGATGATCGAAGAAAAGTTAAATCAAAAGGTGATCAGATTATTGAGTGGTCCTATTGGTGGAGATCAGCAAATAGGGGCGTTAATAGCTGATGGTAAAATAGATATACTTATTTTCTTCTGGGATCCCTTGCACCCCCTGTCCCATGATCCTGATATAAAAGCTCTGTTAAGGATAGCTGTGGTTTGGAATATTCCTATGGCATGTAATCATGCTACAGCAGATTATATTTTAAATTCATCTTTATTATTTGATAACTATGAAAGGGTGAAACCTGATTTCTCAGAACACAACGACCGAAAGCTGTAATTGCTGGTTTATAGTCTTGCAATTTTGCATTACATCATCAGGTTTAATTTCCTGAATGTGAGTTGGTAATAAGGTTTTATTAAAGCAGAAAGTTAACCTCCTACTAACTTCCTTAAATTCTCTACCAGGCTTTCCCAAAGGTCTTCAAGTTCACGAGCACTTTCGAAATCAGAGTAATCAGTAACTTTTAGAAATACCGATTGTGTTAACTCGTTGAACTCAAGTCTAAGCTCAAAGTAGGAGGGGTCTCCGTTGTCTTCTTCTGTTTCAGGTAAGAATTCAAACTTCACAAAATGATTAACGCGGGTAGCCACCTGGCGGGCTTTGCGTTTTTCATTGTCCCAAATAAAAGTAAGCGTCTTATCAATGTTGTTGATCTTAACGTCATCGGCAAACCATTCTGATAAACCACTTGCAGATTGAATGTAGGGGTACAGCATCTTTATAGATGCATTTACTTCATAATCAGCCGTAAAAAGTCTTTTAGCCATCGATGTTTATTGAAGGGATAAGCAGCAAACGTTTAATTTATGCTTTTTTAAGTAGAAAATAAAAATTTTAGTAATAGCGGTGTTTTTCGAAACTTTTGTAAGTTTGCGCTCCCAATCGGCGTATGGCTTAGGAGAGAGGCATTTATGAATAAGTGTTGAACTGAGTTGAAGCTAAGAGGGGGAATAAATTCAGAAGACGTTTGGCGCGGTAGCTCAGGTGGTTAGAGCGTTGGATTCATAACCCAAAGGTCGGGGGTTCAACTCCCCCCCGCGCTACAAAAAGAAAGCGACTGATGAGGTCGCTTTTCCTTTTTTAATCTGTTTCAGCAGTCTGCTTCATCAATGTCCTGCGCTGAAGTCTTTCCTTAAGAAATGAAAATAGCTCGTGGCGGCTCATATCCGTCATAGCGAACATAAGTTCGAGCCTGCCTGTCGGCAGACAGGTCTTGTCCCCGCTACTTAAAAGAAAGCGACAGGAAACTGTTGCTCTTCTTGTTTAATAGCAGGCCAGTTCGAAGTGCTCAAAGAGAACAGACGAATAACAAGACGACACATCACTGTTGGTAGCCCCCCGTTGGGCTCATAACTCCACGTTCGTAAAAACTCCGATTCCAACTTCCCTAATCATTTTTCCTATTGTCAATAGTCGGCACACACTCAATGTTTTATTTGAGTTTGATTGGTTTGAATTCGTTTAACTGCATTTTTCGAGTCTTCATTGGACGGATTTAGAATGATTGATTTTTTAAACATTAAGAGTGCTTCAGGCAATTTATTATCCTTCTCAAGAGCTTCTCCATAACTATTATAAACATTATCGCTTTGAGGGAATAAGAGCGTGTTTATTTTCAATGTCTCTAATGCCTGAGCGGTGTGTCCATTCTCCAGGAATTCATAGCCCAAATTATTCATGTCGTTTTCAATGAGGCTGTAATGCGTAGTATCATCCTTTAATTCCAGCAACCGCGTAAAGGCATTGTCCGCTCCTTTTGCCATCAAGGCCTTGCCGTAAATTTTCGTCAATGATTTTTTGGCGATTAAGCCAGGTTTACCATTTAAGATATACATGGCAGATAGCGCTTTCTTGTACACGCCCTCACTATTGGTATTATCGAGAACGATCACAGTTTGCTTTTTGCTGACATTGCGTAAAAAAATGGTGGCGCACCCTGGCATTCCACCCGTATGCCATACAATTTTCCCTGCTGTAGTATCTGCAAAAATGAACCACCCCAATCCGTCATACGCTTTGCCCATTCCTCCGATATTCAGCCAGATAACATTGTCATCGCCATTGGTTAACTTAGTCGGTCTGAAGGCTTCCTCCAGCGTCTTACTATCCAATAATACTCCATTATATAGTGCGATATCGAATTTCAGCAAATCTCCAGTTGTACTGATTACGTCACTTGCGCCCATTGCAATTCCGTTGTAGTATCGTTTCTCGCCAACAAAATTTATACGGTCATTCGAATAACGGAAAGGATAGTCATAGTTATACGAAAGATCCGGAGAGTGGGAAACATTAAGCAGCGCGGTTTTCGGATAAGTATGCGTCATACCAGCGGGCTTGAAAATATGCCTGTCAATATATTCGTTAAATTTTTCTCCAGATAGTTTCTCGGTTAAAGATGCCAGTAATGTGAAGGCGAAATTGCAATACCACCATTTTTCCCCTGGTTTAAGCTTTAGGGAAGCTTTTGCTGCTACTAATACCTGAACAAGGTCTTTATTGGTTATTATTTTATCAGGATTTTTTTCCTTGTGCCGATCCCACATGCCTGATAAATCCTGATCAGACAAACCCGATGTATGCGAAAGCATTTGACGAATGGTTATTGTAGGATAAGGAAAGTCAGGAAAGTATTTGGCGAAGTTATCATCCAGACTGAGCTTCCCCTTTTCTTTTAATTGCAAAATGGAAACAGCTGTAAATACTTTGGAAATGGATGCAAGGTTGAATTCGGAGGTGTTATTATTAAGCCGTCTGTTTTCAAAATCAGCATAGCCAAAGGATTTTTGATAAATGATTTTTCCATTTTCCGCCACAAGCACATTGGCATTCAATTCTCCTTTATCGGCCAGGTTCGTATAATAGCTGTCAATGCGATCTGTAATGTTTTGGGCTGTGGTGTTAAAACTGATCGCTATCCAGAGCGTGGCAACTGTAATTGATGTCTTTTTCAACATATGTATGTAAATTTTGGATCAAAGCAATCCAATTGCAACGCATAAAAATTGTATGAGATTTGCCTGGCCTTATATCTTCCGGTATTGCGCAGGCAAAAAACCAGTCATTTGCTTGAAGGTATGCGTAAAGTGACTTTGATCAGCAAAACCGCAGGTGTATGCAATTTCTGTTAGGGAGAGAGAGGTTGATTTTAACATCGATAATGCCCTTTCTACTTTTAGTTTGCGCATATATTCTCCTAACGTGCAGGAAAAGAACTTGGGAAAGTGTTTGGATATTGTAACGGGGTGCACATGGGCAACTCTGGCTAAGTCGTTCAACGTTATCTTTTCGGCCCACCTATCATTTAATTGCTCGTGAATAATTTTTATCCACGAAGGTTGTTGCTTGTTCAGGCAATGACTGACCGTGGTTACTAAATTCAGAAACAGCATTTGAATTGATTCAGTAGAATATAGGTCGCTTTGGCGCATCTCGTTATACATCTTAAGTAATAAAAATTTGGTGTCAGGGTTTGCATGTATAATAGCACCTATGGAAGTCATTTTAATGTCGTATCTCTCAAGTAAATTTGATTCAATTTCAAGGTTAATATTTTTAGAAGGCAAAGCGGTATTGAAATTCCGATGAACTTCACCGCTATCATAAAAAATAACTTTCCCAGGAGAAGCTACCGATTCCGATTTTTTCCTTTGCTCTCTATTACCTCCTGCTAAGATGAAAGTGATGTGCGCATTACTGTGAGCATGCCAGCCTTCGTATACTTTTGAAAGATATTCCGTTTCCCGAACGAGAAGTCCATTGATATTATAATCTCGTTTATTGACACCCAAATAGCATCCGCGCTCTAATTCAATCATATCATCTTAGCAGGCTTATTAGAAATTGAATTTTAAACAAAAGTACCAAAATGCCGGGGATAGGTTGTTCCGCCAATTTACTAATCAAATCACTTAGCATAATTAAACTCAAAAACAGTAAAAGACAATCTGACAGAATAGCGTCTTTTTTGGCTTTAAATTCTCTTCGGACCATTAACTTGGTAAGAACCCAGTTTGATAAAATGAGGTACAAAAAGGTTCGATATGGCCCCCCCGCGCTACAGAAAGGCAGCAATAGCTGCCTTTTTTCATGTATATTGATTGGTTATCATCAATCAATTTTGTAATTTGGTTATCATCTAAAGTGACATTCCAAGTCAAAGAATTTCTATCCTCATTTTTGTTGCTGAAGCAAACAGACTGAACCTGTGACTGCAGGGAGACTGCACAAAGAGTGCAGGGAGACTGTAAGATGTAGCTATGAATAGCTAAGAAAAGCCGTCAGTAGCAGTGAAGTCAGTTACAATACATAAGTTGAATACAGTTGTTAACTTATGCTCTCTTAAGGTTCTATTTAAATTTAAAAAGCGGATCAATTTTTGAATAGATTTGGGGTAACTTATGTTACGAGCTTTATTAGCATGAAGAAACTCGACAAACTTATTATCAGTTCTTTTATAGCGCCATTTATTCTCACCTTCTTTGTAGTGGTGTTCATACTACTTAACATACAGATGCTCAAATATTTTGATGATCTGATGGGAAAAGGACTTGAAGGAACGCTTATAGCTAAGTTATTTTTTTATTTCGGAGTAGTAACCACGCCAACTGCTTTGCCACTGGCGGTGCTGCTTGCCGCATTAATAACTTTTGGAAACCTGGGCGAACATTTTGAATTAACAGCAATCAAAAGCGCTGGTATCTCTCTGACGCGAACATTATTGCCGCTATTTTTCCTGATTCTTATACTTACTGGTTTTGCTTTTTTTGTCAATAATAACCTCGTTCCTAAGGCTGCATTAGAAGCTTATAGTCTGCTTTACGATGTTAAGCAGAAAAAACCCGCGCTTGACCTTCGGGAGGGTACCTTTTATAATGGAATACCAGATATCAGCATCAAGGTGAATAAGAAGTTTCCCCATGATGACGCGGCGCTTAAAGATATTATTGTTTACGATCATCGTAAACATGATGGTAATAAGGAAGTTATAATAGCTGACTCAGGTAGAATGACAACCATTTTAAATGAACGCTATCTTAAGTTTGAACTTTTCAATGGCTACAATTATGTAGAGGGTACCAGCCAGGAGAAGGAAATGACTGGCCAAAAGGGCTCTTCTGCCGAATCATTAACCAGGAGTAAATTTAATAAGTCGCAGGTAGTTTTCGATTTGTCGTCTTTTCAGATGGTACGGACTGATAAGAAGTGGTTTCAGGGCAATCGCATTATGCGTAACCTGGGTGAGCTGGATCAGGATATGGATTCGCTGTATCGGGAAGTATTACAACAGCAGCTTAATTATTACAATTACAAACCTACCTATTTTAGTTATTTCAATAAGTCAGAACCCCTTATTTATCCGCTTGAGCTGCAGGAATTTAAGTACTACAAAGATTCTCTTGAAAGAAGTAAGTATGTTAAGGAAGTGCCGTATTCTGAAGAGAATGCAAATCCTAAAGTACTACCGGTAGAAAAGACGGAGAACAAGCCATTGAAGCGCGAAAGTAGTTCCTCGAAGAAGCCAAGAAAACTAGAAAGGCCTTCACGAATCAAAAGCAGTATCGCGAAAGGCAAGACGGTGAGGGAAAGAGACAAGAACAAACTTGCTGCGATTAAGAAAGACAATTTAGCTGATTCTATAGCTGTAAATTCAAGATATGCAAAGCTAGATAGTGTCTTTAATGCTGCACCATCTAAAGAAATTGCTCAGAATACAGCCAATTTTGCCAGACAGGTAGTAAGCCAGATTATCAACAGCAATACCAGTATTGAGAATTTTAAAAAGGAAAGGATTGTTTTTGAAATCCAGTGGCATAAGATTCTGGCGAGTTCTTTGGCTTGTGTGGCTATGTTTATGATAGGTGCGCCGCTAGGTTCTATTATTAAGAAGGGTGGGCTAGGGGTACCCTTTCTCGTTTCTATCATCTTCTTTATTATATATTACTTATTGAGCATGCAGGGTGAAAAGCTTGCGAAACAAGGAACAATAGGCGTGTTTGCTGGTGTTTGGTCTGCTGATCTTATTTTATTTTTAATTGGATTGGTCTTCCTTCGACAAGCGAGAATCGATGCCCGGTTGTTTGATGCTGACTCATACATGGTTGCCTTTGACAAGCTAAAGAAATGGGTAACAGCGCGGAAGCTTCAAACGAAGGTAACAACATAATTTGTTATAGAGCTTGGAAAATAAAGGCTAAAAACTTACTTTCGCCCCTTGAATAAAGTGAAAATAAAATTCCGATGTATTTGACGACCGAAATCAAACAAGATCTGTTTAAAAAACACGGCTACGGAAAGAAAAAAGAAGAAACCGGCTCTCCTGAAGCTCAGATCTCATTGTTTACGCATAGAATTAATCATTTAACCCAGCACCTTAAGCAAAATAAAAAGGACTTTTCTACACAGCAAGGGTTAATGAAGCTTGTTGGTAAGCGTAAGAAGCTTCTCAATTATCTGCAAAAGACTAATATCGAAAGATACAGGTCTATATTGAGCGAATTAGAATTAAGAAAATAACATTCCAGCAGGGAACCAAACTAATGGTTCCCTTTTTACATTTTTTACTGAAGGAATAAATCCTACCGGAAAAACATCGGTAGAATTTATTCCATTACTTATTTTTTATGACACCAACAGTTATTACAAAATCTTGTGCGTTGCCTGATGGCCGCCAAATAACAATTGAAACAGGTAAACTCGCCCGCCAGGCCGATGGAGCCGTTGTTCTACGGATGGGGAATACCATGTTACTTGCTACTGTAGTTTCCGCCCAGGAAGGCGTAGAAGGAGCTGACTTTCTTCCCCTGTCAGTTGATTACCAGGAAAAATTTGCTGCTACCGGTAAAGTACCCGGTGGTTTTTTGAAACGTGAAAGCAAACTTTCTGATTACGAGGTACTAATTAGCCGTCTTGTTGACCGTGCTATAAGACCTTTATTCCCTGATGATTATCATGCTGAAACACAGGTTATAATTTATCTTATTTCGGGTGATACTACGGCATTACCTGATGGGCTTGCTGCCTTTGCCGCATCAGCTGCTTTGTCTGTTTCAGATATCCCTTTCAACGGACCAATATCAGAAGTTCGCGTAGCCAGAATTGATGGAAAGTTCGTGATTAACCCATCTTTGGCCGACAAAGAAAGAGCTGACATTGATCTGATCGTTGCTGCTTCTCTTGATAACATCCTTATGGTTGAAGGAGAGATGAAAGAAGTTAGCGAAGATGATATGCTCGAAGCTTTAAAGACGGCACACGAAGCTATAAAAGTTCAGTGTGAAGTGCAGATAGAACTAGCCAAAGCTGCAGGTAAAACAGAAAAAAGACAATACAGTCACGAGAATAACGACGAAAATCTTAAAGAAGAACTTTGGAAGGCATTATATGAGAAAACATATTCACATGCACGCCAGAAGTTAACCAACAAGAAACTTCGTTCGGAAGGTTTCTCTAAAATTCTTGAGGACTATCTCGCGTCACTACCTGCTGAGTCTACAATTGATAAAGATCTCGTAAAACGTTATTATCATGACATTCAGAAGAAAGCAGCAAGGAATCTAGTACTTGATGAAGGAATTCGATTGGATGGTCGTAGCACAAGAGAAATCAGACCTATTTGGTGTGAAGTTGATTATCTTCCTGCACCTCACGGTTCATCAGTATTTACCCGTGGCGAAACACAATCGCTTACCACTGTTACACTAGGTACCAAGCTGGATGAGCAGATGATTGATGGCGCGATGCTCTCAGGTTCAAGCAAGTTTATTCTTCATTATAATTTCCCTGGCTTTTCAACAGGCGAGGTAAAACCAAACCGTGGTCCTGGAAGAAGAGAAGTAGGACATGGAAACCTTGCGTTAAGAGCGCTAAAGCAAGTACTCCCTCCTGATACTGAGAATCCTTATACAATTCGTGTTGTTTCAGATATTCTTGAGTCGAATGGTTCATCATCAATGGCAACTGTTTGTGCTGGTACACTAGCGCTGATGGATGCAGGTGTGCCTATCTCAGGTCCTGTATCAGGTATCGCCATGGGCATGATCTCAGATGCGAAAACAGGTAAATATGCGATCCTTTCAGACATCCTTGGAGATGAAGATCACCTGGGTGACATGGATTTTAAGGTTACCGGAACAGAAAAAGGTATTACTGCCTGCCAGATGGATTTGAAGGTAGAAGGTCTTACTTATGATGTTCTTAAAGAAGCACTAAATCAGGCTAAAGAAGGTCGTCTTCATATTTTAAATGAAATGAAGAAGGTTATTACAGAACCAAGACCAGATCTTAAACCACATGCTCCTCGTGCCCAAACACTTATTATTGATAAAGAAATGATAGGTGCGGTAATAGGCCCAGGTGGAAAAATTATTCAGGATATTCAAAATACATCAGGCGCTACTGTCGTCATAGAAGAAGTAGACAACAAAGGCGTTGTGAATGTATTTGCCAATGACAAGACGTCAATGGATGCTGCCCTTAAGCGTATTAAAGGCATCGTGGCTATTCCTGAGGTAGGTCAGGTTTATGACGGAAAAGTAAAATCAATTATGCCTTTTGGCGCGTTTGTTGAGTTTATGCCAGGTAAAGATGGTCTCCTTCATATTTCAGAGATTAAGTGGGAGCGCCTCGAGAAAATGGAGGGCGTGCTTGAAGTTGGAGAAGAAATCAAGGTAAAACTAATTGAAGTTGATAAGAAAACCGGCAAATTCAGACTTTCTCGCAAAGTGTTGCTGCCAAGACCTCCTAAAAAGGAAACAACACCGACTGAATAATCGTACTTATGAAATATTGACAGGAACTAACTTTAAAGCTTATATTGTTTAATAAACGCATAGAATATTAGGAATGAGACAGCTTAAAATCAGTAAACAAATTACCAATAGGGAGAGCCAGTCACTGGATAAGTACCTGCAGGAAATTGGTAAGGTGGATTTGCTTACTCCTGATGAGGAGGTTGAATTAGCAAAAAGAATTAAAGAAGGAGATCAGATTGCGTTGGAGAAGTTGACTAAAGCTAACCTTCGCTTCGTAGTTTCTGTAGCTAAACAATATCAGAATCAAGGCTTGTCTCTCGGTGATCTTATAAATGAAGGTAATTTAGGTCTGATAAAAGCTGCACAACGTTTTGATGAAACCCGTGGTTTTAAATTCATCTCCTATGCGGTATGGTGGATCCGTCAATCTATTCTACAGGCTTTGGCAGAACAATCGCGTATTGTTCGCCTGCCTTTGAACAGAGTAGGGTCTTTGAATAAGATATCTAAAACCTTCTCTGAACTAGAACAAAAGTACGAACGCGAACCTTCTCCTGAAGAACTTGCTGAAGTACTCGATGTTACAACAGCAGAAGTTGTTGATACAATGAAGATCTCCGGGCGCCATGTTTCTATGGATGCGCCTTTTGTTCAGGGAGAAGAAAACAGCCTGCTCGATGTACTTGAAAACGATAGTGAAGAAACACCTGATTCAGGCTTGATGAATGACTCTCTTCGTAGAGAAGTTCAGCGTGCCTTGTCTACTTTAACACAGCGCGAGGCAGATGTTATTACTTTATATTTTGGCTTGAATGGCGAACACTCAATGACCCTTGAGGAAATAGGTGAGAAATTCAATTTAACACGCGAGCGCGTACGCCAGATTAAAGAAAAGGCGATCAGAAGGTTGCGTCATACTTCAAGAAGTAAGGCTTTGAAGCCTTACCTAGGTTAAAATGATTTAAAATTTATCAATATAAAGGGTCTCAAGCGAGGCCCTTTGTTTTTATCTTGCGACTTTAATAAATCATGTTATGAGTGAAAAAGTGAAAGTATTGATCATTGGTTCTGGTCCTGCGGGATATACCGCTGCAATTTATGCTGCCAGGGCAGGGTTGAAACCAGTATTATATACAGGTAGCCAGCCAGGTGGTCAGCTTACCATTACTAACGACGTCGAGAATTTTCCAGGTTATCCGGAAGGGATCAACGGCCCACAGATGATGGTTGACTTACAGAAACAAGCAGAACGTTTTGGTACAAAGATCAATTATGGCCTTGTTACGTCAGTAGATTTTTCAGGTTATCCTCATAAGGTGATTGTTGATGAGAAACACGAGGTTATAGCAGAAACAGTAATAATTGCTACAGGAGCTACTGCTAAATATTTAGGACTTCCTTCTGAGAAGGAATATTACAACAGAGGTGTATCTGCCTGTGCAGTTTGCGACGGCTATTTTTACCGTGGTAAAGACGTTGCTGTAGTAGGCGCCGGGGACTCGGCAGCAGAAGAAGCGACGTATTTGGCCAACCTTTGTGCTAAAGTTCACCTTATAGTAAGGCGAGACGAAATGCGTGCTTCAAAAATTATGCAGCAACGCGTGTTTAAAGCACCCAATATAGAAGTTCATTGGAATACAGAAACTGAAGAAATCATAGGCGACGATAGCGGTGTTACAGGGATCCGAGTTGTTAATAATAAAACCGGCGAGAAGAAAGAGATCCAACTTCAAGGATTCTTTCTGGCAATCGGCCATCAGCCGAACACCGAAATATTCAGAGGCTATATTGATATGGATGACAAGGGTTATATTAACGTAATGCCTGGTACTAGTAAAACCAATATTCCCGGTGTTTTTGCAGTGGGCGATGCAGCCGATAAAGTTTATCGTCAGGCAATAACCGCTGCTGGTTCCGGATGTATGGGAGCACTGGATGCTGAGAAATTCCTTGTTGCCAAGGAACTTGAGGTTGGAAGCTTAATGACAACAGCGCACGTATAATTAACCTTAGTATTTCAAATAGGAGCATAAGATTTAATGAAACTCGATATTCTTGTTTTGGCAGCTCATCCTGATGATGCCGAACTGGGTTGCGGCGGTACAATTGCCAAGCACGTAGCCATGGGCAAAAAAGTAGGAATAGCTGATCTAACCCGTGGCGAATTAGGTACCAGAGGTACCGTTGAAACAAGGAGAGAAGAGGCAGCTAAATCAGCAGAAGTCTTGGGTGTTGCGGTCAGAACGAACCTAAATCTTAAAGACGGCTTTTTTCAAAATGATATTGAGAGTCAGTTGGAAGTAGTAAAGGTAGTAAGGAAGTATAAACCGCAAATCGTTCTAGCTAATGCCATACGCGATAGACATATCGACCATGGCAAAGGTGCTTCATTAGCCTTTGATGCTTGCTTCCTTTCTGGATTAGCGAAGATAGAAACAGTAGATGAAGATGGTAAGAAACAAGATCCCTGGAGACCAATCTCAGTCTATCATTATATTCAAAGTGATTTTATCGAGCCTCATTTTATCGTTGATGTTTCCTCGCATTGGGAAACGAAGATGAATGCGATAAGATGTTTTAAATCGCAATTTTTTGATCCTAGCAGTAAAGAGCCAGAGACTTATATCAGTAAGCCTGGATTTTTGAAGATGGTTGAATCACGAGGTATTGAATTAGGGCACTCTATAGGCGGAACGTATGGAGAGGGATTTACTGTCAGAAGATATCCAGGTGTTAATAATTTGTTTGATCTTCTTTAGATAGAAGATCAAACAAATTAATGATATGTTAATCTAAATAACTATTAAATCACATCGCTACAAGTATCAGGGTGCTAGTCTGTGCATCTTCCATTTGCCATCTACTTTAACGTACTCAATCCTGTCATGTAATCTGCTTGCCCTGCCTTGCCAAAACTCAATCAAAAACGGATCGATCTGAAATCCTCCCCATTGATTTGGTTTTGGTAGAACAGGAAGACCAAGGAACCTGTTTTCTATTTGAGCTACACGTTCTTCAAGGATAGATCTGTCTTTTATAATGGCACTTTGCGGAGAAGACCATGCGCCTACTTGTGATCCGCGAGGGCGGCTTTGGAAATATTGCTCTGATGTTTTGTTATCAACACGCTCAGCTATGCCTTCAATACGAATCTGGCGTTCCAATTCCGGCCAGAAAAATACCAGAGCGCAGGCAGTGTTATCCTCAAGTTCTTTCCCCTTTCTGCTTTGATAATTTGTATAGAAAAGAAACTTCTTATTCTCGATACCTTTTAATAAAACCACTCTTGCAGATGGTCTTCCTTCTTTATTAACAGTTGCAAGGGTCATTGCATTGGGTTCTGTTATCTGTGCCTTTAACGCTTCACCAAACCATATTTCGAATTGAATGACGGGATCTGAGTTTACTGTATTAACATCAAGACTTGCTTTGGTGTAATCCTTTCTGATATCAGCTATATTTTGCATACGGTTTCGGATATATGGCATAAAAATTATCAAAGAAATAGGATTTGCATAGATGAAAAGGAAATATTTTATTCAAGAAATTAAACAATCCGCTATAGAGTTGTTAATATTACTTGAGTAGAGGATTTAGTTACAATTAATTTTGAATGGAGTTTTTCAGATATAAAAATAAATTAATCCCGGAACGAGGTCGCTTGCTTATCTCTGAGCCATTTCTCCCAGACCCGAACTTCGAAAGAACCGTAGTGTTACTATGTGAACATAATGCAGACGGATCATTTGGTTTTGTCTTGAACAAACCTTCGGTACTTAAAGTCAATGAAGTAATGGAGGATTTGACGGGAATGGAGAATCTGGTATATGTTGGAGGCCCAGTTCAACAGGACACACTTCATTTCATCCATAGAAATGTGCGCATCGAAAATGATGTGGTAATTACTGACAATGTCTTTTGGGGAGGAGACTTCGAAAGCCTGCTCACAATGTGCGATACAAGACAACTGTCTTCTGATGATATTCGCTTCTTCCTGGGATACAGCGGGTGGGGGCCAGGACAATTAGAATCGGAGCTGGAACAGGAATCCTGGATAGTTTGTGATTATGTCACTAACCAGCTTTTATTTGACACTGAACCGCAACTTTTGTGGAGAAAAGCCCTCGATAATATGGGTGGTAGATACTCTGTTTATTCAAACTACCCTGTTGATCCGAGATTGAATTAGTCATTTTTGTTAAATTAGCACTAAAGGAATTGGAAATGGATACTTTGACCATGGAAATCGAAAAAGAAAAACGTGATGAGCAACATGTACATCAGGCTGGGCTTGCTAAAAGCCACAGCGAAAGTGTACTGGCTTCTGAAGAATCAGAGCATGATGAATTAAGCGATGATTCATTTGACGAAGAAGCACATAAGCACGTCGACTATTCTCATTATACCAAGGCTCAACTTGTAGCTTTGATTAAAGATCTTGCAAAAGATAATAATCTAAAGAGAGTTGATGCTGTGGTCAAAGATATTAAGCCTCTTTATGATGAGTGCCGTGAAAAAGAGAGGAGTGCGGCTCTTGAGCGGTTTATATCTACAGGAGGAGTAGCTGAAGATTTTGATTATAAAGGTGATGAAAATGATATAGCATTTGATGCTAATTATAAACTCATCAAAGATCGTAGGGCGCAGTTCCATCGCCAACAGGAAGAACAGAAGAATGAGAATCTTCGGAAAAAACAAGAGCTTGTAGAAAGGCTAAGAGTTTTGGTAGATTCACCTGATCATACAAACCAATTTGAAGCTTTTAAAGAGCTTCAGAAGGAGTGGCGTGCCATTGGACCAGTTCCGACAGCTCAGGCAAAGATTTTATGGGCTAATTATCATGCCCTCGAAGACAGATTTTATGATAATCAAAGTATTTACTTTGAGCTTAAGGAACTTGATCGGAGGAAAAACCTGGAAGCAAAGCTGGAACTTTGTGCAAGGGCTGAGCGCCTGGCTGGAGTTGAAATAATAAAAGATGCAATTCGTGAGCTGAATGAACTACACCACGAATTTAAACATATAGGTCCTGTTCCCAAAGATGATAAGGAGGCAGTATGGCAACGCTTCAAGGCAGCATCAGATGCGGTATATGCTAAACGGGATGCATATCTTCAAAACTTACAGCAAGAACTTAATAAGAACCTTGAAGAAAAGTCGAAGCTGGGAGACGAAGCCCAGGCATTTGCTTCTTTCAATACCGATCGTATTAAAGAATGGAATGAAAAAACAAAAGAAATTCTTGAGTTACAGAAGCGTTGGGAGGCTATCGGCGGATTACCAAGAGCAAAAGCAAAAGATGTAAACAAGAAGTTTTGGACTGCCTTTAAAGCTTTCTTTAACAATAAGAATACCTTCTTTAAGAAGCTCGATGAAGAACGCGAGAGCAATCTGAATCTCAAAAATGAGCTTGTTAAGAAAGCTTTTGATCTAAGAGAAAGTACAGACTGGGAGAAAACTTCCAATGAATTAAAGGTACTACAGCAGAAGTGGAAAGATATAGGTCCGGTACCTGAAAAGTTCAGGGAAAAGGTGTTTAAGGAGTTTAAGGATGCTTGTGATTATTTCTTCGCGCAGAGAAGAGGTCAGCAGGGCAAGGTAGAGCAGGAACAAATAGATAACTTAAACGTGAAGACTTCTATATGTGAAGAACTTGAAAGAAATGCACAAGCGGGAACTGCGAGTGCGGATTTATTGCGAGATCTTCAGGATCGGTACAATTCAATTGGCTTCGTTCCTAAAAAGGATATAAGCGCCATTAAGAACCGGTATCACGAGGCAGTTGAAAAATTTGTTGCGGCAATTCCTGATCTTACTGAAGACGATAGGAGCAGGCTAATTCTTGAGAATCAGATCAGTGATCTTAAGAAAGATCCGATGGGAGATCGCAAGCTATACCAAAAAGAGCAGGCTATCCGCAAGAAAATACAGAAGGTGGAAAATGATATTGCGCTATGGCGTAATAACCTTGAATTCTTCGGCAGGTCTAACAATGCAGAAAAAGTGCGCGAAGAATTCAATGATAAGATCAAGGTTGCAACTGAACATTTGCACCAACTTAAGCAACAACTTAAGCTACTAAGGACAGCATAAGTATCTAAAAAACACCGTTATGAAAGGAATGCTATTACTAGCATTCCTTTTATTATTTAAATTAAATGTGAGGAGTTACTAGCGTCTATTACCCGCCTTCCCACTATTTTTTTATTGAATTGTTTGCACAGAAAGAATCTTAAGCTATTTTTGCACCTCCTAAACAGACAATAGATGACTGTTAGGGATAAAAGATAGCAATCTTGCCTCCTTAGCTCAGCTGGTAGAGCAACTGACTTGTAATCAGTAGGTCGTTGGTTCGATTCCGACAGGGGGCTCAAATAAAAAAGAGTTACACATTCTGTAACTCTTTTTTGTTTTATCAGCGTTCCTTACTTTCTTTAGTTTCTCACTACAATTTTTTTCCTGATCTCCTTGTCCCCCTGCTTTATCTGAATTATATAGATGCCTTCAGTGAGCGTATTTGAGAATTCAATGGTTAGTGTTTCTAACATTCCCTTGGCTTCAATATTTCTTTCATATAGAACCGACCCTGTTAAATCGAGAACTTGTAACTTCAATGGTATTATCCTACTTGTAATCACATCAACATTTATTGAAGAACCAGTTGTAGGATTTGGATAAATCGAAATGTTGAAGTTTTCATCCAGGGGCTCATTAGAAACAAGGTTAAAGAGATAAGCTTTTGATTTTACTGAACATTCTGCATTTGATATTTCCACCGTGTACTCTCCAGGAGCTTGAGGAATAAAGAAATTGTTCGTGGCGCCTTCAATAACTTCTTCATTTACAAACCACTGATAATCTACATTGCTATTATTGATCCATAAGGTGTCATTAGATAAAGTAATTACAGGTTCTTCCATAACGTCTACATAAAGTACCACCGATTTTCTTTCACTTTCGCAACCAGAAGGTGCAACTGCAGAAACATAGTAAGCAGTACCGTTTACAGGAGAAGATACTACAAGGGTAGCACTATTTGCATTTTGAATTTCGTTTTGCGCGGAATCAAACCATCTATAATGGCCTCCCTCTATTGCGCCGGAGGCGGTTAGTGTTACATCTGAAGCTGTGCATACGCGTACCTTATCAGCAATGTTTACTTCTGTACCTTGAAGTAGATCGATAACTACATTTGATTCTAATGGATATACTTCGCAGCCTTCAAATCCTGCTTCAACACTTAATTTATTAGTTCCTAAGCTAAGTTCAGTATGAGGTATGTGTATTATCAAATCGTCTTTCCCATTTGCAATGGAAGAGAATCTTTTTCCATTGGAAGTAATAGCGGTGTACTTAACGCCTTCTTGTGCATTGCGTATCAATATTTCGGCAGGATAAGGGGTACATGCAGTTGTTGTTTCAATAATATGATTATCCATATTAAATGATACTTTTTGGAAAGTAAGGTAGAATCTGTTCAACCCATACGAGTTAACGTTATCTGTGACTGTAAAATTGAAAGTACTTTGTGTAAGCGTTGTTACTGTATTTGTAAAGGCATCGTGAAGCTGAATTTTCCAAATATTGATTAACCTGCTTAAGTTAGTAAACTTTAAAGCATAAGAGCCAGGTTTGGCGTCTTCAATGTTAAGGTAAATTGTCTTCGCGCATTGCGCGGTATTCAAATGATTAACAGCAAGCATCGTAGATTTATCAACCGTAGTTGACAGATTAAACACGCCAGTATTCTTTCTTTTTCCCGCATCAAGTAAGGCGTCATATTGGTCTGTACCATCTGAACTGAAAACAAGGTAAGTATCATCACTAAGTGACTGTTGTTGCAACGAAATCCCCAGGTAGTAAGTGTCACTATTAGTTGACGGGTAAGAATTTGTTTGTGCTAGGATTTTTGCACTTTCAGATATCGTCAAAGAAGGATTCGCTGTAAAAGCTTTTACCCAGAATGCTTCTCCTGGTAATATACTTACATCTCCAAGTAAAGGATCGAAGTATTGGTATTGTGTGATGTTAACACCATCGACAATAGTGTTTTTCTGTTTTAGCAAAATATTACTAACACCCGACTTGCTCCATCCTACAGAATTATTCCAAGAGATGGAGGATGCAAATGGGTTACCGATAAGATTCCACCCAGCAGAAGCGTCAGAAGATGACGAACCTGACAAATTAAAGGATATATTATGT
The DNA here is from genome assembly GCF_018598585.1 of Chryseosolibacter indicum. Lineage (GTDB taxonomy): Bacteria > Bacteroidota > Bacteroidia > Cytophagales > Cyclobacteriaceae > Chryseosolibacter > Chryseosolibacter indicus. The sequence continues at coordinate 51,271 of NZ_JAHESD010000002.1, forward strand.
TGGTTTAACGGACCATTGAATTTAATTGTAGCCGGAGAAGTTCCATTATACATAAGGACGGAGTAACCTTTTCCGACTTCGAGCATCTCACTATTCGAACTTCCTGGGGAGGGGAAAGGTCGCCAGCTATTGTTCACTGCATCAAATTCAAACATAGATGCATCTGATCCTAATCCTGTTGACGACCCCACAAAGTTTCCTGTAATAGGAACGGAATTTTGTAAGATTGAAACGGAAACATTTTTTACGGGCGCACTCAGATTTTTCAGCACTTTTCCGGCAGCTTTATGATATACTTGTACCTGAACATCACCTGAGATCATGCCATTGTTTTCAATCGGATAAACAGATGCGTAATTATTTTCGGTAGCAATTAGGTTAATATGCCCATCAGAATTCAGAACACCACGTTTTATCTTAACACCTTGAATGATATCAACATTTTCTTTGATTGATACGGAACCTGCGACGTCTACTTCAAAATACTTTATCTGGTGATTGGCTCGATCGAAAAATAGATTTGAAGTTTCAGCAGCATTGGAATTGATTATCACGTCTCCTCCCTGAATAGAAATTCTTCCAGATTCAAGATTTGAATTGATTGTACCAGTACCTTCTATTTGCAAGTTGTTTTGATCGAGTACCAATACCGCATCAACTAGTAATTTTAATCCGCCACCATTTGAAGTGCCTGAAGTTAAATTAATCGGCTTTGTTGTTTTTAAAGTCACTGTTCCATTTCGTCCAATCGAAATACCAAATACGCTAAGGTCACCTTGTGTTTGAAGTAAATGTGAGGTGTTTTCCGTAAAATGTAAAGTGATTGAACTTTCACTATCATTGGAGAGTGCTCCATTCACAATGAGGTCTTTTGCCATCTTAAGAACAGCTGGGCTTGTACTATAAAGGCTAACCCCATTGCCAACAGTCAAGTTGCCTTGTATGCTTATTGTATCTGAGTCAAATGTTTTAGTGCTGCCTGTTAAATTAATGTTTCCATAATTGTTTTTAGGAACGCGGGTAGCACCATTGAAGTTAATTACTGACGATGGAGAAATATTGACGAATTCCGGCGATACTTCAGTTTCAAGATTCAAGGTGCCTTGCAAATCTATCTTACAAAAACAACTATTATCAATGGTAAGGGACACACCTGGAGGTATAACAATTTTTGATCGCTCGCCTGTTACGGTCCACTCGCCTCCAATTCCAGAAGATGTCCTGTTAGCAATAATAAATTGTTGACCAACATCAGTGAAGTTTAAAGGTGAATCGCCTGTTCCATCGGGATTAGTTTTCCACGTGTTTACATCATTAAGATTTCCTGATGCCAACGAATAGTATAGGTAATCCATTCCGTTATAGTAAGTGAGGATTTCTGAGATGCCAGAACGATTACCACTCAAGTCAATAGCTCTTACTGAGAAATTGTAGCTCTGACTTGCTTTTAGATTTGAAGCTGTATATGCATTGATTGATGCATTTGATATTACTACTCCATTTTCAAGAACCTCGTATCCGCTTATTCCAATATTATCTGAAGATGGTTCCCAATTAAAAGAGATACTGGTATTCGTCTTTGACAATAACGTAAGTCCACCTGGGACAGTTGGTGGGATATTGTCGGACGTGGTGGTGGCATTTGTAACATTACTGAAAGGTGATGAGCCGTTTCCATTTACGGACTTAGCTTTATAGTAAAATATCTTTCCAGGAATGAGATTTATTGAATCAATAAAAGTTAATCCTGTACTTCTGCCTACCATCAAGAATGGCTCACTTCCAGTAGTACTTCTATATATCTCATAGTCTGTGGCTGTGTCATCATTATAATTCCAGGATAGAGCAATCTTTTGCATTCCTAAAGTTTGTGCTATCAAGCTGGAAGGAGCAGAGGGTGGAGTAGGTGGAGTAAACGTGCCGCTTTTTAAAGCTGCGTCTGGAATATTAACAAATGTACTTCCATTACCAATGCCAGGTCCCATGTATTGCACGGTTAGGCTTTGCCCTCCATTGTAGTCAAAGTATTGTACCTCTATCGGGTGAAAACCAGCATTAAGTTGTATGGGTTCGCTTGTTTTTGTTACGTTTCCATGTGTGCCATTATTATCAATTATAGTAGTACCATTAAGAATCAATCGACTACCATCGTCTGAAGTAATTCTGAAGGTATATGTACCGCTTGTGGTAATATTCAAGTAGCCTGTAAACTGGAAATTGAAATAATCTTCCTGGGTTCTTGGAGCTAAAGAAAAATTGTTAATCGTACCGACGTATTCAGGATTTGTCCACGTGGCTTTCATTGAAGGTTCATCTAGGCTGGACCAAGTGCCAGTGCTATGCTTATAGCTTAAACTGGTTACGTATGTGTTAGCTATAACCTGGTTTGAAGGCTGAGATTGTTTTCCTGAAAAGTCTACAGCCATAACTTTAACAGGATATATAGTGTTAGAATTAAGGTTCGTTATCGTAAACGATGTATTAGCAGAACCTGTTAAAATTTTAGCATTGCCATATTCTATTATATACTCTTTTACGCCCCCGTCATCTGTTGCCTGATCCCACTTTATTGATATAGTATTAATGGTGTTTCCAGTGACAACTAAATTTTGAGGAGCTGACGGGAGATTCCGATCGTTAAGCGTTGTGATCTTAAAGTTCAGGTTCAGGTCGTCTGACGGGATATAATTGGAGCGGCCTGTGTTATTAATAGCCCTTAATTTATATTCATAAGTTGTAGAAGGTTCTAAAGAAGTATCTAGAAAGGAGATAGCGTTTGCTTGTGTCCTTCCAGCGAACCTGAAGCTTGTTGTCCCAGTTTTTCTTCTCCAGATTTCATATCCTGTTTCATTTGACAACACGTCATTCCATGATAGGAATACTGTTGAGGCTGTAGCAACGCCTTTCATATCAGCTGATGCAGAATTTAAATTTATATTTTGTTGTGCTGAATTATTAAAGAAAAGGTATACAGGGTCTGACTGGGGACTTGGACAATATGAATTCTTTATTCGTAATGTATAAGCGCCATTGGTAGATGAACTTGAACTTGTAAATGAAACAGTACGAAGTGTATCATCAATGTCAGTGTTGGTAAAATTAATCAGTTGACCATTTTTAAACCATTCATAAAGTTCTGCGGTCTCTGACGATTTAAGAGTCACCGTGTTGTTGTCATTTGTGCTTGTTAATCCAGGTCCTCTTAGGTGTGTTGTTCCAGTAACTTCAATGGCTGGTTTCTGTAGATTTACTTCAGAAACAATAATTGGATCGGACCACGGTTCCCATTCAGAACTAGAAGAAGGAGAGGTAGATTTTCTACTAAACCTTCCTCTATATCTACCTACCGTGGTCGCTACATACTCGGCGCCAGTTGCCCCATTAATAATTTGTCCATCCTTTTCCCACTGATAAGCGAGAAACCCTTTTGAAAATGAAATAGTAACACCCGTATTTGTCGTTTTACATATTACAGGATTACCATAGGAAATGTGTGGATTAGTCTTTCGTTGTTGAAGATTCCATGAATAAAAATCTGTTTCTCTAAAAGCAGAATTCCATGTGGCATGACCTAGTGTTGTATAAAGATAATAACGAACCACCGCACCATTGTCGCGAAGACTTCTTACAAAATTATAGGTTTTCCCTGGAGTAGGATTTGTATCCTGCCCTCCTTGAAAAATCCAGTATGGAATTTTTGAAGCTTCACCTATTTGGTTTTGTGAGACTATTCCACCATCACTTACGGCTGACATTGTAAGCACAGAAGCAAATAGCCAAGGTGCTCTTTTAACAACATTGTTTACACCAGCACCGCCATTTGAAAGGCCATGGATATAAACACGATTCTCGTCAATATTATACTTCTTTAAAATAAGCCTTAACAGTTTAATAGCATCTTCTACAGGTGCGGTTTGAAGCCATCCATTTAAGCTTTGAGGAAAAAGCACAAGTCCAGGAAAGGCTCGTCCAGGCATAGAAGGATTATCAGGAAGGAGAGAGCCTGCGAGATTTACCGCTGCAAGATGTTGTGATCCGCCTAGGTACAAGTTCCTGTCATTATTAAGAAGTTCATGACTCGGACTTGTAGGCGCGGGAGGATTATTGGTATTTGGGTTATACCCAGCATCACTCCAGTAACAGTCGCGCTCCCAACAGTTTCCTGTTTCGCCCCAACCATGAAGCATGAAAATAATAGGATATCCTTGAGCGAAATTGGGATCGTAATTTTTTGGAAAGAGTATCCGATAGTTCATTACAAACAGATCTCTGGAACCATTCTTCTCTCTTAAGTTTCCCTCTTTATAAGGACTTGAGTCGAACGAGGTCATGTCCCGAAAGGTCTTTGTCTTTACTCCTGGCGGATCCTCCCTAAAACTGAAAGTGATATCTTCTTGAAGGTAGTAATACTGAGTTGCAGATTTAGCAAGCCGTAGGTCAAGCGTACCGTAAGGCATGTTTGGGTTGTAAATGAAACTAGTATCTACTTGGGCAATTGATAAATTAACTACACTTGTAATTATTAAAAACGAAATTAAAATCCTTCTCATGTCAAGCCAACGATATTCAACAGCATGGCTGCTAAAAATCTTGTTCCTGTTGGTTGAACATTTTTCAAGAGCGGAGTTAACCGGCCATAACAATTACCAAGTAGAAAAAATAAGTATCAAAAAAAGTAAGAGGAGGAGAAGAAGGGTAAAAAATTAAACAGTCTAATCCAAATGTTGATTTTTATGGGACTTCTCAGATGACTGGTTATAACTTTGTCTTAAGATAACTTTTTCGTATGGTCTTTTTATACGCTTACGTTTTTTTGTGATTTCCATTTCCATAAAACTAATTTTTAAACCATAACATTAAAATGGGGTGCCATTAGAATCACAGAGTAGGAAATCGGAAGTTTAAAATTAGATATAAAAGATAAAGTGCGTTATATCGAAGTTAAATTAGTGATACTTAACAGAAGGATCTGTTTCAAATTAGCTTAAAAAAAGTGGAGCATGTCTCCCTGTACTGTTACTCAAGTACATTAGATTAAGCAAGAGCTTTACCAATGTGCTCTTCCCACGTTTTGTAAAGAATAAAATCTTTTATGGCGTCAACAGCGATAATATTTGAACTGCTAAACATTAAATCTGCTTTAATAAGCATTTGCCCTGTTTCGTTCTTCCATATTACATTACAAAGAATTTGATCTCCGTATGTTTTAGTTGGGACCAAGATACATTCAGCAGCCGGTATATTGTAATGCTTTTGATACTGCTTATATTTATTAGGTATTATTTTATATGGGGCATTTAAATTGATCTTGTTCATGACGGTTCTTTTAGTATTTTGATTAGTGCCCGAAATGATGAACTGCCGGTGAGGATCGAAAGCTCAACTCTCTTTCTTAGATTGTAAGCAATAAAGTCATTTTTTTAGAGATTACTAAATGCCTTTAGGGATTTCAATAAGATCTTAATGTTAATGTAAGACCCGAGCAGCATCAAGCGGCATTATGTGGTTGGCATTTCGTTTGAATTAGAGCGATACATATATGAAAGTATCAGGGTTAGTGCTGTTCTTGTTATTTGTTAATAATTGCTTTTGTTTTTCCCAATCAAGCGAGGGCCGTTCAAATCTGCTTGAGTGGAATGAGTACTATGAACTAACTTGGGAGGACTTTAAAGGTAAACGTGCTGATGAAGCGAAAGGAGATGCTGGTACAGCAGTCATTATAAAAGCAAAACCTTATTACGTAAAAAATAAAGTGCGATACGATGTAATTGCTTACTTTGATAGAAACAAGTCCTGGGCTACCGATAAATCCTTGTCACTTCTTGCTCACGAAAAGCTTCACTTTGATATTGCCGAACTTTATGCGAGAAGGATAAGGAAGCAAATCGAAGAACTTGAAAAGAAAAATGTTAATGATATAAAAACATATAACGCAGCAATTAACCTTCTCCTTGAAGAAAGTAATGAGGTAGATCAAAAATACGATCTGGAGACGTTGCACGGTGCGTTATCAAAGAAGCAAACACTTTGGGAAAAGAAAATAAAGGGGGAATTACAATTGTTGAAGATGTTTAAGAAACGTAAAAGCGTTATCAAGATTAGCGGTGTGTTAAACCAGGAGGGACAAGTCTATGAAGCCAAAGAAAAATACGGGTAATAAAAATTCTAAATTACCTCCAATATCTGAAAGTAGTAAAAAGCAAAAGCATCAGGAAGGCGTTTCGGGTACGTCAGAAAGTGCTGGCGGAAGCAGAGATGGAAATGTGGGGCATCAAAGTAGTACAAGTGGAGGCAAGGGCGATAGACAGGTTTAGATTTATTGCTTCTCAGGGAGCGTAATTATGAAAGTGCTCCCTTTACCTAAGATTGATTCTGCTCTTATTGAACCACGATAATTTTCAACTATCTTTTTGCATATAGAGAGGCCTAGGCCACTGCCCTCGTAAGTTGATCTGCCGTGCAGACGTGTGAAAAGCCCAAATATCTTTTCAGCGTACTCTTGCTTAAAACCTATGCCATTGTCTATAACACGTATTTCTATATATCGCTTAACAGTACTGTTATCCTTTTCTGTTGTAGTATTCTGGATATATTGAGACGTGATTTCAATGTAAGCAGCAGTGTCCGATTTAGAGAATTTTAAAGAGTTGGCAATTAAATTCTGAAAAAGCTGTCTGAAATCTGAGGGGACCACACATAGTTCTGGAAGGTTTCTATAAATAATAGTAGCCTTTTTCTCTTTAATCGATTCCCCAAGGATATCTTTAACCTCTTCTATGATAACTGAAAGATCAATTTTTTCCTTAGTTGTCTCTTTCGTTATTGAAGAGAAGTTTAAAATATCCTCAATCATGTTTTGCATTCGTAAAGCAGAAGCCTTCACCTTCTCGAGATTCATGACTGAAGTCTGAGATAACGCATGTTCCTCCGACATTAAAACCATATTGCTATACATAGAAACTTTTCTTAAGGGTTCTTTTAAATCATGACTTGCAATAGAAGCAAATTGTTGTAAACTTTCATTACTTCGTTCAAGCTCTCTCGTCTTTGTTAAAAGTTCATGTTCAATTCGCTTGAGCTCTGTGATGTCTTGAATAGTTCCCCTCATTAATGTCGGTTCACCATTTTCAAAAAGTATTCTCCCTCTTGTCCACAAAGTCTTTTCTTTCCCGTTTGCTAAATAGCGGTATTGGCAATCAAGCTTACCTGTAGCAAATGCCTCTGCCAGCGTGCGTGCCACTTTTTCCTTGTCTTCAGGATGAACTCTTTTCATAAAGTCGTTATGTTTCTCGCTTTGGGCGAGTTCTAATATTTCTCCTAGTTCCGGAGTATTAATGGAAGTATCATTAACCATGTCCCATTCAAAACTTCCTAATTGGGCAATAGACTGCGCTTCTAGTAGTTGTTCTTCCCTTTTTTTAAGAGCAATTGCGATTTCCCGTTCTCTAGTTACTTCAAAGCTGAGACATAACAGTTCTATGGGTCTTCGACTATTATCTTTTTTAAAGATGACCGTGTAGGTGCGAAGCCAGGTGTATTTACCATTTTTACTTTTGATTCTATACTCCAATTCGTGAACCCTTCCTGTGGTGTCATTGGTAATATCCTGAAGGTGTTTCTTAATTACATCAGTATCGCCAGAATGGATTAATGAATTTAAATCATTCTCGTGCATAAGCATAATTTCTTCGGCACTATAACCTGTGATCCCCTTGATATTGCCATTGACATAAGTAATTTTCAGGTGTTCGGTGTTGAAAATAAAAATAATTCCCGGGGAAGTTTTTATAAGATGTTTGTTAAAATGGAGTTCTTCCTCAACCTTGGTATGGAGTAGATCAATATACGTTTTTGTTGAAGATGTTGTGCAAATGAAAAGAAGAGTATCTATCTCTTCTAATAATTGAAATAATTTATCTGATGTAGTGCTATATTGCTTTGCATATTTTTTTAAAATCTTTGACCTTACAAAGTTAACTACCGTAATATCCTCTGCTCCTATGTCTTCTCTTTTGAGGACGGTAATTTCATCCCGATACCACCGTGAGGATGAAACTTCAAGATATTTGTTTACCTCATTTGATGCTATATAACTGAGAAACTCGTTTGCCGATGCAACTGTATGTTTGACTATCTGTTCCTCGCTTAAATAATTGAGTTTATGTAAAAGAGGTGTTCCAATTTCAAGCAATTGCTTCCGCAGTTGGTGAGCAAAATCATTTAAATGTTTTTCTAAAATAGAACGAGCTAGTTCAGGAAGATATTTAAATGTATTAGTGCCTGGATTTGGCCCGTTAATTTTCATTATCACTGCGTTTATGAATACCAGGAAGTTGTGATATTAAATTTAAAACGCTTCCACCGTTAATTTGTTCGAATATTTAATTTATTTGTATAGACTAAAATAATTACGTGAACCATGAATAATAGGAAAAAATTACAGGATCAAGTTGCTATTATAACAGGCGCGAGCTCGGGAATAGGAGCAGGCATTGCTAAAGCTCTTGCCGCTGAGGGAGCAAAAGTGGTTGTTAATTATTCGAGTAGTGCTGATAAGGCGGAAAAGGTTTTAAAGGAAATTACAGATGCAGGAGGAGAAGGATTTACTTTTAAAGCAAATGTTGGCAAAGAGCCGGATGTCATTAAACTATTTGAAGAGACTATTAAGCGATATGGAACTGTGGACATTCTTATTAACAATGCAGGTCTTCAGAATGATGCGAAGTTTCATGAAATGACCTTAGATCAATGGAACCATGTTATTAACACGAACCTTACAGGTCAGTTCTTATGTGCGAGAGAAGCAATAAAGGAATTTTTAAAAAGAGGAGTGGTTCCCTCTAAGTCACGATCAGCGGGGAAGATTATCTGTATAAGCTCCGTTCATGAAGTAATTCCCTGGGCAGGCCATGCTAATTATGCCGCTTCTAAAGGAGGCATAATGATGATGATGAAGACGATTGCACAGGAATATGCTCCCATGAAAATCCGAGTAAACAGCATAGGGCCTGGTGCTATAAAAACGCCTATTAATCATGCAGCATGGCAAACACAGGCAGCCTATAACAACTTACTTAAACTTATTCCTCAAAAACGAATAGGCGAACCGGAAGACGTAGGCGGAGCAGCAGTATGGCTCGCTTCTGATGATTCTGAATATGTAAATGGTATTACCCTTTTTGTAGACGGTGGAATGTTACTTTATCCAGGTTTTGAAGATAATGGGTAAATATTAAGTAATATTTTATATTACTTAGCAGCAATAATCTTTATGAATGAACGAAGAAAAAAAGCGCTTAATACAAGATAAACTTAAACAGAAAGATTGGAGAAAATTTGGTCCTTATTTATCCGAAAGACAATGGGGTACGGTACGGGAAGATTATAGTGCAAATGGTGATGCCTGGGGTTATATTACCCATGATGCGGCAAGAAGCAAAGCATATCGGTGGGGCGAAGAAGGTATAGGTGGAGTGTCTGATGACAAGCAGTTACTTTGTTTTGCTTTTGCTTTTTGGAACAAAAAGGACCCGATTCTTAAGGAAAGACTATTTGGTCTCTCTAATCCGGAGGGTAATCATGGGGAGGATTGTAAAGAGCTCTATTACTACCTGGATAACACACCTACCCATTCTTACATGAAAATGCTGTATAAGTATCCTCATGAAGAATACCCATATATAAAATTGTTGGAGGAAAATAAAAGACGAGATAGGGGAGCGCCCGAGTATGAAATTACAGACACAGGTGTTTTTGATAACAATGCTTATTTCGACATTGAAATCGAATATGCAAAGGCTGATGTAAGTGATTTACTTATAAGAGTTACTATTTACAATCGAGGAGAAAAAAGCGCGGCAATTAATCTACTTCCTACTTTATGGCTTCGCAACACATGGTCTTGGGGAATTGATGAAAAGAATGCTGAAATATTTAAAGACGAAGCTGGAGTAATCAGTGCACATCATCCTGATCTTGATACCTACTACCTTTATTACGAAGATAACATCGCCCTTCTGTTCTGTGAAAATGAGACAAATACGGAAAGATTATATGGATATCAGTCCAATGGAACCTATAAGGATGGTATAAATGATTTTCTTATTCATAACAAACACGGGGCGGTTAGTGATCTCCCTAAAGGAACAAAAGCATCACTCAACTATGATCTCGCATTAGAAGCTGGTGATAGTAAAATTATCTGCTTACGTATTTCATCAAAATACAATCCGAACCCATTTAAAGACTTCCAGAAAATCTTTGACAAGAGAATAGAGGAAGCAGACGATTTTTATGCAGAGATGCAACATACTATTGAAAGTGCAGATCTGCGTAATATTCAACGACAAGCTATTGCAGGTATGTTATGGAGTAAGCAGTTTTATTACTTTGATGTTGACCAGTGGCTGAGGGGAGATGAAGGCCAACCGAAACCTCCCAGGGAAAGAATGCGGATCCGAAACTATGAGTGGTTGCATTTAAATAATGCGGATGTTATTTCTATGCCCGACAAGTGGGAATATCCATGGTATGCTGCATGGGATCTTGCATTTCACACAATTCCATTGGCAATGGTTGATCCAGAGTTCGCAAAAAAACAATTGTTGTTGCTAACGAAAGAATGGTATATGCATCCTAATGGACAGCTTCCTGCCTATGAGTGGTCTTTCAGTGATGTTAACCCTCCTGTGCACGGATGGGCTGCGTGGCGGGTGTATAAAATAGATTCAAAACTTCAAGGCAAAAACGATAGGCAATTTCTAGAGGAGATATTTCATAAACTTCTGTTGAATTTTACCTGGTGGGTTAACAGGAAAGATTATAACGGTAATAACATTTTTCAGGGAGGTTTTCTGGGAATGGATAATATTGGTGTGTTCGATAGAAGTGCCTCTTTACCTGATGGAGGTTTTATTGAACAATCTGATGGCACAAGCTGGATGGCTATGTTTACGCTCAACATGATGCGAATGTCTCTTGAGCTTGCAAAAGAAAATCCAACATATCAAAGTCTTGCTACTAAATTCTTCGAACACTTCTTATACATAGCAGACGCAATGGCAAACGTTGGGAATAATGGAATAAGTATGTGGGACGAAGAGGATGAGTTCTTTTACGATGTTCTTCATACGGCGGATGATCAGCGCATAAAGATGAAAGTGAGGTCAATGGTGGGTTTGGTTCCGCTTTTTGCTGTAGAAGTGCTTGATCAGGATATCTTTGATGCAATGCCTGAGTTTACTGAACGGCTTCAGTGGTTTTTGAAAAACCGGCCTCACCTAGCAAATCTTATTTCCCGTTGGGCGGAAAAGGGTAGGGGTGAGCGCCACCTGCTTTCTCTTTTAAGAGGACATAGAATGAAATGTTTACTTAGAAGAATGCTTGACGAAGAAGAGTTTCTTTCTGCGTATGGCGTTCGTGCATTAAGTAAATATCACGAGACGCACCCGTACTCATTGTTTATAAACAATGGACATTTTACTGTGGCATATAACGCAGGAGAAAGTGATTCAAGTTTGTTTGGTGGTAATTCAAACTGGAGAGGTCCTATATGGTTTCCAGTAAATTTCCTTATCATAGAATCTTTGCAGCGTTTTCATCATTATTATGGAGATGATTTTTTGGTTGAACATCCTACAGGTTCTGGTATCAAGAAAACGTTGAGAGAAATAGCAGACGATCTTGCAAGTAGGATGGTGGGTATTTTTACTGAAGATGAGACAGGAAGAAGGCCTGTATTTGGTAATGTCGAAAAATTTCAAAGTGATCCGTATTTCAAAAATAACTTGTTGTTCTATGAGTATTTTAATGGAGACAACGGAGCTGGGTTGGGAGCTTCTCATCAAACAGGATGGACTGGCCTGATAGCTAAGCTTATTCAACCGCGTAATAAATAGGGTTCATTAATCTGGCACGTGATTTATAAAAAAAATATTTAGATAATTTGTTTAATAAGCTATGCGTTGGATTGGCAGACAAGGAAGCGGCAATGTTCAGGATAGAAGAGGTGGAGGAATGGGAGGCCGTTTAGCGATAGGTGGTGGATTAGGTGGTATTGTAATACTTATTCTCAGTCTCCTTTTAGGTAATAACCCGCTTGAGTCTATTAATGTTGGGACTCAATCACGAAATGAATCCCCTGGGCAGGTGCCGGGTAATCGACTGCATGATGAACAAGGACAATTTGTTTCAGTAGTTCTGAAGGAAACAGAAAACGTTTGGAATTCATTGTTTCAGCAAGAGTTCGGTAAGGACTATCAGGAACCACAACTGATTTTATTTACTCAGCTTGATCGCTCTGGATGCGGCACAGCAAATGCAGCTATGGGTCCGTTTTATTGTCCTCTTGATAATAGTGTATACATCGATTTAAGCTTCTACGATGAGTTAAGTACACGCTTTGGTGCTTCGGGCGATTTTGCAATGGCCTATGTAGTAGCACATGAAGTAGGACATCACGTTCAAAATCTTTTGGGTACTTCCGATAAGATTCATCAGGCAAGACAAGCACTAAGCGAGCGAGAGGGAAATAAATTATCGGTAGCACTTGAATTACAGGCAGACTTCTACGCGGGAGTGTGGGCCCATCATACACAGAAGAAAGAGAATATTCTTGAGGAAGGAGATATTGAAGAAGCGTTAAGGGCAGCAAATGCCATAGGTGATGACAGATTACAAAAACAATCACAAGGGTATGTTGTTCCGGATGCTTTTACCCACGGTACGTCTGAACAAAGAATGTATTGGTTTAAGAAAGGCTGGGAAACGGGTGATGTTAAAGAGGGGAATACTTTTGATGAGTTGCTGTAGAGATATTTAAAACGAAAACAAAAAAGGTTGCCAATATTCAGCAACCTTTTTTTTGCAATAGATTATGATGAGTCAATTACTTTAATGATTTCAGAAGTTCTTCATTCATCATTTGGTAATCGCGGTTATTTGCTTTTTTAGCACCTTCAAGAGAAGCGTTAGCTGTAGCAGTAGCACCAGCTTTATCACCTAAAGCTTTTTGGATTTTAGCCTTTTGGTGTAACATCCAGAAAGGCGCAGGGTTAGCACCCTCCAGCGCCTTGTTAACCCACTCAAGCGCTTGCTTCAGATCTTTACCATTTTCGAGGTAATAAACAGCAGCCTGGAAATAGTTATTTGCACTTACCTTCGTATTTGTCTCTATAGACTTCATAACTTTGGCATCGTAGTCTACAGTAACTGTAAACTTCACCGAAGTGTTTTCCCACGCAAGTTGCACTTTTGCCGTTTTGTTGTCGTCAGAGATATCACCGATGTTAATAGTAAACGTCTCTACTTTTTCAGTAAGCTTCTCAGGCTTTACTTTAAAATTAGCAGCTTCTTTTGACTTGTCGTAGCCACCAGTATTTCCACCAAGCGTTACATCTTTATATAAAGCAATAGTCCATTCAGTAGCTCCTGGCCATGAAAAAATAAGGTATTCACCTTTGGAAACATTGATGCCTTCTACCTTAACATCATCTGAAAACGAAATCTTAGTGCCGTTGTTAGCTCCTGTTCTCCAGATAGAACCGTAAGGAACTAAAGCACCTGCAGACGCATCTCCAAAAATTTTTCTTCCTTTTGCTTTTGGTCTGAAATAATCAATCTTTACGTCAGTAAGACCAACAGTTGTAGATACTGATCCAGCAGCACTTGCGCTCGGTGTAACAACCTGTGCTTGCGCGAACATTGAAACTATGGCCAACCCAACGATTAGCAACGTTTTTTTCATACGGTGGAATTAAAGTTTAAATTTTGTGTTTATAAAGCGGCAAATTTACGAAAACTTTAAGAAGAATACGATTGCGATGAAGCTGCCACTTGATTTTTATATTAAAAATAACGTCGTCAAAATTGCCAAGGATCTATTGGGCAAAGTGCTATATACCAACCTGGACGGTGTTATTACAGGAGGGCTAATTGTTGAGACGGAAGCATACTCATGGAAGGAGAAAGGTTGCCATGCTTATAATAACAGAAAAACGAATAGAAATGCCATTATGTTTGAAAGAGGTGGTTATAGTTATGTTTACTTGTGCTATGGTATGCATTATTTGTTTAATGTTGTGACAAATGTAGAAGGGGTTGCAGACGCTGTACTTGTTCGGGCGCTCGAGCCTTTATCAGGTGAACAAGAAATGTTGTTAAGGAGAGGAAAAATATCCAATAAACTTCATTTGACTTCGGGGCCTGGTAAACTATCTAAGGCCTTGGGCATTGACCGAACACTTAATGGAAAATCTCTCCTTGATAACGAAATTTGGATTGAGGATATCGGGAGGAAAATCGCTCCTAAAAATGTTGTTATTGGCCCTAGAATTGGTATAGATTATGCCGGCGAAGATGCATTACTGCCCTGGCGATTTTCCATACGGGGCAATCCGTGGGTTAGTAAGTAAAGAAATTGTAGTAGGTTTTATAGCACAGTGCTTTCGAATATATTTGTAAATTAGGCTTAATCAGAATGATCCGTTTTTTATTTTACACGCTTATCTTATTTTCAGTTAATATTCTATACGGGCAGCAACTTGATGATGAGTCTTTAAGTGTGGTTAATTCTTCATATGATGAACTCAATCCTGTAATTAGTAAAGATGGAACAACGCTATTTTTTACAGTTGCAAATCATCCCGCTAACATTGGTGGAAAGAAAGATCCGGGTGATATATGGATTTCAAAGCTTATTGGAACCAAATGGTCTTCTCCTGTTCATGCAGGAAATGTAATCAATGATAAAGGTTATAATGCAGTTGCTGGCATTTCAGACGATGGGAGTAGTTTATTCTTATTAAGTCATTATGATGGCTCTGGTAATCTTGCAAAGACTCAGGGTATTTCTGTTTCTGTGAATAAGGGAAATGCATGGTCTCAGCCACATAATATTTTCATACCTTATTTTTTAAATAAATCTCGTATACAATGCGGTTCAATTAGCGCTGATAAAAAAGTGTTTGTATTCTCAGCTGAAACATATGGGACACATGGTGTAGATGATATATATGTTTCTTTCTTCGATAATGGAAAATGGAGTGAGGCGAAAAACCTGGGTTCTGTTATTAATACACAATATCAGGAGTTAAGTCCTTCACTAAGTGCCGACGGAAAGACGCTCTATTTTTCCAGCAATGGATTAAAAGGAACAGGGAGCTTTGATATTTTTAAATCTACTAGACTTGACGAAACATGGACAAATTGGTCGAAACCAGAGAACATTGGAGCTACAATAAATTCAGGAGGAAGAGAATTGTTCTATAACGATTATCCGACACTTGGGTTTGCTTTATATACAAGTACGACCAACAGCGATGGTTATGGCGATATAAAAATCAATAAATACAAAGACGTTACAAAGCAGGACGTTCCTTTAGCACAAAGCACTCCTGTGTTGGATACGGGTAGCGATGTAAGTATTAAGACGCCCAAAGCTGATATTGCCACGCCTCCTACATCTAGTAATGATGGGATTGTTAAAGTATACGGTAGAGTAACAAATTCTAAAACAGGAGCAGTAGTAGAAGCGAATATTATGTTTGCTGGTCCTGCATTGCAAGGTAAGGCAGCTGTCGCCTCATCAGCGAACGGTTATAGTGTTGAAATTTCATCTGCCGATATTTACTCAATTAAAATAGAAGCGCCTGGATATGTAAGCTCGCTTGAAAAGCTTGATATTCATACCTATGAGATGAAGGAGCTTGAGATGAATTTTACTTTACAACCTGTTGAAGTAGGTACTACAGTAAATCTTAAGAATGTATTGTTTGAGCAAAGTAAAACAAATCTTCTGCCTGAGTCTTTTGATGAGCTCGATCTTGTGGTTTCATTTCTTAAAGCTAATCCTTCTGTAAACATCGAGTTAGCAGGGCACACTGATGGGCGAGGGGTGCATGCGGATAATGTAAGACTTTCTCAGATGCGGGTTAACAAAGTTAAAGATTATCTTGTATCTAAAGGTATAGACGCAAAGCGTATCAACGGTAAAGGATACGGAGGTACAAAGCCAATAGCCAGCAACGATTCGGAAGAAACACGTCGCATGAACAGACGGGTAGAGTTCACGATTAAGAAGATGTAGCCAATGTCAGGCAATCCTGATTTTTATGTTGCTCGTTAAAAAACATTTTTTGATAACACCTTAATTACATCATTCTTATAGTTTCTGCCTATTGGTATATGAAATTTCCCCATTTCTATATCTGTTGCGGAATACGCGTCTATCTTATCTCTGTTAATAATAAACGACCGATGTATTCTTAAGAATTGATGTTTAGGCAGGCTTTCTTCAAGATAACTTATTTTTTGTTGCGTTACTATTTCCTTCTCCTGCGTACGCACTTTTACGTAATCCTTAATGCTTTCAATGTAAAGAATGTCAGACATTTTTGTCCTAACCATTTTTTTGTCAACCTTAAAATACACATAGTCTTCTATGTGTTCTTGTTTATTGATACCTGCAGGAGATTGCGTTTGAGGTTGATGTAAAACTTTTGCAATTGCTTTAAGAAAGCGTTCAAAAGGTATAGGCTTGAGTAGATAGTCACATGCTTCGAGCTCAAATCCCTCTATAGCGTAATCGCGAAATGCAGTGGTAAAGATTACTTTAGGAGGATTTTTTATTGAACGCAATAACTCAATTCCTGATAATTTAGGCATCTGAATGTCGAGGAAGATTAGATCTACTGAATTCTGTTGTAAGTAGGCAAATGCTGAAACTGCATTACGAAACGAAGCAGCGAGTGTTAGCTGTTCTACTTTGGCTACATAGGATTCCAGGATTTCAATAGCTAGTGGTTCGTCATCAACTATAATGCATTTCATAACTTGATAGGTTTGACTAAATAATGAACGTTCTCCTTAAGCATTTATCGATAAAACTATTAAAAATGTTTCTTCTCCATTGATTATTTTTAATTCGTGTTTTTCAGGATAAAGAAGTGCTAATCTTCGTTTTACATTTTGAATTCCAATTCCTTCATCACCATTATGTCCGTTTTCTCCTGATTTACTGTTCTCAACTTTTACAATAAGATGTTTTGGGTGAGAATCGACCGTAATCTTTACCCACGATTGCAGCAAGTTTTCACTTGCGCCATGTTTAAAACTATTTTCAACAAATGGCAATAGTATTAACGGAGCGATTAATTTATCATTGACCTGTCCTGTTACACGCAAATCAACATCAAGCTTGTCTCCATATCGCATCTTCTCGATGTCAACGTAGTTCCGAATAAAGTTAATCTCCTTGCTAAGTGGCACTTCGTCACTTTTACATTCATAAAGCATATAATTTATTAACTCAGAAAGTTTAAGCACTGTTTCAGGCGCTTTATCTGACTTTTTTAATGTTAGTGCATACAAATTATTCAGTGTGTTGAAAAGGAAGTGAGGATGAATTTGTGTTTTCAGAAACTTTAATTCTGCCTGTAGTTTTTCCTGCTTAAGTATTTGCTGGGCTTGCTGGTCGGCATACCAGTATTTTAGAAGCTTAATAACAAGCGCTACAAATGTTACCGGATATATTCCAACAAACATTTTTATGATCTTAGGAATATAAAAGAATGGATCCTTTAAGTACTCTGGAAAGTATAACGGATAGTGAATGGTGTAGGCAACATATCGCTGAACAAGGCCCGCAATAAAAGAAGAAAAGATCAGGTATAAAGTGAATTCAATATATCTGTCTGCGAGCAGAAATTTAGGAAGCAGAACATAAAGTGTAAAATAAGTAAAAGCCATGCGGCCTGGAGTGTACATTAGTTCCTCCAGAAATGTTTGCCTGTAGTTATCCTGAAAACTTCCGTAAAGCGTACCATAAAATACAATATGAGCGACCCAAAAAAGGGCATGTTGCAAAAGTCTGTTCCTGAATAACCAGTGTGTACGCCGCTTCAATTACTTATCTCTTTTTACTAACTAACTCTAAATATACAGGTCGTCAAAGATATCTTTTCCTTTACTATAATATTTAGCTTACTTACAGAATGCAATTTCTCCCTTATAAGACGTAGTTTGTAAAAGACTAAAAGCCCATTGCAGTGTCCTCGCCACGCGGATCAGCTCCACCTTCAAGCTTATTATCAGGTAGTACTAGTATAGCATCTACCCGTCCTATACCTCCCAGGTAATTGGAGGCAAACTTATGTCCTATTTTTACAAGGGCAATGCTATCCTCCGCGGCAAAAGCACCCTTTTCAGGGTAGATCACATCAGGTAACCATTGGCTGTGAAAACGCTTTGCATTTATAGCTTCCTGCATGGTCATTTTATGTTCAACTACATTAAGTATAGTTTGAAAGACAGAAGTAATAATGGTAGAACCTCCTGGCGTTCCCACGACCATGTACAGCGCACCATTGCGCTCAACAATCGTTGGAGTCATAGAGCTTAACATCCTCTTTCCCGATTCAACCTTGTTTGCTTCGCCTCCAATTACCCCGTACATATTGGGTTGTCCTGGTTTAATACTGAAATCGTCCATTTCGTCATTTAAAAAGAATCCCGAGCCATCAACGATAACCATAGAACCATAAGAGTCGTTTAAAGTTGTTGTAACAGCAACAGCATTACCATATTTATCAATTATAGACAGATGTGTCGTTTCAAGCGATTCTGCTACCTGAATTGCCCCTTCTCTTATTTCTGAACTCGGCGTTGCCTTTTCAAGATTAAATGACTTCATGCGCTCTTCAACATAGAGCTCATTTGTTAGTTGTGTAACAGGGACTTTAAAATAATCAGGGTCACCAAGAAATGCAGCCCTGTCTGCGTAAACACGTCTTTCGGCTTCAGTTATAAGATGTGCATTCTTCATGCTGTTAAATCCCCATTCACTGACAGGATAATCTTCAACAGACTTTAATAATTGAATAAGGGCTATACCACCACTCGATGGCGGTCCCATAGAAATAATTTTATATTCTTTATAATGAGAAACCAATGGATCACGCCAGAGGGCCTGATAGTTCTTAAGATCCTGATGTGTTATCAAACCATTTCCGCGTTTCATTTCTGCTACAATGTCATCAGCGGTTTTTCCCTCATAAAATCCCGCGCGGCCAAAGTCTCGTATACGCTCTAATGTGTGTCCGAGGTCTGCCCAATGAATGGTATCGCCTTCGTTCCAAGTGTCTCTAATAAGAAAGCCAGGTAACACTTTATTGTGTTTCTTCAAGCTATCTTGTATGCCTGTTAAACTTCTTGCCTGTCTCTTTGTGAGAGCAAACCCTTTAAGCGCTAGGTTAATCGCAGGCTGCACAAGATCTCTCCAGGGCAAAGAGCCGTATTTATTATGAGCTTCCACCATGCCGGCAATAGAACCTGGTACTCCAGCAGACAAATGGCCACGCTCACTTAAACCGCTGATTACATTACCAAGTGAATCGAGGTACATTTTCTCACTTGCTGCAGCAGGAGCTTTTTCTCTATAATCGAGTGTTGCCACTTTTCCATCATTTAACCTTAGTACCATAAAGCCTCCTCCACCAATATTTCCTGCAGAAGGATAAACTACAGCTAGTGCAAGCTGTGTAGCAATCGCTGCATCAACTGCATTACCTCCCTTTTTTAAAATACCTAGTCCTACGGCTGATGCCAATGGGTGAGCACATACTACGATAGCAGAATCTGCGATCGTACCGGTTATCCGCATACGCGATTGAGGTGTTTGACAGGCAACTGAAAGGATGACGGGTAAAAGCAGAAAAATGCGTTTTGTCATTATTAACATGATTAAATCAACATAAAATTATTAATTGAAATCGAAACTTCAGCATGCATGAGCCTTCGAAAAGAAAAAGCTGCGCGATTAAAGGTACAGGTGCTCGAACACACTCTTAAACTTGTAGGCAAAAAAGCTTTTGATGAGATTTACGTAGAAGACATTTGTGAAAAAGTAAAGATTTCTAAAGTAACCTTTTTTAAATACTTCCCTCAAAAGGAAGATGTACTTTTATATCACTTCCGAATCTGGTGTCTTGCGCGTGCTGTAGATTTGAGGCAGAAGCCAAAGGAGGGTATGCAGGGTATATACTATCTGCTCGATAAACTAAGCGAAGAGTGTGAGTCACATCCGGGTCTCATGCTTAGTTTTATTGGGTATCTGTCTGACTTTAAACGACCTCCAAAGCCATTTCCTGTTAAAGCTGAAGAGAAAAAATTACTATTTTCAGATATAGAAGATATAACATCTATCGAAATTCTTTCGTTGGAACAAATGCTGGAGAAGTTTACGCTTGAATCTGTTTCTAAGAAGGAGATAACGAGGACCAACTCAACAAAAGATATTACCAGCCTTTTTTTAACGACCTTTCTTGGCTCTATTATTACTGCACATATTACCCAGCAAAGTCCACTAAAGCCTTTTTTCAGAAGAAACCTTGACAACGTAATGCGAGGTCTTACAGGTTAATTTCTCATTTTAACAGTCTTAGTGCGTTTCTGGCGCTTGTCATTCTTTCTGTCGAACCACCAATGGTGATACTTAGGCTTTACGACGGTTGTAGTCTTTGTTGATTTTTTACTGCATGAAAATGAAAAACATGTTAATAGGATCACAACCACAAAGAGTAGGGGACGTTTCAACACCATATCGGCTTTAAAATTAACAATTTAAACTTAACTACCACTTCTTACATCGGTATAGAATTTTACGCACCAATGGATAACTTATTCTTGTTCAAAATTGTTGCTTATATATAAAAAATTGAAATGTTATGATGGAAACAACAACTGCAATAGGCTTAAAATCAAATGATACGGATCACCTAGCCACCCAATTGAACGACTTGTTGGCTAACTACCAGATCTTTTACATGAATGTACGTGGCTTCCATTGGAATATCCGTGGCGAAAAGTTTTTTGAGTTACATGCCAAATTTGAGGAGCTGTATACCAACGCTTTAGAGAAAGTAGACGAAATAGCAGAGCGTATACTAACGCTAAGCCATACACCTGTTCATAGCTTCACGGATTACATTAAAATGTCTGCAATTAAAGAGGCAACACAGATTTCAGATGGTCTTAAAGCTGTGGAAATAATCCTTAATAACTTTAAGGTATTAATTGTAAAAGAACGTGAAATATTAAAGATAGCTTCCGAAAGTGATGATGAAGGAACAAGCTCTTTAATGAGTGACTACATACGGGAGCAGGAGAAACTGGTGTGGATGTACTCATCATATCTTTCAAGAAAGTAGTACCATCCCTTTGAATTGTATTGATGGAATGGAACAGTATAAAAATGGCTCAGAAATTCCTTCAGCGAGCTAATGGACTTCATCCCGAAGAGGAGAGAGGTTCTGAGGATTATGAGCCATTACTTGCGCAGCAAGATCTTTACTATGAATGCTATATGGCAAGCTTTAGCAGAGATAAGGTAATTGAGTTTTTGAACAAGTGTATAACAGGAGATATAAAAATACCTGAAGACGTTAACGAAGATAGTTATAGAAAGGCTTATGCCGTGAATGCAAAAAGGGTACTTCAGGAATTGAATCCAACATAAATCATTGTGTTCCAAGGAAGTTATTGTATTAACAATTGGCAAGCTGGAAACAGGGTTTTGCCCTGTTTTTCTTATTTATTGTACTTCAAGAAGGTTTTGAGTAGACTGATTCTTTTAATAAGAAATCATATCATCATTCGGTACAAATTCCTTTTTACGTCAGATATTAAAACTATCTCCAAACATTAACACATCGTGTCTTACAATGTGTGTTAGGAAAAGCAGTAAACACAGAGAAGAAATGGCTCACCTGATTAAGCTACGGAAACCACCTAAAAACAAGCTGCTTACCAGAAGCTATACCCAATTTTAGCCGCAATTCCAGATTTCCATATTTGCAGTACGTGTAAAAGGGTTTGGAAATTGGTAAAACAGTTCTGAGTGTAAAGGGTTAACTGTATTACGATGGTTTATGAAGTGCAAGTGGCTTATTTATTCTGCAGCATTCGGCGGGATAAGCGCCTATTTTGCATGATTAAAGAGATTTTTATATAGTTTACGAGGACCCATTAAAAGCCTCTTAAGTGCAAAAGCCAAGTTCGCGTTATCATTTATACTATATCTTAAAATCCGCAGTCCTAATAATAAAATACCAATTACTACTGCTATTCGCATTGCAACCAGCATAAACACTGCATTTTTGATAAGATGAATAATATAATCCATATAAGTAAAAAGGTAAAAAGCGTGCCGTGCGGAACAGCTATAAACTGAATTTAAAAATTTTCAACTTTTTTTTGGAGATGATGAATGCAAAGCTATATTTGCAACCTCATTCAGCAACGGCATAACAAAAACCGCAAGAATGAAGAGAGAATGGTCCGGTAGTTCAGCTGGTTAGAATGCCTGCCTGTCACGCAGGAGGTCGCGGGTTCGAGTCCCGTCCGGACCGCATAGCCCAATGATTCAAGTAGTAAAACTTAGTCATTGGGTTTTTGTTTTCTAAGTGTATACGAATTACGACACGGGTATTCTTCCCGCAGCATTGTTTTATAAAGAATCTATCCTTATACCTTAATTGCGAAAGCAATCCCTAACCTTACCTCTGACATAGTATTTGCGAATGTTGAGCGAGAGATACTTATCAAATTTTATTTTTATTTCGGCGGAATTGAAAACGCGTCTGAATCGTTTGTTTCAGATACTGATTTTAAAATCTTTGTGCATTATTTTAATTCAATAGATATTTCTACATGGACATACTTTTTGTTGATGATGACGTAGAAGAACGAGAGTTTTTTAAAGATGCTTTGAGCTACGTAGATTCATCGAAAGCTTGCGTGTTAACTGGTGATTGTGAACAAGCACTCACCTTACTTAAAGAGGCTGAGAAACTGCCTTCATATGTTTTCCTGGATATCAATATGCCGATGATGGATGGAAAAAGTTGTCTTGATCAGATTAGGAGGGACCCTCGGTTAAGTAATGTTAAAGTTGTTATGTATTCCACGTCGTCCGAGCAAAAGCTGATGGAGGAATACAAGAAATCCGGTGCAACCTACTTTATGATTAAGCCTTCTACATTCAAAGGATTATGTGATTCGCTTTCTGTTTTGTTGGATAAATAGTAGTGTATTGACTTCACAGGATTCCAGATTATTGGATTCTGCTTTAAAAAACCGATTTTTAAGAAGAAGCGCAATTGCAAAATTCTCTTATTTTTGTCCCGAATAACTAAAACCAAATGAGTCTTTTAGATTTTGAAAAACCAATCGCGGAGCTTGAGTCGAAGTTAGAGGCGATGAAGCAATTGGCCAGAGACAGTGATCAGGATGTTCAATCTGCCGTTAAAGCCTTAGAGAAAAAGATATTCGAATTGAAGAAAGAAACGTTCGAGAATCTTACAGGCTGGCAGCGCGTTCAGTTAAGCCGGCATCCGGATAGACCCTATACACTTGATTATATTTATGAAATTACCTCTGATTTTATAGAACTCTTTGGGGATCGCACCGTTGCTGATGACAAAGCGATGGTTGGTGGTTTCGGAACAATTGAAGGAAAGACTTACATGCTTATTGGTCAGCAGAAGGGACGTAATACTAAGCAGCGGCAAATGCGTAATTTTGGTATGGCTAACCCTGAAGGCTATAGAAAGGCGTTGCGTCTCATGAAGATGGCCGAGAAGTTCAACAAGCCTATCGTAACTTTTATTGATACTCCAGGTGCATTTCCAGGGCTTGAAGCAGAAGAACGTGGGCAGGGTGAGGCGATAGCACGAAACCTAAAGGAGATGTTTATGCTTAAAGTCCCTGTAATCTGTATTGTTATCGGGGAAGGTGCTTCTGGAGGTGCTTTGGGTATTGCTATTGGTGATCGCGTGTTAATGCTGCAGAATTCCTGGTACTCAGTAATATCTCCTGAAAATTGTTCTACTATTTTGTGGAGAAGCTGGGAATACAAAGAACAGGCTGCTGAACTTTTAAGGCTTACCGCTAAGGATATGAAGGCACTTGGGCTTATTGATGGTGTTATCAATGAACCAATTGGTGGTGCACATACAGATGTAAAGTGGATGGCCAATGAAGTAAAGAAGATGATCATCACCCATACAAAGGAGTTGTTTGACGTAGATCCTGATGAACTCATTCAACAGCGTATTGATAAATTCTGTCGAATGGGAGTTGTAAAAGAATAAGTTAATTTCAAACTATAAAAAAAGCCATTTCACTATGGCTTTTTTTATTATTAGGATATTTGATTATAAGTAGTTAAGAAAACATTTTGCCTATTTCCCATGAAATTACACGTGATCAATACTGGTCTTTTTAAACTTGATGGAGGTGCCATGTTTGGTGTTGTTCCGAAATCTATTTGGCAGAAAACCAATCCGGCTGATGAGAATAACATGTGTACCTGGGCCATGCGTTGTCTTTTAATTGAGGATGGAAATCAGTTGATTCTTATAGACAATGGCATCGGGAATAAACAGGATGCAAAGTTCTTTCAGCACTATTATTTACATGGCGATGATACACTCACATTATCCTTAGCTAAAGCTGGCTTTTCTGAGGATGAAATCACTGATATGTTTCTTACACATTTGCATTTTGATCATTGTGGTGGCGGCGTAAAGGTTTTAGGCAATACTCCGGCACTTACATTTAAGAATGCAAAATACTGGTCGAACACAAACCATTGGACCTGGGCAACGCAACCCAACCCCCGTGAGAAAGCCAGCTTTCTGAAAGAGAATCTTTTGCCCATGCAAGAGAGTGGTCATTTACATTTTGTTGAGGTTGATGCACCTTCACCTTTTTCTCAGTTTGATATCCTATACGCTTCGGGTCATACCGAGAAGATGATGATTCCGAAAATCAACTACAAGGGCAAAACAATTTGCTACATGGCAGACTTATTACCTTCCATAGGCCATTTACCATTGCCTTATGTAATGAGTTATGATACACGCCCTTTGATTACCCTTGAGGAAAAAGAAAAATTCCTTAACGAAGCTGCAGACAGGGAGTACATTCTTTTCCTGGAACATGACCCCATACACGAATGCTGTACTGTAAAGCGTACCGAGAAAGGTATACGTGTTGATAAGACGTTTTCACTCGCTGAGTTAGGATAGGATGAAGGTAGGTTTGGTACTTTCCGGTGGCGGAGCGCGTGGCATTTGCCATCTCGGGGTTATTAAGGCGCTTGAGGAGTTCAATGTAAATATCAGTTGTATCTCAGGAACAAGTGCTGGTGCACTGACGGGGGCCTTATACAGTTATGGTTACAAGCCAGAAGAAATACTGGAGATGGTACTAAAAACCAGTTTCTTCAAGTCTCTTCATATTGCCTGGACATGGAAAGGCCTTTTAAGCATAAATGGATTGCAGGAGGTTTTATTAAAGTACCTGCCAGAGAACACTTTCGAAGCACTGAAAATACCACTAGTTGTTGCAGCTACTGATATTAAAAGAGGCCGTGTTGAATACTTTTCCAGAGGTGAATTAATACCAACACTTCTAGGTTCCAGCTGTGTGCCCGCCGTCTTTGATCCTTTTAGATTTAATGGTGCACTATATATTGATGGAGGCGTGCTTGATAATCTTCCTGCCAAAGCCATTGCTGATAGGTGTGAGGTTATTATTGGTTCACACTGCAATTTTATAAGTTCAGAATTTGATGTAAAGAATTTGCGATCCGTTGTTGAAAGAACGTTACTCATGGCTATTAATGGCAATACAACCATTAGCAAAACATTATGCAAAGTTTTAATTGAGCCACCGGATGTAGGTAAGTATAGTGGTTTTGATTTGGGGAAAGCCCGGGAGATTTTTGATATCGGTTATGCTTATACTAAAATGAATTTCAGTCCCGATCAACTGGTAATACAATGAGTAAAACACTGTCGTTCAAAGAGCAAATACTTCAGGGTATCCCTGATGTATTACCTGAAAAAAAAGGATATGATGTGCTCGCCAACCATGCTCCGAAGCGAAAAAATATATTAACTATCGACGAGAAGAAGTTGGCGATACGAAATGCACTTCGGTATTTTCATCCGAAGCATCATGAGGTTTTGGCGCCTGAGTTTTATGAAGAACTTCAAAAATTCGGACGCATTTATATGTATCGATTTCGACCGGAGTATGAAATGTATGCACGACCTGTTGAGGAGTATCCGCACCAGTGTTTGCAGGCTGCGGCTATCATGCTCATGATTCAAAATAATCTTGACCCTGCAGTGGCACAACATCCGCACGAGTTGATTACGTACGGTGGCAATGGAGCCGTGTTTCAAAACTGGGCTCAGTATCTGCTCACAATGAAATACCTGGCCCTCATGAAAGAAGACCAAACACTTCATATGTATTCAGGGCATCCCATGGGTTTGTTTCCTTCTTCTAAGGATGCTCCCCGTGTTGTTGTTACCAATGGAATGATGATACCCAACTACTCGAAGCAGGATGATTGGGAGAAATTCAATGCATTGGGGGTAACACAATATGGTCAAATGACAGCTGGATCTTATATGTATATAGGCCCGCAAGGTATTGTGCATGGCACTACGATCACCATTCTTAATGCAGGACGAAAGATAGTAAAGGCAGGCGATGGTCTTGAGGGAAAACTGTTTGTCTCTTCAGGGCTCGGCGGTATGAGTGGTGCTCAACCCAAAGCGGCAAAAATAGCAGGATGTATTTCTGTGGTAGCCGAAGTTAACGAGAAGGCTATCTACAAACGGCACCAGCAAGGCTGGCTAGACGAAGTAGCAACTAGCCTTGATAGCCTATGTGAACGTGTTAAGAAAGCCGCAAAACAAAAAGAAACGGTCTCTATTGCCTATGCGGGTAACGTAGTTGATGTATGGGAGCGGTTTTATGAAGAAGATATAACCATTCATTTAGGATCTGATCAAACTTCGTTACACAACCCATGGTCAGGTGGTTATTACCCTGCCGAGCTCTCATTTGAAGAGGCTAATGAAATGATGGCAACAGATCCTGAACAATTTAAGTCTTTAGTGCAAGCTTCATTACGAAAGCATATAGATGCCATTAACAAGCACACCATTAGAGGAACGTATTTCTTTGATTACGGAAACGCATTTTTGCTTGAAGCTTCACGTGCAGGAGCAGATGTTATGGCGGAAAATGGTATTGATTTTCGCTATCCTTCCTATGTACAAGACATTATGGGGCCAATGTGTTTTGATTATGGTTTTGGGCCTTTCCGATGGGTTTGTGCATCTGGGAAACAGGAAGATCTTGACTATACAGATAAGCTTGCCAAACAAGTTCTTGAAGACATGCTTAAAATCGCCCCGGAAGATATTCATCCTCAGCTCAATGATAATATAAAATGGATAAGTCAGGCTTCTGAAAATAATCTGGTAGTGGGTTCGAAGGCCAGAATTTTATATGCGGATGCTGAAGGAAGAATCAAAATAGCTAGGGCATTCAACAAGGCTATTCAGGAAGGTAAAATAGCTCCCGTAGTTTTAGGGAGAGATCATCATGATGTTTCTGGAACAGATAGTCCATATAGAGAAACTTCTAATATCTATGACGGATCACGGTTTACTGCAGACATGGCGGTACACAATGTTATCGGTGATTCATTTAGAGGTGCAACATGGGTTTCTATACATAATGGTGGGGGAGTAGGCTGGGGTGAAGTAATCAATGGCGGATTTGGTTTGTTATTAGATGGCACTGAAAAAGCGTTGAAAAACTTACATAATATGTTGTACTACGATGTGACTAATGGCATAGCCAGACGCGCATGGGCCAGAAATTCGAACGCTTTAACTGCTATTTCAAGAGAACTTCAAAATAATGATGACTTAAAAGTGACTTTGCCTTACATAGTAGAGGATAGGCTTCTGCGTAAATATTTTTGAGTATGCTTACATTTTGTAATTTTGCTGCCTAAACTTCAAAAACTCACTATGAAAAAATTTTTACTTATTGCAGTAGTTATGGTAATGGCATTTGCAGCTAATGCTCAGATTGAAAAGGGCGCTGTTCTTTTAAGTGGTGGATCAAATCTTAGCTTCATGTCAATCAGTCCTGATAACGGTGACAGTTTTAGCAGATTTAGTTTAAATACAAAAGTAGGCTACTTCTTAATAGATAATTTGGGGGCAGGTTTACGCCTTGATTATAATAAACAAGATGAATGGTCTGAAACGATAATTGGCCTTTTCGGTAGATATTATGTAAACGGAAATATTATCGTTGGAGCTAACTTTGCATCCTACAAAGAAAATAATGAAGGAAGATGGGATCCTTCAGGTGTAGGATTAGGAATAGAAGGTGGATATGCGGCTTTTATTGGTAAAACCTTTGCAGTCGAGCCAACACTGAATCTTGATTTAATATCCGGGGATTACGATCAAACCCGTTTTGGTTTGAATGTTGCCTTAACCTTATATTTAGGAAGGAATTAAAAAACTAAGCCTTTGCAAAAGCAAAGGCTTTTTTTTGGAATGATTTTGGTTTAACCTCCGGAAAAAAACAACGTTATGAAAACAAAATTATCATTGCTCATTGTTACAATCTGTCTTGCTGCAAGCCATGCATATTCGCAAGCTGAATTTGCAATAGGTATCAAAGCAGGACCGAATTTTGCAAGCTTAGACACTAAAGCCAGTGCAGGTGAGAACTACAAAAGTAGAACTGGTTTTCATGGTGGTGCTTTTGCGCTAATTAAATTAAGCAAGATTGGTATCCAGCCAGAAATTATCTTTTCTCAGCAAGGAAGTAAAGTGGAGTTTAATGGTGCGGATATAGAGTCGAATTATAATTATATGAATGTTCCTATCATTCTTAAATTGTATACTATTGCGGGAATCAACATACAGGCAGGCCCACAATTTGGCTTTATAACAAAGGCTGAAGAGACATTTGATTACAATGGAGATACAACCACTGAAGATATAAA
The DNA here is from genome assembly GCF_018598585.1 of Chryseosolibacter indicum. Classification (GTDB taxonomy): domain Bacteria; phylum Bacteroidota; class Bacteroidia; order Cytophagales; family Cyclobacteriaceae; genus Chryseosolibacter; species Chryseosolibacter indicus. The sequence goes on from NZ_JAHESD010000002.1 coordinate 80,165, forward strand.
GAATCAATTAAAGGGCTCAGATATCAGTTTAGGGCTTGGCTTGGGTTGGGATCTACCTTTTGGCTTAACTATTGATGGAAGATATAACCTTGGTCTTTCGAAGATTAATGATGCTCCAGATAGACCAGAAGCAAAAAACCAAGTTTGGCAGTTTTCAGTAGGCTATAAGTTGTTTAAGTTTGGCAACTGACCTTTTAATATGAGATTTTTTAATCATGCTCTAATTATTACATCAATCAATTCGATGTTTGCATTAGCAGCGATTAAACTGGATATTTGTTCTAAATAATTAAATAACTTTTTAAACCCCTTTAAAAACAATTATGAAAAAGGTTTTATTATCAATCATTGCAGTAGTTGCAATTACATCTGCATCTTTTGCTCAAGGAAGAGCTTCATTAGGTCTTGAGTTAAACTTACCTATGGGAGATTTTGGTGACGTTGTTGGTTTAGGAATTGGTGGCACTGTAAGGTATGAGGGTAAAATAAATGAAAACCTAAATTGGTTAGGAACAGCTGGGTATGTTTCGTTTTTGGAAAAGGATGACTCTGGCTTCACTGCTTCTATTATACCGATTCAAGGAGGTGTGAAATACTATTTTAATGAAAGTTTTAATGGATTTTATGGCGGTGCTGAATTAGGTGCGCATATTGTAAGCGCTAAATTTGGAGATGAGTCAGACAGTGAAACTAAATTTGGTTTTGCTCCGTCGGTTGGATATCATTTAGGAAATATTGATATCTCCGCTAGATATCAAATCATTTCTGATGCTGACTTTGTGGGTTTCAGATTAGCTTATGTATTTGGCAGTGCTGAATAATTAACTAACAAAATGTACTAGAGAGGCTGTCTGTAAGGTAGCCTCTCTTTTATTTACTGTTCTTCGACCACAATCAAATAATAATTCTTCTTTCCCTTTTGCGCAAGCAGATACTTATTTTGGAGTAATTTCACTTCAGGCTTTCCGTTAGCATCCTCAACCTTCTCTTTATTAATACTTACACCACCGCCCTGAATCATCTTGCGCGCTTCGCCTTTAGATGCAAATACAAGACCTTTTGTTACTGTTGATAATAGATCAGTTACGGTAGGGGTATTCTCAAGTTCTCTCCTGGCAATCGTAGTTTGAGGAACTCCCTCAAAAACAGCAAGCAGTGTATCTTCATCCAGGCTCTGTAATTCTTCAGTAGTTGAATTACCAAATAGAATATTCGACGCCTTTACTGCGCTTTCATAGTCCAATTGGGAGTGAACCCGTATCGTTATATCTTTAGCAAGAGCGGATTGTAATTTCCTCAGGTGAGGCGCAGTGGTATGTTCTTGTATGATGCCATCAATCTCTTCTTTTGTGAAGTGTGTAAATATTTTAATGAAATTGGCAGCATCTTTATCTGAAACATTCAGCCAGTATTGGTAAAACTTGTAAGGAGATGTTTTCTTGGTGTCAAGCCAGATATTACCTCCTTCAGATTTTCCAAACTTAGTTCCGTCAGCTTTGGTGATAAGACGTGTTGTTAGTGCGTAGGCATCACCATCCGCTTTTCTACGTATTAATTCGGTACCCGTTACAATATTTCCCCATTGATCTGAGCCACCCATTTGAAGTTTACATTTCTTGTTTTCGTAAAGCCAGTAAAAATCATAGCCTTGCACCAACTGATATGTAAATTCTGTAAAAGACAATCCTGTTTCTAATCGCTTCTGAACAGAGTCTTTAGACATCATGTAATTAACGGTAATATGCTTACCTACATCCCGGATGAAATCCAGAAACTTAAATTCCCTAAACCAATCGTAGTTATTCACCATTTCGGCTGCATTACTTCCTGAAAAATCAAGGAATTTCTCAAGTTGCTTCTTTACGCAATCCACGTTGTGACGGAGTACATCTTCAGACAACAGGTTTCTCTCTGCTGACTTCCCTGAGGGGTCTCCAACCATTCCTGTTGCGCCGCCCACCAACGCAAATGGCTTGTGTCCGGCCCGCTGAAAATGGAGCAATGTCATTATTTGGGTGAGGTGCCCTATATGAAGTGAGTCTGCTGTGGGATCGAAACCAATATATCCTGAGGTTGACTCTTTCATCAATTGCTCTTCCGTTCCCGGCATAATATCATGCAGCATTCCGCGCCAGCGAAGTTCTTCAACAAAATTCTTCATTTGAGGTAATTTGGCGCAAAGATAAAAAAGTAAAGAAGAGCAGGTTATCCTGCTCTTCTCTTTTTAACGGTCGTTGAAAGAATTAATGACTTGCAGCAAGTTCGACGTGTGGAATGCTCACTGTCTCAACAGTAATGTCTTTACCAGGAGCGACATGGAGTTTGAACTCGTTGATAATCTCTAAAACGTCATAATCAATATGCACTGAATTTGAGCCATCTATTATAACTTTTGAGTTTTTAGGTAGCTCTTCGAGTTTCATCTGTATGCTTGCTTTGTTTAAAAATGTAACTTCTTCTGATAGGTGGATAATCACTGTTTCACCATTTGCCTCCGGCTTTTTCTTTACACGGTATGAATGACGGAAATTTTCCCTCAAAATGAAGAAAATAGCAACAACCATTCCTATACCGATGCCTTTTAGTAAGTCGGTGCTTAAAATAGCAATCACTGTAACTATGAAGGGTATGAATTGATGCCATCCTAATTTATACATTGATCTATAAAGGGATATTTTAGATAGTTTATAACCCACCATCAGTAAGATTACTGCAAGGCTGGCCAAGGGTATCTGGTTCAGGAAGGTTGGAATAAATATAGCGGATAACAAAAGGATCAAACCATGGCATATGGTTGAAACTTTGCTTGTTCCCCCCGCACTAATGTTTGCCGAACTCCTTACAATTACCTGGGTGATAGGCAGCCCACCGATTAATCCTGAAATCATATTGCCTAATCCCTGCGCTTTTAATTCCCGGTTTGTTGGTGTAGTACGCTTTAATGGATCAAGCTTATCTGTTGCTTCTACGCAGAGCAACGTTTCAATACTTGCAACAAGGGCAATTGTAATTGCAGTAATATATACCTGTGGATTTGTTAATCCATTGAAGTCAGGTAAGCGGAAGAAACTGACAAATTCCGAAGCTGATCCCGCCACTGGAAGTTGCACCAAATGTTCTCCTGAAAGTTGCCAGTCTGGCATTGCTGTTCCGAATAGTTTGTTGAGTGCAATTCCAGTCAATACAACAAACAAGGCGCCTGGAAGGAATTTAAATAGCCCTATTCGCTTCATGAACGACTGTTCAAAAAGAATCAGTAGCCCTAAGGAAATCACGCTGATTATAATTGCACCTGGGGAGTTGTACTGAAAGGCATAGAACAACTCAGTAAAGGTATTATGACCATCCGTTTGCTCTAAGGCGAAGTCTCCCATGAAGTCTTTATCGTACCCTAGCGCATGGGGTATTTCTTTCAGTATAAGTGTTAAGCCGATTGCCGCAAGCATTCCTTTAATTACTGACGATGGAAAGTAATAACCAATAATTCCAGCTTTAAGAAAGCCTGCAATCATTTGGATAACACCAGCAAGAAAAACAGAAAGAATAAGTAACTCAAAACTTCCGAGGGTGTTTAACGCACCAAGAACAATTACTACCAATCCTGCAGCAGGCCCTGATACCCCAATGGCAGAGCCACTTGCTAAACCAACAACAACACCCCCCACTATACCGGCTATTATACCCGAAAATACAAGATCAGATTGTTGGGTAGATGCCAATCCTAATCCTAAGCAAAGTGGTAATGCAACAAGAAATACCACCAAGCTCGCTGATAAATCATTCTTTATGTTCTTCAACGACATTTTAGTTCTTCTATTAATTGACGACTTAGACTACAACACTAGGTTCCATTCTGAAAATAGGTGGTAACTTACCCTGGTTATCAAAGCTCTCATTAAGATCTTTGATAATACCTGTCTTCAGATTATAAACCCACGCATGGACTTTAGGCTCATTCCGATTTGCCCAAGCATTCTGAATAATTGAAGTTTTTGTTAAATCGAAAACCTGTTCAATTACATTTAGCTCAACAAATCGATTAAATCTTTCTGTCTCGTCTTCAATTGCATCTAGTTCTTCTGTATGAAGTCGGTATACGTCTTTAATATGACGTAACCAATTGTCTACAAGGCCGTATTGTCCGTGGCCCATCGCAGCTTTAACGCCGCCGCAGCCGTAATGTCCGCATACTATTACATGTTTTACTTTTAATACATTTACAGCGTAGTCAAGTACACTCAACATATTCATGTCTGAGTGAACTACCATATTGGCAATGTTCCGATGAACAAAAATATCTCCTGGTTGCGTGTTGGTAATTTCATTGGCGGGAACCCTGCTGTCGGAACAGCCAATCCATAGAACTTGAGGACTTTGACCTTTTGCTAATCTTTCAAAAAATTGAGAGTCCTCCTTTAACTTCTCTTTGACCCAACGCTTGTTTCCTTCAAGAAGTGATTTATACATGTCCATACAATGTTTTGTTTTTAAGGTGATGAATGCGCAACCGCAGATATGCAGATGCATAAATGATTAGATAATCTCCACAAAAGTTATTATGTGGATTTAATAGAAAATACAGATTAATAAAAGATTAAAACTTTTACCTTAAGCAGTATGGAATTCGGGAGGGGGAGAAAAGATCTGTTTATGACCATCAAGTGTCATAATATTGCTAAAGATCTTATTTCTTTGAGTTTCTGTTGTACAAATTATTCGGTAATGACAAATGTGTTCTTCTAATGAAAGAATGACTTCTTTGATATCGTCTCCTCCTGACTCACCAGATGAATTCGTTTCCTTTTCTTCTTCGAGACCTGAAGTTACAAAGGTCTTAACAAGTGTACTATTTTTATCAATGCCAAGCATCGCTACTTCGGCAAGAAAGAAACTCATGTTCAAAAAGGTTATCCCCGCAACAAACGAGAATAATCTTTGAGCAAATATGTTTCTTAGTAGCTTCATGTCAAATTACCAATGCAAAAGTAGTTAATTTTTTTTAAACAGTGCGTTTTGCTTTCTTGTATACTCAGTTTTACGGCTAAACTACATTTAGGTTAGGCTAAACAGCTGATTAATATAGTTATATAAATGTTAAATTTTTTAAAATTAGTATGGAACAACCCGATTCATTAAATCTTGTAGCAGAATTTCATAAAACTTTTAGACACCCTATTCTAGAGAAGCCAATAATACCATCGGAAAATAGGTGTAAGCTGAGGGTAGCTTTACTGGCCGAAGAATTGAAGGAACTTGAAGTGGCGATTCAGGAGAAAGACATTGTAGGAGTAGCTGATGCGTTATGCGATTTGCAATACGTACTTTCTGGTGCAATTTTAGAATTTGGATTAGGTGAAAAGTTTAAAGCTTTGTTTGAGGAGGTGCAGCGTTCAAATATGAGCAAAGCATGTAATTCCGAGGCTGAGGCAGAGGAGACCATAGCGCATAATAAACAGAAAGATGGCACTGAATGCTATCATGTGAAGGAAGGAGATAAATGGCTGGTATACCGAAAATCTGATAACAAGACTATCAAATCAATTAAATATAGCCCCGCGGATTTAAATCGTATTCTTGAACCATAAGAGTATTAAAACCCAATATTTCATTAATCCAGAGCATTTTTTGTTACCCAATACCTAAATGCAACAATTGCCTGGTCAAGCTTTGAAAGTTTTGTGATATCCCGCTTACTGTATCGTGGCAGAATATACTTATTTATCCTGGCTAGGAGTTTAAAAATGGATTTTTTCATGACTTAATATTAGAAAGCAGCATCAATTGTTTAAATTTTTATATTTAAACAATTAACTACAAATATGGAAAATATTCATTCGAGTCCTTTTCTTGAGGGGTGGCATTCAGCAATGTTAATAAGTGCAATTGTAATGTTTCTCGCAGGTGTCCTAGTTTTCTTATTTCACCATGGAAAAATTGCATCCTTAAAAACATTTAAAGAAAAGTATGATTTTGCCAGCAGAAGGGAGATTAAGAATTATGAATTGGTATTTATTTTCCTTGGCCTTGGAGCCGCTATGCTTATCAACAGGTATGGCATGGATTCATTGAAGGAAATGGGCGTATGGTTTTTTGTTCGCTTATTTATCTCAATTGCCGGAGGTACACTGGTTGGCTATATCGCTTTTCTGATATTGGAGTATTACTATCCGTCCAAGCTTGATAAGAAGCTTAAAAAATGGAGGTACGCCCCTCGTATTAATCCTAAGACCGGTAATACGATGAGGCTTTTGGCGGAACATGAAGAGGATGTACACCTTGATGCGGGCATGAAGGCGGAAGAGGATGTTTTCTCTATTGATTATGATGTTTGGATTGATGAAAAAACGGATGACGTTATTATAGAGAAATATCAGGGTCATTTACAGGGCTTAAAATGTGGAAATTGTGGGTTCTTTACCCTCCGGGTCGTGCGGGAGGAAATTACGAAACAACCAACCCTTAATACCCCTGGTGAATTAATTAAACATTATGAGTGTTCTTATTGCCAGTCAGTAAGGCATACAGCTTTCAATATTTCAACCATGGAAGCTTCTGATTACAAAAAGGCGAAACATAATAATAAAGCGGAAAAAGATGTTGTTCTGGTTAAAGTTGAGATCAGATCAGCGTCAGGAAGTTCTAAATTCTTTGAATTTGGCGACCTGGTACAGGCGCAGAAGTTTCTCACGACAATAGATGATAAATAATTTAAATAGCGGCATTGAATTTGGTACGACTTTGTATACCAACTTTTAATTATGTTTTTTTGTTAGTGTGGTAGAACCGAAATTAATACGATGAAGAGAATTTTGTTAGGAATTATTGCAGGGCTTGGGCTTGTTATCCAATCCTTGGCTTTTACTGCCCCTTCAGATACTACTGAATTAAAGGCAAAACCAATTTATGGAAAGGAAGCGAAGGTAATTGCTTATATACTTGATAATAACCATTACCGTAAGTTACAACTTAGCGATTCTCTTTCTTCTGCGATCTTGGATGGTTATGTTTCTAATCTAGATAACAATAAGACTTACTTTACTGCTAAAGATATAGCCTCATTTGAAAAGTATCGATATGTTATAGATGATCTTACAAGATCTGAAAATGTAGATCCTGCCTTCACTATTTATAGTGTTTTCAAAAAACGTTTTGATGAGCGTATGACATATGTAATTAATAATCTTGTTAACAGGGATTTTGATTACACTACAGATGAGTTTTACGAAACAGACCGTGATAAAGAACCATGGTGTAAGAATGAAGCTGAACTTAATGAGGTTTGGAGAAAAATTATTAAAAGCCAGGCATTAAGCTTAAAGCTAGCAGGTAAGCCAGCGGAAGAGATAAAGAAAACATTAAAGGAGCGATATGAGCGTCTCATCAAATCGTATACAAAAGATGTAAACTCAGAAGATATCTTCGGAATTTACATGAATACGATCACAGAAGCGTATGATCCGCATACCAATTATTTCTCGCCTGCAGCCGCTGACCGATTTAAGCAAAGCATTAGCCTATCATTAGAAGGAATTGGTGCAAGACTTCAAACTGACAATGACTATACCAAAGTAGTTGAAGTACTTCCTGGTGGACCTGCGGAAAAAACCGGCCTTGTGAAAGTTAATGATAGAATTGTTGGGGTCGGTCAAGGTGACAGCGGCGAAATAGTAGACGTTATTGGGTGGCGAATTGATGATGTTGTAAAACTTATTAAGGGGCCTAAGGGAACGAAAGTAAAACTTCACGTACTTCCGGCTGAGAAAGGAGTAAGCGGTAAGCCCGATGAAATAGTACTTGTTCGAGATAAGATTAAGTTAGAGGATCAGCAAGCCAAGAAGAATGTGATCAACTATCAGAAAGATGGTAAAGCAATGAAGCTAGGCGTTATTACACTGCCAAGCTTTTACATGGACTTTGAAGCCTATCAAAAGGGTGATCCTAACTATAACAGTACAACACGTGATGTGCAAAAACTGATCAAGGAACTACAGACCGAAGGTGTTGATGGTCTTGTACTTGATTTAAGAAATAACGGTGGTGGCTCTTTGGCAGAGGCGATTGATCTTACAGGTTTGTTTATAAAAAATGGGCCCGTGGTGCAGGTGAAGAATTCAGCAAATCGTGTTGAAGTAGGTACAGATGATGACTCTAATATCGCTTATAGCGGGCCGCTGGTAGTGCTAACCAATCGTTTCAGTGCATCAGCGTCAGAGATATTTGCAGGTGCCATTCAAGATTACCATAGAGGCGTTGTGGTTGGAGAATCTACTTATGGAAAAGGTACTGTTCAGACTGTAATTGATTTAGATAGGTTTATTACTGATGGGGGCAAAGATGTAGGTCAGTTAAAGTTAACTTTTCAAAAATTCTATAGGGTAACTGGTAGCAGCACGCAGCATAAAGGCGTAACTCCAGATATTAAACTTCCAAGTGCGTTAAGTTCAGAGCAGTTCGGTGAAAGTTCCAGTAAGAGTGCTTTGCCGTGGGATGAAATACGTGGTACTCTATATCAAAGAACCCCAATTATTAATGATAGGATAATAGCAGCTCTCAATAAGAATTACGTTGAGCGACTAAAGAACGATCAAACCTTAGGTCGATTCGTTACGGAAACTGAAGAGGCTAGAAAAAGTCTCAAAGACACAAGAATTTCATTAAATGAAGCAGTGCGTAAAAAGGAGATGGAGGAGGCAGAAAAACGCTCGGCGTCGGCGAAGTTGAATACCAAAATCGGCTCTAAAGAGTTACCAATAACGACAAATCTTAACGACCTCGACGATGAATATTTGAGAGAAGGTCTTTTTGTACTTTCTGATTTAATCACATCTAAAATAGGGTAAATATGTTTTTTAATTAAAGCAGTAGCTTTATGTTGTTATAAGAATGGTATTAAAGTCTTAGACTTTAATACCATTTTTTATTTACTCCATTTAACTGATGCAGCGTCTTTATAGGAGAATCTACAGGATATGAGCTCAGGTTTTTGCATTATTTCTCCATATTATTACTATTTTGGAGCCATACTAAACCAATGAGTGAAGAACTTCTTAAAGCTATAATTCAGCTTTTTGCCATTGTTGCCCGTGAGCGTATTACGGAAGATGAGAGAACGAATGTTAAGGAGTTTCTTAGCGTTCATCTGAATCGTGAAGCCACGGCCTATTATCTTAAGCTGTTTGATGAATTAACCCATACCAATAAAATAGTAAGCAGTCAGGATTTAAGCAGTCTCGATGTAGATACACAACAATTTGTTGATGATTGGGCGAAGATCATGCAGATTGTAAAACAGGTAAACCAGGCACTTACCATGCAACAAAAACTGGTTCTTGTTGTAAAGATCATAGAGCTTGTTTCTTCGGATAGCATCTCTGACAGGCAGGGCAACCTTATATTCTATATTGGGCAAGCGCTAAAGATTCCCAAGGTTGATGTTCATGCGCTACAGAACTTCGTTATCGGTCAAGATATTGACGAGCTCGCTTCTAAAAACATATTAATAATTGATGAAGGATCTGATGAGAAGTCTTATCCCAACCCTCGAATCGTAGCCAAGAACCTTACAGGCCTTATCGCTATATTGAGACTTCCGGATGCTGAGGCTTATTTTATTAAATATCTCGGTATTACCACTCTTTATTTAAATAGTATTCTCCTTAAAAGCCGGAAAATCGACATCTTTCCTACAGGCAGTACTATTCGTGGAGATAAGATTGAATCCATTTACTATAGCGATATCGTCAGTCGCTTTTTAACAGGTGAGCGTAAATCAAGAATTACCTTTACGGCTGATCACCTGTTTTATCATTTCAGAAGCGGAAGAGCCGGCCTTCAGAATATCAATATTGCAGAAGAGGGAGGGAAGCTAATCGGGATCATGGGTTCCAGCGGATCAGGAAAGTCAACGTTGTTAAATGTATTAAACGGGACAGAAAAACCTTCAAGTGGACGTGTTCTTATTAATGGTATTGATATACATGAGCATCCGGACAAGGTACACGGTATAGTAGGTTATATCCCGCAAGATGACCTTCTGATTGAAGATCTTACTGTTTTCGAAAACTTATATTTTGCTGCTCAACTTTGTTTCGGACATTATACGAAGGACCAAATTATTAAGCTCACAGATCAAATCTTATTGAACCTGGGTTTGACAGAAATAAGAGATCTAAAAGTTGGCTCGCCTCTTGAGAAGACGATTAGCGGCGGACAAAGAAAGAGACTCAATATTGGGCTCGAGCTATTACGCGAACCTGCTGTGTTATTTGTTGACGAGCCAACTTCAGGGCTTTCTTCACGTGATTCAGAAAATATCATGGACCTACTGAAGGAACTTTCCCTTCGTGGTAAGATGGTATTTGTTGTTATACATCAACCATCTTCTGACATCTTCAAGATGTTTGATACACTGGTAATCACAGACGCAGGAGGGTTTCAAATCTACTATGGTAATCCTGTTGAAGCTGTTGTTTATTTTCGCGAAGTTATAAATGCTGCAAATAAAAGTCAGGGTGCATGTCCCGAGTGCGGTAACATCAATCCTGAACAGATTTTTAGCATCATTGAGACAAAAGTTGTTAACGAATATGGAAGACATACAACCACACGGAAGATTTCTCCTGGGCAATGGTATCAGTATTTTAAGCAGCGTATCAAACTTCCGAAAGTACAACACGTCTCAGAGCAATTACCAGTAACTCAGGAAATACCGAGTTGGTTTAACCAGCTTAAGATATTTATACAACGCGATGTGTTGGCAAAGCTTGCGAATAGACAATACATGTACATAAATCTTTTTGAAGGACCTGTGTTGGCGTTCTTTATTGCTTTTATGGTTAAGTACTACAATGTGCTTACGGGTGAGCAGGAGTATACCTTCTACAACAACCAAAACATCCCGGTTTTTTTCTTTATGAGTGTCGTGGTGGCTCTATTTTTCGGTCTTACCATGAGCGCGGAAGAAATTTTCAGAGACAGAAAGATTTTGAAGCGCGAACAGTTTCTTCACTTAAGCAGGAGCAGTTACCTTGTTTCGAAGGTGTTTGTAATGTTTTCTATTTCGGCAATTCAAACCATACTATTCATACTTGTAGGTAATTATATCCTTGAAATTCCGATCACTGAAATTCGCTACTGGCTGATATTATTTACATGTACATGTTTTGCAAATATGCTCGGGCTTAACATCTCAGCATCGTTTAATTCAGCCGTAACCATTTACATCCTGATTCCTATCCTTATTATTCCGCAGTTGTTATTAAGTGGTGTAGTAATAAGCTTCGATAAATTTAATCCAAGTGTGGGCAAGCCTGTAGGTATTCCGATAATGGGTGAGATTATGGCGTCGCGATGGGCTTTTGAAGCCTATATGGTTACTCAATTTAAAGACAATCCCTTTGAGAAGCAGTTTTATGATCTAGATAGAACAGCAGCGCAGGCAGAATACAAGCGTGTATATTATATTCCTAAATTGGAATCAAAACTGACCTTTTGTCTTAACAACCGGCAGTCGTGGCATAACCCGCGAGATCAGAAAGTGACCGACGCATTAAATCTGCTTAAGAACGAAATAACTTATGAGCTTGAGTATGTAGGTAAAGATAAATTTCCGATGCTCGAACGTTTGGTAGTAGGAAAGTTTGACTCTGCTGTTTTCGTCCAAACCAATACTTTTTTAAAGACACTGCGTGAATATTATAAGATCCGACAAAATAGGGCCCTAGAAGAAAAGGAGGATTTGATTGCGCGTTTGAATAAGACTCCTGAGGATATAGCTCAATTTTCTGAAATGCGGAACAGGTACGTTAATCAGGCGGTAACAGATGCAGTGAAGAACATAACCAGCGTTGATAGGATTATTGAGTATGACGGGAGGCTCATTCGTAAAATATATCCTATTTATATGGACGAGCATCGCCCTTCCTACTGGCTCGACTTTTCTGCTAACTTATTTCAGCCTACTAAATATTTTGCCAGCTTTCACATTGATACATTGTATTTTAACATTGCAGTAATATGGTCAATGACCGTATTTCTTTTTATAACACTTTATTTTGATGTACTAAGAAAGATTATCAAGTTATTAGAAGGTAATAGAAAGTATAAGCGAAGAGATAGGAATTAATACTGGTCGGCAATATTTAATTATACGTTCTCTAATAGCATATAGGATTTAATAACTAAAAAATACCAATATGAATCTAAAGCAAATATTTAAACTATGTATTTTGATCTGCGCTGTACTCACAATATATTCTTGTGGTACAAAAAAAGAAGATAGCACGCAGGAAGAGCAAACATCATCTAGCAATAATTGGAAGGAAATGGATGATTTTCATATGGTAATGGCAGAAACTTTTCATCCATATAAAGATTCAGCAGACCTTGCGCCAATAAAGTCAAAAGCAAAAGAGCTTTATGCGGCTGCAGATAAATGGACTAGCTCACCACTTCCCCAAAAAGTAGATAATGAAGGGATGAAGACAAAACTTCAGACACTGAAAAGCGAAACAGAAGTATTGGCTGATGTGGTACAGACAGGTGAGGATAAGGCTGTAGGTGAGCAGTTAACGAAGGTACATGACTTGTTTCATTCTATCCAGGAAGATTGGTACGGCGGACATGGTCATAGGGAGGAGCATGAACATTAATGTGACATTTTTGTTTTAAGTTGGCAGTTGCATTATCGAAACTTCTGTAAAAGAAAGACTGCCAACTATGTTAAAAATCGCCTGGACAGAAAATTACGTTTTATCGCTACCTCCAAATCATCGATTCCCGATGAGTAAATACGAAGTCTTGCCACAACAGCTTCTTCATGAAGGTACAATCAGGGAAGAGAACCTTTTTCGACCTCTGCCAATTGAAGAAAAATGGATATCTCGAACACATAAAGAAGAATACTGGTATAAACTCAGAACACTTTCGTTAACACCAAAAGAGATAAGAAGAACGGGTTTTCCGCTGACAGAAGAACTGGTTAATCGTGAAGTAACAATCATGAATGGAACATTGCTATGTACCCACTCTGCGTTTGAGTTTGGTATATCTATGAATATTGCAGGGGGTACACATCATGCATTTACGAACAGAGGAGAAGGCTTTTGTTTACTGAATGATATTGCAATTGCAGCAAATTATTTGCTGGAACAAAAGCAGGCAGAAAGGATATTGGTTATTGATCTGGATGTGCATCAGGGCAATGGCACAGCAGAGATATTCAAAGACGAGCCGCGAGTGTTCACATTTAGCATGCACGGTGCAAACAATTATCCCCTCATCAAAGAAAAATCTGACCTTGATATTGCCCTTGCTGATTTTACTGATGATGCTTTTTATCTCAAGACGCTCGATGCTAACTTGAAAAACATCTTTGATACTTTTCAGCCCGATTTTATCTTTTTTCAATCCGGTGTTGATATTTTATCTACTGACAAACTTGGTCGGCTAAGTGTATCACGCGAGGGGTGCAAGCAACGCGACCGTCTTGTTCTAACCTTGGCTTACAAAAACAAAATTCCGTTAGTAGCCAGCATGGGCGGAGGATACTCTCCCGATTTCAGAGACATTATAGAAGCGCATGCAAATACATATCGGTTGGCTCAAGAGATTTATTTTTGATGCCTTTACTGAATACAGTCATTGCACATAGGTAGGTTTTGGGGAGGATTGAAGCAATAGCCTTCCAAAATAGAAGGGCTTGAGAAGAGTTATTAATTTAATGTTCACCAATCCCTTATACCCCTATATAAAGTACCGACATTGGTGGTCAGATATGAACTGCTAAGTAAGCAATATAATCACCCTACGTCTCCATAAGGTCGGACGTAAACACCTTCTAAACTTCCATTATAAAAACATCTGTTCATTGCGTATTGCTTACACTTTTGGGTAGTATTGTTAAACTCCGCCAAAGGCCTGTCTCTTTTAACCTGATTATGAAGAAAAGACTTTTCCTTTCCTGTTGTTTTTAAAGAAAAAGGAGGGAAATCTTTAAGAATATGTTAAAACCTGTTAAATTTTATTTTAACGGCATCAAATTATGCGAAATTAATCGGTTCAATCGTTTAAATTTAGCGCAAACTTTAATTGACATGTTCCTGAACGTAGACGCAGAAAAGAAGAACACCTATGATGCAATTGTCGTTGGTACAGGTATCAGTGGTGGTTGGGCCGCCAAAGAATTAACTGAGAAGGGCCTTAAAACGCTTGTGCTTGAGAGAGGCAGGATGGTAAAACATCCCGATTATCCTACCGCCACTAAAGATCCGTGGGATTTCCCAAACGCAGATCGCCCGACGCAAGAAGATCTTAAAAAGCAAGCTGTACAAAACAGAACAGGATATACGATCCGTCAATCATCAAAACATTGGTTTGTTAACGACCTTGAAAACCCATATACTGAAGTAAAACGATTCGATTGGATGCGTGGATATCACGTTGGTGGTCGTTCAATTATGTGGGGTCGCCAAAGCTATCGTCTAAGTGATCTAGATTTTGAAGCCAATGCGAAGGATGGGATTGCGGTTGATTGGCCTATTCGGTATAACGATCTTGCTCCATGGTATGATTATGTGGAAACTTTTATAGGGGTAAGCGGTAATAAAGACGGACTACCACAATTGCCCGATGGTAAGTTTCTTCCGCCAATGGAGCTGAACTGTGTTGAACTTGAGCTTAAGAAAAGCTTAGGCGATAAGTTTGGTAGAGCGCTTACAATTGGAAGAACAGCTCATGCAACAGCACCACTTCCTCATAGCCCTCAACGTGGCACGTGCCAGTTTAGGAACCTTTGTATCAGAGGTTGTCCTTATGGAGGATATTTTAGCAGTAACTCTTCAACGTTACCTGCTGCTGAGAAAACTGGTAATATGACCTTACGTCCAAATTCTATTGTTTCCGAATTGATTTATGATGAGAAGCAGGGTAAGGCGACAGGTGTTAAGGTACTTGATGCAGAATCAGGTGAAGAGATGGAGTTTTATGCAAAAGTAATATTCCTGTGTGCTTCAACTTTTGGATCAACATTCATCATGCTTAATTCAATTTCAAATCGTTTCCCTAACGGATTTGGAAATGATAGTGGTGAACTAGGTTGTAACATTATGGATCACCACTTGAGTGTTGGCGCATCGGCACAGGTGGAGGGTTTTGATGATAAATATTATTCAGGAAGACGCGCAAATGGTTTCTACATTCCTAGATATAGAAATGTAGGTAAAGACAAGCGTGACTACATTAGAGGTTTCGGATATCAAGGGGGAGCAAGCCGTCAAGGCTGGTCATCAATGGTTAAAGAATTAAGCATTGGTGCCGCATTAAAGGAGGCCGTAAGCAAACCTGGCTCTTGGACAGTAGGTATGGGAGGTTTTGGAGAAATTCTTCCTTATCACGAAAACCGAGTTACACTTAATAAGGATCTTAAAGACAAGCATGGCTTACCAACATTAACTTTCGACGCGGAATTGAAAGAGAATGAATACAAGATGCGTGTAGATATGGCTAATGATGCTGCTGAGATGCTTTCTGCTGCTGGTTTTAAGAATGTTGGTACTTACGACAATAAAATTGGTGTTGGTCTAGGTATCCACGAGATGGGAACCGCTAGAATGGGTAGAGACCCTAAGACTTCCGTTCTTAATAAATGGAATCAAGTTCATGCATGTAAAAATGTGTTTGTAACTGACGGATCGGCAATGACATCTTCTGCATGTCAGAATCCTTCTTTAACATACATGGCTTTAACAGCACGAGCCGTTGACTATGCAGTAAAAGAGTTAAAAAGACAGAATCTTTAATTGAATTTAAAATCTAACGATAAAAGCTATGGATCGTAGAGAAGCTATTAGACGAACTGCATGGATCATGGGGGGCATAGTATCAGCCCCTGCTATTGCTGCCGTTCTTAAAGGTTGTAAAGCAAAGCCAGAACTAGGATGGAAGCCTGTTTTTCTTTCAGAAGAGCAGGCTGCTATTGTTTCAGAGATTGCTGAAATCATTATCCCTAAAACGGATACACCAGGAGCTAAAGATGCAGGTGTTCCTGGGTTTATTGATCTGATTTTAAAAGATGTATACAAGAAGGAAGACCAGGACCTTTTTCTTGAAGGTTTAAAAGCATTCAGTCAGGAGGCAGAGAAGGAAATGGGGGATTCGTTTCTTGAGCTAAGCCATGAACAGCAAAGCGAGTTAGTTAAAAAGAAACACGATGCCGCAATTCAGGCAGAACAGGAGTCTAAGTCGGCACAGAACAGGCCTTTTATTCTTGCAATGAAAGAGTTAACCATGCTGGGATTCTTTACTTCTGAACCTGGAGCAACTTTGGTATTGCAATATGAACCTGTACCAGGTGCATATAAAGGATGTATTCCGCTTGCCGAAGCCGGTAATGGAAGAACTTGGGCGACCTAGAAAGCAATAAGTAGTAAGATAAATACAAAAGGTAACGAATCATTTTACTTTGATTCGTTGCCTTTTTTGCTTTATCAAGCTGAGCAGTCATCTGATGCACTTTTTCCTACCACCCAATTCCATAGTCTTCGCCATGATTACTAGATCCTCCCCAGAAGCTACCATGTTTCCAATCGAAGTAGATGGCGTTGATAGGTCCTGAGGTGCGATCGTCAAACGACAATTTGTATCCCATCTGAACAAGCTCTTTCCTTACGTAGGGAGGTGTACTTTCATGGAGTAAGATGTTCCCTGGTTTTGGCTTTCTGTCTTCTCCACCAAGAGAAAGATAGAATTGATAGGTGTTTATGTTGAAAGCTTCAGTTGCCTCTTGTACGTTCATACCGAATTCAACAACGTTAAGAAAGAATTGAAGAAGATTTTGATCTTGTGTATCACCACCTTGAACCCCAAAGGAAAGATAAGGTTTTCCATCCTTCAATGCCATTGTAGGTGTTAAGGTTACACGGGGTCTTTTACCTGGCTCAACAACATTAAATGGATTTAATTTAGGGTCGGTAACAAAACTTTGCATTCGTTGGCTCATACCTATACCTGTACGTCCTGCGATACAAGAAGGAATCCATCCGCCACTTGGAACTATAGACACAACCCATCCATCTTTGTCGGCGGCCTCAACTGAGGTAGTACCCAGCCAAACCTGGTCTAAATATTCCTGAGTTAATCCTGTTGAAGGCTTGTCAAGTGATGCATGGCTCCATTGTCTCAGATAATCCTGATAAGGATTGGTTTTCCCTTCAAAAGGGTAGGGATCTCCCGGTGTTACTTTTGCATCATTCTTTTCCCAATTTAAACTCTTCAATCTCTCTTTTGCATACTCTTTAGAGAGCAATCCCTTAATAGGTTCTTCTGGCGCCAAGTATGGATCGCCATAATAAAAGTCACGATCGGCAAAAGTCATGTTCATAACCTGGTAAAGCGTATGCATATACTTGGCAGAGTTAAAACCCATGCTTTTCAGATCAACATTCTCAAGTATGTTAAGAGCTTGCAACATCATCGGTCCCTGCGTCCATTGAGAAAGCTTGTATACTTCAATTCCTTTGTAGTTCACTTTCAAAGGTTCTTCCTGTACGGGTTTCCATCGTGCAAGATCCTCAAGCGTAATCAATCCTCCCTGTTCTTTGCAACCACGAACAAATTCCTGTGCAATGTCTCCTTTGTAGAATCTGTCTTGTGCTGCATATATCGCTTCTTTTCTGCTTTTTCCTTTTTTTAATGCTTGTTGCTCTGCTTCAATCATCTTGCGAAGCGTTTGTAATAAATCGGGTTGTTTAAATATCTCGCCTGCCTCTGGTGCTTCTCGAGGTTCGCCTAAATGAGGAAGAAAAACAGTTTTCGAATAGGGCCACTCTTTAATGCGTTCTTTTGTTCTTTCTATGCTATTTGCAGTCTGGGTTTCAATTGGATAGCCTTCAGCAAGCTGCATGGCAGGAGCAAGAACCTCTTTTAAACTCATTGTACCATATTCTGCAAGCATCAGGCATAAACCACCAGGAGTACCAGGGGTCACCGCAGCAAGTGGTCCGTACTCAGGAGGATAGTTCATTCCTTTACTTTTGAAAAATTCGGCAGTGGCACCCGTAGGAGCGACGCCTAACGCATTAATGCCAATAACTTTTCTTGTTTTAGGATTATATATCAAAGCTTGTGTTTCCCCTCCCCAGCTCAAAACATCCCACATAGTACAAGTAGCAGCAAGCATGGCGCATGAAGCATCCACAGCATTGCCACCCTTCTGAAAGATCATTGCTCCTGCTGTTGCAGCAAGTGGTTTGCCAGTTATTGCCATCCAGTTTTTTCCATGGAGCACCGGCTTCTGGGTCTGTTGGGCCAGCCCCGCCTGTATGGTTACAGCGAAAAGGAGTGGTGCGAAAAATTTCCTCATAGTAAAATTCAGGTTTAGGTTAGTTGTAATTATTTCTTTCTTAATTTTTTCAGTTCGTCATCTAGGTGTTTTTTTCCAAGCCATTTGTTCCCGAGCATTACTCCTGCGATATTTTGCGTTTGCTTTATATCCACAAGTGGGTTGCCATTTAAGAGAACAAGGTCTGCAACCGCATCTTCCCGGATAATTCCACTATCACTTTTGCCGAGATACTTGGCTACGTTAACAGTTCCTGCCCTAAGTGCCTCATAAGGAGTCAGACCGGATAGTACAAGATACTGCAATTCCTGATGGGTAGAAAAACCTGGAACGTTAAAAATTTGAGGTGCATCACAACCTAATAGTAACCCTACACCGTTTCGCTGACATTTGAGGATAAGTTTTCTTCTTAACGCAACAAATTCTTGGACTCTATCTGGATTATAAGTAGGATTATTAACAAGGTTTTGCTTGCTATTCACCCATTGCTCAATGGTCTCCGGTTTCATATAGACCAAGTTTGGATCAGCTTTAAAAACTTCTGCAGTATAATCAGGATGAAACCATCGCTCTGCTAGCGATTGTGTTGGTACTACCCAGATGTTGTTTTGTTTAAGCTGTTGAATTAACTCCGGTATTCGTGTAGTATCAACTTTATCGGCTACATTCATTCCAAATAATCCGGTTTGTTGCTCTACCATTTTGTTGATGCCAGGAACAAGACCTTCAATAAATCCATCCATGTGATCAATGGACGAGTATCGGGATTCAATAGCATGCCATACGCCTACTCCGAATGATACATGGCCAACGAAAGGAATTCCTACTTCCTTGGCTGTAGAGGCAATTGCGTCAAATTTTTCACGACTTAAACCAGGGTGAAGCTTTAAATAGTCATAGCCGGCTTCTTTTTGTTTACGTACCATGGCGGCACCTTCTTCTGCAGAGCGCACACTCATGCCATTAAAGGATGGACCGGTAGTGTAGAAATGAGGGCCGAGAATTTCACTGGAATTGATTTTACTTCTTAACTCTAAATGTTTAGGATGGCCGAGCATTCCTCTGATAGTAGTGATGCCGTTTGCAACAAAAAGAGTAAGCACTTCTTTCATGGGAGTGATGTCATCTATCGGCGGAACATGAGCATGCATTTCTGCCAGGCCTGGTATTAAGTACTTGTCCTTGCTATTGACGATAAAAGCATTTTTAGGATACTTAACAGACTTACTGTTTCCGATCTGTTTAATCTTACCATTCCGGACTATGACCGTTTGATCTTCAAGTATCTTGTCTGAATCCATAGTTATTACATTTACATGTAGGAATACAACTTCCCTGGAAACATTATCAACAGGCTGTTGACCTTTTGCTATCGAAGCAAAGAAAATTAAGGTTAAAAGCAGGAAGATCTTTAGGTTCATCATGTCGGTTTTTTCTTATGAATCTCTACAAAATAGAATCAAGCGTCCTTAAAAAATAGCTGAAGGGTTTTTTGAATTGTTAGAAGGTTGTAAAACTATTTTTTGTGTTAAAAACAGTGCGTATCTTACGGGAAATTTTAAACGGATTGAACCAGGCTCAAACCATATTGCAATATCAGCCGATGCTTCAGAACATTGCCATGAAAATGCTTAAATGTAAGGCAGATGCTGAGGACATTGTGCAGGAGACCTTTATTAAATGGCTCAATACCGAACAGGAGAAGATTAAGAATACTAGGGCTTATTTGATAACATCGGTAAGAAATAATTGTATTAATCACATTAAAACGCTTCAAAGAAAGAAGGAGGAGTACCTAGACAATTTCCAATGGCCGGAGTTCATCGAAAAGTTTAAAGACACAGACTTTTCAGGAATTGACATCGAAGCAAAACTTGCTGAAGCGTTTCATATACTTCAGGATAAACTTGAACCACTGGAACGTGCTGTATATCTTTTAAAGGAAGTATTTGATTTTGACTACCAGATGCTTCAGGACATTTTAGACAAAAAACAGGACCACTGCCGCCAGCTTTTGTGCCGTGCAAAGAAAAAGCTGAATGAAGAAAAAGCTCATTTGAATGCTGTATTCCAGCCGAAAAAAACTGCGCTTCTCGAAAGTTTTAGCAATGCCTGCGACCTTAATCATATTGGTACATTCGTTTCTGAATTGAGAAACGATATTGCGGCCGCTATTTCAAAAAAAATATAAATTTTTTTATAAATCTGTCACAAACTGAGCACCCTGTTGTCCTATATGCGAGAGCATGTCGTACCTTTTACGGCCGCTCTGGAGTAAACCGTAAAACCTGTAAATTTTTTTCTTTCATGGAAGTTATTTTGATTTTTTTCGTGGCGCATTGGTATTTGTCGCTGTTTTTCCAAACATTCTTTTTGCATCGTTATGCTTCACACAGAGCATTTACGATGAATAAGACAACAGAGAAAGTATTTTTCGTATTGACTTGGATATTCCAGGGCTCAAATTACTTAAGTCCTTATGGATACGGAGTAATGCATAGAATGCATCATGCATTTGCAGACACAGAGGATGATCCACATTCTCCTAAGTATGATGAGACTATCTGGAATATGATGTGGAAGACAAAAACCATTTATTCAGCAATTGCAAACAAGCGCATGATTCCAGACAAACGCTTTACGGAGGGAGTTCCCCAATGGGAAGCTTTTGATAAGTTTGCGCGTTCGTGGCCTTCTCGCTTATTCTGGGGCATCATTTATACCCTTGTATACGTGCAGTTTGCAACTACATGGTGGTTATGGTTACTGTTGCCGATTCAGTTTTTGATGAGCCCAGTTCACGGTGCTATTATCAACTGGTTTGCTCATAAATATGGATATAGAAATTTCGAAGTGAAGGATACATCAATGAATTTTTTACCAGTTGATTTCCTGATGATGGGAGAGAGCTATCACAACAATCACCATAAGTTTGGTTCAAGAGCCAACTTTGGTGGTATTCGTTGGCACGAAATTGACCCGACCTATCAAGTAATTAAATTATTGGATAAGTTGAAAATAATAAAGATCGCAAGGCAAAAAGAGGTACATCTCGAAAATGTGCAAAAAGCTGCCTGATTATAATTTTCAAATGACAACAAGAAAGGTACCCATAGCGAGTACCTTTTTTATTTTCCTTACAAGGAATAAATTGCCAACATGCAAACAAGCCGAAGAGAGTTCGTAAAATGCTTAGCATCAACAGTTGCGGCGCTAAGTGCCCTTTCACAAACTTTTGCAGAAAGCAAGCGAGTAAAGTTAGTCCAGGTAGAAGGGAGCCCCATATCTGTTTTCTCCAGGCACCTTCATTGGCTTGATTACTCAGAAGTAGCAAAGACCGCAAAACTTATTGGTTTTGATGGCGTAGACTTAACCGTAAGACCTAAGGGACACGTTCTACCTGAAAACGTAAAAACGGAGTTACCTAAGGCAACTGAGGCTATAAGAAGAGAAGGTCTGGAAATCTATGAAATTACTACAGCCATTTCTGACGCCAATGAAGAAGCGGAGGCAATATTGGGTGTTATGAGGAATCTAGGGATAAGATTCTATAGGCTCAATTGGTTTAAGTATGATGAAAACTTGTCAATGCAGGAGAACCTGAAAAGCATAAAAGCAAAGGTTCATAGAATTGCCGCACTTAATAAAAAATATAAAGTTCACGGAGCCTATCAGAACCATGCGGGTGCTGGATTTGGAGCTTCTGTATGGGATCTGTTTGAAGTGCTAAAAGACTTTGATCCAGATTACATAGGTTGTCAGTTTGATGTTTGCCATGCTACTGTTGAAGGTGTGAACTCATGGGTAAATGATTTTAAAATTATACATCCATACATCAAGACATATAATTTGAAAGATTTTCAATGGGTTAAAAAGAATGGCAAGTGGATTGACGAAGATGTGCCACTGGGCCAGGGAAATGTAGACTTCGTTAAGTTCTTCGAACTTGTATCAAAATACAACGTAAAAGGTCCTGTTTCAATGCACTATGAATATCCGTTGGGCGGTGCGGAAAGCGGTGCCACTGCCATTACGATTTCAAAAGAAGAAGTGATTGAAGCAATGGGTAACGATTTGGGAAAAGCAAGAAAGTGGATCAGCTGATGTAATGTCAACTGCTGATCCACCCTCTGCGTTAAATCTTTTTTGGATTATCGGTATTGGGACGAATTAATTTTTGTCGTTGTCGCTAGTACCACTATTGCCACTCTTGTTACTGTTGCCACCACCACTTCTTCGATTTTTATTTCTTCCCTTCCTCTTAGCATAAACAAAGGGTGCTGCTACCGCCCCGGCAGCTTTGTGAAATGCATCTAATGCAGCTTGTGACTGCTCTTCAGTAACTTCTTTGTCTGTTTTCTTTTCGACTGGTCTGGCTCTAGCACTATGATCAACCTTACGTTTCATTCTTTCAGTTTCAAGATCAGTCTTAGATTCAGGATGCTCCCTATTTAATTGTTGCTTCATCTGGTTAGATGTTTTTTTATTCAAAATAGCACCATTGTCATCTTCACCTTTTGTTGAAACAGCTCCCTCTACCGGCTCAACCTTTACGCCATAAGTGTCCGCATAGACCTTCGTGAACTCAGCTCCAAACAGAAGAATCAATCCGGCATAAGAGACCCAAAGCATAATTAGTATAACAGAACCCGCCGCCCCATAAGTTGAACCGGGATCAGAATTTCCGAAATAAAGACCTAGCGCAAACTTCGCTACTACAAACAAGAGAGAGGTGAGCAATGCACCCACCCAAACGTCTTTCCATCGAATTTTTGCATCTGGTAAAAATTTATATATCGAAGCAAAAAGCAGCGTGACAATTCCCAACGAAATAACTATGTCTGCTGCCCTGAAGACTACCACTAATGCATCACTTAAATGAGAGGCAACCCAATCACTTACAGCTGAGAGAGCAGCGGAAAGTACAAGGGAAACGAGAAGAAGAAAGCCAATTACCAGAATTAAACCGAATGAGAAAACGCGATCTCTGATAAGTTTTACAATCGCTTGTTTAGGTTTCGGTTTAACTTCCCACATCTTGTTAAGAATTTGCTGCAATTGGTAAAAAATCCCCGTTGCACCGAAAATAAGAGTAGCAGCACTGAGTATTGATGAGAGCACCGTTCCTTTATTGGTACTTGCTTTAGCTACCATTTGTTGTACATCGTTTGCCGTATTACCACCAACGAGACCTCCAATTTGGGTACTTAATTGATTTGTTACTGCTTCGTCACCAAAAAAATAGCCCGCTAAATTAATTATAATAACAAGAAGTCCAGGTAAAGAGAAAATAGTATACCAAGCAATTATAATACTGTTGTTAAAGGGATCTCTTTCTTTAAAAACGATAAAAGTATCTTTTAATAACAACACAAAGTTTTTAATCCTACGCCACAATTTCATGTCAGTATATTTTACTGATGCAGACGGGAAAAAAATGTGCCGATGCGGCGGCATTATTTATATTTAATGCAGAAGTATCAGAAGTTGTTATTACGATGGTAAGTACTATTTTCGGTAGCGATAAGCGAGGCCCATTTTTCTACTGTTGAAATAAGATCGTCGATCTTAATAGGTTTACTAAGATAATCATTCATTCCTGCCTTAAGGCACTCTTCACGATCTTTCTCTAAGGCATTTGCTGTCATAGCTATAATCACAGGTTCCTTTTGGTTGTTCTTTCGAATATGCTGACTGTCTTCCATAAGCGTCCATACCGAGTTATGACTGATAGATGTTGAATTAGCAGGCCCGCGTTTATAATTCTTAAAGGACTTAGTCTTTTGTCAAAGATGGTGAGGCCGTTGTTATGAGTTCCTATAGACAACATACATGTCCTGGCGTCCAGAATTTCTTTTACAATTGTCTGACGATTATCATTTGAAGGAATATTAAAATGTTCATGATTTAGTTTTGATATTAAACCGATCAAAGCAGTTATCTTCATATCCAATCCAAATATTATCTTCTTCGTCTATTGAAAGACAATTGATAAGGTTACTTCTAATGGTTCCGGTCCGTTCATTGTTGTTAATATATCTTACAAATTGTTCTTTTTGCCTGTTAAATTTATTAAGACCTTTCCATGTCGCGATCCACAAGTTGCCATCTTTATCTCCGACTATGTCATTTATAGTATTAGAGCTAATGGACGAGGGATCATTAAACTCGTTTTTATACACTGTAATTTCGTAACCATCATATTTGTTCAGTCCGTCTCGCGTGCCAAACCACATAAATCCTCGGCTGTCCTGGAAGGTACATATTACATTGCTTTGTGAGAGCCGATGTCTGTACCGATATGTTCAAACTTCAGATTCTTATGTTGGGCTTTGATAGTAGTAGTAATGAGTAGAAAAGCTACTGCAATGATAAAAACTGTTTTAGTTTTAACTGGACTACTGATCATTCCCATGCTTGATTTAGGAGCTTGCTGCAAGAATACTAGACTCATTCTCAAGAGATCTTATAATACTTTCTGTCATAAGGTTGAAGTTATGAATTTTTTGCTGAATAGCTTCTGCTTTAGTGTCTGCAGAAAGACTGTGTTTAAGATCTTCAACTACAATGTTGTACTCATGATCATCAAGAAGAATCAATGCCGATTTAATTTTATGGCTCTTGCTTTGAAATAAATTTATTTCTTGTGAATAGAGTGCTTTGTATGATGCCTCCTGGAGTTCTCGTAGGTTACTGATTATTAATGCTATTAACTCCTGCTTGAAGGTGGTGTCACTATCTGCATACAATTCAAACTTAATTTTTAATGGCCTGCTTTCTATATATTCTGAAAGTATATAATGATTAATTTTATTATGCATGTCGGAAGGGTCAAGCGGCTTTTTTACAAAATCATTCATGCCAAGCCTTTCTGCTTTCTCTTTTGTATCAGCAACGGAGGATGCAGTAAAAGCAAGGATAGGAATATTTTTAAAGTATGGATCCTGTGATGATCTTATTGTATGGGTGGTTTCACATCCATCCATTTCAGGCATATTAATATCCATAAGTATCAGCCCGAATATGCGCTGTTGAAGGATGTTAAGTGCTTCCCGTCCGTCATTCGCTATAGTTACAGTAAGTCCCCACTTCCTCAAAAACTGTGAGGCTATCTTTTGGTTTATTGCGTCATCTTCAACTAAGAGAATATTCATAAGTTCAGGTTAAAGATCATCATTATGCAACTTATGAACCATTAGAAACAGACGTTTAAACCATCGTGCAAGGTCTTCATGTTTTTTTAATAAAAACACTGGTTGCTAGTGATTTCTTTTTCTGTATGCCTCCGCTAAAGATGAATTAGTTTGAGTAGAATGTACGTTTTTAGGATGTTTTAAGGAAATGCCTTCAGGAAGGCTGCTATTTGCGATTTGCAACTTCTTTTTGTGAGATGTAATGATAAGGACCTTTTATTTAAACTTTTTGGGAGCAAGTTTTAAGGATATCCTGAATAGGGAATGATATTCCAAATATCATTCCCTGATTGATAAGCCTGTCTATGTAAGATCTGGAAATTGTAGATTGCACTCTTTTTCAAGTAGCTCAAGAAACCTCGAAGCATTATGTACCATGCTTTCACGCTTCGCTGTTTCTGTAGAAAAAAATATTTCGGTGCTCAAAAACTCTTCGTAGTGTTCTTGTAGCTCCCGTAATAACACACAGAAGCGCTCGATGTGTTTAATTGTTTTTAACCGTTCTTCAGTTTCTGTTTTTGTAGAGATATCCTTAACCATTTCATTGAATATTCTCTCGTTCTCAGCCACTTCATCATAGAACTCAATTAAAAGATTGGTGTTGATTTCTCTTTCAACAAGTTTCTGCATTAATACCGAAGCATCCATGCCTTGGCTAGCATTCATAGTGTGGGGTTTAAAGGAATTTAATCTTAAAAAATTCGTAGTAGTACTCTACCACAATACAAAGAAGAAAGAATTTAAATGATAAAGGAGGTGAGTTTTAAAGTAAATCATACATCCCTTTGAAATCCTTTAAAAGAACGGGTAAAAAAGTGTGAATATTTTAATGCACGGCAGGTTACTCTGAATATGCCTAGGGTAGAGTAAGATATCAATCAGCTATGTGAGTAATCAATAAAGGAATATTCCCAAACAATTTATACTCTTAAGACTTTTTTAAGAAGCAACAAAAGAATAAATAGGCCACTTAATGAGATTTGTCAGCAATACGATTTTCAAACTTTACTAACAAGGATATAAGAACTAATTTAATTGTTAAATTATAATTAATACGACTAAATAAATTAGTATTGTTTATTAAGTTTGTAGTTAAAATCAAATACACAATTATGAAAACAATAAGAATTGTGACCGGCGTAAAGAAGATAGACCATGAAGCAAACGAAAATATATTATTGTTTAGGGTTCGTGAAGTATTAAATGAACATAGATCTTCTATACTTGAAAGAATGATTAACGACCTACCCAACTACATTAATTATAGGTTTGATATACGAGCATCTAAAGAACAATTAGCGAATATCAGAAATAAATTAACGTTGTTAAAGGGTGAAAATATTAATGCTGATAAGTATCATGAAGTTATTGAAAACGTCCTTCTTCATGAAACTTATAGTATTCCTTCGCAACCATTTCTTCAGGAAATTGACGAAATCATTTATAATGAAATTAACCCTTATCAATTAACGTTGGTAAAATAGCAGCACTTGGTTTGTCATTCAGCTGCTCTTTTATTGCTAACTTACTTTAATTCAATCCCGCTATATGTTCTGTTGCAAGTAATCATCGGAAGCTCCTATATTTACACGATCAGTATTTGTAGGATAATTAACGCTTTGAGAAAAATTCTTATAGTTGAAGATGATCATCGCTTGTCAGAGTCTATATCGTTACACCTGACTAAAGAGGGCTATTTATGCGAATGCGCTTATGATGGACAAATGGCGATGAAGTACTTCTCCAAGGACACGTTTCACCTTGTTGTACTTGATATCAATCTTCCTAAAATAAACGGACTGGATCTGTGCAGGAATTTGAGGGAGAAAGATGCACGTGTTCCTATTTTAATGATTACCGCTTTTGGTGATATAGAAAGTAAAATGGAAGCTTTCGACTATGGAGCTGATGATTACCTCGTTAAGCCGTTTCACTTAAAAGAACTCACTGCAAAAGTTCGGGTTTTTTTGAAACGGGCAGAACAGAACATTGCATTACAAGAAGCTTACGCCTTTATTGATCTTATAATTGATCCTAACAAAAAAACTGTTATAAGGGAAGGAAAGGAAATACATCTGACTCCGAAAGAATATAGCTTATTGGAATATTTGGTAAAGAATAAAAATCGAATTGTATCCAAAGACGAACTTGCCCGAAATGTATGGGATATTAATTATGGTGTTACTCCAAACACTATAGAGGTTTACATTAACTTTTTAAGGAATAAGATCGATCGGGGTTTTGAACATAAGTTTATCTTAACAAAGCCCGGCTTTGGATATTATATTTCGTCACAAACATCATGAATTATAAAAAGAGGCTTATACTTCTTTTCGTGGGGCTATTCCTCTTCGTTCTCACGGCTATTCTTTCTTTTATCTACATTTCTTATGCGGACTTCAGAAGAGAAGAGTTTTTCGAGCGTTTGCGTGAGAAAAGCTTTTCTACAGTAAAACTTTTAGCAGAAGTCAACGAAATAGACAGAGACCTTTTGAAAATTATAGATCGTAATACAATCAATAAAATGTACGATGAAAAAGTACTCGTATTCAATGAAAAGAATGAGTTAATTTACAGTAGCCTGGATGACGAGACAATTCCCTACTCCACGTCATTTATTGAACAGATACGTGATAAAGAGGACAAATTCTATGTGGATGAAGATGGGGATGAAGTCGTTGGTGTACATTATCGTGAGCGGGGGAATGACTATGTAGTACTTGCGTCCGCATATGATCAATATGGAATTAGTAAGCTTAAAAACCTTCGTAATCTTGTCATAGGTGCCTTACTGGCAGGAACTTTTTTAATAGCGTTGTCAAGTTATTTTTATATCCATCAAATATTTTATCCCATTGACCAGTTAAATAAATCAATTCAGGTTATTAGCGAAAGTAACCTCAGGGAGTTTGTTAATGTAACAAAAAACCGAGATGAGTTGGATGAGCTCGCGGTGAATTACAACCAGATGTTGGGCCGTCTTTTTAAAGCATTCGAATCGCAGCGGTCATTTGTGAGAAATGCTTCTCATGAATTAAAAACTCCCCTTGCTTTGATTCACGGAAAACTGGAAAAGCTGCAGGACTTACATAGTGCCGACAGGCAAGCTTATCAAATTATTAACTCCATAATGGAGGATGTTCAGGGTCAAGCTTCTCTGGTAGAGTCGTTGTTATTAATGCAAAGGCTTCAGTCAGAGTTGCCGATTCACAAAACATCAATTCGAATAGATGAGATACTCGATAAGAGTGTTGCTGAAGAGAAGGAGCGGTTTCCTGCGCTTCACGTTGAAGTCGATATAGCTGAATCAATCACTTCTGATAAACAACTCGTAGTTGTTGGGAACGACATGTTAATGAAGGTATGCCTTAAAAATCTAATTAGGAACGCAGCCTTGTATTCGGAAACGGATACTTTACTGATTAAAATACTATTCGAAAACGAAAGTTTAATTGTACTTTTTTCAAATAAAGGATTTGAAGAATTACCTAAAGAAATTTTCGAGCCTTTCTATAGGCAATCAAAGCAGCAGGAGAAGCCAGGTAGTGGATTGGGCTTGTCACTTGTAGCACAAATCATGAATACACTACATGGAAGTGTGTCATATACTTTCATTAATGAAGACCATATATTCAGGCTGAGTTTTCCTTTCATTAAAATTTAAGGATTATTTAAGGTCGTCTTTAAGGTGTCTTAAAGAACGTCGCCGTTCATTTGTATATAAAACAAAGAGATGGTGGTTCTTAGGATATTTTCTTTGCTACTGATTTCATACGCTACACTTTACGGCCAGGATACGCTCCGTGTCACCCTTCCTGAGGCGGACAGCCTTTTAATAACCCGAAACTTGTCTCTTATTGCTTTTCATTATGAGATAGATAAGGCAGAGGCAGGAAGAATTCAGGCTCGTTTATTTAATAATCCTGAATTATCCACCGAATGGAATCTTTATAATCCCTCTGCTCCAAAGTGGTTTGACGTAGGCAATAGGGGGCAAAAAATTGTTGGTCTGCAACAAATATTCAGGATTGCTGGTCAGCGTAATACAGCCATTAAATTAGCAGAAGAGGAGAAACGCATGACTCAGTCGCAATACAAAGAGTTGGTAAGATCTCTGAGGTATGAGTTGCACGTTTCGTTTTACCGTTATCACTTCCTTCGTAAGGCTATCGCCAATATAAACTCCCAGCTGGTACTACTAAAAAATCTGACTGATGTATATGGAGATCAATATAAAAAAGGGAACGTGTCTCTTCAAGAGCTTACCCGATTAAACACAACATATTTTACGATAAATAACCAGGTAAACGACATCAGGCGGGAAACAATGCAACTGCAGTCAACTTTAAAAATTCTTTTAGCAGAGGAGCGAGTTGTATTGCCTATGGCGTCTGACGACGTATCGTATCCCTTGCCTGCAATTAATGAGCAGGATTTAGTGAATCGCGCTTTGGACAACAGACCTGAGATTAAAACTATTCAGAGCATGGAGACACAAAACGAGCTTCGGTACAGATTGGCGAAGAAAGAGGCAATGCCTGATCTTGCTGCAGGGGTTTTATATGACCAGGCAGGTAGCTACGTAAATAACTATACGGCACTCACCGTACGATTCAATATTCCCATCTTTAATCGCAACCAGGGACAAATTCAATCTGCCAAAATTGGGATCCAGCAATCGAAGGTACTTCTGCAATCAAAGCAACAACAAATTAGAAGCGAAGTGCAGAATGCCTGGAATGTGCTCCGTCTTCTTCTGGATCAATACAATGCAGTTAGTAAAGACTTCGAGAGTGAGTTAAATCTTTTAAGTGAAGGACTAGTAAACAATTACAGTAAGAATAATATTTCATTATTGGAGTTTACAGACCTCTTTGAATCCTACAATACAAATATTATACAGTACAATCAATTAAAGGCCGATCTAAATAAATCATATGAAGAACTTACTTATGCAGTGGGCGAGGACATCGTTCAATAAGTACATCTATGTAGCGCTGTTTGGCATTTTATTCTGTTGTTCGAACAATGAACCAAAGGTTGAAGCGGAGAAAAAAGCTTTTGCACTGAGTGAAACCATGCTAAACAGTATAAAGCTGGATACTGTGAAACCCACTCAAGTGCAAGGCATACTCAATCTAAATGGTAAAATTGTTGCGGACGAAAATCGAATGGTTGAGATATTTCCGATTGTAGGCGGGAACGTGTTATCCATCGATGCAGAACTAGGTGATTTTGTAAAAAAGAGCCAAACATTAGGAGTTATAAGAAGTGGTGAGGTGGCAGAGTATGATCGTGAACTTACTGATGCACAATCGGACGTATTAGTCGCACAGAAAAACCTTACCGTCAAGCAGGATTTGTATGCTTCGAAACTTGTATCTGAAAGAGAAATTGTATCTGCTCAAAAGGAGCTAGAAAAAGCAGAAGCTGCACTTAGGAAGATAAAAGAAACATTCTCCATTTATGGATTTAACTCCAGGTCCGAGTACTACCTTAAGTCTCCTATTAATGGGTTTGTAATTGATAAGCGAATTAACAGAGACATGACTTTGCCTTCTGGGCACAATGAAAGTGTATTCACTGTTGCTGAGTTAAGTGAGGTATGGGCAGTAGCAAATGTATATGAAAGCGACATATCGAGAATAAAGGAAGGAATGAACGTCACAATCTCTACATTGAGTTATCCTGGAGAATTAATTCAAGGCAGGATCGATAAGATATTCAATGTACTTGATCCGGAAACAAAAACAATGAAGGTACGCGTGCGAATTAAGAACCAGGATTTTAAGCTTAAGCCGGAGATGATTGCTACCACCAGAGTTTTTTATAATGAAACAAAAGCTTTGCCTTCTGTTCCTGCCTCTGCTATAATATTTGATAAGAGCAGGCAGTTTGTAATGGTTTTTAAAGACCGCTACAATATTGAGACACGTGAAGTGGAATTATATAAAACAACGCAGAATAGTGCGTGGCTTTTATCAGGTGTTGCTCCTGGCGAGGTGGTAATTAGCAAGAATCAGTTGTTCATTTATGATGCTCTAAATGACTAAGCGAAATGAAAGGTTTAAGATTGATTTTGCTATCGTGTTTCAATTCGTAAAAATTATAATACTACCGTGAGATGAATAAACTGATTAAGAATATCGTAGCTTTCTCATTAAAGAATCGGTTCTTTACCTTTTTCTGGGTAGGCGTGATGATTGCTGCAGGGATAGCAAGCTATCGAAACACTCCAATAGAAGCATTTCCGGATGTAACTAATACGCAAATCATTATTGTTACACAATGGCAGGGGAGAAGTGCACAGGAAATCGAACGATTTGTGTCAATACCTATTGAGGTCGCAATGAATTCAGTTCAACGCAAAACAAATGTGCGTTCTATCTCCATGTTTGGTTTGTCGGTTATCAAGATTATCTTCGAAGATGATGTCGAGGATTTTTTTGCTCGACAGCAGGTAAATAATCAGCTTGTTAACGTTGATCTTCCCGATGGTGTGAATCCTGAGATCCAACCTCCATACGGGCCGACAGGTGAGATTTTTCGATATGTGCTTGAGTCTAAGAATAAAGACACAAGAGAGCTGCTTACTATTCAAAACTGGGTAATTGATAGACAACTTAGGGCAGTACCTGGTGTTGCGGATGTTGTAGCCTTCGGCGGACGCGAAAAGATCTATGAAATACAAGTTAACCCCGCAATGCTTACCAGGTACGATATTACGCCGCTTGATGTTTATGAAGCTGTAAGTAAGAGTAATATAAATGTGGGGGGAGACGTAATTGAGAAAAATGGACAAGCTTACGTAGTTCGAGGTATGGGCCTTCTCAACTCGATTGAGGATATAGAAAATATTATTGTCGAAGATAGGGAAGGGGTTCCTGTCCTGGTACGCAACGTTGCTTCAGTGATACAATCTGATCTTCCAAGAGTAGGTCAGGTAGGTCTTAATAAAAACGACGATGTAGTTGAAGGAATAGTTGTCATGCGGAAGGGGGAGAACTCCAGCGAAGTTCTCGGGCGTGTAAAAGCAAAGATCGATGAACTGAACACGCTGATATTACCGGGAGATGTAAAGATGCAGACGTTTTACGATCGTGATGTTTTGATGACGTACACCACGCATACCGTAATGCATAACCTAGTAGAAGGTATCATCTTCGTCACTGCCATTGTACTCCTTTTTATGGCTGATTGGCGTACGACCCTTATCGTGTCTATTATTATTCCTTTATCCCTTTTGTTTGCTTTCTTCTGTCTTAGAATGAAAGGCATGAGTGCCAACTTACTTTCTTTAGGAGCAATCGACTTTGGAATTATTATAGATGGAGCTGTAGTAATGGTAGAAGGCTTGTTCGTCGCCCTTGACCATACTGCTAAACGATTTGGAATGGAACGATTCAATCGTATCTCCAAGCTTGGCTTGATTAAAAAAACAGCAACGCAAACAGGTAAGGCTGTGTTCTTTTCTAAGCTTATTATTATTACAGCTTTGCTTCCTATTTTCTCTTTTCAAAAGGTGGAAGGAAAAATGTTCTCACCTTTAGCATACACATTAGGTTTTGCTCTACTGGGTGCGTTAATCTTTACACTTACGCTTGTTCCCGTGCTAAGCGCGGTCTTACTCAAGAAGAATGTTAAAGAAAAGCATACGTTTATAGTCTCGTTTTTTGAGCGGATTGTATCAAAAGGTTTTAACTGGACTTTTGCTCATAAAAAGACAACATTAGCAATAGCCTTTTCAATAGTAGCGCTTACTTTATTTTCATTGAAGTGGATGGGGACTGAGTTCCTTCCGCAGTTAAATGAGGGGGCATTATGGGTTGAAGCAAAAATGCCAATGAGCATGTCATTGAATGAAACTGTTAAAATGGTTCGTACACTTCGGGGCGAACTTATGGACTTTAAGGAAGTAAACGGTGTATTGTCTCAAACGGGAAGATCCAATGATGGTACAGATCCGAGCGGTTTCTATTATGTGCAGATGCAGGTAAACCTGAAGCCAAAGGATGAGTGGGATCGAAAAATTACGGTAGATCATCTCATAGAAGAAATGGATACCAAATTGACGAAATACCAGGGTATCAATTATAATTATTCTCAGCCTATCATTGACAATGTGGCTGAGGCGGTGGCGGGAATGAACGCAAACAATGCAGTTAAAATTTTTGGTCCTGATCTGGATGTTCTCGATCAATTAGCGAGTAAAGTTTTGAGAAGCATTAACGATGTGCACGGAATTAAAGACGCAGGTATTCTTAGAAACGTTGGGCAGCCAGAAATACAGATAAAACTTCATGATCATAAAATGGCCCTTTATGGTGTTACCACGGCTGACGCACAAGCAGTTATTGAAATGGCTATTGGCGGTAAAACCGCTTCAATAATGTATGAAGGTGAGAGGAAGTTTGATATAAGGCTTCGCTTTCCTTATGAGTATCGTAAATCAGAAATGGAGATTGAAAATATTCTTGTTCCTTCTCTTAATAGAAAAAAGGTTCCTTTAAAAGAGATTGCAACGATCAGTTCCACCACTGGCCCTGCTTTTATTTATAGAGACAACAATAGCAGATTTATTGGAGTAAAGTTTACGGTTAGAGAACGTGACTTGGGAAGTACAATAGCAGAGGCCCAACAACGAGTTCTAAGAAATGTAGATATACCTCAAGGTTATACACTACAATGGACAGGTGAGTTTGAAAACCAGGTTCGTGCCACGAAAACACTCTCTGAAGTTGTGCCTTTTAGTCTTATTGCAATCTTCGTGTTGTTGTTCATAATGTTTGGTAATGCGAAAGATGCAGGCCTCGTATTAATTAATGTTCCCTTTGCGCTGATAGGAGGGATTATAGCACTTCATCTTACCGGAATTAATTTCGGTATTTCCGCTGGCGTGGGCTTCATTGCATTGTTTGGTATATGTGTTCAGAACGGTGTTATTCTGATTACAGAGTTTAATGAAAATCTTAGGAACAATATGCACCTGTCAGATGCTCTCAAGCTTGGTATTAAGAACCGTACGCGGCCGGTTGTAATGACTGCATTAATGGCATCTATAGGTTTATTACCTGCAGCAATGTCAACGGGTATAGGTTCAGAAAGCCAAAAACCACTAGCCATAGTAATCATTGGCGGCTTAATAACTGCAACGATCTTAATTCTCCTTGTATTTCCTATCATCTACGGAATGTTTAACAGGATAAGAGTTGAGGAGAGTTTCTAGAATTTTGGGGTGTACATAGTTGATCAATACAACTATGTGTCCAGCCTCACATGAGGCTGGACTTTTTTATAACCAGTCGCGCTAAGATTAGTCCCTGTAATTCAATGCAGGCTGTCGATCTCCTAGCAATGATCTGTACTTATAGCTACCAATTGATCTTGTAAACTCTTCTTTCGCCTTAACAATAATTGCAGGATCGGTAAAGAGATCAATACCTGTTTGTGCCATTACTTTTGCAGCAACGATCATTCCTTTGGTTCCTATTTCTGTGCCACCACATGCTACTGCCTGCCAGCTGTGCGCTGGGGTCCCAGGAACCCAGGTAGCAGTTCGAACACCTACAGTGGGCACCGTATAACTAACATCACCAACGTCGGTACTGCCTCCGCCAGCATCTGACTCAGTTTTCAGTGGTGAAATCTTGTTGGCGTCTTCTATAGGAGGTGCAGTAAAATTAAAACTCTCCTGAAGCTTTTTTGCAAATGTATTTTCTTCAGATGTGTATTGAATGCCACCCACCTTTTCAAGGTTCTTTTGCATTATTTCGGCTAATGTTTTATTAATAAGTAAATCATGCGTACCGCCAATAATTTCGAACTCTGCCTTTGTTCCTGTTCCTAGCGCTGCACCGTTAGCTGCATTCACAACCCTCTCAAAAACATCTACAACAACTTCTTTTCTTGGATGACGAACATAATAATATACTTCTGCAAAATCAGGAATTACGTTAGGGGCTTTGCCTCCGTTTGTAATGACATAATGTATTCGGGTCTCCTGAGGAACATGCTCGCGCATCATGTTAACCATATAATTCATGGCTTCAACCGCATCCAATGCACTCCTCCCTTTCTCAGGAGATGCAGCAGCATGCGATGATACTCCCTTGAATCTGAATTTGGCTGACTTATTAGAGAGCGCACTCGTCATTGTAACACCATTTTCTGATGAAGGATGCCAATGAATAACAGCATCTACGTCATTAAACAAACCTTCTCGCACCATATAAACTTTGCCACTACCACCTTCCTCTGCAGGAGTTCCAAATACTTTTATAGTTCCTTTTAACTTACCCGATTCTATTAACTTTTTAAGTTCTATTCCTGCAGCAACGCTCGCAGTTCCAAATAAATGATGACCACAAGCATGACCTGCGCTTTTTCCTTCAATCGCCTTTCGCTCCGGTATAGCGTCTTGTGACAAACCTGGTAAGGCGTCGTATTCAGCAAGAATACCGATTACAGGTTTGCCACTTCCATAAGAAGCGACAAATGCTGTCGGAATACCAACCACAGACGATTGAAGATTGAATCCGTTCTCCTTTAACGTTTTTTGGAGTAGAGCCGAGCTCTTTATCTCCTTATATCCTACCTCAGCGTAATTCCAGATTTCAAGAGCAATTTGTTTATATACAGCGTAATTCTCCTGTATGTTTCCTGAGGCAGCATGTTTCATCTCCTCTTTCGAATTATTGCGCTTGCTATTCTGAGCTACAACAATATTTAATGTAACGAGTAAAAGGAACGGGATAGGTTTAAGATTCATAGGTTTAATTTTTGCAGATGGAAGATAATACTACTTTTTTAGATCCCTTCAGCCATCTCTGTAATTTCCTCGAAGATGACGAGTTGAACCATACAAGTGTCAATAATAATCGAATAATGAGATTTTCAAACGTGGGCGGTAGGTTGAAGAATATTGTTGATTGTTTGAATACATTCCTCAAGGTGGTTTTCTTTGGTGGTATTTATCGAAGTGCTCTTATTGTTGTAGGGTTTGTAAGTATTTTCTTTTGATACTTTAAAGAGCCCAATTGTTGGCGTATGCACCGCACTCGCCAAATGCATCATTCCACTATCTGCTCCTAAGAAAACCTCTGTATTGGCAATAAGTGACCCGATCTCCCTGATATCTTTACTGTAGAAGGAGGGTGCCTTAAACCCGATCAGGGATATATTTTCAACTGGAAGGATTTCGATGATATTAAAATCTTTATATTCTGTTTTCAGCCGGTTGTAGACTTCCTCCCACCATGCTTGCGAGTAACATTTCGATCCCGTCGCGTAAGTGAAGATACAAATTGTTCTTCGGTTATTATTGATTAAATTATTCAAAAGCTTCCTTCCGTTCTCGATTTCAGCAATGGTCAATTTAAGATCAAGATTAGCAACAGGTTTCCTGCTTGCGTTTATGTTAAGTTTAGAAAGATGGTATCTAAAGCTGTACACCGGATACTTGGCCATATGTTGGTAGTCGGGATATTGAGATGTGATATCGCTATTGATGTCGCCAAAAAATTTAAATTTAGCGTTGGCATATTGTGTTGAAAGTCTTCCTGATGATGAATGATTAACAACGTTTATCACGATATCGTATCTATTAATAGCAAGAGATAGCCATCCTTTCATATAATCAATAATATTCTTGAAAGGCTTCCTGGGTAGCTGAATGATATTATTGATATTATCGTAATTCTTAAATATCGTTCGTGCTGAGCTTCCTTTAACAAACAAATCAACTCTTGCCTCTGGAAGAGTATCTGCAATGTCTTGTAGAAGAGGGGTAATGAGTAGCAGATTTCCAAGTCTATGGTTAGGTCGGCATACTAAAATCTTTTTTATCTCTATTTCCTCTTTTAAGTCAAATCTTCGGTTAAGGTGAGATGAGCCAATGTTTCTTGTTAATTTACGTAACACTTTGCCTCTGAAGACATTTATTTTTTTGATTACATTCATAACGGTGCTTCTTAAGAATTGCTCCTCATCAGGTTTTCAATACGGGTAATAGTTAATTTACGAAGTTTTTTTCTGATTGAACGCCGGTATGACTTTCTTTGGCGATATTCCTCCAATATTTTAATTGATGAGGAAACGTCCTCATTGCGAAGTAGGGCATATTCTTCAATGATGGTGTATAAAT
This sequence comes from Chryseosolibacter indicum, assembly GCF_018598585.1. Taxonomy (GTDB): domain Bacteria; phylum Bacteroidota; class Bacteroidia; order Cytophagales; family Cyclobacteriaceae; genus Chryseosolibacter; species Chryseosolibacter indicus. The sequence continues at coordinate 117,837 of NZ_JAHESD010000002.1, forward strand.
CCTCTTGTGTAAGGCCAAGGGTCGCAAAGTTTTTTAATCCCTGCACATAGTTAACTGGAAAGAATTTAATTCTATTCAAATCAACCAGTGAGAATTCAAAACGGTCATCTGCTTTAGTAACAAGTACATTCCCATTTGAAAAATCTTTATGGTAAATCTCTGATTTATGAAGTTTTTTGGCAAAGCCTGCGAAGTCTCGTAGAAGTTTTTCTTTTAGGTGCGGCGCTGAATCCTTAAGTTCATTTATGGTCTCAATGAATGTTTGTGCAGGACTAAAAATGCTTATGAAGTAACAACGTGTTAAAATGCCCCATCTGTAGCAGTTTACCCATGCAATATGTTGGGGCGTAGCGATGCCTCTTTCGTTAAGTATAGCAGAGTGGTTAAAAGATTTTTCTGCTTTTGATTTCGCAAACAAACTATATGCAAGTCTGTTAAGGAAGTACATCCCTTTAAAGTCTTTAACAACAATCTCCTGTCCTGCCTCTTTAGTCTTTCTTAAAATATTCCGATTGTCTTTCATTACCGTTCCCATTTCATTAAACGTCTCGGGAAGATTTAATATCCATGACCTCAAGCCGGTAAATTCTGAATCGATATAGAAGCGTTTCATTTAACTTTAGAAAGGGGACCAACAAGTTTAATTGATAGACGGTTTAGTTTGTATTAATATTTCAAGAATTCCAATCTTCAGACATAAGTTGTTGAAAACCAGCTAGATTTTTTTCTACTATGAACCGGCTATATATGAATATTGTCCCATGTGTTAGACTTAAGTATGAGTACTTAATTAAGACAGAACCTGGATACTAAAATGTACTTAAAATTAATAGTTGGGCTATTTTCACAATTCTCAGAATGAAAACGTCTTTGTTTGAAAATAGAAATTGAGTCATTCTGCAAGCCCGTTGTACTTATTGTTTTTTCTGTAACGTTACCAAAACCTTACGAAGTAATTTTTTAGGACAAACAGTATTAACATAGCGTTACCAGAGATATTCGTACTATTTACATCTCATTTTCTAAATGCAGTTTATAGAGTAACGTCAACTGTAAGCAGATATATCTTAAAAACATGTAAAAGTCTTTCATCACTATACAGTAGATCCAATAGTCACACTCATGTTTGGCACATAATAGGTTATACATTCGCGACTAACTATTAACAACCTAATGAAGCTTTTAAATCTTACGCTTGTCCAAAAGGATCGACTAAAGAAGTTGTATGAAAATGTAAATCATCAAAATCACCAGATAAAAAATGCTGCCGATTTTATAAAAGAGATTGAAAGTGGAAATCTTGAAGCGAAGTTTAATATTGATTCCAATGAAGCTGGTACTGATAATTTGTTGGCAGCTTCTTTGGAAAGCATGCGTAATAGGCTGAAGAAGATTTCAATGGATGAAGAGGAACGGAACTGGGTTCGCGAGGGCTTGGCGCAATTCGTTGAGATACTTCGCGCGAAGAATAACAATACAAACGAACTCGCGGATAGCATTATCAGCAACTTGGTGAAGTATATGAATGCTAATCAGGGGGCTCTGTATATAGTTAATGACGATACAGCTGATATATTCATTGAAAGAGTTGCATGTTATGCCTACAGCCGCAAAAAGTTTCAGGATCAAAAGATTGCGTTAGGGGAGGGGTCGATAGGTCAGGTTGTTCTCGAGAAGGAGACAATTTACATGACGAACATCCCAAGTAATTTTATTAAGATTACCTCGGGGTTAGGTGAAGCCTTGCCAAAGCATCTTCTAATTGTTCCGCTAAAGTTAGAAGACAATGTGCTGGGTGTTGTTGAACTGGCCTCATTTGCCAATATACTTCCCTATCAAATTAGGTTTATAGAGCGCCTGGGTGAGAGTATAGCCTCATCGCTTTCTACGGTAAAAACTACGCAGAGAACAAACGCGTTATTGAAAGAATCGCAGTACCACGCTGAACAACTCCGTTCTCAGGAAGAAGAGATGCGGCAGAACATGGAGGAATTGTCTGCAACACAGGAAGAGATGCAGCGCATTTTAAAAGAAGTAGAAGGTAAAGAAGCTTATGTAAAACATTTGCTTGACGTCTCTACGGATTCTATCTATACCGTTGACAAAAGTTATAGGCTGGTTAGCTGGAATAAAACGTTTGCTCGGTCATTAGAACAATTTGGAATGCGCCTTGAAAAAGGTTCCAGTACATTGGATTGGTATAAGGGTGATGAGCGCACAAAACAGTTGGAGCTTTATGAGCGTGCGTTGAAAGGCGAAAATATTAACTTTACTGCTGAGAGTGAAATCAATGGCAGTAAATATTATTTCCATTCAATATATGCGTCACTTACAAATCATCAGGGTGAAATTTATGAAGTAGCAGTTTTTTCCAGGAATGTTACAGATGCAGTTGAAGCTGGTCAGCAAACAGAACGTCTGCTGAACGAATCTCAACAGAAGGCAGAGGAGCTTAAGGCCCAGGAAGAGGAGTTGCGTCAGAACATGGAAGAACTTTCTGCCACACAGGATGAAATGCAGAGAGTCCTGACAGAGGTTCAAAACAGAGAAGCATTTATGACTGATCTCATGAATGCGACGAATGATTCCATCATTACTATTGATAAAGATTACAAAATTATCTCATGTAATAAGGCCACCGTCGAAATGTATTCGAAATTCGGAATGGAGGTAGGGAAGGGGTTCAATATTTTTGATCTGTTTACCCAGGAACAAAGAGAAGTTTATAAAGCTTATTACGACCGGTCCCTAAAGAAAGGTGAGACGTTCGAAGTTACGGAACGTTATTCTTTTAAGGATAGGGAGCAATACTTTGCTGTTACCTACAGTCCATTAAGGGATGAACAAGGTGCAATAATAGGCGCGGCTATTTTTGGAAAGGATATTTCAGAGACGGTTGCCGCGAAAAATAATGCTGAGAAGTTATTGAATGACTCCCAACACCAGACAGAAGAGCTTAAAGCGCAGGAGGAAGAACTGAGGCAAAACATGGAAGAGCTTTCTGCTACGCAGGATGAAATACAGCGTGTTTTAACAGAGGTTCAAAACAGGGAATCATTTATGACCGACCTCATGAATGCAACCAATGATTCCATTATTACTATTGATCGAGAATACAAAGTCATTTCCTGTAATAAGACTACTTATGACACCTATGCTAAGTTTGGAATGGAAGTAGGAAAAGGATTTAATATTTTTGACCTTTTCACCGAAGAGCAAAGGCCGACATACAGGGCTTATTACGACCGGGGACTTAACGGTGAGACATTTGAAGTTACCGAGCGCTATTCTTTTAAAGATAGGGAGCAACACTTTGCGGTAACATACAGCCCGTTAAGAGATAAAAATGGCGCTATTACTGGCGTGGCCATTTTTGGAAAAGATGTTTCTGAAGCTGTTTCTGCGAGAACCAGAGTAGAGAAGCTATTGAATGAATCGCAACAACAGAGCGAGGAGTTGAAGGCGCAGGAGGAAGAACTGAGGCAAAACATGGAAGAGTTATCGGCCACCCAGGAGGAGATGCAGAGAGTTCTGGAGGTAGTTCAAAAAAGCGAGCAGTATATAAAAGGTTTGCTGGATGAGTCCACAGATTCAATTCTAACTATTGATAAAAATTATTGTTTGCTTCATTTTAATAAAACTTTTTCCTCATCGTTCGAATCGAGGGGCACTGCTGTTAATAAAGGATTTGACATACTAAATATCTTTCCTCCGGAAGTAAGAGACGATAAAAGGCTTTTTTACAAGAGGATTTTCAATGGTGAGACGATCGAAATTACTGAGAAACTTACAACTTCAGGGTTTAATAATACCTTTATTGTACGTCACGCACCATTAAAGGACGCAGAAGGAAATGTTGAAGCTATTGCTATAATAGCTCGTGATATTTCAGTGGAAACTCAATCAAAGGAAGAAGTTAATAACCTTTCTGTTAACAGGGAGTTTATGCAGGAAATTTTTAATGGTTGTAAAATTGCAATACATGTTGTAGACAAAGAATTTCGCCTGCTTGATTTTAATCAACCTTTCCAGCAAAGAATTAAGACGAATACAGGCGTTGAATTAGTAAAGGGAATGGTGCTGCCAGATATCATTGAAAATGAAAAAGAACGTGCTCAAATGTACAAACACTTGAAACGAGTATTTAAAGGTGAATCGTTTGAACAGCTCCTGCAATTCACGAGAGGTGAAGTAGTGCATTACTTCAGTGAAAAGTATAGCCCAATTCATGACAACTTAGGAAAGATCGTGGCTGCGGGTATTTACGCCGAAGATGTAACAGAGTTAATCAGCGCGAAGAAATTATATGAAAAGCTTCAGGCGGAAAGAAATTAATACTGTTCTGACGCTTATAAAAAATGCAACCTGAAAAAGGTTGCATTTTTTATTTTAAGTGAATATAACTTATTCTACTGCTGCAGGTTTACGCACATTTCGGCCTTCTTTTTTAACCAGATCATCCCCAAGATCTTCTCTGGCTGATTCCGCCAAAGCTTGAAGCTTCTCTACAATCTCAGGATATAATTTCTGAACATCGTACGCTTCTCCCGGATCATGCGCAAGATCATAAAGTGCCATTGGAACGTCTACACGTGCAATGGTACCTGGTTTACCATACTTGCCATGAAGTTCGTGATAAGAACCTGATGGATGATTGAGTACGAGCTTCCAGTTTTTATATCGTACACCTTCCAGGTTGTTATTGCCAAAGTAATAATAGAACACTTCGCGTGGTCCTTTTCCTGTTTGTCCCAGCCATACAGGAAGAAAGTTCATACCATCGATCTTGTTACTCGGTAATGGCGCACCGGTCAGAGCAGCCAGCGTTGGTAGTATATCCATATTTGTCATTAGCTGGCTATTAACCGTTGATGCTTCTATTTTACCTGGCCAGCGGATAAATAACGGTACACGTGTGCCTCCTTCCCATGATGTGGACTTGCCTTGTCTGAAACCTCCGGAAGAGCCTGCATGATCACCAAAGTTTAGCCAGGGACCATTATCACTTGTTACAATAAGCAACGTGTTGTCTGCAAGTTTTTCCTTGTCTAACGCCTTCATGATTTCGCCTATTGACCAATCTATTTCCATGATTACATCACCAAAAAGACCAAGCTCACTTTTGCCTTTGAATTTTTCAGATGCTGCCAATGGAACGTGTGGCATGGGATGCGCGAGATAAAGGAAGAAAGGGTTCTTCTTGTTGTTCTTTATAAAATCAACGGCTCGCGTAGTGAAGTCCGAAGTTAGTCTAGCCTGACGTTGTAAGCTAAGGATGGAGTCGACTTTAGTGTCGTTCTGATATACAGGTAACACAGGCCATGTGCCTCTGAAGTTGGCAGGATCAGTTATGCGGTTTCCATCGTAGTCCATTGGCCAAATGTCATGTGAATAGGGTATACCATAAAAGCTATCGAAGCCATAGTGCACAGGGAAGTAAGGAGGTTTGTTCCCAAGATGCCATTTGCCATACATCGCAGTTTTATAACCAACTTTTTTTAAAGTAGAAGCAATAGTTTCTTCCTGCGGATTTAGTGCTTTCTTCGCTCCTGGTAGTAGAGCGCCCGTCATGCCAATTCTGTTGGGATAACACCCCGTAAGTAGCGCGGCGCGTGAGGCTGTACAAACTGCCTGGCCTGCATTAAAATGTGTAAAGCGCATTCCTTCTTTTGCTAGGCGATTGAAATTGGGAGTAGGAATTCCCGTCATGCCGTACGGTTCGATGTCACCATACCCCATATCATCCATAAAGATGATGATGATGTTGGGCTTCTCTTTCTTCTGGGCATAGCCGATGACTACTGCCAGGACGAATACAAATAGTAAGCTTATTCTTTTCATAATAGTTTTTCTGTGAGTGTTTTTAAAAAAGAAGAAACAATAGTGGTTCACACTATTGTTTCTTGTTCTTTCTGCTTAAAGGATGTTACCTACCATCCATTTTTGTCCAACTTAGGACTCAGGACGCGCTCATTTTGAGGAACAGGCCATACATAATCTCTTGGAGCAAAAAACTTTTTAGTAAATGAAGCCACTTGTACGGTCTTTAATTCTCCGTTGCTTACGTACGTGATACCATAAACATTTCCAGGAACCACAGTTTCAGCAATTTTCCATCTGCGAATGTCAAATAATCTGTGTCCTTCAAATGCAAGTTCAATTGTTCTTTCACGTCTTACAATCTCTCTCAGTTCTTCTTGTCCAATAGGAAGTGTTATTTCTGGTAAATTAACATCACCTCTTTGGCGGACTTTATTAATGGCATCTGCTACGCTCTGATCAATATCATTAGCTTCAATTTTTGCTTCTGCATACGTCAATAAAACTTCGGCATAGCGTAATTGAATAATATTAATCCCATTGTTCAGCTTGCTGTTTCTGTCTTCAGCATTGATATACTTTTTCAGCGTATATCCTGTAGATGTAGCATAGAATGTGCTACCAACTTCATCAGCAGTTTTGCTGCCTGGTGTCGGGTTAAAGATTTTACCATCAGGAAGTACAGCGCCAGGTACATACAGTGTATAAGCCATTCGGGGATCGCGACCAACATAAGGATTGAATGGATCAAATCCACTTGTAACATCAGTGATTAGCTTTCCATTTTGCATCGTGTACATGTCACTTAGCGCCTTGGTAGGAACAAACTGGTTAGGACTAGGTGTAGTTGTCCCATTTGCACTGTAAGGTGCCATAATCGCAAAAACCTGGTTTGGTAATATGTCTTTCACATATTGCCTGTCAAGTATAACCTCTTTATTAGTTAAATCATTTTCACCAGCATAGGTAAAAAGGTTTTTGTATTGAGAATAAATATCGTACACATTAAGGTCCATTACTTTTTTTGCATCTGTAGCAGCCTCGGCCATACGGCCTGCATAAAGATTGGCTCTTGCTTTTAAAGCTAAAGCTGCACCTTTTGTTATACGTCCTTTTTCTGCAGCACTATGCGTTGTAGGAAGTAGATTTGCAGCGCTATCTAGTTCAGCATCTACAAAGTCCCAAACTTCAGAAACAGGCGCGCTTGTAAGTTCACGTGCTTCTTCAACGGAAATCATCTTTTTAACAAGGGGTACGTTGCCAAACATGGCAGCCAGTTTAATGTACTGAAAAGCACGTAGTGTTTTAGCTTCTCCTATGTACTGTTCAACTACTTTTTTGTTAGCATCTGTAACAACTACTTTATGTATATTGTCAAGTACAAAGTTAGCTGCTGCAACTCCTTTATAAGCCACAGCCCATTCATCTGCAATTACAGAGCTTGAAGCATCCAGGCTTTGCTCAACAAAAGCATCGTTGCTAAAAAATAGATTTACATGTCCGATATCTGAATAAGCATCTCTTCTGAAAATACGTTCTGGTTCATCCAGGTACTGGTATGCGGCGTTAACAGCTAGCTTGGCATCGTTATCACTGCCACTCCAGTAAAATTCATCTAACACTCTGTCAGTTGGTACCGTTTCGAGCAAGTCATCTGTACAACCTATCGTGCCAAGTGAGCACGATAGTGTAGTAATAGCTATGATAGAATATTTTTTAAATCTCATGATTTCAATCATTAGTAGTTGTTAAAATTGAACATTAACGCCCAGTGTCATAAGAGAAACCTGAGGATAGTATAATGCTCTTCCAGATTCCACTTCAGGATCAAGTCCCCATTCCTTCAACTTAGAGAAGGTCAATACATTCGTTGCTGAAGCGTATACACTAGCCTTTGTCATACGTGCTTTTTCAATAAGCGACGAAGGAAGGTTATACGTCAATTGAATATTCTTCAGCTTCAGGTAAGAAGCATCCAAAATCATTCTGTCCGAAGTATTCACGTTTTTTAACTCGCGTTTTACAGGACGTGGGAATTTAGCGTTTGGATTAGTTGGTGTCCAATAATTTCCTTCTACAACGGAAGGTACGAATCCCTCGTTGTTACCCATTTCAGCAAGTGCACCTGATAATCTTACGTCCATATCTGCAGCTCCTTGGAAGAACGCTGCCAATTCAAAATTCTTGTATCCAAGGTTAACTGTAAAGCCGTAAGTAAACTTAGGGAAGCTTGTGCCAATCATCATCATATCATCTGCGTTGATGATCTTATCGTTGTTACGATCAACATACTTCACATCGCCTGGTTTTGCTGTTTTTTTGTCACCGTAATCGCCAATCGTTGGATATTGAGCAATTTCAGTATCGTTTTGAAATAAGCCATCGGTTTGGTAACCCCAGTGTGCATTAATAGGAAGACCTTCCTTAATTACATAACGTGGGTCTATGTCATTTCCAGTAATATAAGGTCCTGTTCCTGCAAGGTCAACCACTTCATTCTTGTTCATAGCGAAGTTACCGCTAAAGCCATAGGTGAACCCGGGCTTAAATTCTCCTCTATAACCAAGAGCAAGTTCAATCCCGCTATTATCTACAATACCCGCATTTTGAGGTGCTGGAAGAAGTCCAACAGTTGAAGGAATTGGAAGGTTTATCAAAATGCCATCAGTACGTTTCTTATAGTAATCAAATGATAGACTGAGGTTTTCAAATAGCAACGCATCGAAACCTACGTTTGTCTGCTCAGTTGTTTCCCATGTTATATCCCTGTTAGCTAATTGTTTGAAACCATATGATATTACAGAAGCACCTCCGAAATAGTATGCGCCTGGGTCATAAGCCTGATAGTAGCTATAAAGTCCTACGGCCTGATTACCTGTTTTTCCCCAAGATCCTCTTATCTTAAGTTCTTCTATAAAGTTTACGTTTTCAAGGAATTGCTCTTCCGAAATTCTCCATCCTGCTGAAACCGAAGGGAAAAAGCTATATACGTTATCTCCAATAAAGCGAGATGATCCGTCATAACGACCGTTTACTTCAAATAGGTACTTGTCAGCAAAGGCATAATTTACACGCAACATATAAGAGCGAAGTCCCCATTTGGTATCGCGGCCTCTGTTGTTTCTCGTTCCGTCATTTGCACCTTGTCCGATTGATTGAACGTCGTTGCTATAGAATCGCTCTCTATATGCCCATAATGAGTCAGTTGTATTAGAGATTTCAGAGTGTCCTATCAACGTTGAAATGTTGTGTTTGCCAAACTCTTTTTGGTAAGTCAGTAAATTGTTGATAGTATACTCAGTAGCATTAATTCTAGACTCTGCAAGCGAATTGTTGGCCGGAACTTTTGTAATATTTTTAACCTTGTCCGTATTACTAAAAGAATTTGTAAAGTCCTTCTTACGTGTCAAAACAATACGTGGCGCGATTTGGGTGCTAAACTTCAATCCATCAACAATCTCCCAGCTTGCACGCAGGCTACCAATGATATTTTCAACTACCTGTGTTGATTTTCCACCAAGTTCAGCATACATAAGCGGGTTGTGTCCTTGGCTGCTTAATCCGTAGGATCCATCCGAGTATTTAGGAACTGCGAAAAGTGAACCATGGAAAAGCCTGTCATAAATTGTGGATTCCAAAGTAGGTGTAGTTGAACGCTCACGTCTGTAGTTCAAATCTCCTGATACTGAAATTCTCTTTGATATGGCAAAGTCAGAATTCAACCTTACATCTTTCAGGTCAAAGTCATAACCTTCTATTAACGCATCTTGGCGCATATTGCGCGCACTCATACGGGCCTTAAAGTTCTCGCTACCACCACTTACGGCAATAGAATTATTATACTGCGGTGCAGTTTTAAATAACTCTTTATACCATACGTTTGGTAAAGGATATTGTTCACGGTCTTTGCTGTTTACCCAGGTCTGGATAGACTCATCGGTGAACATTGCTGGTACTGCAAGCCCGGCGTTGTTATAGGCAGTCTGTTGTAACCTCATATACGCCTCAGTATCCATCATTTCAGGATTATTGATTGAGCGCTGTAAAGCATAGTATCCATTATAGTCTACTGTAACTTTACCTTCTTTTGCTCTCTTTGTCGTGATAAGGATTACACCATTTGCAGCTCGTGAACCATAGATTGCTGTGGAAGCAGCATCTTTTAGAATTGATACAGACTCGATGTCATTCGGATTGATAAAGTTCATATCCTGTTCAATTCCGTCTACAATTACTAATGGGTCATTCTTGCGCTTGTTGTTTTTGTCAGGTAAGCTGGTAGTACCACGTATGGTAAGAGCAGTTTTAGCTCTTCCTGGTATACCACCCTGGTCTTGTACAGTTAATCCTGCTGCCTGCCCTTGTAGGGCCTGAGATAGATTAGAAAGCGGTCTTACAGTAAGCGCTTCTGTTTGTACAGTGGCAACTGAGTTGGTAAGACTTACCTTTTTCTGCACACCATATCCTACAACTACAACTTCACCTAGTGTAGAGATATCTTCTGCCATTACAACTTCAATCTTTGTCTGGTTACCTACAGGTATTTCCTGTGGTGTATAACCAATAAATGAGAAGACAAGTACGGCATCCGGATTGGTAACGTTCAAAGTAAACTTACCATCCCCATCGGTGGTGGTACCATTAGCCGTACCTTTCTCTAAAACGTTAACACCAGGCATAGTTTCTCCTCCAGAAGTTACTGTACCTGATATGTTTATTTCAGATTGTTGAAATAATGATGATGCAAAACTTGAATTGGTATTTGTGTAAAACAATACACTACTTGCATGTGCTTGTGACGCAGCAAAAGAACCAGCCAATATAAGAACGGCAGGCTTTAAAGTGTAAGGTCTCCACTGCTTATGCCTGAGGCATTCCAGTATAGATAATTTCATATGTGGGGTTTAATGTTTTAATCGGTTTTCTCAAATGCCTGCATCTCCTTGAGAACAGGTAAGAACAAAAACAGGACTGGTTTTTGTTTTTAATTGATTCACTAGGTCTGAGTCATGTCATTTGCGTTAACTATATTTCTATCTCAATAGGTTTGTGTGCTGCTAATAATTACAATAACCGCACTTAGCGCCTTACAATAGAGCACACGTTATACACCTCTTTTTAATCGGGCGTAAAACTATGTTTGTTTATAGATGATTAGTTCGCAATATCTTTTATGATCTTACATAGGTAGACGGTTGAGCAGCTTCGCTGCTGCACAGCATTAACAGTACCTACCACGTTGTAAGTGTGATTTTTTGAAAAATCAGTACCTGGATATTTGGAAATATGAATTTAAAATACGTTTCAAACTTTTTGTTTGTGTTTTCTATGGGTCGTCTAATGTAATGATTACGTTAACTGCTTGATTCTCAAATCCGATTGTTGATTAAAAAAGATTTAGTTGATACAGGATGTCTATTTCAAGCATGGGGTCTTTTCTGGTTTGAATTGTCAGGGGGTAAGTATTTATACGGAGATAAGATGAAATTTCTATCTTCGAATGTTTCTGGTGTTGACAACGGTATGTGTTAGATATTATAAAAATTTAAAGAATGAGCATCTTTTAGTACAAATGCTGTCCAAAATGGTTTCTGAAAACATAATGGAATATGAATCAATTGTAAGAATTTTGTGAGAGATGAATGCCGGAAATATATACCGAAAAAGCTTACTGTTTATTGTGATGTTGGGTGCAGCATGCACCAAACATAAAGAGCCTCTTAATAAAGATAATAGCAATGCCGAAGATAAAATGGTTTGGATTTCCGAGGGAAATTCTCCGCATGGAGATGATAAGGTCTCTGTAAAAGGCTTCTGGATGGATAGCCATGAGGTTACTAACCGGCAATTCGATGAGTTTGTTAAAGCCACGGGCTACATAACTGTTGCAGAACGAAAGCTCGATTGGGAACAGTTGCGTGCACAGCTTCCTGTTGGCACACCTAAACCGCCTGACAGTCTACTAGTGCCTGGTTCTATCGTGTTCATCCAACCTCATGAACCAGTTATGTTAAATGAGTATTCTCAATGGTGGGTATTCATGCCAAAGGCTGACTGGCGACATCCTGAAGGCGAATCCAGTAATATCGAAAACCGGTGGGATCATCCCGTGGTTCACATTGCCTATGAAGATGCTGTAGCCTATTGCAATTGGGTAGGTAAACGATTGCCTACTGAGGCCGAGTGGGAGTTTGCAGCAGGCATCATTAGTACCAAGGCCAATGAAACCGACGCACTTGGAAAGTTCACAGCCAATACTTATCAGGGAAGCTTTCCTGTGACAAATTTAAATGAGGACGGTTTTGAAGGCACTTCTCCTGTAAAAAGTTTTCAACCCAATCAATTTGGACTATATGATATGATTGGTAACGTATGGGAATGGACGAGCGACAGTTTTTATGACCCTGCCGAGCCAGGTATTGAAAAACGTATAACAAAAGGAGGTTCGTACTTATGTTCATCGAACTATTGTTCCAACTACAGGACTGATGCTCGGCAGGGCACTGCTGTAGACTCCGGAATTTCCAATGTGGGCTTTCGATGCGTAAGAGATAGCCAGGAGTAATCCCATCTATTTTGTTTCTTATATAGAGTTGTCAGGGTAGTAAGAGAAGATTCAGGGTATAATTCGCAGGTGGTGCTAATTCTTTCCAAAACATTCTTTGGTCTTTCTGCCAAAGTGACTTAAAAAAGGCATGAGTAAGCCAGGACGAAGGTAGGACGAAGCTACGACGGAGCCAGTTTATAAGATTTGAGTATATGTAGCCAAATATAATTCTTCAGGCCGGAAGTAATGTCAGCCTCTATCAAAAGCACTGCCACAAAGATCCTTTGAGTACGTAAGCAAAGGCAAGCACAACACATGATCGCCGCAGATGCTATTATTTCATCCAAAGACCGTTCTGATACAATATAATCCTTAATGCTGTTGTTCGCAACCTGTTATTTTTTAATTTCATTAACTGACTGAAGTATCGAGCAGGGTAGTAGTAATCTCCTGTATTTCCCCCGGATCATCTGAATTGCGAAGCGTGAAAGGATAGTCATGGTTGTTATCCCGGGATAGTTAAATGAAAACTAAAGAGTTTTAAAACGATTGTCCAGCATTAATCTGCTAATTTGATATATTTATGCTAAATTGGTATATCACCCCTAACCCTCTTCATTTATGCAGGAAATTGTCTGCCCCAAATGCAAACATGATGTATTAATTAAAAGCGGAATAGTAAAAGGTCGCCAGCGATTTCGTTGTAAGAAGTGCGACTACTTCTTTACGGTTTTAAAAGAGGGAAAGAACATAGACCCTTACTATGTAATCAAAGCACTTCAACTTTACATTGAAGGTGTCACGCTGCGCGAAATAGAGCGTATCCTGGGCGTTAGCCATGTATCTGTACTCAACTGGGTTAAGAAGTACAATGTAAAGGCACCGGAAAACTATGAGTACCATCCCACCTACACAGTCCTCAACCACACTGAGCTGTTAAGCTTCTTCTCTTCTAAAGATAGCCTTAAAGGTGCGGGCTGCATTATTACGGAGCTTGGCGACAAATTTATGATGATTAAGTGGGAGCGTTTCCGCAAAAGCAAAGTGTGAAGTATATAATTTAACAAAAGTATAGTTGCAAAACGATTTCAGAAAGACAGTTTGATGAATTTGGTCTCAACACCAATAAACCTTTTTTATGAGACTAAGGCATCATGCATTCCTCTACGCATTGCTTTTCACAGCATTTGCTGCACATTCACAAGGTTCAGAAACCTATAATTCCGGTGTAAAGGTGAACCTCGATCCGGAAGGAAATAAGTACGTTCGTTTTATCATCTGGAATCAGATCTGGATGAGATCCATTCAACACAACGATGGCACAGCGGTAAATGGAGTTCCCAGTAACAATACGTGGGATATTGGCGCAAGAAGACTTCGCTTTTTAGCCTACGCACAAATAACACCACGTTACCTGGTACTAACACATTTCGGTATTAACAACCAGTCTTTTGCTACAGGGGGTGCATCAGGTTCGTCAGGTACCGGAGGATACGGTGCGGGTAAAAAGCCAGGCATCTTCTTTCACGATGTCTGGAATGAATATGCCATTGTCCCTGCAGTAGATCCTGAGACAAAGACACCCAACAAATACAACGTATACCTTGGTGCAGGATTACATTATTGGTGGGGTATCAGTCGCATAAGCAGTGCCAGTACATTAAACTTTCTTGCAATAGATGCACCTGTTGTCAACTGGCCTTTGGTAGATTTAAGCGATCAGTTTGTAAGACAGTTCGGTGTTTACACGAAAGGCAGACTTGGTAAATTGAATTACAACTTTAGCGTTAACAAACCCTTCGCTACAAATCTGACACCCGCCGTCGACCCTTTAAAAGGAAGGGTTGCAGTAGATAATAATGGTGATGCCAAGCCTGCCGTTCAGGGATATTTTGATTACCAGTTTCTTGATCAGGAAAGCAACGTACTGCCTTACAGGGTTGGAACATATGTCGGCACCAAAAAGGTGTTTAACATTGGTGCAGGGTTCTATCATAATAATAACGGTACCAGAAGCCTCGACGCCGCAGGCGATCTGCAACGTCATAACATTACCTTAATCGGTGTTGATGTTTTCGCTGATATGCCCATAGGATCTAAAGAGAAGAATATGGCAATTACCGCTTATGGCGTATATTACAATTATGATTTTGGTCCTAACTATATTAGGCACGTAGGCATTATGAACCCGGCCGCAGGTTTCGATCCAAACTACACAGGGCCAAGGTCCGTTCAGGGCTTCGGTAATAATCGTCCTTTTGTAGGTACCGGAAATATTATTTACGCACAAGCCGGGCTGTTATTACCCAAAGGTATCAGTGGTAAACTTCGTTTACAGCCCTTTGGTGCTTTTACATTGAAAGATTTTGAATATCTTGATGAGACAGGAAGTTATATTGATTTTGGAGCTAATATTTTCCTTGATGGTCATCATGCTAAAATAACCCCGCAGTACAGCATAAGACCTCAGTACTTCACGCAGAACGATAGGAGGGTAGTTGATGGTAACAAAGGAGAATTTATGATTCAACTCCAGGTCTATTTATAGAAACTACTTAAGCTACTAATATAAATTATGAACAACACAGAGAATAAGAGCATCTGGTCAGTAATCTGGGCGTCATCCGTCGGTACGCTCATCGAATGGTATGACTTCTACATTTTTGGAAGCCTTGCACCAATTCTTGCAAGCCAGTTTTTTCCGAAAACAAATCCTACGGCAGCCCTGTTATCAACGCTCGCAACTTTTGCCGCAGGTTTTATTGTAAGACCTTTTGGAGCGCTCGTATTTGGGCGCCTTGGCGATTTAATTGGAAGAAAATATACCTTCCTGTTAACCCTGGTAATTATGGGGGGCTCTACCTTTGCTATCGGTATTGTGCCGGGTTATGAATCCATTGGCTTTGCCGCCCCAGTTATTATCCTGCTCTTGCGTTTATTGCAAGGTTTGGCGCTCGGTGGTGAATATGGTGGCGCTGCTACCTATGTTGCAGAACACTCTCCTAAAAACAGGCGTGGGTTCTATACATCATGGATACAAACCACAGCAACCCTCGGACTATTCGTTTCACTTGGTGTTATCCTGATTACCAGAAACAGTCTTGATTCTGATGCCGCAGCATCCATTGCAAAATTTAACGATTGGGGATGGCGCATACCTTTCATCATATCAATCTTACTGGTAGGTGTTTCCATCTACATACGCCTACAGATGAAGGAATCGCCACTCTTTGCAAAGCTTAAGGCCGAAGGTAAAACATCCGTTAATCCTTTGCGGGAAAGTTTTGTTCATAAAACTAATCTGAAGATGGTCTTGCTCGCGTTATTCGGCGCTACCATGGGGCAGGGCGTTGTATGGTATACCGGTCAGTTCTATGCACAATCGTTCCTTGAAAATGTTTGTAAGATAGACTTCGAACAGTCACGCACCATTCTCATCTGGTCCATTCTCTTTGCAACTCCGATGTTTATCGTATTTGGAAGCTGGAGCGATAAGGTAGGTAGAAAATGGATTATGATGGCAGGTATGTTGTTGGCAATACTTACTTACAGGCCGCTCTTCAATAAGTTACTGGAGTGGAGCGATCCGTCAACCAGGACAGAGATAACTGAAAGAAAAGAAATTAATACGAACACAAAGCCGATAGGAGAAAACTTCCTTCGGACCGTGGTGACAAAAACACACTTTACCGATGGCATGGTACTGTCCGAAACAAAGATAGATACCGTATATGCTACACCAGGAAAAACTACTTTGAAACCCGATGTAAAAATATCCAAGGTGGTAAGTTCAGGTACATACTGGTCTATTGTAGCTGTTGTATTTATTATGATTGTATATGTTACAATGGTATATGGTCCTATTGCAGCGTTTCTTGTTGAGTTATTCCCAACAAAGATCAGATATACTTCTATGTCTTTGCCATACCACATCGGTAATGGTGTATTTGGTGGGTTAACACCGTTTATCGCAACACTATTTACCACCATCTATCTGGACGACAAGCTTGTAGGCCTATGGTATCCTATTGTAATTGCCGCAGTTTGTCTTGTAGTTGGTACTATTTATATCTCTAACAGAATTGACCCTAATGTAGAGGACTAATAATTTTAATTTAAGAACATGAATCAGATAAAACGTTTTGCTGGAATAATATGGATGGCTTTAGGACCATTAGCCATGTACTTTCTTATCTCAACAGCTGCGAGCGAGATACAAAAAAAACCTGTATTGGATACAAAGATCCAATGGGTAGTATTCGTTGTAGTGTTTATTCCTATTGCTGTAGGTACGATTATCTTTGGATACTATGCTTTGAAAGGCGAGTATGACTATCTGCCTCACGATTCTGAAAATCTGAAATGATATTAATATACGAGCCTTGGTAAACTTTACCAGGGCTTGTGTTTTTAAACAATAGCCTATGAGAAAGCAAAAGCTTATTGTATTGAGTATGTTGATAACGGTATTGTTTTCGTATCCGCTCATTGCTATTGTAAACACACCCGCATGGGTTGCAGGTATCCCACTGTTGTACTTCTATATCTTTACTACCTGGCTATTGTGCATAGTCTGTATTTTAAAACTAGCGGAAGGACGAGAATCAAGTCCTCCAAATAACAAGCGGTGATCCGTTAAAGGCCAATTGCCTTCACCCTGTGATGTAGCGAAATATATGAATGAGGTATTTGTTGTCTTTTGTGTATTTCTTTATCTGGCTATTCTTTTTGGCATAGCTTATTATGCGGAGTTCAAATTAAAGAGAGGCAAGAGTATTATCAATAACCCTTATGTCTATGCGTTGTCGCTCGCAGTTTATTGTACCGCATGGACTTACTACGGTAGCGTTGGCCGTGCTGCCACCCATGGCATCGAATTCTTAACCACTTACATTGGTCCTACCATTATGTGTGCGTTGTTCCTTCCCATGGTAGGTAAGATATTGCGCATTTGCAAAGCGCAACAACTTACCAGCCTCGCTGATTTTATCTCCGCGCGTTATGGAAAGAATTTTACCATTGCCATTGTTGTAACAGTTTTCAGCGTATTGGGTATTACACCCTATATCGCCCTTCAGTTAAAAGCCATAGGCAAAAGCATGGAAGTAATTGCCTTCAATGGCGGTCATGTAAACAATGTCAATACTTCCATTTTTGATAGTACATTCTTTATCGCAGGAATCATTTCTGTTTTTATTATTCTCTTCGGCGCGCGCTCTGTTGATGCATCTGAAAAACATGAAGGACTCGTTGCTGCCATCGCTTTTGAGTCTATTGTTAAACTAGTCGCTTTCGTTGCTGCAGGTATTTTTGTGACGTATGGTCTTTTCGATGGCTTTAGCGATATCTTTTTACGGGCTTCGCGGGTTGAGGAATTGCGGCACCTCTTTCAATTTGAGTTGGGTACCGGTACTTCTTATACCTCCTGGATGGCACTCACTTTTCTGGCCATGCTGGCCATTGTGTTTCTACCGCGACAATTTCAGGTAACGGTAGTTGAAAATATTAATGAAAATCATTTGCGGAAGGCAGCATGGCTTTTCCCGTTATATCTTTTCACCATCAATATTTTTGTGCTTCCTATCATGTTTGCTGGCAAGCTCATCTTCGATAACGGTGCAGTAGATGCGGATACTTTCGTTCTCGCAATACCCTTGTATTTTAATGAACACCTTCTAGGTCTGTTGATATTCATCGGAGGTTTTTCCGCTGCAACAAGTATGATCATTGTCGAGACAATTGCGTTAAGCACCATGATCAGCAACCACATAGCCTTACCCGTTTTACTTTCTGCGAAGAATTTTAAGACTGCTGGCGAAGATAAGCTTATCCGTACTATTCGCACCATCAGGCAGGCGAGCATACTGGTTATTCTGATGCTTGCATTCTACTATAGTAAGACCGTCGCACAGCAGGCTACCCTGGTTTCTATCGGGTTAATTTCATTTGCAGCAGTTGCTCAGTTTGCACCCTCCGTTTTTGGTGGCATCTACTGGCGTGAGGGGTCACAAAAAGGTGCTATGGCAGGCATTTGCATGGGTGCCGTAATCTGGTTTTATACGTTGGTAATTCCTTCGATGACAAGCGCTGGAATGATCAGTAGCAAAATCATGAACGAGGGGCTCTTTCATATAACAATGTTAAAACCTTACGAACTATTCGGTTTAACAGGCCTTGATTCCATTACACATAGCCTCTTCTGGTCATTGCTCTTTAACACTGCTGCCTATGCCGTTGTATCGCTTTACACAAAGCAATCGGTGCAGGAAGTTTACCAGAGCGAGTTGTTTGTAAACATATACAAGCTTGATGGTCCTGACTTACACCGACCAGTTTGGCGTGGCATTGCTTATCTTCCTGACCTCAAAGGACTCCTTGCTACTTTCCTGGGAGAAGAACGTACACAAAAGCTTATCTCCAGTTATGCACACAGGCATAAGATCCCGCTTGACGACAAGCATGCCGATCCACGCATCGTGGCTTTTTCTGAGCGGCTGCTGTCCGGCGTAATAGGTTCGGCCTCTGCGCGCATTATGGTTAGCAGTGTCAGTAAAGAAGAAGAGTTAAAGATTGATGAACTACTTAACATTCTTCGGGAGTCACAGCAGATCATTGAATTAAACAAAGAATTAAGAAAGAAGTCGTTAGAGTTAACCCGGGCAACAGATGAATTAAGAAGGGCAAATGCTATTCTTAAAAACCTAGATCTGCAGAAAGATGAATTTCTATATACCGTTACACACGAGTTGCGTACGCCGCTTACGTCTATAAGGGCGATGGCAGAAATTGTTCACGATAATCCTGATATTGACATTGAGCAACGCCAGCACTTTCTTACAGGACTTATCAAGGAAACGGAGAGGCTGAGTCACCTGATCTCACAGGTATTAAATCTCGAACGATATGAATCCGGGAAACAGCAACTCAACCTGTCGTATGTTAATTTGTACACCTTACTCATCACCGTTGCCGAGTCATTTGAAATGCTGCTCAATGAAAAAAGTATTAAGCTTGAGTTAGATGCACAAGGAAATGTAGCCCCGTGGCGATGTGATGAAGATCTCATTCATCAGGTGTTGGTAAACCTGCTGTCAAATGCTATCAAGTTTGCTGATGCCGAGAATGGTCGTATAGCTCTTGCTTTGGAACAAAAGCAAGAAGAGGTACGCGTTGTTGTTGAAGACAATGGAAAAGGAATTGCTCCGGCTTTGCATCAGCTTATTTTTGATAAATTCTTTCAGGCTCACAATCAAACATTAAAGAAGCCCGAGGGGAGCGGATTAGGCTTGGCTATTAGTAAGAAAATAGTTGAGATGCACAATGGAAAAATATGGGTGGAAAGTGAAGTTGATAAAGGATGTCGTTTTATCTTTACGCTGCCAATAATTGAATGAGCATGGCAAGAAAGGTTCTTGTAGTAGATGATGATCCATACATACTGATGTCGTTGGAGTTCTTGATGAAAAAGAGCGGATACGAAGTGATGGTGGCAAGAAATGGAAAAGAAGCACTTACGCTTGTAGATCAGGAAGTACCTGATCTTGTCTTACTGGATATTATGATGCCTGACGTAGATGGGTACGGGATCTGCAGTTATATTAAAACCAATAACACCTTAAAAAAAATAAAGGTTGTTTTTTTAAGTGCGAAGACAAAGGAAGCAGACAAACAAAAAGGCCTTGACCTTGGCGCCGAACTTTATATAACCAAACCATTTGCCACTAAAGAATTAGTGAAGAAGATAGACGCACTGCTTGCTGAATAAAGCTTAAACCAATCACTCATTGTGCCAGTCCCAAGTATTTAGAGTAACAAAAGGAACGTGAATAATAGTGTTGCTAAGCAACCTATTCTATGAAAACAAACCTAATAACTATGTGATTGCGGGCTAACGTGTCGGCCTGCTCTCCTCCCTATAAAAAACATCACAGCTAAGAGTAGATTTCATACATCTCACTTTATCGCATCAACTAATAATTATCCAAGTCCTGCATTTCATCGAACGGAGATCTTTTCTTCTTCCATCACAAACCTAAACGCACATCCTCTCCGACATTCGTTGGGGCAGGCGATGACGGCACTTTTAAACCAATTTCCCCTATAGAGTACACATAGAACTGACGCGTTATTGCGAAGGGCAGCGTAAGGATGTGTACTAGCATAAAGAAATCTCCTGCCTATGGAACATTAGACTTGCAGAAACGTAAAGTTACATCTCCACTTCATTACATCAGCTTTCTGTTTACCCAAGCCTGTGCATCCCAACTTCATCCTGCCTACACATGATTCGCTCTCATATGTCCTCGCGATTACGGTCAGTATGCAATTGCACCATCCCAGCACAACAGTTTCACAACTCCATGCTGCTTGTAAACCAGTATTGATTTCTTAAGTTAATGTGAAAACAGAAGAGGTTGGTTGCCGAGCTATATGCTCAACACGTATTACCATTATCATTAACACCTATTTTATGAAAACCTTAAAAGGAAAGTCAGTCATCATAACCGGAGCAGGATTAGGACTTGGACTTGCAGCGTCAGTAGAACTGGCAAGCCAGGGTGCTCACCTTACACTTGTTGACTACAACGAACAGGCGCTGATGGAAGCACATCAGCATATAAGTAAGAAATATGCTGACGCAAATATCATTGCCATTAGTGGTGATGCTTCCAAAGAAGAGGATGTAAAGCATTACGTGCAGGAAACTATAAAGGAGTTTGGTCGTATTGATGGTTTATATAACAATGCAGGGATTGAAGGCCGACAGGCCCCGCTTGCGGAGTATGATGTTAACATCTTTAAGAAAGTAGTAGATATAAACCTGATGGGAGTATACTATGGTATGCGTTATGTTATCCCGCAGATGCAAAAGCAAAAATATGGTAGAATTGTTAACGTATCTTCTGTTGGCGGACTGCGTGGTGTAATGAACCAGACACCATACGTAGCAACGAAACATGCCGTAATTGGTCTCACTAAAAATGCAGCCCTTGAATATGCCCGTGATGGAATAATTACCAATGCCATTTCACCCGGAGCCATACTTACACCCATGGTAGCCGAAGCATTTCGCCAGGTTAACCCGGCAGATCCCAAAAAAGCTGAAGCAGAATATGCACAAGCTAACCCTACGAAACGGTTAGGGTTACCTGAAGAAGTAGCGAAGGTTGTCGCGTTTCTTTTAAGTGAGGACATCTCCTACGTAAACGGACAGGTTATCGCTATAGACGGAGGTCAGTCTAATAGTTATGGAATAGTTTAATAATGTTGGTAGTAAACGCAACAAGATGACAACACTGCGCCTACGCTAATACTTCTAAAATACAAACCCAACTAACACGTCATTGCGCATGTCCAGACGAATGTCGCGAAGCTGACGGGTTGGTTTGCGGGATTACGTAAAGCTGTCCCCTCCTATAAAAATTTCACGTGGAATAGGGAAGTACATAGTATCTGCATTAATCGAAACATCTTAAGCTTATCCAAGCATGCATTCCATTGTAAGGGATCGCTTCGTCATGCCACACACGAGTCCATATCACACATCCTTGGGATTACGCTACTTGAGGTAGTTCGGTCCGCCATCCTTCGTTTCGGATGCGCAGCTATACCGTTATCAGTTTAGTTAAAATTCATTTTCATAATCATATAGAATCTTCCTAGTGACAGTAAGGATAGCATGGCTGAATGAGTTTAACCAGAGATCACGGATTTCATATAAAATACTTATATTGAAAGTTGTTGTAAGAATTAAATGAATATGAGTAAGCTACAATGTAAATGTGGATTTGTGATTCATGATTATCAGGTTGATATTCCCTATAAAGGCGCAATCATTCCGAATGGGCCTTTCTTTGATTTTTTTGATAAGGTTCAGGAAGGCATAGAATCATTCGTTGAGGCAACTAAACAGGGTAGGCGAAAAGAATGGATAGAGGAGCGCTTGTCAGGATCTACTTATTCAACAGATATAACTGATAAGCAACTTATGGGAGAGATTTTCGGCCAGTATTACTTTGACCTGAGGCGATTAATTTATCAATGTGAAAATTGTGGCAGAATTTGGATACAGCAGAATAATTCCACCGCTTTCGTTCCCTTTCTGCCTGATGCTGATAATTGGAAGAATATTTTATTCGATGATTCAGAAGTAGAATAAGAAAAGACAAGGAAGGATAAGGAACGGTAAGCAACAACGTTCCTTTTCCTGATCCTTCGTCCTATGGAAACACAATCCTTTACATGGTCCACAATGACGGTTATAAAATAGTTTTTCGCCAAGCACCTCTGCGGGAGGTAATAAACGTAAGATGACTTTCGAGAAAAAGTGTGAAGTAAATTTTATCTTTACAGTATTATGAATTTCAAGGTAAAAACCAGCACCCTTAAAAGACTTTTAACACATGTTGGCATAGTAATCAGTCTGTTTTGCCTTCTTTCTTTTGTGTTATTTAATGCGGTGTTGCCCTTTGTAGCGAACAAGGGAAAAGTTGTTCTTGTACCTGACTTAAAAGGAATGACTATTGATCAGGCTAAACAATTTGTGACAGATAAAAATGTGACTATCGAATGGTTCCATATCCTGACTTAACAGGTTCAACATTAGACCTTGCAAAAAGGCAATTAGTGGCTCTTGACTTAAAAATTAACACAATTCAATATCGGCCCTATGTTGCTCATGATGCTATTTTGGAGTCATGGGTAAATGGTGAAAGAATTGAAGTGCGACAATCTATCTCTAAAGGATCAGGCGTAGACCTTATCGTTGGTAAGCTTTGATAAAATATGGGGCTTACATCTTTTTGTAATAAAGGTTATACAAATAAGTGATGCTGCAATTGGATATCGGCTACTGTAACATTTCACTGCCGATTTCGTCATAGAAAAAGCGAGTAAAAACGGGTAATCTTATTAACATGATCATCAATTCTATAAAAAACACTTTAAGTGTTGCACTCATACTATTTACTTTTTGCACTTACGGGCAACAGCAAGCAAACCCAACCTACGGTGATAATAAACATGCTGGAGCCTATAAACAAATTAATGGGGTAAACCTTTACTACGAAATTTATGGAGCAGGTAAGCCGTTGATTCTGCTTCATGGCAATGGTGGATCAATCAGAGGTCAGAGTAGGAGAATCGAATATTTTAAAAACTACTTTAAGGTTATTGTAGTAGATAGCAGAGGCCATGGTAAATCTGCTTACCCTGCCAATAAGCCATTAACCTACGAAATGATGGCCGCTGACATTAATACTCTGATGGACAGCCTTCATATTGACAGTGCGTTTATTTGGGGCCAAAGTGATGGCGGTATATTAGGACTTCTAATGGCTATTAAATACCCTGCTAAGGTGTCGAGGGTTGCCGGATTTGGCGCAAATCTCTTCCCTGGTAAAAAGGCTATTGCTGATGAGCTTGATAACATGGTTATTGATTCATTAAAAAGCACAAAGAACGAAAGGGTAAAACAACTTTATTCACTGCTAGCCTATCAACCTAACATTACAGAAAAAGAGTTGAATAAGATTAAATGTCCGGTATTGGTAATGTCGGGTGACAGGGATGCGATTAAGCTTGCGCATACAATCAAAATATTTGAGAATATTCCCAATGCCAATCTGTTTATCATGCCAGGTGCCTCGCATTTCGGCGCGTATGAAAAACCTGAGCTATTTAACATGGTACTGTTAGATTTCTTTACGAAATCATTTTCAAAAGTATCAACAGTTGATATTATGCTGGGACATCGATAATACAATAGCGGCGTCAGTATTCTAAAAAAGAGTAAATTGGCTGAGACGTGGATGTGCTAATCTCTTAAAGAGGGTTTTTAAGAGAATTATTCGTCTCCCAAGCTATACATGTTGGTATTCAGTGTTGTCTTAAGCAGGTTTTGTTGATTCCTGCAGGTCGTATGCTTTCTTATTAAGAATAAGTGCTCCGGTAATTATTGCAAAGATCATGACAGCAACCAGTATGGTTATGGTTAAAGGTAAGAACTCGATGAGTGTGGCTAAGATCAGGGTAATAGAAATAACAAACAGCGCAATGATCAGAGCAGCTTGTTTGTGTGTAACACCGAGGAAAAGCAGCAAGTGATGTAGATGTGTTTTATCAGCCTGGAAGGGAGAGATTCCTTTCTTAATCCTTCCCAGGTAAACCCTTAACGAATCCAGCACAGGAACAAGGAAAATAGAGGCAACCAGAAGTAGCACTTTCGTTTTATCGATTGAGGTACTCGTCTCTGCTGTATTTAGCAGATTAATAGCCGATGTAATAAGAACAAAGCCAAGAAATAGGGAACCAGCATCACCCATGAAGATCTTTTGCTTATTGCTAAAGTTAAAGCGTAAGAATGCAACGAGGCTTCCTACAATCGCCATAAACAGAATGACTTGTTCTCTATAATTCACTTTAAAAGATATATAAGAGAGGATTGAGAAACCGATAATAGCAAGTATACCAAACAATCCATCAATTCCATCCATGAGATTGAAGGCGTTCACAACGCCCGTAATAAGTATTATTGTTAATACATACTGGCTTAAAAGCGGTATCTCATTAATGCCAAGTATTCCGTATAGTGAATCAATTCGAATTCCTGAGGCCGCAACGTTATAAGCACATGTTGCTTGAATAAAAAGCCTGTAAACAGGTTTAATATTAAACCTGTCGTCTATCGCACCAACAAATAGCATGATTAATGCTCCTGTTAATAAAGGTAATTTAAGCTGATTGTCAGACATGAATCGGTAGCTTGAGATGCAGGCAAGTGTTGTAGCGATGCCAATGGCGATACCGCCAATTAGTGGGATAGGGGTATGATGAATTTTTCTGGCATTAGGCTTATCCAACCACCCTGTTCTGGCTGCAATCTTCTTTAAAAGCGGAATAATAATGTAAGAAAATATCAGTGCAGCAATGGCTGGGATAATCAATTCAACAGTGGTTCTCATAGGGGGTTCACCTGCTTTTAGGAACTGCTTCATTCCATGTTCAGAAGGTTAAGCAGGGCATTGCCATTGGTGTGCCATTTCTCTTTTCTTGAAAATTGAACTAATTAAAGGGTTTTTAAATTCAGGCATTCCAAATTCAGGACTTTGCTTCCAGTTTGGATACTGCACGTACTTTTGTAGAAGCAAAAGTGTTAGAAAGGGCCAACCGTGCAGAATAAAAGAAAATAATAGCTTACCAATTGATCATCACGGTAAAGATACTAAACAAAAAGCTCAGCCACTTTTCATTAGGCTGAGCTTGGTGCTTTAAAAAAATATTAAGCTTGACTACGCATACGCTAGTGCTTCTTTCCCAAACCGGCGTAACATCCTGTAATGCGATGCCAGTGCACTTGTAAACGAAGGATTTTCGTAGTAGGGAAGGTTGTATTCTTTAGCCGTAGTTTTTACAATTTCTGAGATTGCTCTATAATGGGTGTGGCAAACTTTAGGAAACAGATGATGTTCAATCTGCATGTTTAATCCGCCGCAAAAGAAACACGTCAGGAAGTTGTTGATACCAAAATTGGCTGTCGTGCGCATCTGGTGTGCTGCCCAAACATCTTCCATCGTTCCTGTTGTATCAGGTTCGGGAAACTCAATGCCCTCAACAATATGGGCGAGCTGAAATACAAGGCCAAGAACAAAGCCTTTAGCCATTTGCATAGCAACAAATCCTATAACAAATTGCCACCATGTGATGGAATCAATGAGAACAAGGGGTAATACGATTACAAGTACATAGTATAGAATCTTGAAGAAAAAGAGCTTAAAGTGCTCTATAGGGGGGTGTTTTGGAGTAGGAAAGCTTCCGATTTTATTTTGAAAGAACTTTACATAGTCCTTGGCGAAGATCCACGCAAGGCTTGCAAAACCATAGAGCAGGAATGCATAATAATGTTGAAAACGTTGAATAGCTTTCGGCTTGTCCTGTGGACAAACACTTACCAAACCTGGCGCTACAATCAGATCGTCATCATGGTCGTGTATATTTGTAAAGGTATGATGTACTACATTGTGTGAAATCTTCCAGTTATAATCATTGGCCCCAAGCAAGTGAAAGATAGAACCAAGTGCTTTGTTAACAAGTGGATTTGATGAGTAGGAGCCATGCAGGGCGTCATGACAAACATTAAAGCCAATGAAAGCGGAAAAAACACCAAGCGCAATGGCCATGGTAAACATGGTCCATATTCCAAAGTTGCCAAACAGTATCAACAGATAAAGCGCTAGCGTTCCTCCCAGGAAAAGTACGGTTTTGAAAATCATCAAACCGTCAGCATGTTTTGACTTTCCTGTTTCGGAGAAGTACGCATCAACCCTTTCCTTTACTTTGTAATAGAAGCCTTGTTTTTCTTTGCAGAATTTAACCTGCTCGTTGTATTTTACTTGTACCATTATTTCTTTTAAGACCAGCAAGTTTTTGTCAAACTGTGCTGGTTCACATTGTCTTATCTTCTCAAGATACACTTTTTTTGATTTATTTCCTAAGGGAAATGGATAACGGGATAAGAATTGGAATATTTGAATCAGGATAGTGATGGGGATAATGTTTTTTCATTTCTTTAATCTTTTACTTTATTGAAGTTAGGTATAGATTGTGGTCGGTTAAGGATTAGAGGTATAAGCATGCACGAATGGCAGAAACGTTAAGTGATAGAAAGATTTTCTCGCTACTTGAAGTAACCAAGAGTATTCAGAAGACTTTGTCTGAACGGTATAAGAATTCGTTTTGGGTTAAGGCAGAAATGAATAAGCTTAACTATTACAGGCAGTCAGGCCACTGTTATCCGGAATTGGTTGAGAAACAGAATGGAAAGATAATAGCACAAATAAAGTCATGTTTATGGAAGGACGATTATTTACGCGCCGACAGTAAATTTCGTGCTGTTTTAAAAGAGCCACTTAAAGATGGTATTAAGATACTCTTCCTTGCCAGGATAACCTTTGACCCCTCACACGGGTTGTCGCTCTCAATACTTGATATAGACCCAAGTTATACCTTAGGGGATCTTGAAAGGGAAAAACAGGAGACAATACAAAGACTTCGCGAAGAGGGTATCTTTGAAAGAAATAAAGCTTTAAAACTACCTGCTCTGCCTCAACGTGTTGCAATAATTTCAGTAGAAACAAGTAAAGGCCTTGCCGATTTTACAAAAGTTATAGAAACTAATCCATGGCATTATAAGTTCTTTGGCTTTCTATTTCCTTCTTTATTACAAGGCGACAAAGCTGTGGCATCTATATCCTATCAGCTAAAAAGAATTAAAAAGGTAAAGGATCATTTTGATGTTGTAGCCATAATACGCGGGGGTGGTGGAGATGTAGGTTTATCGTGTTATAATAATTATGCGTTGGCAAAAGAGATTGCTATGTTTCCTCTGCCTGTAATAACTGGTATAGGTCATGCCACAAATGAAACAGTAACAGAGATGATTTCATTTTATAATGCAATAACACCAACGAAATTGGCAGAGTATCTGCTTCAGACTTTCCATAACTTCTCTGTTCCTGTAAAAGAAGCTGAGAAGAAAATTCATGACCTTTCCAGGCGGATTATAAGTCAGGAGAACAAGAGGTTTCAATCAGAAATCAAACTGTTTCGTTCTGTTACAGAAAATATTCTTGCGATCAATAAGAACGACATCAGGAGCTTGGCAAAGTCAGTATTGCAATCCGCCAACTATATCTTTAAGAATAGGAGGGACGGATTGGTGTCTGTTAAGGCTAGCCTTACAAGAGCAACCAATACTTTTTGTAAAGCAAAGAAGTTTGAAATAAGACAGGTGGCTAACAATATCCCCAAAGATGTGAATGCGCAAATGGTGGATTTTCAGATAACACTTTCTCAATTGAATCATAGATTGCAATTTCATACTTTGCAGCTGTTCAGGAGTAAAACTGCTGAGTTGAATAACCTTGAAAAGAATATAAATAATATGAGCCCGGAAAATGTGTTGAAAAGAGGTTACAGCATTACTTTGCATAATGGAAAGTCGATCAGGAACGTTGCTGATATGTCCGAGGGAGATTTACTCGAAACGCTTGTGGCTGGTGGAAAGATTGTAAGTACAGTGAAATCTTCAAGCAAAAAGGAAAATGAGTGAACAAATAAAATACACAGAAGCTTTTGATGAGCTTCAAAACATAGTTGCAGAAATTGAGCAAGGTGAAATATCGGTAGACGAATTATCTGAAAAAGTTAAACGTGCAGCGTATCTTATTAAAGTTTGCAAAATAAAACTTACTACCACAGAAGAAGACGTAAATAAAATTTTAAGAGGCCTTGATTCTTCAACTGAGAACATCAGCTGACAGTTTTGATTATTTAACCGTTACCTTTATGGGTATCTTTTTTAATGGCTTGTCTTCACTGAATGTTTTTACACTTGCAATTTTATCAATGACTTCGAGACCATCAACCACTTCTCCGAAAACGGTATACTTTTGGTCCAGCGACATATAGCCACCCTGCTCCATATAGATTTTCTTTTGTTCGTCTGTTAGCTTCAGGTTGTTATTAGACTCTTCGTTTTCTACCTGATAGTCTGCATAAGTGCTTCCATGTACGATAAAAAATTCAGACGAAGAAGATTCCAGGTTAGGGTTGTTCTCATCTGACCTTGCCATGGATAATGCACCTTTCTTATGGATGTATTTAGGATTAAATTCAGCGGGTATAGTATACGGCAGTTCTTTTGGGTATATCCCTGCCTGTATCATAAACTGGTAGAAAATCCTATAGAATTCAGCGTTCTCGTAAGTACCTTCTTTAACAAGCTTGATGAAGTTTGCCCGATGCAGAGGAGTGTCTTCGTATAATTTCAGGCGAATATTTCCATAAGGCGTTTCTATAGTAACTTCTGTTTCGGGATTCTCTTTTCCGTATTGCGTTAATACCTCCTTTAGATTCTCTTTTGTAATCTCAATAACAGGTTTCCTCGACTCACAAGAGAATAAAACAAGAAATAATAATAGACAGCTTAGTCGTCGCATGATACCAGCAAATTTTAGGCTGCCAATCTGCAAAAAATATTGTTGATCAAAAAATGTCTGAGATGTATATTGGTTCTGATTTAAGTATCAAAGTCCTGCCTCGTCAGCAAGACTCATTTCCGAGTCATCTAGTAATCCCTGATTTAGCTTAGGAAAAATGTATTCGTTTCTGCTGTCATCAATGTTTACAGCCTCCTTAATTTTTTCCTCTTGAACAAGAGAATTAAAGGATTGGTCGCCTCCAGCAGTTTGACCTACCATATCTTCTCCGTCGTTTCTCTCAGCAGACGGGCCGGGGGCAAACTGATTAAATAATGAATTTGATTTCATAAAGAGGTATTTTATTGGTCTGATATAAGACTAATAAATTATTATGCCCTGCAAATCAATCCAATAGCTTCTCCTCATATTCGTGCGTATACTTAGTTGCGCATATATGCTTGTTCATATTATCTCCATAGGCATGAGTAAATGCTGCTCCAAAATAGAGGATAAAAGAACAGTAAAAGATGAACAGCAACAGTAATGCAAATGAAGCAGAGGCTCCAAAGATTGTTTCTATCCGCGCATGAATTAATACTTTGCCTAAAACTAACTTTCCAGCGTTAAATAAGATGCCTGTAATAAAGCCACCATTGAATGCAACTTCCCATCTTACTTTCGCTTCAGGTAAGAATTTAAAAAGAATAGTAAACCATGTTGAGATTACCATTACAGAGAAGAATATATTAAAACCTCTTATTACGAAAAGACCAATTTTCGGGATGGCTATTTGAAGGTAATCCAATGAAATGGCTAGAGAATAGTCAATAACGCCGGCGAGCAGAAATAGAAATCCTGTCAGCACTATAATTCCAAGTGAAGTACCTCTTTCACGGAGCTGATACCTAAAGCTAGTTCTTCTTCGCCTGATCTTCCACAGCTTGTGAATGTTCTCTTTGATGACTTTAAGGAGGGTAGTGCCCACAAAAATAAAGAAGATTAAACCGGCAATTGATATCAGTCTATTGCTTTCGGCACGCATAAAATTATTCACAATAGTTTCAATCTCTTTGGTTGCCTCTTCACCTACCGTTGATGCGATCTTTTCAAAAAGCTGGTTTTTAATGCGATCTGACTTAAAGTATAAGCTAAACAAGCTTACCAGTATGATGACAATAGGAGATATAGCGAAAGTTGTAAAAAACGCAGTTGAAGAAGACAGAATGAGTGGCTCTGCACGTCTGAGGAGGTTAAATGATTGCCTGCATAGTTTCAAAAATAATTTTAACCGTTCTATCATTATTTAAACTGTCATTTCACTTTTTAGCATTGAAAACAAACCGCATGCATGAGCAAGATACGTTATTATCAATAAGGAGCTTCAATTTTTAACATAAAGATAGTAATAAGCGAATTATAATTAATGCAGTTAATGTGAATCGGATCAGAGTCATTCTTCTAGAGATCGCAACAATATCTGATTCCTGTAATTTTTTACAACAGTGTCACTACTGAAAGCAAAAAATAATACTTACCTTTTAATTACTTTAAAAAGTAACTATGAAACTTTTTGCATTGGCACTTTTAGTGATTTCTATGCAGGATATTGCCTTCAAGGAAAAGGAACACTTTGAAGTAAAACTAGATTATCAATTTAAAATCAGACCAGTACAGGAGCGTGTTTGGGCTGCCTCAGAAAAGTCGAGAAGTACCGAAAGTCTTCTTCCTTACCTTGTTGTAAACATAAACATGCTTCAATTTTCTGAGGGAGAGGTTAGGGTGCGAATAATTAATAACAAAAGCACTTCTCAGGGAAGTAAGAAAATTTATGAAGGAATGGCTATACCTGTCGTAGTAGGCTTTACGGACGATGCAAAGGATAGGGTTACCGCTCATGAGTACCAGGTAATATTTCTTGACGAGAAAAAGTCGCCACTAAGCCGGATAGTCATTTTTATTGAGGATGATGGAACATTTTATGTAAATGGTGAAAAAAGAGGCAGATTATAAGATATCTTCCCTTGTTAATAATTGTTAAAAATGTTCAAGCGGTAAAGTAATTTCATTAGAATACCTTTAAAATTGCAGCTTAAACCTGATACATGAGAAAGGTATTTTTGTTTTTCCTTCTTACTCCAATAATTGTTTATTCGCAAACTTATCAGCAACCAGATGCGGCTCAGATTAAACTAAGGCTGAAGAAACTTAATTTTCTAGGTTCAGTTCTCTATATGGCGGCGCATCCTGATGATGAGAACACAAAAGTTATAACCTATCTTTCTAACGATCGGCTGGCTACAACAGCTTATTTATCCCTTACGCGGGGAGATGGCGGGCAAAACCTTATAGGACCTGAAATCAGGGACCTACTAGGTGTAATACGTACCCAGGAACTATTAGCAGCAAGACGTGTAGATGGTGGGCTCCAATTCTTTACGCGAGCCAATGATTTCGGTTTTTCCAAGTCGCCCAATGAGGCTTTTTCTATTTGGGGGAAACAAGAAGTTTTCTCAGATGTAATTAAGGTTTTCAGACAATATCAACCAGATGTTATCATAACAAGATTTCCTCCCGATGAGCGTGCTGGCCATGGGCATCATACTGCTTCGGCAATCTTAGCTAACGAGGCATTTGATGCTTCAGCAGATCCGAACGTTTATCCTGAACAGTTGAAGGAGCTAAAAGCATGGCAGCCGAAACGACTCTATACCAATACGGGGAGGTGGTGGAATAAAGACATTGACGAAAAATCTCCAGGGGTTTTAACTTTAGATGTAGGAGGCTACAATCAGCTACTAGGAAAGTCGTATACCGAAATTGCAGCACTAAGCAGTAGTCAGCATAGGAGTCAGGGTTGGGGAACAAGAGGTGTGCGAGGCTACTTTCCCGAATTTTTGGAATATATGAAGGGAGAGCGGGCGCAGAAGGATGTCTTTGACGGCATCAATACCACATGGACCCGACTAAAGGGGGGTGATAAAGTACAGGTCCTTGTCGATAGAGTGATTAAAGAATTTCAGGTAGAAAATCCCTCAGCAATTGTTCCGACCTTGCTACTTCTCCGAAAAGCAATTAATAGCTTAGAGGAAGGCATATGGAAGCAACGCAAGCTCAAAGAAGCCGAGCAGCTTATTAAGGATTGTCTTGGATTATACCTGGAAGTAACCTCTTCGCACTACCAGACAACCCAGGGTGAAGAGTTAAAAAATTCTTTTGAGCTTGTAAACCGTTCTTCATTTCCCTTGACCTTAAAGAATGTAAGATCGGCTTCTTTGAAGTGGGATACAACATGTCTGCAGGAGTTAAAGACGAACAACAAAATTCAATTTAGGTCTAAAATAATAACACCGGAGGCGCTTCCTTATTCAGATCCTTACTGGTTGCAAAATCCGCATACGCTGGGTTTGTTCAATGTTCACAATAAAGCATATATAGGCCTTCCTGAAAATCCTCCAGCCATCTCTTATACCTTTACATTCGAGGTCGGCGAGGAATTAGTTGACTTCGAAGTGCCACTTATCTATAAATGGACTGATCATGTAAAGGGTGAAATGTGGCGGGCATTGGAGATAGTACCACCGGTATTTATAAATACACAGGATAAGGTTTTAATCTTTTCTGATGACTCACCAAAGCAGTACCGAGTAGTATTAAAATCATCGTCGAGTAAAAAATTAGAAGGTACCCTTAAATTGAAACTTCCGGAGGGATGGAGAGCTGAGCCATCGGCACACACATTTAGTTTTACACGCCGGGATGATGAGCTGATAAGAACATTTACAATTTATCCTTCTGTTGCCGAATCTAAAGGTGTGTTAGAGGCAATAGCTGTAATTGATGGAAAGGAATACAATAAATCAATTCAGCTGATTCAGTATGACCATATTCCCGTTCAGACAATTCTTCCAATTGCGCAAACCAATGTGGTAAAGATCGGACTTAAAAAAGAAGGAAAGACGATAGCTTATATTAAAGGCGCCGGAGATGAAGTCCCCAACGCATTGCGTAATATGGGTTACGACGTGTGGGAGATGAAGAATGAAGAAGTAACACCTGATAACCTAAAACGCGTAGATGCTGTTGTTCTTGGTGTTCGTGCATTAAATACGAATGATCGCATACGCTATTTCATGAATGATCTTCTAGCTTACGCAAAAGAAGGTGGAACTGTGGTAGTTCAATACAATACCAGTAACGAGCTGTGGGTAGAGAACTTTTCTCCTTTTCAAATAAAGTTAAGTAGAGATCGTGTTACGGAGGAAGATGCGGAAGTGCGTATTCTTAAACCTGATCATGTAGCTTTAAATTATCCAAATAAAATAACTGCAAAGGATTTTGAAGGATGGGTGCAGGAAAGAGGGCTGTACTTTCCATCTCAATGGGATGCGAACTTTGAGGCTTTACTTTCTATGAATGATAAAAGAGAAACTCCGAAAGATGGAAGTTTACTGGTTGCTAAATACGGGAATGGCTATTATGTGTATACTGGACTGTCGTTTTTCAGAGAGCTTCCTGAAGGAGTTTCAGGTGCTTATAAACTCTTCGCTAACCTTGTTTCGTTAGGAAAGCAGCCTGTAAAAACTGAGGCAACAAAAGAAAAAAGCAAGGAAAAACCAAACGCTAGCAAGAAGCGTCTTTAGTTATATACGATAAAGAAAACATTTAATACTAAGATGGAAAAAGACACTCCACCTGTCTTCAAGTCCTGGCGTCAGTGGTACGTTCTTGTAATAGCCGTACTGGTTGTTCAGGTTGTTTTATATTACCTGTTAACCCAGTCATTCTCATGAACAGTTTAGATTGGGTAGTGCTTATAGGCACCGTTGCTTTTATTGTTACCTATGGAACATGGAAGACAAGGAAGACAGCAACCATGGAAGGCTATCTGAAGGGTGATAGTTCCCTTAAATGGTGGATGATCGGCATTTCTATTATGGCTACGCAAGCGAGCGCTGTAACTTTCCTATCAACACCTGGGCAGGCGATAGAAGATGGAATGCGTTTTCTTCAGTTCTACTTTGGTCTTCCAATTGCCATGGTCATTATTTCAGTTACTATGGTACCTATCTATTATAAGTTGAAGGTATACACTGCGTATGAGTATCTTGAAAACCGATTCGACCTTAAAACACGTTCTCTCGCTGCAGTATTGTTTCTTATACTTAGAGGGCTTTCCGCAGGTATAACATTGTATGCTCCTGCATTGGTTCTTTCAACAATATTGGAGTGGCGTATTTCGATCACCACTGTAATAATCGGTTCACTGGTTATCATCTACGTTGTATCCGGAGGAACTAAGGCAGTTAGCCTAACCCAACGTCATCAGATGGCTGTAATCATGAGCGGAATGATACTGGCCGGGATACTTGCATTTTCAATGTTGCCTCATGATGTTTCATTTATAGATACTGTTACAATAGCAGGGGAATTGGGAAAGCTCAACCTTGTTAATATAGAATTCAATCCCAATGACAGATACAACATTTGGTCCGGACTTATTGCAGGTACCTTTCTGTTTCTTTCTTACTTCGGAACAGATCAGTCGCAGGTAGCGCGTTACCTAGGAGGCGCTTCAATTGCTGAAAGCAGATTGGGACTTATCTTCAACGGTCTGCTTAAAATCCCAATGCAGTTCATTATTCTTTTTATCGGTGTGCTGGTATACGTATTCTATCTCTTCCATCAACCCCCCATATTTCATAATACAGTGCTTAAAGAGACTGTAATGCAAACTGAAAGAGGTGATACCTTACGAGCTATTGATAATGCTTATACCAAAGTCTTTAACGAAAAGAAGGGTGAGGTTATTAACCTTGTTGATGCTATTCACGCAAAAGACGAGCGTAGCGTGAAGGCAGCACGTTCAAAAATAAAGGCAATTGAAGAAGAAGAAAAGCTACTAAGAGATTCTACAAGAGCCATTATTAAGAATGCGCTCCCTGCCGCCAAAGTTCAAGACCGGGATTATATCTTTTTAAATTTTGTACTGAATAATTTACCGCATGGAATTATCGGCTTACTTCTCGCCGTCATGTTTTCTGCAGCCATGTCGTCAATGGCAGGCGAACTAAATGCGTTGGCATCAACAACAACAGTGGATATCTACAAAAGATCGGTTGCCATCAATCAATCAGAAGTAGTATACATTAAAGCTTCAAAATGGTTTACTATTGCGTGGGCAATTCTCGCTATGGCTTTTGCTATGCTTGCAAGCTTTGCAGAGAACCTGATACAATTCGTTAATATAGTTGGGTCACTATTCTATGGAACTATTCTTGGTATTTTTCTTACAGCTTTCTATGTGAAGTATGTGAAAGGCACGGCTGTTTTTTGGTCAGCGCTTATAGCAGAGGGAATTGTTTTCTATTGTTACTTCTTTACCGATATTGCTTTTCTACTCTACAACATAATTGGATGTATCAGTGTTATACTAATATCCATTCTTACGCAGGCGTTTATTCAAAAGCAACGTATTGCGTAAATAGTTATCAGCTTAAATTTTGATGCCAAGAAGTACAGACTTTATTCGTTGATGTCATTCATTTAACTATTAATCAATCTATCGACTTCAACGGCAAAATGATCAACTTATTTCTTTTCTCACCGTAACTAGTTACAATCTGAAACCTGTAAAAATGTAGAATTATATGATACCAGATAAAGTTATCTATACAGATGGGAGGGATGTAACAGTTACAGATTCTGCTCTCAAAGTTAAAAATACAGCTTATAATATAAGTGGTATTACAAAGATGTGTTTGTGGACTATAAAGCCGCAACGTTGGCCTGCAGTACTTCTGCTCTTACTTGGCATAGCAGGCTTAGTATGTGGATGGATGGGGCTATTGCCCGAAAGTATGAATATGAATACCAATAGTGGTGTCATTAATAGTAATACCCTCGCCTTATGGATTGGTGCGGCATTAACCGTTATTGGAATAATTGCGTTGGTGGTAGCAAAAGAAAGATATGCCGTGCGCATTGCTACTGCTGAAGGAGAGAAGAACGCCGTAGTAAGTTATAAGCGGGAGTATATTGCTCAGATTGTTGACGCACTTAATAAAGCGTTTTCATTCAATACAACGCAAAATACATTTGCCAGCTCACAACCTTCGGGTTATACTACGAGCACTTCAACATCAGGGAAAAGTTATGTAACAATAAAAGAATAAGTTGGTTTCAGTAAGGCTGTAGATTATAAAATCTACAGCGTAATAGATCTGCTCTTAGAGCAGATCTTTTTTGTTTAAAAAAAAGAAGAGCTTTCAAATTCATGAAAGCTCTTTCAATCTATATGGCTTTGGAAGAAAAGACGTGCGAATATCAAGTGGCACTATTGAGCTAGCACCTGACCTCCATTGTTCACTTTTACAAGTTTAACGGTGTCTCCGTTACAATCTACACCTTTTCCGAATTCAATAATGGTATAACCTACACATTTCTTTTTTACTACTGATGCGTTACTAGCATTTTGTGCAGACTCATTTTTTGGAATATCAGCACCGATTAGAACAAATACTAATGCTGCTAGGCCTGGGGCAATAATAAGTTTTTTCATGCCTTTTAAGTTTAATGAGAAAGAAAACGCGAATTTCAGGATTAACTCAACTGTATATCAATCGGTTATGCAAACCTTTAATTCGGGACTATATCTTAATAAAATATTGTGCCATTGATAAACCGGCTTAAAAAGGGCGCAATGTAATGCTGCTTGGGCAAAGTTTCTACAGCTGGTGAAATTTTCTATTCTAAAAAATTAAATGTTTGGTACAGTAATTTTCATAGGATAAGCATACCAAAAATGTTAGGAAATTATGGGAAAAGATAGAGAAGGAACATTTCATCCTCGCAAAGGAAAACCATCTGGTGCGGGAAAAACAGAACTTGGAACAACCGGGTTAAAAGATATTGACACTTCAGAGTTCGATAATTACTTAGACGTTGCGGATAGATATACAGTTGGAGAAGAACAGCCAGCTCCTAATATTCCTGTAAGACATCCCAACAGAAATGTTGATAAGGGAGAAGAGAGAAAGCAGGAGAAAAGAGATAATAATAACAATACAAACGGTAGTTATAAAAGTAAAGCGGAGACATTTACAGTAGAGCGTACGTCAACGACGCCTGAAGAGCTACCTGCATTGATGTCTAAAGATCAATTAACAGCACTTGCTAATTTTAATTCTAGTGTATGTATTACTGCATATTTACCTACGCACAGCTTTGGTGGCGAGAAAAATGATCAGCGAGATAATATCGTATTTAAAAATATTCTCCAGCAAATTACCAGTCAGCTTCGCGAGAAAGGTATGGACATGGGAAGGATAGAAACGCTGCTCAAGCCTGGTTATGATTTACTTCGAAATAATGAGTTCTGGTTAGATCTTAAGCAAGGCCTGGGTGTTTATATAGCGGAGAATCATTTTAAATATATTAAAATGCCATTAGCTCCTACTGAAAAGATAATGATAAACTCATCGTTCTACATCAGTCCGCTAATGCCAATCTTATCCAGTAAGGAGTACTTCTATGTGTTGGTGTTAAGTAAAAAGCAATGCAAGCTTTATAAAGCAGATGCTTTTGGGATGACATACGTACCAACGCCGGAAGTTCCTAATGGTGTTGATGATGTTGTTCGCTTTGAAGACAAGGACGACGAAAAATTGTTTAGAACAGATACAGCAGGTGCTGGGCAAGGTGCGAATTTCCATGGGCAAGGTGCTGGTAAGCCAGATGAGAAAAAGCATATTACCATCTATTTCGATGAGGTAGAGGAAACGTTGTGGCGCGACGTCTTCAATACTGAAAATGTACCACTTGTGCTTTGTGGGGTTGAATACCTGATACCACTTTACAAGAGTGTAGCTAAATATAAATTTATTTGGGATCAGCCTATTACAGGAAGTCACGAGCATGATGATATCAATACATTATATAAGCAAGCCCGACAACTCGTTGAGCCATACTTCCAGCAAAGGGTAAACAGAGCATTGGAGAATTATGGAAACCAATCTGCCACTGGATTAACGTCCAGCATTGCAGCTGATGTGATTCCTGCAGCGCATTACGGAAAAGTATCGCATCTCTTTGTTCAGAAAGACGAACATATTTGGGGTACGTTTGACGAGATGGAGAATAAGCTGGTTATCAATGAATCGCAGCAAGGTAATGATGAGGATCTTATTGATAAGGCAGTGATGAAGACCATTCTAACAGGTGGTGAAGTTCACATGCTCGAGAAAGAGCGTATGCCGGGCCAAAGCCAGATTGCAGCATTAATGAGATATTAAGATTTTACATATGCAGAATTACAGAATCTATTTTGGCGATGGTGAACGTAGTGAAGTAGTAAGGATATTACGCAGCCATCATGATATTATCATTGATAACATAGATGATAATAGCGTAGGAATTACGATAGAACGTGATGATGACGGTGCTTCTTATAGAAGTCTTATGGATGAAATCGATCGTGAAATTTTCTCTTTAAGAAGCGAATCAGGTATATAAACTTTAGATATGGATTCATCAGTAATGCCAAAGGAAATTCCACCTCAGCATCAGGATAAACAACCTGGTATTGAGCAGGAGATGAATCCGAGGCCGGTCTATGATAATGACCAACCTGGCTTCGGTCGTCTTAAAGATAAAGTTGCAATTATTACCGGAGGAGACAGTGGTATAGGGAGGTCAGTGGCGGTTCTGTTCGCCAAGGAAGGAGCAGATGTTGCAATTGTTTACCTCAACGAACATGAGGATGCAGAAGAGACAGCGGCTCTCGTCAGAAAGTATGGCAAGGAAGCCTTGCTGATTCCTACTGATATTTCTGTTGAGGTTAATTGTAAAAATGCAGTTGACCAAACGGTAGAAAAGTTTGGAAGGTTAGATATTCTTGTTAATAACGCTGCAGTTCAGTATGAACAACACGATATACAGGATATATCAGCACAACAATGGGAATACACTTTCAGAGTGAATATCTTTTCGTACTTTTTTCTTTCTAAATATGCATCAGCATATATTCAGGAAGGTGGTTCAATTATCAATACCACGTCTGTAAATGCATATCGGGGAAATGAAGTATTGATGGATTACTCAGCGACTAAGGGTGCAATTGTATCCTTTACAAGAAGTTTGTCGCAGTCATTAATTAAGAAAGGCGTTCGTGTAAATGCAGTAGCTCCTGGGCCGGTATGGACACCTTTAATACCTGCATCATTTGATGATGAGAAGGTAGAAAAGTTTGGTAAAGATACACCGATGCAGCGTCCCGCTCAACCGGTTGAGATTGCTACATGTTACGTGTTCCTTGCTTCCAACGAGGCTGCGTTCTTAACAGGACAAGTACTTCATCCGAATGGAGGTTCTATTATTAATACGTGATTTTTGGGGTTTATTAAGACAGAAAGTTCGCAGATGAAAGTCTGCGAACTTTTTTATTTCTATTCATGGCAAGATTCTTTATTGTATTAACGCAATAAACAATTATAAAACATCATGGCGCTAATTGGGTATCATGCTTCACACGAACAGTTTAAACCAAGTGAACTGCTTCAATACGTAGCAATGGCAGAGCAAGCAGGGTTTCAGGCAGTAAATTCATCTGATCATTTTCATCCCTGGAGTAAACGTCAGGGGCAAAGTGGTTTTTCCTTTGCCTGGTTGGGTGCTGCATTACAAAGTACAATGCTGCCTTATGGTGTTGTGTGTTCTCCAGGACAAAGATATCATCCAGCTATTGTTGCTCAGGCTGTATCTACTTTGTGCGAAATGTTTCCGGGAAGGTTTTGGATTTCGGTGGGAAGTGGTGAAGCGCTTAACGAACGTATCACAGGAGAGAAGTTTCCTGCCAAGCAGGAGCGCAACGAAAGATTGCTCGAGTGCGTGGAGATAATGCGAAGACTGCTGAGAGGGGAGAAGGTAACACATCATGGTCGGGTTATTGTCGAAGAAGCACAGTTATATACGCTTCCACAGATCCAGCCATTGATTATTGGGGCAGCAGTTACTACAGCAACTGCAGGATGGGTAGGTACCTGGGCCGACGGACTTATTACGATTAATGCTCCTGAAAGAGAA
Organism: Chryseosolibacter indicum; assembly: GCF_018598585.1. Lineage (GTDB taxonomy): Bacteria > Bacteroidota > Bacteroidia > Cytophagales > Cyclobacteriaceae > Chryseosolibacter > Chryseosolibacter indicus. The sequence goes on from NZ_JAHESD010000002.1 coordinate 158,262, forward strand.
TTAAAAGAGACTATAAAAGCTTTCCGGGAATCCGGAGGAGAAAAGAAGCCGATGTATCTGAAACTTCAACTATCCTATTCGAGAAATGAAGAGGAGGCGCTTAAAGGTGCATACGACCAATGGCGAACCAACATCTTCTCAGGCAAAGTACTCGGTGAACTATGGACAGTGGAGCAGTTTGATGCCATCGGGGAAATGATAAGACCAGACGACATTAAAGATATGATACATATTTCTTCAGATATCCAAAAGCATGTCGATTGGATTAAGAAGTATATAGATATGGGGTTCGAGAAGATTATCCTGCATAATGTTAATCGTGAGCAGGAATACTTTATTCAGGAATTTGGAGAAAAAGTATTGCCCCATGTGTCGTCATTGCAGACTGCTTAATTTAAAAGTAAATAATGAAGGCAATTGGTAAAAAATTGTGGGTTATTGCCGAAGGTTATATACCCGAATATGGTACTGGTAAAGAACCGGAATTTTTAAGTCATGAAACCGCTTGTATTCTGAACACCTCAGATAAGCCAGCTCAAGTATCTATAACCATTTTCTTTAATGACAGGGAGCCCGCAGGTCCCTTTAAAATTACTGTTGAACCGAGAAGAACGCTACACCTTCGTTTTAATGATCTGAAAGAGCCAGAACAAGTTCCGTTGGGTACTGATTATGCCAGTGTTATAGAATCAGATACACCCATTGTAGTTCAACATACGCGGCTGGATTCTAGACAAGCTGAGAATGCAATTATGACAACTATTGCATATTCAGAATAGGGTTAAATTGAGGAAGGAACTTTTACTTCTTGTATTTTAGTTCTTCTTCTATCACCTTGACCATATGTTAAAATTGTTGAATATATTCTTGATCTTATCTGTATTGTTTTTCAGCTGCCAGGATGATACAGCATCCGAAAAGCCGGCAGAGAAGAAATACTTTATCTCAGCGGAAGAAACGGCTGATATTCCCTTAGAAACATTGAAAGCACTCACTACAAGCCTTGGGCAACCCGATATAGCGGCGTTATTAAAATATAGTATTAAGTCTTATACAATTGTTTATGAGACTACTTTTAAAGGAGAGCCAATTCAAGCCTCAGGACTTTTGATTATACCTCAGGGACTAACAGCAGACGCCCCGATAATCAGTGTGCAACACGGAACTACCTTCGTTAAAAGTGATGCTCCTTCTTTAGGAGCGTTTACAGGAATGGAATTATTTGCATCAGCAGGATATATTTCGTTAGTGCCTGACTTTATCGGTTATGGCAAATCTGCATCTGTATTTCACCCTTACTACGATAAGGATCATTCAGCTTTTGCAGTAGTAGATATGATTAAGTCGGCAAAAGAATTTCTTGCCAGTAAGAAGATTGGCTTTAACGAAAAACTATTCCTTGCAGGTTACTCGGAAGGAGGATATGTGACATTGGCAGCTGCAAAAGAAATAGAAACGAACCCTTCACACAACCTTAAACTCACAGCTGTGGCAGCAGGAGCTGGTGGCTATGACTTGAATGAAATGCTTAAAGGAATAACCACAAGTACATATTATTCCTATCCAAGTTACCTCGCGTTTGTAATGATGTCGTACAACAACACTTACAACTGGAATAAACCGTTAAATTATTTTTTTAAACAACAATATGCTGATGCACTAAATCAGTATATGAACGGAGAATATGGTGGTTCTTTTATAAATCAAAAGTTAACGACTGATCTTAATTCGCTTTTTAATGCCGATTTTTATAGTCGATTGAAACAACCACAGGGAGAACCAGAACTAAAACAAGCACTGGCTAATAATAGCATTGTAGGATGGAATACCGCCACGCCAATCCGGTTGTATCATGGTAGTAAAGATGAAATCATCCCTTATCAGAATTCTGAGTCAACATTAAAGAGCTTTAGAGAAGCTGGAAATAATAATGTCACGCTAACTATTATTCCTCAAGCTACCCATGGTAGCGGTCTTCAGCCGATGCTTCAGAACGTTATACCTTGGTTTCTTTCGTTATAATGGTGCTAAAGATGCTGGCGAATGCATTGCTCATAAAGAAAAAATGTACCACGGAGATTGAATGATATTTGCAGAATAAGGTAGTTGCCTACCTTCCTGTATAAGAAAGACGTTGGATCGTTGGCTATTTAATTTTTCAACGGTCGTTTCATCAATAGCTTATTTTTTAGCTTTGTTTGAAAGATCTTTCTGCAATTAGAGTATGTTAAAATGTATTTCCAATAAGAAGATGTTTGCAAGTGTCGAGCTTGCGGAAGACGTACTCATCGAGTTATGGACAAAAAATGACTATACAGATAACAATGCTCCTATTGCGGTATACAAATGCGAAGACTGCGGATATTATCATCTTACCTCCCGCGGACCTATGAATTCCAAACTCGCCTCACTTATCGGATCCGACAAATTTAAAATTATGAAGGAAGCGAACCGATGGCTTGACAAATGGAAGAAAAAATAGAGTCATATTTTTCTACTTCGCCTGCTGTATAAATCTTGCCAAGCCAATATAATCGCAGGAAAGTGTGCCTTCAAACCCGAATACCGGAATATATTTAAGTACAAGCCCCGGAGCCTCAGTTTTTGTATAACAAGAGTAAATAGGTATTCTTCTAATAGATCTTCATCCAGGTGATAAGGTATTGCTAGCCTGTAGGACCAGAGGTGGACCCATCTGCTTATAGTAACGGATTAGTTGTCCTTCTGCCATTCTTCTGTCATCCTTCTATCAACCTTCTGAAAAAGGCCTTTTTATAGAAGAATCATTGAATCTACAGTAAAAAACCGCAGTATTACTACTAATGCCAGACCGTATCAACACGGTAGCCACGCTTACTGTTGTAGACAACGAAAAAGAAGGTGACGGAGGGAAAAGTTTGTTTTTATACGCTTTCTGAAAGCCGGATATTGTGCTTTTACGGAATGTGCGTCATTTAGTTCTTTTTAACAAGGCAGGATAAGTTTCCCGGGCCTTTCTGCTGAAGATATGGCTACTTTCTATTTTGCCTGAATGGAGTTCCAATGACCAGTCGCCGCCTTGTAACTCGGCACCTGTGTCATTTTCAGACGCCGCGATGTCTATACCTGTTCGAACAGCAAAGCTGTTCACAAATCCAATACCTCTCGATCCTTTCCCTACTTCACAGCCATAGATCAGGATGTCTCCTCCTGGCATAAAGCATTCTTTCCATGTCCCCAATATGAGCTCACTTTCTTCAATCATATCACCTGTAAGCTCTTTATTAGCAAAAAGTAGCTTGCCTGCCTCGCCGTGGGTTACAATGTGGAGGGAGTTTACTGGTTTATGGGTTTTAACCGCGCTGGTAATAAAGGCAAGTATATCACTTGAGTTATTAAAGAACACAACTTTAGTCCCTGGTTTTATTTCCTTAACCAGAACTTCTATGTTCTTTAAACTTCTGTCGATTACAACAACATTAGAGCCTTGCTTATTCTGCTGCGCGAAAAGAATCTGGATGGATAAGATAAAGGCGAGTAGAAACTGTTTCATAAGCAAATCTCCAAAACATATTGTCGGAAAAAATTGATGCCTATAACACTATCTATAAACGATTTTTACCTATTTCTCGGAACCATAGATAAACTTGCTGCTTTTCTAATGGGTCGTAATAGCGCTTGTATCGATTGAGTAACTCAAACTGCTGCCGCTTATAACAGTTCTTCCGAAACCGTTATTCTGTTCACAAGGAAAAAAACTTTTACAACAGGCCAAGCTCATTATTGTCTTGCTTCAGTTTCCTGTTGCAATAGTAGGCAGTTGTAGAACGAGTTAAACAAAAGAACCACATAGTTTCAAGTCATGCGGTTCTATTTTACAGATGTAATACTTCTAATTGACACGGAAAGTATCAACCGGATTTTTGCTTGCAGCCCTTATAGATTCAAAGCTTATTGTGAGCCAGGCAATCAAAAAAGCAATCATTCCTGAAATTAAAAAGACCGTAATACCCGGGCTGATTTTATACGCAAACCCCTCCAGCCATTTGTTCATAGCGTAGTAACCCAGCGGAACAGAGATAACAAATGAAATTACAATAAGTCTGATATACTCTTTCGACAGCATGGTTACAATACTTTGTACTGAGGCTCCAACAACTTTACGTATACCGATTTCTTTTGTCTTGCGCTCGGCAACGTAAACCGAGAGACCATATAAGCCAAGGCAGGAGATAATCAATGCAATAGTAGTTGAAATGGTAAGCAGGGTAGAAGTACGCTTTTCGGCGGCGTAAAGTGTCTTTATGTTTTCATTTAAAAAGATACTTTCGAAAGGAGCATCGTTTATGCGTTCATCCCACAATGCTTTCATCTTTGCCTGCGTTTGTTGGAACGATTTCATTTCTATTGTTACTGCCATGTAAGGGAAGTAATCGCGGTTTCCTGATAGCATAAACAGCATCGGGCGGATTTTGCGATGCAGCGAGAATTGGTGAAAGTCGTTTACTACACCGATAATAGAAAGTTCGTACCGTTCAGAACCCGGTTCAAAGAATATTCTTGAGCCCACAGCTTTATCGAGAGGAATATCAAACTCCTTCAGGCTTGCCTCATTAACTATAATTTTAATTGGATTAATCGTGTCATTAGGAAGATTATCTTGTCCCACAATAAAATCTCTTCCGGCAATCAGATCAATATTAAGCGCATTAAAGTATTCAGCATCAACACTAATGATGTCGTGAGTAACAGACTGATCGTTTGACGATCCTTCTTTGTAAACACCCCAATCCCGCGAAAGCGGTGTTGATGGAATACTTGATGTTGCAGATACAATGCCTACACCTTCCAACGCTTCAAAAGCTGATTTTAAGGTTGTATATTGACCGGATGCCTGTGCAGTGCGCATGGGTATCATTACAACCTGGTCTGTTGTAAATCCTAACGATTTGGTTTGAACATATTTAAGTTGTTGTTGGATAATAACAATAGAGGAAATAAGGGTAATTGTGATTACGAATTGGAAAACTACAAGTCCTTTTCTTAACCATTGTGATCCGTCACTGCTTAGAGACTTTCCTTTTAAAACGGAAGTTGGTTTTAGTGATGAAAGAAAAAAGGCAGGGTAACTTCCTGCAAGAAGGCCTGTGGTGGCGGCAATAAATAATGTGGCTGAGATAATAAAGGGAAGATTGTTTCCGGTAAATGCCAAGTGCTTTTGCATGATTTCATTAAAGAAAGGTAGCGCAAATACTACCATTAGAAAAGCTAAGACCAAAGCAAAAGCAACAATAACCAATGACTCTCCTAAAAATTGCCTGATGAGGTTATTTCTAAAGGCACCCATCGATTTACGTATCCCTACTTCGCCTGCACGTTGTGCGGATTTAGCCGTTGTAAGGTTCATGAAGTTGATACAGGCCAGCAGAAGTATAAAAATACCAATAGTGCCGATGATGTAGATGTAGGTAATGCTACTGCTGTTGGTATCAGATGAAGCATCGGTTCTGATATCAGAATATAACCTTACCTCGTCAAGTGGTTGTAGCTTGAGTATCTTATTTCTTCCGGATTGCCTTAGTTCATTGCCAGCATGCATTTCTACAAACCCTGGCAGCTTAGCTTCAACGTTCTTGTATGTTTCCGGCTCTTGAAGCTTAATGTAACTGCCTACAATATTATTGTTAGCCCACGTAGTTTGATTTAAAACCCATTGTCCCCAACCATTGCTATTCATGCTCATGTAGATGTCCGCATCTACATGAGAAGGAAATTCCGAAGGAGCTACCACTCCTGTTACGCGAAAAGTGTCGGCAGCGGTACCGCTGTTGATAATAATCAATTCATCCAGTGGACTTCTTTTACCAAAGATCTTTTCACTTAGCTTCTGCGAGATCAAGGCAGTAGACGGAGCGTCTAACGCAGTTGCGGCATTGCCTTCAATAAGCTGATAAGGGAAAACATCAAGAAAAGTTGAATCGACAAGAAAAGCTTTCTTCTCGAAAAATGAATTATCCTTATACCGTACAATATTGATCTCTGTATTCAAAGGTTTCATCACCCTGGTAAACGTTTCAATTTCTGGCAATACCTGCGCAAGACCAGGTGCAATAGGAGGTGACGCATTTCCTGTTGTTTCAGCTACACCATCTTTAACAAATGTTGTATTGATACGGAAGATTTTCTCGCGCTCGGAAAACCCTTTCTCATAATTAAATTCGTCCTGTATATACAGCGTTATTAAAATGCAACACGCGATACCTGTTGACAGGCCTAAAATGTTTATCAAAGAGAATACTTTGTTTTTTACAAGTAGTCTCAAGGCAATGATAATATAGTTTCTTAGCATAACAGAAAGGATTTGGGTTAACAGGATTTTAAATAGAACTTCACCTTAGGGGGATGGTTACAGTACTATCACACAAAATTTTTTGGTAAAGACAGGTGTTTGATACAAAAGTTGCATAATGCGGTGATCGGAACGAAGTATTTGGTTACTCTAAGTGTGCTTTTAATTGACAGATAAGGGGTATTTTGTATCTTCACACTGTGAAAGCACTAACCTCTCTGGTTGCCCTTTTGGTACTTGCCCTGGTTTCCTATGGCCAGATTAATATTGATTCCGTGCAGCAAAAGCTTTCAACACCACCACAGTTGCCAGATTCTTTAAAGACAACATGGTTAAAAGTAGATTCTATACGAGTTGGTTTTAATCACTCGTCCGACAGTTTAAGAGGTGAATATCAGCAGTTGATCGCCCCGATTGACTCTAAAATCAATAAGGTTCAACATAAAATTGACAGCTTAAACAAGCTAGGAATGCCAGCCAATGCGCTTACGCAGAAATTGGATAGCCTTGATCAAAAAAGAAAGGCTTTAAAAAATGATTTAGATCAGAAGACTTCATCCCTTAAAACAAAAACAATCGGTAAGCTGGACAAAGTTGAGATGACGCCAGGAATGGAAAAGGTAAGGGGAGATCTTACACAACAAGTTAATGGGTTTAATCTTTCTGATAAGAACATAACAGGTATACCTTCAATTGAAGTGCCGGGTTATTCTATTCCCGATTCTGATCAGTTAAGTAGTATTTCATCACAACTCGGCGAAGCCGGTAAGGTGGCAGAATTGCCGAAAGTAGATACACCTCTTGGTAATGTAACTGATATAACAGGGGAGGTTAAAGGATTAAGTGAAGATATAACAACCATTACAAAAGGTGGGAATCTTAACGATTTAAAAAACATTGATAAGACAATCGAGAGCCAGGCAGGGAAAATTGAAGGCGTACAAGAATTGCAAAAGCAATCGGGAGCTGTAGATGGTCTTCAAGGTAATATTGATAAAATGGGAAACCCGGATGCTTTAAAACAAGAGGCTAAAGCAATGGCTAAGAAAGAAGCCATCAATCACTTTGCCGGGAAAGAAGAACAGTTGAAGGCGGCGATGGATAAGCTTTCAAAATACAAGGCTAAGTATAGTTCTGTTAAAAGCATTAAAGACCTACCTAAACGTCCACCCAATGCGATGAAGGGCAAGCCATTTATTGAAAGGTTTGTACCAGGAATGTATTTGCAGTTTCAAAATAAAAATGGATGGTTCTTTGATGTAAACCCGTATGGAAGTTACAAGATAAGTGGGAGGTTTACTTCCGGTTTAGGATGGAATCAGCGTTTTGTTTATGATCATAAGGCGCAGCTATGGCTTTCGAGAAGTAGAATTTTTGGTCCCCGCGCGTTTGTTGATTTTCATGTTGGCAAGGGATTCAATGTTCACCTGGAACAAGAGGTGATGAATACCTTTGTACCAAATACCCTTACAGGCAATACCGATAATGGCAAAAGGGAATGGGTTTGGAGCACGATGCTGGGGCTAAAAAAACAATACAAGATTTATAAAAATTTAAATGGTACAGTGCTGATACAGTACAACCTTTTTAATCTTTACTATAAGGCACCTTATCTTGATCGCCTTAATTCAAGGATAGGATTTGAATACACTTTAAAAAAGAAGCAGAGTAAGGAAGAGGCGAAGAACTGATTTTCAGTGCGTTGAATCACACCAATGCATCTTTTTGCAAACTTATGATGGTTTTTACAATGTCCCAGGTAGCGTTTATTTAAAGATTTACCTAACGATGACTCCAACCGTTTGTGTTTGAACATAGGCGTAAGTTGGGTTATTACAAGGATTAAAAGCAGTTAAGGCAATTGACTGCTTTTTTATTTCTGCCTAGGGGCAAAAATTGTGGATAATTGCCGCCTATTTCGATACTCAAATCCACCTTTCTAAGCAACTTTATAGTAGAATCAGTCTTTTTAGCCCACTTAAAGCCGCTTTATCGCTTTCTCCAGTTCATTACGGCCGCTGGCGCGATTTTTTTATCCTAACCAACAGTAGAAGTGGTGAAATTGGTGTCTTTACTAAGATCCGATTTCTAGTGATAGCGAGAACCCCCGTCTTTCTGGTTAAAAATAGCCGAAGGATCTTTATATGTTATCAGAACGAAACAGAATCATAAGGCACCAATTATTGAAAGCCATAAACAAGGTTTTCAAATTACCTTGTTTATGGTTCTTATCAGTTGTTGAACTACGCACCTACGTTGCAACTGCTCTTCTAGTAACTATCATTTCATCTTACACTTACGGTCAAACTTGCAATGATTGTCCTGCTTCTTCTCAATGCCGCCCCTGTCAGGGAAATTTTATAAGTATAACATTAAGATATAATGGGATAATACCTGCCTGGATTGCTGCGTCAGATGGAGAAGAAGGAATCTTTTGGGATTTTGTGCGCCCAGGAGAAACATTTACAGTTAAGGGAAGTGCTCCTGGAAATCGGTTTGAAAGAAACAGGCTGACAATAACTGTAGCAGGTATTTTAGAAACGTCGATTCTTACTTCTTGCGAGGGAAATCTTTTCATTGGGCTCCTGTTAAACAGGTTTACCGTTGTAGCTGCAGAAAGCGCACTGGGCGGAAAATTATGTTGCCGCGCTGGAGATGTTGATACTACTAACCCTCAGATAACAAATTGTCCGCCTACTGTTGAAGTAGATATAAACCCAGGTGAATGTACCAAAGCAGTTACCTGGAATGTGCCTACGGCTACCGATAATTGCTCTGTTGCAAGTTTCGTCAGCAACTACCAGCCAGGATTTAAATTTGGAATAGGCACGACAAAAGTTACTTATACAGCAAAGGACCTCTCCGGAAATACTACTACCTGTTCCTTTGATGTAAGAGTGAGAGATAAAACAAGTCCAGTATTCTCTTTTTGCCCGGGTAACATTACCCTAAGAGCCAATGAGAAGGGTGAAGCTGTTGCCACGTGGTCACTTCCTACCGCTACAGACAATTGTAGTGCAGTAACACTTTCAAGTATACATAAACCAGGCGATGTATTTAAGATAGGCAAAACAGAAGTCGTTTATACTGCCAAGGACAATAGTGGTAATGCTTCTACCTGCAAATTTAATGTTGTAGTTGAAGATCAATCACCTCCTGTAATCACAAAGTGTCCTTCCAACATAACCTTGGTAGCAAATACGAGTTGCAATGCTATTGCTACATGGCTAGCGCCAACAGCAAATGATAATTCAGGAAGCGTTACCCTTACAAGTTCTCATAAATCCGGAAATAGTTTTCCAATTGGCAGAACAGAAGTAACATACACTGCTACAGATTTGTCCGGTAACAGTTCTACGTGCAGCTTTTTTATAGATGTTAGTAACGGGAATAAACCTGTAATAACAGGATGTCCTGGCACTATCACTATTGCGTCAGGAGAGTCAGGTAAAGCTGTGGTTCAATGGATAGAACCAGTAGCAACTTTACGATGCGGCATTCCTTCTGTGGTAAGTACGCATAAGCCACGTGATGTTTTTGAAATAGGCAGTACGGAAGTAACGTATACTGCGAAAGATGATAAAGGCAATTCAGCTGTTTGTAAGTTCATTGTTAAAGTAGAGGATAAAACAGGTCCAGCATTCACTAACTGTCCTGGTGCCCTTGTAGCAAGAGCAGATGATGGTTGTAATGTACGAGTATTTTGGGACCCACTTGTTGCAACAGATCATTCAGGTTTAATCAATATCACAAGCACACATAAACCAGGAGACGTTTTTCCAATTGGAAAAACAGAGGTGACGTATAAAGCCATAGATCGATTTGGTAATGCAAGTTTATGCAAGTTTGAAGTGACTGTCATGGATGAGAACTTGCCCGAGATAACAGGATGTCCTTCAGATATATCCGCTAAAGCAGATTACACAGGAAAAGTTGATGTTGAATGGACGGAGCCAACGGCAACTACACCGTGTGGTAATGTAAACTTAATCGCATCTCATTTACCAGGTAGTTCTTTTTCTATTGGTACAACAAGAGTTGAATATTTAGCTACAACAGCCAACGGAGCAGTAGCAAGTTGTAGGTTCAATGTTGTAGTCTCGTATGATGACATTGATTTTGATATTGGCAAGGTCATAACACCTGATGGTGATGGAATCAATGATACTTGGTTCTTGAAGAACATCGAAAAGTACAAAGAGAACAAAGTGATTATAGTAGACAGATGGGGAAGTGAGATCTTTAATGCCTCAGGGTACAATAATGAGAATATTGTTTGGAACGGTGAAAACAAAGCGGGAGTCGGTGTACCAACCGGAACCTACTTCTACACCATATCGGTAAAGCTGGGGCCGAACATGATAGATAAGCGTGGTTTTATAGAACTGATCCGATGACGAAATCTCTACCTTCTTTTACAATAGTGCGAAACACTTCAATGGTGGTAATGCTCATGGGCCTTACCATTATAAAAGGATTCAGTCAGCAGAACATACAGTTCACACAATACATGTTTAATGGCCATGTTATCAACCCGGCATATGCCGGAGCTGATGAAGCTTTAAGTCTAACTTTCGTTCAGCGAAGTCAATGGTCAGCGATAGAAGGTGCTCCATCAACACAAACCTTAACAGGGCATACTTTGTTTAATAATAAGCACGTGGGTCTTGGCCTCACATTAGTTAATGATAAAATAGGGGTGCATAAAAATTTTACAGCTCTTACAAGTTACGCCTATCATTTAAGTGTCAGCCATAAGGCGCAAGTTTCGTTAGGGGTACAAGGCGGACTAAAAAGCATGAGGTCAGACTATGGCTCTTTAAACGCAAGCAATGATCCTCGTGTAGCCGATGCATCCATTTCCAAAACATATCCTGATCTTGGCTTTGGCATTTACTATAGAAGTCCCACCATTCATGCTGGCTTATCCGTTCCGCAAATTATTCAAGAGAAATATGCTCTTAACGATTCTCTTTCAATAAACATAAGTAAAACCAACATACTATTCTTCTCTAAATACAGGATACCGCTGAACGAAAACCTTGAAGTAGAACCAGGAATATTACTCAAGTATTTTGCGGGCGTTCCTCTTTCATTTGATCTCAATGCAAATTTGATTTATCGCCAGGTATTTGTTACAGGGCTGTCGTATAGAAATAAAGAATCTTTCGACTTTTTATTAAAAGCAAAGGTTTCTGAACAACTTCAAATAGGCTATGCTTACGATTATCCTATTAATGCAGTATCAAGAATAGGAAATGGATCACATGAATTAATGATCAATTATCAGTTCCGCTATACACAAAGAAACGTAACCTCACCGCGATAAAATGAAGAAGTTTTCTGTAACACTGGTACTAATAACTTTTGTCATGTATAGTGTGACAAATGCACAGGAAACAGTTTTTATGTTGTTTAAAAGCGACACGAAAACTGCAGATGAGCAGTTTGATAAAGGAAACTACTACGAAGCATTGCGTAGTTATCAAAAGGTATTGAATAAGAATAGTAATGCAAATGAAGTCAAGCTAAAGCTTGCACGATGCTATTATCTCCTTAAAAAATACAATGAGTCTGTCGAAACCCTTCATACAATTTCCGAAGACGTAAATCAATTACCTGCAAGCGACATATTTCTCTATGCCGAAGCCCAAACTTCACTTGGTAATTATGAGAAGGCAATTGAAGCATATCGAAAGTATTTGATAAAATCACCCGGCGATGACCACGCACTTAAAAAGATATGGCGTCTAAAAAATATAAAGTTTCTATATGAAGATTCATTAATGTATGCTGTAAGGCCTGTTCCATTTAACTCTGTTTATAGTGAAATGTGCCCGTTTGTGAATAATAATCAGTTAATATTTGTCTCAAACAGAAAGGGAGTTCAGCCCGTTAGAAAGGTTGACGCAACATCCAATTCCTATTTCTATAAAATGTTTTCAACATCTTTACTAGCTGATACTATCTTGTACTCAGGCACATACCAGTACAGCAAGCCAATAAGTTTTGGAAGGGAGATAAGCTCCTCGTTTCATGACGGACCCACATCCTTTTATAACAATGGCAAGTCAATAGTATTCTCCTCGACATCTAAAAATATCAACACTTCCGGGGAAAGAACCATTCAACTTTTCTTTGCTGAGTACATTATTCCCCCTTTCTTTAAGAATCAGAGCAGACGCTTTATTTACTCAAAGCAGGGTAGTTACGGAAAAGAATTATGTTCTGGTCAGAAGTGGTTTCGATTACCCTTACACTTTTAAAAACTTAAGCGTGTATGTGGGAGCCGATCTGTTTGGAGGATTCTTCCAGCAAGCTACAGATAAAACTATTACTCAGTATCAAATAGGTCTTTGTCCCCTTATCGGAATAAAAAGTTTTTACCTAGCCAACCGGATTAGCATAGGATTAGAAACAGGACCCCGATTTGGAAAGGTAATACGTCATCATGATGTCATTTCCCAACAATGGGAGAACAAGGCTATTGACAACTTTTTTCTTTACTTCTCTTGCCATATATAAATATTGAAAGATTATGAGAAGCACATTTCGTCTTTTTGCATTTATACTAATTCAAATGCCACTTATTGCAGATGCGCAATTATTGCAATGGGAAGAACGTAATGGCAAAGTTCAGGCTCAAAAAATATTTGAAGTCAGCGGGCAACAAGCACATAATATATATATAAAAGTTAACTACTGGCTTATTGAAGTGTATAATAGCCCTGAGGAAATTCTTAAAGCGAGATTGGAAAATGAATTCTTAAAGGGAGAAGTTTATCATCCAAACGTTTTTAAATTAGATAACCTTGATAATGCTGGGTTGAGGTACACTTTCACTTTGGATATTAAAGATGAAAAAGTACGCTTTACTATATCCAATGTGCACATTTTACATTCCTATGCACACGAGACAGATGATGATCATTTGCTTGAATTTTATATTAAAAAATTAAGCAAGGGGAAAGATACCACTGCACGCAAAGTTGTAGAGTCGGTAAACTTATTTGCCGATTCATTACTAAAATCTTTTGAAACCCACCTTTTTTCAAACAACTACTATGTCACGAAAGAAGATTGGTAGTAGAATCAGATTGGCAGGCTACCTCCTAATAATAACTTAATTGATTGGGGACAGTTCAACACTCCTGAAGCTTAACTTATCCTCAACTGCCATATTATTTAACTTCAATTTAACGTTTCGTTAATTATTAACCGTTTTAGGTCGTGCTCGTTTCCTAAATACTTCTACCTAATGGAAGTGGCTTCGTTCTAATGCTCGCCACGTTCTCCCTGGTTTAGCATCGACACCATTTTTAAGGTCACATCTTTTCAATTACGATGGCGATAGGTCAAGCGTGGCATAAGATTGTTCGAAGTATTAATAGCATTTGTAATTATCAGGTTCTTATGGCAGCACTATTGATAATTCAACCGTTACTTGATAGCTGAATGATCTATCAGGTATTTATTACACGTCCCCTTTCCCGATATCGGGAATGTTTACCTCAATTAAAGTCTATGTTCAATTCAATTAAACTATCAAAATCAACAAGACGAAAACTTAAATACGCCTTGCTTTACAGATTTGTTTTGGTAGTTATTCGTCTCTCTAATCTCCTTCCTTTAAGAGTATGGCTTTCGATTAGCGGTGGGGTTGGAAGACTTGTTTACTTCCTGTCGCCTCGCCTAAAAAGACAAGTGGTGCAACATCTTTCTTTAGCATTTAAAAAAGAAATGTCACCTGAAAAAATTAAGAAACTGTCGGAGCAGGCAATTGAAATGTTAGGTAAGAATGCTGGTTCTGTTATTCGAAACTTTACTTTAAAGGGTAGTGAAGACTTTTATAAGCGTACGAAAATTAAAGGACAACAATATGCTGAAGAGGCATTTGATAGTAGACGAGGGGTTATTTTCCTCACTGCTCATTTAGGGCCTTTTGAGAGCATTGCCACCGATCTTTCGTTGCGCGGCTTTCACCCTTACATTGTCGGTACACCCTTAAAGGATCGGAATCTGAACACGCTTCTTATGGAAAGCAGAACCAAGTTTGGTGCAACACTCATCGAACGCGGAAAAGATACTTTTCGTATCATGAAAAATATTTCAAATGGAGGCACAATGGCAATTTTAATTGACCAGGACACCAGGGTTAAAAGTGTATTTGTGAAGTTTTTCGGTATAGAATGTTCTACTCCTGTAGGTGCGACATTGATAGCCTTAAGAACAGGAGCGGCCGTAATTCCTGTTTTTGCCCGTCTTAATAAGAACGGTACACAGGAGATTAATTATTACCCGGAAATTGAACTCGAAAGAACAGGAGACGAGGAAAATGATCTTATTACCAATACCCAACGATTTACAATGGTTATTGAAAACGAGATTAGAAAGTATCCGGAACAGTGGGTATGGATGCACGAACGTTGGAAAACAAAAAATAATGCAGTTAAGAAAGTAGTTAAACCTGTTGAGACAGCAATGGCTGATTATTAATTTGGTTACTGATATTTGATCCCAATTGAATCGGTGTTACATTATTGCTTCTAAAGATTTAACTATACCTTGAAACGTGCGGCACTATCTATTGAGATTACAGCCAGTCGAACAAGTTGATTTTTATCCTTGCTCATTACCTTGAAAGGAGAAATAAATAGAGCAACTGATATCAAGTTCAAAAAAATATAGACACTTAAAGCCTTTCATAAATAGTATTAGTCTTTCTGAGGTTTCACCTGTAAGTATGAAATAATCAAATTACAATGCTAACAATGACTGTGGTTCTTTGTACGCCCTGATACCAGTAATACTGCAAAGTACTTATTTTAAGATCAGAACTGTTGCTTTACGTTTAGTTATTTGTTTTAAGCCCTGACGGGATGCCTTAGTAATTCTCTCTTTAAAATTCTATATGGGAAATATTTTTAGTTAATTGATTTCTTAACATAAACGATGTTAGATGAGGCTATTACTACAATGGACAACTATAATTCCCTTGCTTGCCTGGGCTGCTTTCTTCTCTGGTTTTGTTAATCACAATGCAATATTTCAATTTCTCACAAGCGTTCTGCTGATCTTTAGTGTTATGTCGGCCGTACACCACTCTGAAATTATTGCTCATCGGGTGGGAGAGCCTTATGGTACCATTATTCTTGCTGTTGCTGTTACAACCATTGAAGTGTCGATTATCATTTCGCTTATGGTGTCCGGAGGAAATGAAGCTAATTCAGTGGCGAGAGACACAGTTTTTTCTGCAACCATGTTAATACTCAACGGAATTGTAGGGTTGTGTCTTTTCATTGGTGGTTTAAAATTTTATGAACAGCGGTTTTCCAAACACTCCGCTTCTATAGGTCTGGTTTCAATAGTAGCCATTGTGATTTTAACGATGGTGTTTCCATCATTTACTACAAGCATCAAAGGACCATACTATTCAAACCCACAATTGATCTTTGTGTCCATTAGCTGTTTAATAATTTACGCCGTTTTTTTACTTGCACAGACCCGAAGACACCGTGAGTACTTTCTTACAAAAGACGATAGTGAAACAGACAATCATGTTAAGATCACAAACACTGTATTGGTATTGAGTCTGATATTTTTACTTGTTAGTCTTGGAATTGTTGTACTCCTTGCCAAGACACTTTCATCTGCAATTGAAGGAATTATTATAAGTTATAATCTACCCAAAACATTAGTAGGAATTATAATCGCGGCAGTAATTCTTTTGCCAGAGGGAATAGCTGCAATTATTGCAGCAAGAAATAACAAATTACAAACCAGTCTTAATCTTGCCCTGGGATCAGCTCTTGCAAGTATTGGGCTCACAATTCCATGTGTGGCTATTGTAAGTATTGTTTTTGATTTGAAAGTCATATTAGGTTTAGATATTAAATCAATCATTCTTCTGGGGCTTTCCGTTTTTACTGTGATGCTGTCATTGGCGAGCGGAAGGACCAACATTGTATATGGTGTGGTTCTGTTGGTTAACTTATTCGCCTTTATATTTTTGGTGATATTCCCTTAGCAGATATGAATTATATAGAATAGTACCGTATTTTGTGATTTCATTCGAGAATCAGAGGAGTAAAAGCTAAATAAATAATTACAATAAAGATGTAATAAGCCTGCAACACATGTATGTTAGTAGTAGTATTTGCTGCTATAAAATGCATCCATTTGAAACATGTAGTTGCAGGCTTATAATATTAGATCGCAGTAACAAAGTCTAAGCAAAGCTTAGTACCTCAGCTCATTTTTTAATAATTCTAACTGTTGAGATGTTGCTTCCCGCTATAACTTTAAGTAAATACACACCAGAAGGAAGTTGAATGCCAATATCATACTTCTCGTTATAACGCAGGTTACTATAGCTTTCTCTTACATTACCATAGTAATCGGTGATACTTACGTCAAATGTTGAATTTGGAGGCCCATCAATATTTAGGGTAGAGCTAAGTGTAAATGGATTTGGATAGTTAGTAATAATGTGTTGGCTCGGTGAATTCATGTCCTTTTGCGCTACATATACCTCCTCATCAAGACATGGTCCAGGTATTGCACTTTCATCCAATGAAAATAACTCTCTGCCCAATCGTGGATCAGTTGAGGTTAAATAAATTGTATTATCCAACATTGTAAGATTTTGTGGTGAGCCACTTGTCAATATAGGAAAGGTTCCACATGTTGTGCCGTCAGTTCTCCAAAGGTTATTCTGAGGTGTATTATTTACAGAACCTGTAAAATATATCATATTACCTTTTCTTGTGATGTCAGAAAATCTTGTGAGGTTATCAATAGGGTTCAGAATGGCAACTGTTCCTTCAGAAGTACCATTGGTCTTCCAAAGAGCGCCAGGGAGAAATGTACTCCTTACATAAGACGTAGCTACAATAAGATCTTCGCCTGTTCTTCCGAGTAAGTACATGCTGTAAATACGGGCTCCTTCTGGTGTATCGAATGTAGCTACTTCTACTGTGCCAGCTTCTGTTCCATCCGATTTCCATAATTGATTATCCGACTGAAAATATAAGGTGTCTTCAAGACTGGTAAGACCATTTGGATTAATATCCTTGACTCTGAAAGTGCCACTTTCTGTTCCATCACTCCTCCATAATTCATAATCTCCTGTATAAGCTACAAAGTACAAGATGTTTTTAACATTGATTAATTGAGAAGGCGCACTTGGTTCAAGGGGATTAGGATTAATTTTTTTGACCATTACTGTGCCAGCGGAAGTACCATCACTTTTCCAAAGTTCTTCGCCGACTTCAGGATCTGTTAATGCAGAAAAGAAAAGTGTACCATTTACATTGGTCAACCAGATAGGAGGTGCACCCACTTCATTGAAAGATCGAATATATTCAGTGCTTTCAATAGTTCCTGTTGTTTTCCAAAGCTGTGCTTCACGCGGAAATTCCTGCCCGGCAATCATCGGAACTTCAATTGAGAAAAATAATGTTCCATTAACATCTTCCAGGTCTCCTATATAATCACCTCCACCTTTATTGATATCTGTTACCCAGGTTGTTTCATCATTGATAAGGTTCGTCCGCCAGAGTTTAATATCTAATGTAAGGGAGTCAGTATCGATAGAGTTGGCCCAATAGTAGAGGTAATTTCCAGATTGCGTGAGGTATTGGACATTATCTTCAAACCGGTGGACAAGACTTGTACCATTCAATGTGCCGTCACTTTTCCATAAACCATAAGTAAATCCATCAAAGGCACTGAAATACATCATACCGTTTGCGACAATAAAATTCTCGGGATTACTATCGCGTGTACTAAAGAGTAATTGGTTAATACGTTGGTGGGTTGATCCGTTTGTTCGCCATAGGCTTCCATTTATAACATAGTAAAGGAAATTGCCAGAAGATGTTAAATGCGTGAGGCTGTAGTATCCGTTCGAATCGCTAATAACGGATTTTAAGCTTTCAGGGGTGGCGTCAATACCGAAGATGTGAACAGTGTTAAGCTGGGTTGCCCACGAGGCAAGAAAATGCATTGACCCTTTAAATCCTGTAAGATCAGGATAGCCAGTGAGACGCATTTGGTTATGGTTTGTTAAACTCATGGTTCCATTTTCTGTTCCATCGCTTATCCATAAATCATAATTGGAAGTTGCTACAAAGTAAAGTTTGTTATTATAGCTGGTGAGATAATTAAGATATTGGGGGCTTCGGGAGCCAGGAACAATATCTTTTACTAATTGGGTACCCGCAGCTGTTCCATCACTCTTCCAAAGTTCAACGCCATGGGCAGCGTCTTTTCCTGTAAAATACAATACACCGTTAACATGAGTTAGTTGTGTTGGCTCTGTCATATCATCAACAGGTGTATGTAATGGAGTCCCGCTGTTTTCTCCAACTTTTGCTACCATCATTGTTCCTTGTGCAGTACCATCACTCACCCAGAGGCGTCTAAAAAAGGATTCATCATATGCCACAAAGAATAATTTGCCTTCAATGTTGATCAGGTCCCTGGGATGACTGCTCACTCTGTGCTGGGGACGAATGTCTTTCATCATCCGAGTTCCTTCTGTAGTGCCATCCGTTATCCATATCTCATATCCATGCTGCCCATCATTTGTAACGAAGTATAGCAGACCGTTCATGTTGGTAAGACTAGATGGGTTGCTGCTGCCAACAACCCGCATGATATCCATTACGATAGATGTTCCCTGAGTTGTTCCATCAGATTTCCAGAGCTCACGACCTCTTGAACCATCATGTGCTGAAAAGAAAACTAATCCGTTGCTATACGTGAAAAGGGAGGGATCACTTCCATTTATTCCTGGATTAATATCCTTAACCATTACAGTACCATTGGAAGTGCCATCGGTTTTCCATACCTCATTTCCGTGAATACCATCATTCGCAGAAAAATATAAGATGCCATTCATACTTGACAGGTTGCTTATAAAGTCAAGCTCCTTCAGCATGATTGCTGTTGAATCAGGTTGTTTGATTACCCAAAGTTGTCTGCTCTTCAGGACAAAGTATAAGTCACCATTTACATCTGTCCAACCGGAGTAGTCGTTGAATGTTAATGGTTCGCCAGTTGCATTAATATCCTTAACAAGTTTAAGTACCTCTGTATTTACTTGTCCGTACAGAGTCATGAAAGATGCAGATGAAAGTCCGCTCAGCAGAAAAAATATTCTGATAAGAGACGTGAAATGTACATGTTTTCTCATGGTAGTAGTATTTAAGATTTTACATCTACCAGTGGGATTAAGGAGGGAATGGAGAGCCCAATGAGAGGGCTGTTGATGATGCTACTAATTTACCAGTCTCTTTTGGTTTTGTGAAGATTAATTTGACTAAAGTTAAACAGGCAATGGATCGGCGAAACTTCTTACATTCCTGTGCCGCTAATTACAGTTTTCAACTGTTATGTATCTTTCTATTATTAAGGTATTTACAAATCCAAAAGACATAGAATTAATGTTTTAACAACTAAATATATTAGTTTATTTGGCTAATTTAATTAGTATAAACTACCTTTGCTTCCGGAAGCGGGGGTTATTATGATTTTGAATAGAAAAGCAGATATTCTAACTGAGCTACAATCAGATATTCTTCGGTTACAGGGATTTCGTACAGTTAATAATGGTTTACTTGATGCTGATTTGGGAGTAATAAAGCAAGCTTTTCCAAATGCATCCTTTCCGTTGTCTTGTATACATGAGTTTATTACATCGCAGCAGGAACATCGTGCCGCAACAAATGGCTTTCTTTCAGGATTACTTTCTTCATTGCTAGGCGTGGATGGTGTATTACTTTGGATCGGTACCTCACGTTATCTCTTTCCTCCATCGCTTCCAGCTTTTAATCTTTCTCCGGAGCGTATCATCTTCATTGATGTTTCAAAACAAAGAGATGTGCATTGGGTAATGGAAGAAGCGCTAAAGTGTAAAGCACTTACTGCTGTAGTTGCAGAAGTGAAGGAAATAAGTTTTATAGAATCCCGACGTTTTCAGCTTGCAGCAGAGCAAAATAAGGTAACTGGTTTTCTTCTTTGTCATCAAACAAAAAAGATAAGTGCAACTGCATGCGCATCGCGATGGAAGGTCTCTCCATTACCGAGTGAAACAATTGATGATTTACCTGGTGTAGGTAGTCCTAAATGGCATGTTGAACTTATGAAAGTGAGAAATGGCAAGCCTCAAAGCTGGGATATCCAATGGGTTGATGGAAAATTTGTACCAATCTATAAAACAGTATCATTATTTACTGAACAAAACCAAAAAGCAGGATGAGAGATGGGGCGTTTTGTTTCAATATGGTTCCGCTATTTACGCACGGACTGGTTTTCTCTCCGACAACCTGAATTAAAGAAATTGCCATTTGTTCTTCGCTCTCCTTCCCGGGGACGAATGATTATTACGGCAGCAAATTCTGTAGCAGCACAGCAAGGCTTACATTGCGAAATGGCAGTTGCCGATGCAAAGGCTTTAGTGCCCGAATTACAAGTACAGGATGATATACCAGATCTTACTGATAAGTTACTCCGACGGCTTGCAGAATGGTGTATCCGTTTTACACCACTTGTAGCTATCGATCCTCCTGATGGCCTTTTGTTTGATGCAACAGGCTGTTCGCATCTTTGGGGTGGTGATGACAAATACATTGAAGACATTACGAGAAAGCTGCAAGCACGTGGTTATGATGTGCGTATAGCAATGGCAGATACAGTAGGGATTGCGTGGGGTGTTGCCCGTTTTGGAAATGGTTCATTGATTATTGAAAGTGGGATAACAATAGATGCGTTGGTAAATCTACCACCTGAAGCTTTGCGCCTAGAAGCAGATGTTACTGAACGTTTGCATAAATTAGGACTACATACCATTCGTCAATTTATTCGCATGCCACGTACTTCATTAAGAAGGCGTTTTGGTCAGCATTTTTTGCAGCGTTTGGATAAGGCCCTGGGGAGCGAAATAGAAATACTTAGTCCTGTTCATCCAGTGGAGTTGTACCAGGAAAGATTGCCTTGCTTTGATCCGGTAGCAACATCTACAGGTATTGAGATGGCATTGAAAGAATTACTTACCAAGCTTTGCTTTCGTCTTCAACGTGGACAGAAGGGACTTCGGAAAGCTATTTTTAAAGGTTATCGTATAGATGGAAAAGTAGAGAAGGTTGAAGTTGGGACCAATCGACCGTCACACCATGTTGAACATCTTCTTAAACTGTTTCAAATTAATTTAGGAACAATTGAACCATCTTTAGGTATTGAACTATTTGTTTTGGAGGCTCCGATCATAGAAGAGTACTTGCCGCAGCAGGAGCAGATGTGGAATGAATCGGGTGGGCTTGAGGACATTCGTTTATCTGAATTGCTTGACAGGTTAGCTGTAAGAATTGGTGCACATGTTATTCACCGTTATCTTCCTGATGAACATTATTGGCCAGAGCGTTCTGTAAAACTTGCCACCTCACTCCAGGAAAAGCCAAGCACTCAATGGCCTATTAAACCGAGGCCTGTGCAATTATTGCCTAAGCCTGAACCTATTGAAGTTACGGCACCTATTCCTGACTACCCACCTATGTTATTTCGCTATAAAGACAAGGTGCATATGATTAGCAAAGCTGATGGACCAGAACGCATTGAACAAGAGTGGTGGTTGCAGCAAGGCCAACATCGTGATTATTATCGTGTAGAGGATGAGGAGGGACGCCGGTATTGGATATTCAGGTTAGGACATTACCATGACAAAATTTATCAATGGTTCCTGCATGGATTTTTTGCGTAGGGAGAAATGAGCAGCATGAATTATATTGAATTACAAGTTACATCCAACTTCAGTTTTTTACGAGGGGCATCGCATCCGCAAGAATTTGTTGAGCAAGCAAAAGCCTATGGCTATTCAGCAATTGCTATCACAGATCGGAATACATTTGCCGGTATTGTACGTGCACATGTTGAAGCTAAAAAGCAAGGCATCAGAATAATTCCAGCGTGCAGACTAGATCTTCTTGACGGCCCAAGTTTACTTGTTTTTCCTACCAATAAAGATGCATATGCCCGTATATCAGCCTTGCTTACCACCGGGAACCTGAGAACTGAAAAAGGAAAATGTGATCTCTATAAATCAGACGTTTATCAACATGCCAGGGGATCGAAGTTTATAGTTATACCACCTGTAAATCTCAATGCTGCGTTTGATTTTGAAGATGAATTCAAGAAAGAACTGAAGGAATATAAAGATACTCTGGGCGAGCATTTATATATAGCAGCATCCCGCTCTTATTCCGGTGATGATGCAAAGAAGCTACATCGTATCTCGCAATTATCTCAGCAACTGGTGATGCCTATGGTTGCTACAAATGATGTGCATTATCATCACCCCATGCGAAGGGAGCTGCAAGACATTGTAACCTGTGTACGGGAGAAGTGTACTATACACAATGCAGGCTTCAGGTTGTATGCTAATGCAGAACGTTATTTAAAACCAATTGAAGAAATGAACCGCTTGTTCAGGCAATATCCTGATGCTATTTATCAAACACAGGTAATAGCAGAAGCATGTTCGTTTGCATTGGACGAGTTGCAATACTGTTATCCTGAGGAGCTTACTACTGAAGGGCGAAGCCCCCAAGATGAACTTGCTTTCTTAACCAAACAAGGAGCAGAACAAATGTATGGCAAGGATATTCCTGAAAAAGTGAAGGCAAATATTGAGCACGAGTTATCCTTCATTGAGAAAATGAATTATGCGGCTTATTTCCTTACTGTATATGATATTGTTCGTTATGCACGTGATCAGAAAATATTATGTCAGGGCAGGGGTTCAGCGGCCAATTCCACTGTATGTTATTGTTTGGGGATAACCTCTGTTGATCCGTCAAAATTTGACTTATTATTTGAGCGCTTTATTTCTTCTGCCCGAAATGAGCCACCCGATATTGATGTTGACTTTGAGCATGAAAGGAGGGAAGAAGTAATGCAGTATATCTATAATAAGTACGGGCGTGATCGTGCTGCAGTTGTTGCTACTGTTACACAACAACATCATAAAGGGGCCATCAGAGATGTAGGTAAAGCCATGGGGTTATCAGCTGATATCATAAGTCGTTTGTCTGGTTTGATATGGGATTTTTCAGAGGAGGGATTTGACAGGAACAGAATTATCAGCCAGGGTATTAACCCGGATGATCCTACAATCAGGAAAGTACTTGAGCTGACAAATCAATTCATTGGTTTCCCTCGCCAGTTAGGGCAACATACAGGAGGTTTTGTAATTACACAAGGCAAGCTATCAGATCTTTGTCCTATTCTGAATGCACGTATGAAAGATCGCACCAATATTGAATGGAATAAAGATGATATTGATGCGTTGCATTTTCTTAAAATTGATGTGCTGGCCCTAGGCATGCTCACTTGTATACGTAAAGCTTTTGATCTGGCTAAAGCCCACTATAACCTTGATCTTACACTTGCTAATATTCCACAGGATGACCCGCAGGTTTATAAAATGGTGAGTCATGCTGATACTATTGGGGTTTTCCAGATCGAGAGCCGCGCGCAGCAATCTATGTTGCCCAGATTGCAGCCCAAGGAGTTTTATGATCTTGTAATTGAAGTTGCCATTGTGAGGCCTGGTCCTATACAAGGAGATATGGTGCATCCTTATTTGCGAAGACGTAATGGGCAAGAACCTGTTGAGTATCCCTCAAAGGAGTTGGAAGAAATATTAAGTCGCACCCTGGGTGTGCCCTTGTTTCAGGAGCAGGCTATGAAGATTGCTATTGTTGCAGCAGGATTTACTCCAGCCGAGGCTGATGCGCTTCGTAGGAGTATGGCTACATTTAAAGTAAAAGGGCAGGTGTCACACTTTGAACAGAAGCTTATTAATGGCATGGTGAAAAACGGTTATAAGCTTGAGTATGCACAACGAGTATTCAGACAACTTGAAGGGTTTGGAAGTTATGGTTTCCCTGAGAGCCATGCGGTGAGCTTTGCTCTTCTTGTATACGTTTCTTCCTGGATCAAGTGTTATTACCCGGATGTATTTGCTTGTGCCTTACTTAACAGTATGCCTATGGGTTTTTACCAACCAGCACAGATCATTATAGATGCACGCAAACATGGTGTTGAAGTAAGGCCGGTGGATGTTAACCATTCTTATTGGGATAATAACCTGGAAGAGAAATCAGGAGAATTTCATGCGCTTCGCTTAGGTTTTCGACAGGTTAAAGGTTTGAGGGAAGAGGAAATGAAGTTACTGGTCAATGCCAGGAAGGATGGCTTTGGTTCTATAGCAGAACTTCGCAGAAAGACAGGACTTACAGATACCGTACTTGAAAAACTTGCTGATGCAGATGCATTTCAGTCAGTAGGGCATGATAGAAGAAAAGCATTATGGGAAGTTTCGGTACAGGATTACCGTAATGATCTGTTTGCGGGGCAACACATTCATGAGCATGGAGTGAAGCTGCCGGAGATGACCTTACCTGAGCATGTGGTTCAGGATTATGCAGCAACATCGTTGTCGCTGAAAGCTCACCCGGTAGGGCTTATACGAAGTCAGCTTGATCAATTGAATATTCTCTCCGCATCAGCCCTTGCTACAAGGAAAAACGGTGATCTTGTTAAGGTAGCAGGTTTAATTCTTGTACGACAAAGACCAGGAACAGCAAAAGGCATCTGCTTTATTACAATAGAAGATGAAACAGGCACCGCTAACTTAGTTGTATTCCATCAGTTGTTTGATCAATATCGAAAGGAGATCATTCAATCCAGACTGCTTATGGTAGAAGGACAGCTTCAGATTGAAGGTGAAGTGATTCATGTGATTGTGAAGCGTTGCTATAATTACTCGAGGTTATTACAACGCCTCACATCCGCGAAAGCGGAACTTTCATTAAAACCTACTTCCAGATCAGATGAAACTACATCACCTTTCCTCTCAAAAAAAGAAAGTGAGGTTGTACAAGGGCATATATTCCCTAAGGGAAGGAATTTTAAATAGATTGTCAGGTAAAAAGCCACGAGTGCCGTGTAAATTCATTCATGATCGTAAACCTTGACTATAAGGGAAGGAAACTCCTGTTATCATCTTACAAGTCTCTAAAAACTTTTCCTGAAGCGTTATGTCATCGGCCATCGGGTTGTGACGTCTTTCCTTTTGATGATGAAAGTATCTACCGCTTACCTTAGTGTTGATGTCATCACTTGTTGCGAGCCAGACTTGTGTTTCATACCCTTTTTGAAGATCGTCAGGCGCACCTTTACCACCCATCCTGGTAGGAACCCATCCCGGATCCATAGCGTTAGCATAGACGTCAGGCCATTTACGGGCAATTACCTTGGCAAGCATTAACACATGAAGTTTAGAGTCTGAATAACTTAAGTGGTTTGTATTGATTTTAAATTCTTCAAGATTTGGCTTACCTTGCAGATGCAAGCTTGAGCTGAGGTAGATTAAACGCTTAGGCTTATGGATCAAACAAGTAAGGATGTAAGGGGCTAAGGTGTTAACAGCGAAAATTGTTTTCGAGGCAACCTGGTAAACTCCTGCATTGTGAATGATCGCATCAAATGCTCCGGAGTTATTTACTTCATGTGCAAGCATCTTCGTTTCTTCTATATCAGATAAGTCTGCTGTGAAAACAGTTTCAGCTCCTGGTACATTGTCAATAGCCTGCTTGCCACGTTCAGGATTGCGTGCATGAAGTACTACGTTGTGTCCTTGATTTACGAGTGATTTTGCAGCAAGTAGTCCAAGACCATCAGCAGAGCCTGTTATAAATATTCTCGCCATATCGCATGTTAGTTTGAAGTTCTACCTGAATATTGTTCGTCAGTAACTTTCTCCATCCAGGTAACAACTTTACCGTTTAATTGTTCCTGGATTGCGATATGAATCATGGCTACTTTAGGAGAGGCTCCGTGCCAATGCTTTTCATCAGGCTCAAACCACACTACATCTCCAGGTCGGATCTCTTCAATAGGGCCACCTTCGCGTTGTACCCAACCCAGTCCTGACACAACAATGAGTGTTTGTCCCAATGGATGCGTATGCCAGGCTGTTCGTGACCCTGCCTCAAAAGTTACTGTTGATGCCGCAGCCCTTCTGGATTCATTGGGTTGAAATAAGGGGTCTATACGTACTGTACCTGTAAACCAGTCTTCCGGTCCTTTTGTTGATGGTTGAGAGCCAATTCTTATAATCTCCATGGTTTTATTTTTAGGCTAAATAGCGTATTTCTTACTATAGAACATGATCGTGCCAAACGTTTATAGCTTCCTTGCTTTAATAATTTCTTGAAACGCTTAATGAATAAAATGTAGCTCTGGTATCAGAAGTTAGAAATTGAGGCAGTGGATGATGGAGTGCCTGCCTTGACCAGATACCAACGTGTAATTATTACTGTAAGAGATCATAAGTAGGGAATATCCTTTTCTTTCCTGGTATGGGCTCTTTATTGTCATCCTGAAGCTATTATTGAGCCTTAGTAATCTTTAATTGTTTTAAAAGCCCGAAGTGCCGTATTAAAGGGCCTTTTCCCCCAATCCATTATTGCCTATAAACAGCTGAGTTTCCTTTTCTGGCTCTCTTGATTAACCCTATCTGTCTTATTGTCGGTATTAATGGACAGTTTGTCTTACTGATCTCTTAATCCTTATGAAAAGAGATACTATGGGCATGAGCAGAATTTAACGTTTAGACAAGCCTTTTAGGATAGTCAAAGTCGAGGCATACTCGAAGCATACTCGAAGCATCCTCGAGGCATCCTTAAGGCATCATGGGGAGAAATAATAATTTTATGGCTGTGAAACAGGGGGGAAGGTTGGGGAGAGAGAGGGGAATTAATGGGACTTGGCGGAAGTCTTCGGTAGCAACTGAAGAAGTAATATTCCCGTCCTGACGGAGTGGTGCAGGACGGGAAACTAAGAGGTGTGTATTTATTCTTTAATAAATCTTAACACGGTGTTTTTCTCATCTTCTATTTTGAGCATGTATACGCCGGGCTTAAGCGGTGTGACGTCAACTGAAGGTTGATCCTGGGTAAGGGTGCTTTTGTTCAGCATTAACTCTCCCTGCAAGTTATAGATACCTACCTGCACATGATCACCCACACCAGTTACAAGCAACTCGCTGGAAGCAGGGACCGGGTGGATTGAAACCTGACTTTTTCTGTCTTTGGGTTTTGCATTTTCCGAAGTTAACTGGGTAGCAAGATTTCCAAATAATTCAACTTCTGCCAGTTGAAGGGTGGACCCGTTGTTGTTGGTCATGTTAAACCTATAATGGGTATAGCTCGTGCTGTTTTCGAAGGTAAAGGTTCGGGTTTGAAACCTCCTAGGAAAATCCTGGTTAGTCCGGCTATCCAACGTAGTCCAGGTAGTTCCGTTATTCGATCCTTGTAAAGTCCAGTTAAGGGGATCGCGTTCCGGGTGATCGTTGGCTGATGTGATGGTATAACTTTTCACCACGTAAGGCGAAGGAGCCTGGTACTGTAACCATGCAGAAGGATGGAATGTCAGGTACTTGGTGTTCGTCTGGTTGTCGATCAGATTGGTATATTCTTCACCTCTTGGAGAACCTGTTTGATATTGCGCATTTACTGTTCCTCCAAGATTCGTAATATCCTGGGTTGCAAGAACGGGTTCAACGGGGAGGCCATTCGCTTCACGGATAAGCTGGAAAATATGATCAGGACGTACTACCACATAGTCGTCATTGAGGGAGTTCGCTACGTTTTTAAAGTTAGTGGGTTTCACATCATTCCAGGGTTGTGCCTGTATGATAATGAAGCGTGGCTCAGTGCCATCCCATCCTTGTGATGCTGAAGCGATATGCTCAATCATGGCTTGTTCCTGTGTACAGTAGTTACAGGCCAGCGCCATGCCCGGAAGACTTCCGTTGTAAATGGTGAGTCCTCCACCTGTATTTTGCGCTGTGACACCAAGCAATGATGGGGCGTATGTGGCAAATGCTTCTCCGACATTTTGATCAATCCCCCCTGTAATAGTGTTCCAAATGGTTACAACTCTGAAGCCGGCGCGTTTGTTATATTCCTCTGTTTTCGAAACGAATTGGTTTAATAGGTTTTGACTAGGCCAATCGTTTGGATAGGCATAACCGTAACCTGAAGGGCCCGAGATTAAGTTGTCGTTATTGGTAGCGGTTTGCCAGAAGTAATTTAAGGCTCCGGGCATGGCATCAACCATGGCAGGTGAGAGTGTCCATCCGATGGGTACAGAACCACGATCAGGATTACTCCAGAGCTTACGCATGAGGTGCTCTATAAACTGCAGGTTATCGCCATCACTTAAAATAAAAGCAACGTAGAGTTTATTTTGTAGTGCTGGCCTAGGAGGTATAGGCTTAGGATTTATTGTGCGAGGCATACCGCTATGCATCGTCAGGTTTGAGCACCAGTCACTGGCAATGGTGGCAATGCCATAGGTTGAAGCACGTTGCACACCGGGCTGCTCTTCAGGCCACCAGCCCATGTAGTTGGCTCCTGCAGGCATAGAGGATAAGAATTTGTTTAGCAATTCACTCTCGCCCGGAACATCAGGGTTAAGCCATATTACGGCAGCACCCAACGCTGTGGCATACTCGCGCAAGGCAGCTTTGTGAATGTCAGGGTTTAACCCTATTAATAGGCGATGGTCGAGGCTTGGCCAATATGTATCATACAGTGTTTGATACACCTGTAGCTTACTGGTGAACTGACCACGCAGATCAAGCAATACAGGTAAGTTGTATGGCGCCGCAGTCAGACGTGATAGCAAGGTAGGAGACGCAATGAGTGCACCCTGATTTTTGGCAAGCATGGTGGCGAGGTTTACTGTATGGATCTGATCAGGATCATATACGATCAGGCCTGCTATCTCACTGCGGTATTTAGTAATAAGATCCCATTTATCAGCAGGCTCTGTCCAAGCCAGGTTTAACGACTGAAGCCATGTGTAAGGACCTTCAGCAAAGGCATCACCTTCATAGGAAAATATGCGGGGTTGCGTTTTGTTTACTATGCCTTTTAAGGAAGCAAATAAATAGAGCTCGTCAGATGAGTTTTGAGACACGCCAACCCAATCTACTTTAGTATATGATGTTCCATGCCAGAATACACGCAGCTCTATAGACTGATTGGCTGCGGGCATGTTAAAAGGCAATGTAAAATTTACATAATCTCCAGCAATGCGGAATTGTTGGCGGGTAATGGTTTGAGAGGCAAGTGTTGCACCAGTGGTAGCGTTGCGTACATCGATATCTACTACAGGGTCGTTATTTGCAGTGTTGTTGTCAACTTTCATACGGAACTCAGCCACATTAGGTCCTGCAGGTATGCCTGTGTCATAGGGTCCATAAATCATGTGATCATTGGGTGCATCAATGCCTACCTGGCAAAGCCATCCGTCAGATTCGGGCCTCCCTGTTTTGTGACCCAGCTGATTGCCTTCGCCCTCCCATCGTCTAGATGTCTCCCGTAGCGTAATATGATCCTGTGTTTGGGCAGGAGCGGGAAAGGAAGGAAGCAGCTGTCCTGCAGGCCAGTTTATCTGTGCCTCCGACGACAGCGCCAGGAATTGAAGCAATGCAAATAACAACATTGCGTGTTTTTTAAGAGAGCTAAAGTTTTTAGTCATAACATAAAGGTTTTGGTTGTTAATTATTCCTTTGCTATGGGGTTATGCTGTGCACAAGCTGTGAAGCTCATGTAAAAACTAACGTGTGGGATTTAATACTGATAATTGTTCTTTAGAACTTACTCAATACGGTAGAGACTGCGTTGAATTTGTGCTTTTAGTATAATGGCTTAAAGTTGAAGATTTATTGTAAACTTTCAAGTAGCTGAACGATAATAAAAAGTTGTGTTAAAACGCACACACTAATATTAAATGTGGAAACACTGATGATCAGGAGTTCAAAAAAAAATCTTTACGCCTTGTAAGTAGTTTTTTCTTTATTCCGGTCTTTACGTCATGAGCCTCCAGTTTGACTGGATGCATGAACCTAATATCAATGGAGAACGAAAGATACTTGTGGCTTGTCACGAAAAGCATTAAGGGTGAGATTACGCCGGAGGAGGAAGCAGAATTGAAGGAGATTTTAAAGGATTCGCCAGAGGTCCAGGAGCGTTATAGTGTCATAGAAAAATTCTGGAAACAGGAAGTATACTATAATCAGTCATCCGATTCAGAGGAGGCACTAAAGAAAGTATTAGCGAAAATAAATGAACGTAATCCGGTGGTTAAGACCAGAAGGCTATCTTTCATAAGGATCGCTGCCGCCGCTGTAGTCGTTCTCGCCATTGGTATTGGCTTGTATTCTTACACCTTGTTTTCCTATAAGCCTGCACAGCTCATGGAAAAGTATAGTGGTAAAGGATCAAGGTCGATGATTACTCTCACCGATGGAAGTCGTGTTTGGTTAAATTCGGATTCCAGGATCAGTTATCCTAAAACTTTTGCTGGTGATTCACGAGAGGTGTTTCTTACAGGAGAGGCATTCTTTAATGTTGCAGCCGATCCGGAAAAGCCATTCTATATTCATTTAAGTGATGCTTCTATTAAGGTAGTTGGTACTTCCTTTAATGTAAAAGCTTACTCCAACGAAGAAAAAATACAAACTTCTGTAGTTTCTGGCAAAGTTGCATTTATGCCGAAGGCTCACCATTCACAGCAGTATCTTGATACCTTACTCTTAACTAAGAGTGATAAAGTTACTTACTCGGCGCTTTCAGGGGAGATACAGACAGAAGTAACAAACACACTTGATGATAAAGCATGGATTAACGGAAAGCTGATTTATAAGTCAGAGACACTTGAATCAATTAGCAGACAGCTTGAGCGGAGTTTTGGAAAGAAAGTTCTTATTAAAGATCCTAAAATAGCGAAACATGAATTTACGGCGACTTTTGAAGACTCCTCTTTGAATGAAATCATGTATTACTTATCACTGACCAGTCAGTTTAAATATACTATTACAGATTCTACATTGGTAATCTATTAACATAAACACTAAACCTAAGTGTATGGTAAAACCTCTACAGTCATTTATTTCGAAATTAGCGCCACCAGGTCTTATGCTGCTTTGCCTGATAGTTTTTTTAGGTTACGAGGGAAATGCCAGCATTTACTCTTCTCAGAATGGAAGCGCCAAGAAAAACATCTCTATTGATGTGAAGGACGAACCCCTGAGCACGGTAATGGACCGCATTGAAAAACTGAGTGGATACTCCTTTATTTATTCCAATAGTGCTATTGATGTTTCGAAGAGAATAACATTTCAGGTGAAGAACCAGAATTTGGAGAATACGCTGCGAAGATTATTTCTCCCGCTTGGTGTTTCGTTTAGTGTTGTAAAGGATAAAATTATTCTTAAGGCACCAGCAACCTCACATATTGATGTTCCTGCAAAATATACTACAGCATACCCGATAATAGGGCAGGTGCGGGATGAATTGGGAGAAGGACTTCCAGGTGTAACAGTGATTGTAAAGGGAACAACCATGGGCACATCGACAGATGCTAATGGTAAGTATACTATCAATGTGAACGATACACTTGATGCGGTTCTTATATTCTCGTTTATAGGATATAGCACGTTAGAGATTCCTGTTCGGGGAAGAACGGAAATTAGTGTATCCATGAAGCCTTCTGTTGAATCGCTTGCAGAAGTAGTGGTTGTGGGTTATGCAACCCAAAAAAGAATTAATCTCACAGGTTCTGTAAGTACGATAGAGGAAGAAGCGTTAGAAAGCAAACCCGTTACTACGGTAGTACAGGCACTTCAGGGAACAGCCCCTAATTTAATTATCCAACAACAGAGTAGTGAGCCAGGCGCTCAGTTAAATATTAATATAAGGGGTATAGGAACGTTAGGTGATAATTCCCCGCTGATTGTTATTGATGGTATACCTTCCAATGCGGGTGTTTTGAGTTCAATAAACCCGAACGATATTGAAAGTATTTCTGTGTTAAAAGATGCGGCCTCATCAGCGATCTATGGATCACGATCTGCTAATGGGGTTTTGCTGGTGACAACGAAGCAGGGAAGCTTAAGTACGAAACCCGTTGTCACCTATAACGGTATTTATGGTTTTCAAGCGCCGACATTTACTCAGAAGCCTGTAAGCGCTTATGAGTTTGCCATGCTCAAGAACGAAGCACTAGTTAATTCAGGACAAGCACCACAATTCAGTCCTGATGATCTTACCCGTATCCATAATGCAAAACCAAATGCTTGGTACATGGATGAGATATTCAAAGACAAGGCTGCGCAGCAAAGCCATAATTTGAGTGTTAGTGGTGGTTCAGAAAATACGACGTATCTTATTTCATTGGGCCGTATGAATCAGTCCAGCAGTTTTGTCGGTCCAAACTATGGTTATGAAAGAACTAACGCCAGGACCAATATAACGACCAGGATCAATGATAGGCTAAAGGCAGGTATTATGCTTGCGTATACAAACAATCACATTAAGGAGCACGCGCATACTACAGAATTTATTGTAGCAGATGCCAGCCGAATTCCCAGGTTATATCCTATTAAAGATTCTGTAGGAAATTATAACATAGCGCCAACATCTTCCTCTAATCCGTTGGCTAAACTAGAGAAGGGTGGAATACGCACGCACGACAATGATAATTTTTCCGGGAATATTTTCGCCGAGCTCAACATTTTGAAGGACTTAAAAATCAGGGGGGTCTTTGGAGGAAGTCTTTGGAATTATCAGACATACGAGTTTAGAAAGGCAATTAATTATCTTCCATACATTGGTGGTGATGGTCAGAATTTCATCAAAGACTATAATTCAAAAACCTTACAAACCAATGCACAACTTGTAGCTGACTATAAAGTAACATTTAACGACCATGCTATTGGTGTTCTTGGTGGTTACTCCAGTGAGGGCTATACAGAAAATAACAATCAAATCAGGAAGCTTAACGTTGACAACGAGTTTGGTTTTTCTACGTCTGAAACCGAAATCGATTCCAGGGAGTCTTATAACAGAAGGGGAACACCATGGACTTTAAATTCTTTTTTCGGAAGGGTGAATTATAACTTCAGAGAGAAGTACTTGTTTGAAGCAAACTTCCGATATGATGGCTCATCACGCTTTGCTAAAGGTAACCGCTGGGGATTTTTCCCTTCCGTATCAGCGGGATGGAGGTTGACTGAGGAAGAGTTTCTCTCTTCGATAAAGAGTTTTGCAAATGTTAAAGTAAGAGCTTCCTGGGGGAAGTTAGGCAATCAGAATATCGATCCGTTTCAATACACAAGTAATATCAGGAATCTGCCAGATAATTTAGAATATGGTAATAGTGGTAATTACGGGTTCAACAATAATAGCGTCGCCGGTGCCTATTTCAGTTCTTCCAATCCTGATATAACATGGGAGACATCAACAATGATAGACGTGGGAGCAGAGATAGATCTTCTCGATGGTGCGTTGTTATTCAGCTATGACTATTTCAAGAAAAGAACAGAGGACATATTATTGGATCTTGCCGTTCCAGGTGCTTATGGTGCAGATGCACCTGTAGTAAATGCGGCTGTAGTTGATAATGAAGGTTGGGAGATGTCACTAACCTACAATCGCAAAGGTGCAGTTCTCAATCATAGAATCACTGCTAACCTTGCGGATAACTTGAATGCTGTTGTAGATGTAAAAGGGAAGGAGACAATAGAAGGTGGCGACAGAGCGGTGATCATACGAGAGGGTTTTCCTATTAAGTCGTACTATGGGTACAGATCTGAAGGATTATATCAGAACCTGACTGAAATTGAAGAAGGTCCTAAACCAGGATTTGTAGCCAATGGAGCCGTTTCTCCTGGAGATATTCGATATGTTGACAAGAATGCAGATGGTGTTATTAATGAACGAGATCGATTTGTAATCGGCAATCCTTTTCCCCGTTATACATTTGGACTTACTTACGGATTAACCTGGAAGAACTTCGATTTTTCGTTCTTTATTCAAGGCGTTGGGAAAAGAAATTTATACCTGCGTGGTGAGTCTGTTGAGGCGTTCCATAACAATTGGGAAAATGTTTATGAGCAACACCTCGACCGGTGGACACCTACCAACCCTGATGCTACTTATCCGCGCCTTACCATTGGTACCGCGTCTACAAACAACAATGCCGGCTCTGACTATTGGTTGTTAAATGCGGCTTATGCACGCCTGAAGAATGTTCAAATTGGTTACTCGCTTCCCAATAGCCTTGCAAACAAAATCGGGTTGAACAATCTGCGTGTTTACCTCACAGGTCAGAATTTGCTTACGGTTACTGAAATGAACAATGGCTATGATCCGGAGATTTCGGAATTCAATAGCAGTCTTGCTACTTCTGATGGTAAGGTGAACAGTGGGCGGGTATACCCCAATCTAAAAGTTTACGCACTTGGTGTAGACATAAGTTTTTAATCCATAATAAGATAAAGAAACAATGATGAAAAAGATATTTCTACCCATCATAGTAATTAGTTCGCTTGCTTCGCTCGTCTCATGCGAGGATCTTGATCTTGTTCCTACCGATCGGGAAACAGAGGAGACATTTTGGGATAAGCCTGAGGACGCATTGAATGTGTTGAATACCTGTTATGAATACATGTATAATGCAGAATACTTTTTCTTTAATGAGACGTTGTCTGATAACGCTTTTAATAAAAGTGAAGTGGATGGATCGAATTCAAGAAATATAGCTGAGGGAAGCTATGATGCGTCGCATGCGAGAATTACAAATGAATGGAGTTTTCATTATGCAGGTATCAGAAAATGCAACATTCTGCTTCAGAACGTAGACAGAGTTGAAGGTTTAGATGAAGCACTAAGAGAGCGAATTAAAGGTGAAGCACGATTTATCAGGGCTTTTCACTATTTCCATATGACGGTATGGTATGGCGATGTGCCTCTTGTTGATAACGTTTTATCTGTTGAGGAATCTCAGAACCTGACCCGTGCGAGCCAGATTGACGTTATAAATTTTATTAATACCGATTTAGACTTTGCTGCGCGTGTGCTTCCCAAAAATACCGCCTATACAGCAGACGATAGGGGACGTGTTACTAAAGGAGCAGCCCTTGCGTTGAAAGCTCGCCTGGCTCAATACCTCGGCACCTGGAGTAGTGTTATTACCATTGCTGAACAATTCTTCAACGGCGAGGCAGGTAACTATACCTTATTCGGAAATTATGCAGGTGTGTTTAAGCCACAAAACGAGTTTAACCAGGAAGTGATTCTCGATCTTCAGTATGTGCCAGTGCAACGCACACATGATATCCAGCGGTTCTTTTTGCCTAAGACCGAAGGTAAGTTGGTAACCTCTATCGCACCTACACAGGAGTTGGTAGACGCTTATCTTATGAACAATGGTATGGCTATTAATAATCCTGCCTCCGGGTATAATGAAGCAGCTCCTTATGTAAACCGAGACCCACGTTTTTATTCGACGATTGTTTACGACGGCTATGAGTGGCAAAAGCCAGACGGAACAAGTTATACCATCAGAACCCTTCCGGGGATGGGTGCTAACAGTATCGATAATAACGATGCGAGTCCTACGGGATACTATTTTGCCAAGTATTATGATCACACTGCAGATGCCGATAATCGTTCTGGTCTTAATCTTATCCTTATTCGCTATGCAGAGATTTTGTTAATGTATGCTGAAGCAAAGAATGCACTCGGCCAGTTTGATGTTGGGGTCTGGGATAATACAATGAAAATAATAAGGCAACGTGCAGGATTTACAGATGCAGCGGCGCTTGAATTTAATAGTGCATGGAATCAACAAGATGTTGAAGAAATATTGAGAAATGAAAGAAGGGTTGAGTTTGCACTTGAAGGATTAAGGATATTTGACATCAGGAGGTGGCGGATTGCTGAAGATGTGATGAACGGGTGGATCCATGGCATGCGAGTAGGTGATGCAAGTATCGATAATGGATATAAGCGTGTCGACTTTCGTTCCTTTGATCCCAGCAAACATTATCTATGGCCTGTTCCTCAGCGTGAAAGAGACCTGAATAAAAATCTATCTAAGAATCCTAACTGGTAATACAATAACATCCATCAATTAAAATATTCCCCAATGAAAAAGTATATATTTTTATGGTCTGTGCTCATCGTGACAGCATCGCTTATCAATAGCGGATGTGATGATGATAATGGTTCCATCGATACGAAAATTACTCCAGTTAATTCTCTATTTGCACCAGAAGATAATCTGTTTGTAAAACTGGCACCTGCAACAGAAGCGAGCGTTCTGTTTGAATGGGAGCAGTCAAAAGCAGAAGACGGTACATTGGTTTTGTATGAAGTAGTTTTTGACGTTGAGTCAGGTGATTTTTCCAAACCTGTTTACAAGATGGTATCTGATAACAAGGGACTCGAAAACATTCTTACCCTTGGTCATAAAGACCTCAACAGGATTGCGAACTTTGCGGGTATACCAGCGCTAGGTGTTGGAAAAATTAAATGGACAGTAATTGCATCCAAAGGTATAAATGCAAAGAGGTCAGAACTAGTGCGTACGATAGAGGTAGAGCGACCTGATGGCTTTGCTGAAATTCCTGCGGATCTTTATGTAACAGGAGATGCTACAGAAGCAGGAACAGACCTTGCAAGTGCTATTAAGTTTACGCAAACAACACCAGGAGTCTTTGAATTGTACACTTCATTAAAGGCAGGCACCTATCAGTTAATCAATCGTATTGCAGAAAATCGCAAAGTATACTCTATTGATGGCGCACAGCTCAAGGAGAATGGATCAACAACAGTATCAGGCGATACTAAAGTGTATCGGATTAGACTTGACTTCAACAATGCATCTGCGTCGATAGTAGAAGTATCAAAAGTTGAATTATGGTTTGCTCCTAATGCAGCATACTGGGGTACGTTTATATATAAGGGTAATGGCATTTGGGAAGCATCTAACGTGCCCGTTGTGTTTAGGCCAGAAAGCTGGGGTGGCGATGAACGTTACAAATTCAAGTTTACAATTAAGGACGGCGGTCAGGAAAAAGAGGAATGGTTCGGAAGTGTTAAATTGGATAATTCAAGACCTGAAAATTCTACACCGGCGTCATATTGGTTTATGGTTCCAGTTGACAATTCAGCATTTGATTACACCTTTAAGTTTACAGGAACAGCCGATAATAAGAACTGCGATATCAGCGTGATCTTTAATGCGTCGGGTCCATATACGCATGAAGTAATTATAAAGTAAATTGTATGGTAGATCAGACGAAAAGAATTGTAAGATTATCTGGTGATAAATTTGAAGTAATCATAAAAATGAAATGCATCAATGTTCTTGTAACCATGATAGCGGTGATGATGCTCAGTACATCGAGCGGGTGCCTGCAAGAGAAGAAGGATGATGCCATCACACCTATAGAGCCTACAAATCAAAACCTAAATTATAGTAGTTTAGCGGACAGCCTGCAGAATGCAACCTATAGCAGTTTTCTCTCTTCGGATGGGAAATACTTTATGCAAGACAATGCAGGGAATACAAAATTTCACTACTGGTGGAATGCGCACGCGCTTGATATGTTGGTTGATGCTTATGTGAGAACAAAGGAGGGTAAATATGCGCAGCGAATGAAGGCTCTGGTGTCAGGAGTAAAAGACA
Organism: Chryseosolibacter indicum; assembly: GCF_018598585.1. Lineage (GTDB taxonomy): Bacteria > Bacteroidota > Bacteroidia > Cytophagales > Cyclobacteriaceae > Chryseosolibacter > Chryseosolibacter indicus. The sequence goes on from NZ_JAHESD010000002.1 coordinate 196,201, forward strand.
CAAACAAGGGAACACACATCATCGACTACTACGATGACATGGAGTGGCTTGCGCTTGCAAGCCTTCGTGCATATGAAGCAACACAAGATGTAGAGTACCTTAATGTGACGAAATTGCTCTGGACTGATATTAAGACCGGACTCAATGGAAATCAGGGCGGTGGCATTGCGTGGCGCAAAGAACAACTCGATTACAAAAACACGCCGGCTAATGCACCGGCTATTATTATCGCTTGCAGATTGTATAAACTGGAATCAGACGGGCAAAACCTTGAGCTTGCCAAATCATTATATTCATGGTTGAAAAACACGTTGGTCGATCCCGCTACAGGGCTTGCGTGGGACGGCATCAACAGAAATAAAGATGGACAGATAGATAAGTGGATGTTTACCTACAACCAGGGCACACTGATTGGCGCGGCGTTTGAACTGTTTAATGTTACAAGAGAACAATCATACCTGAATGATGCAATCCGGGCAGCAGATAATGTTGTTAATGATGTTCAGTTTTTTCCCGGAGGAGTAATGAAAGAAGAGGGTACGGGTGATGGAGGTTTATTCAAAGCCAGCCTTGTACGTTACCTCACACTTCTTTCTAACTCCGCAAGTATAGGAAGCACCAGAAGAGGAAAGTATCAAAGTGTAATCCTGTTCAATGCAAAGACACTTGCCGATAAAGGAATTAAAAGGCCGACGATGTTAGTAGGGCCCGACTGGACCAAAAGGCCTGCTTCAAGTACTGAACTGTCTTCTCAAATGAGTGGTGTAATGTTGATAGAGGCAGCAGCATCCATTGATAAATAGGCTTTTAAAAAGGATGACCATAAAATGAAAAGGTAGTTGATTGTGACGATACATTGTGCGGACACAGTTTATGATGGAGAATAACCAATCATTATGAAGATTGACCAACATTACATTGGCGTTTTACTGGAACTCATCAGCAAAGATGATCAGAAGGCTTTTGGTATTTTGTTTCAGATGTTCTATAAAAGGCTGCTTAACTTTGCATTTCAATATGTACGTACCAATGAGGTTGCGGAAGAAATTGTTTCTGATGTGTTTGTAAGACTATGGAATAAAAGAACTGAAATTACTACCATAGAAAATCCGGAAGCTTTTCTTTTTATTTCGGTCAGAAACGCTGCATTAAATCACCTTGAAAAGTTTTCATTGTACCAGGTTTGCAGAATACCTGACAACGAGCGGGGTGAGCTGGTTAATCTCGATAACCCTCAAAAGGAACTTGAATGGAAGGAGCTGCTATTTAAAATGGATGAAGCTATTGCTACTTTGCCGACGGAGTGTCAGCGAATTTTTCGTTTGAGCAGGGAAGAGGGATTTAAGACAAAAGAAGTAGCCGAAATATTAAATATTTCCCCTCGTACTGTAGAGACACAGCTCTATAGAGCAGTTCGTAAAATTGATGCACTTCTTTCTGTTTATCTTAAGAAGAAAGTGTTAAAATAACGCGGTTACTACCACATTGGGCAACTAGGAATATCTCAAAGGTACTGTAGTAAATAAACCTGATTGGAAGTAATAGCTAGCTGATCCTTTACAGAGTACTTATAGAAGGCACTATCCACTGCCCGCATACCTGGTATGCTTCACTTCCAGGCTCGTCTTTAAGCCTAGTTTGAAGAGGGTTGAAACAGTTTCGCTCACAATTTATTATTACATCTTTTGAACAAGAGTAGCTTACAAGCTGCAAATACGTAAGCGGTCAAATATTTTTATTATTTTTAGGGACTATGGGAATGGTTTAGTTTCCTGATACCGGGGTGATAAGCTTTGAAATGTACGATGCCAGCGCCATGCCGGCACCGTGTGTGCGAGATGTCTGCGAGAAACGGGCTCCTTTTACGTACGCATACTGTAAGCATACCGCAGGCATGGTGCTGGCAGGATTCATTTACAAGCCACACGTGAGCTTTAACGCATTTCTCTTCATAACGTCTAATTATTAACGATTCACCAGGGCTATTTTGATTTTTCAGGTCGTTTAATTTATAATTGTATAGTAACACTATTTAAAAGTGTGAATTGTTACACCCCACACCCATTAATACTTGTGCAAACCGGATTGCGATGAGATAACCGTTGACAATTCGGAAATCATTTAATCATCTGCTGATCGACATAATAATGCTTATGAGTAAGCCATACATTTTTTCGGTAGTAAACCTTCTTACTGTATTCCTGGTAGTTACGATAACTTACGGACAGAAAAATGGACCGGACCGCGAGACTAACAGTTATACAAATCCCCTGATTCCGGCAGACTTTCCGGATCCTGATGTAATCTTTGTTAATGATACTTATTACATGGTGAGTACAACTATGTTTGTTGTTCCAGGTGTAACTATTCTAAAGTCGAAAGATCTTGTCAATTGGGAATACTGTAGCAATGCTGTTTCAAGATTTGATTTCGGCCCGTGTTACAACCTGGATAACTGCCATCGCTATTCGCACGGACAGTGGGCCACAAGTTTGAAGTACAGCAACGGAAAATTTTACCTGCTCTTCATCACGCTGGATGAAGGTGGCTTCTTGTGCACAGCGTCAAAGGCTGAAGGGCCGTGGGAGATAAAAAAACTTCCGAAAGGATTTTACGATCCGGGTTTGTTCTTTGATGACGACGGAAGAATCTACGTCGCGCATGGTTACTCCAACATCATGATCACTGAGGTAGATCAGAATCTTGCTCCTAAAAGTCAGGACTCCCTGGTGTTCAGAGGCGATATTCGCAAAGGACTTGAAGGCGCGCACGTATATAAAATCAACAATTACTATTATCTATACTGCACGTATGGTGGTGAGGATGGGATACAGGTAGCGTTGCGTTCGAAGAATATTTATGGCCCGTATGAGCAGAAGGTGGTGATTCAGGATACGACAAAAGGATTAAATTTTGGAATACATCAGGGTGCTCTTATTAAGGCCCAAACAGGTGAATGGTGGACAATACTTTTTGTTGATAGTGGGCCATTTGGAAGATTCCCCTCGCTACAACCTGTTACCTGGGTTGACGACTGGCCGATGGTAGGTGTTAACGGGAAAGCTGTGATTACCTATAAGAAGCCTAATATTGGAAAGACCTACCCGGTGACAGTACTTCCAACCTCAGATGAATTTAATGATCAGGAATTAGGCAAGCAATGGGGCTGGAATCACAATCCTGATTCAACAAAATGGTCACTCACCCAACGATATGGCTATCTCCGACTTGCAACCGCCAAAGTTACCTCCAACTTACGTGAAGCAAGAAATACATTAACGCAGCGAATATTTGCAAACCGCAACCAGGACATTCCAACCGTTTCCGTAACAAGGTTGGAATTTGGTCAAATGAAGAATGGCGACATCGCAGGTCTCGCCGTATTTCAAGATCCGTATGCTTACATCGGTGTGCAAAAGCAAAAGGGAAAGGTAATGGTGATCATGGTTAACAATGGACGTACTGTGGCGATGACTTCGATTACAGGTAATAATGTATATCTTAAGGCTAGTGCATCGAACACGACAAAGAAGGCAACGTTCGAATACAGCCTCGACAATAAAAACTATGTGCCGTTGGGTGAAGAACTCACAATGAATTTTAGCCTGAAGATTTTTACTGGTAATAAGTTTTGTCTTTTTAATTATGCGACGCTGGAAACCGGGGGCTACGTAGATTTCGATTGGTTTAGGGTTAATTAATGGGTTTTCAAGATGCACATCGATTTGTGAAATAGATAACCTGTTTGAATTCTCGAGGTTATTGTATAAATAGTATTAAAATCGGTAACTCTGGTTTCTTGATGAAGATCGATCAAATGGCATGAACCAATTTGCGTTACAGCAGGGCCACTCACACGAGCTTGACATGTTTGATCACATTGTCGAGTTTGGGCTTACCAAGAACGGCACAATTCAGTTAGAGTCTTTTCCGATATCCACGTGTGATCACATTCGAATTTATTATATAACCGATGGGAAGTTTGAATGGATGATCAATCAGAAACATCAAATTCTTTATCCGGGAGATCTTGCTGTGGTATTGCCTGGCCAGGAATTAGGCGGATCAAATCGCTACCTTGACATTGGTACATTCTTCAAACTACAGTTAAAAGCCGAGGTATTGGAAAGCATGGGAGTTATACAACTGGGCACCTGGAGTAGTCTTACAGAGAGTGAACGCATAACTGTTGGAAGAATTCTGATGACAAACAATATTTCGGTGTTGAAGATGAAGGAAGCTGGTGATATTTTGTATGAAATGCGTTCGGAGGTTCTTAATCAAGAGATAGGTTATTCTACGAGGGTAAATGTTTTGCTAGATACGTTGCTCATCTTCATTGCCCGACAGTCAACACGGCAGGCAACCTCACGGAGGGACTTTCCAAGTACTTTTGCGTTCCTTGAGCAAGCGTTGAGAAAAAACCTTGCACATCAATGGACGGTAGAAGAGATGGCTGCGCGTGTTGGACTAGGTACAACTGCGTTTACGGAGAAGGTTAAGACCTATACCGGTTTCTCGCCTCTTAATTACCTTATTAATATACGGATCTCTGAAGCGATCAAGTTACTGAAAAAACAAGACATCAATGTAACACAAATTGCTCTTGATACGGGGTTTTATTCGTCACAACATTTTTCAACTACCTTTAAAAAATTGACAGGGTATACGCCTGGAGAATTCAGAAAGCGAAATATCGCAGCCAAATAAAGAATATGGATAATAAAGAATGTATTATAACAGTCGAGTTGGGTACCAATGGAGTGAGGGTGATGGCGTTTAATCTTAGGGGGGAATCTATTGGTTCGATGAAAGGCTCTTATCCTACTTTTCACACACAGCCAGACTACAGCGAACAAGACCCCGAGCAGATCTTTATCACCATGCTGTATGTATTAAAAAATCTGCTTACTGAAGTAATTCATCCGAAACATTATAACATTGTTTCAATCTGTTTCAGTGCGTCTATGCATAGTGTGCTTCCCATCGACCAAAATGGAGAACCATTGGGTAATGCAATTACCTGGGCCGATAATCGCGGTAAGCGAGAAGCGATTGAATTGAATTCTTCGTCTCTTGGAAAAAGAATTTATAACGCAACCGGAACACCCATCCATCCTATGTCTCCGCTGATTAAGATCGCCTGGCTGAGCAGAAATGATCGGGGACGTTTTGTAAATACATATAAGTTCCTGTCTATTAAAAGTTATATCATCCAGCAGCTGACTGGTGAGTATGTACTTGATTACAGTCTTGCTTCTGCAACGGGTCTTCTTAATATTCATAAAGCGTCATGGGAGCACGACGCACTTGCTTATGCGGGGATCAAAGCAGATCTGTTGCCTGAACTGATATCGGTGTTTGCATCACCTGGTAAATTGAGGAAAGAATACCAAAAATCGCTTGGGCTTCACGAAAGTGTAAAAATACTAATAGGGTCTAGTGATGGATGCCTCGCAACTTTAGGAGGAGGTGTATGGGAGGAGGGAAAGGCAACCATTACCATTGAGGATAGTGGTGCAGTTCGTACGGTAGGTAAGCAAGTTATCCAGGATGAAAAGCAACGCTTCTTTAATTACCTTCTTTGGGAGAATTATTATGTCTCCGGCGGTCCGACTAATAATGGCGGGATTGTATTTGAATGGTTCACAAAACAATTCGGTGATTTTAAAGGTCCGTTTGATATTGATCATGCCATGGAAAACCTGATGCGAGAGGCTGCCACTGTTTCAGCAGGTTCTGAGGGACTTCTTTTTCTGCCTTACCTGTTGGGGGAGCGTGCGCCAATATGGAATGCAAACGCACGAGGTAATTATTTTGGAATTAATATTAAACATGAGAAACAACATTTTGTGCGTGCTACTATTGAAGGTATTTTGTATGAAGTTTATAGTATCGGGCGGATGTTGCAAGAGCATCGTAGGATTGACACGCTGACTGTTAATGGAAGTTTTGCTTCTATTCCACTCATCGCGCAAATGCTTGCTGACATTTTTAATAAACCTGTCTACACAGGTTCTAACCCAGACAGTATTGCCCGCGGTGCCTATTTGTTAAGCGCCATTGATTTGGGTATTTATAAAAGCCTGGATGAAGCTGCCCGCTCTATTCATTTGCCTATAACAGTCAAACCCCAATCCTCTAATCACAACGTTTATCAGAAGTATTTCCCCATCTTTGAAAGGCTGAGCACGAAACTTAACGAGGAGTTTGAGGCGATTGCCAACGTTCAGCAGGAAGAATATATAAAACACTAATTATCATTTTCAATCACCTATTAGTTGAAAGCAGTAGCGGCAATTTAATCGCAAAATTGCTTTAGAAATCGTTTGTATAAAATTCACCACCGGCCATTATTGGAAGAGCGGTTGTTCTTCATTTTAAATCTTTATAGAAAATGGAGGAATAGTTAAGTCAGGAACGACAGTCTTTCTTATGTTCCTGAATTGCCACAACTCCTTATGCTAATGTTAGTTTCAATATGGTAATTTCATCGACGAGTGCCCGCCTTCTTTATATTTTGTCGGTTGTTTCATTATTACTCTACATTATTACAACTCTAGCAGATATTGAGATATTAAATCAGTATAATGGTTCAGGTCTGCTTTTGATACTTTTCTTTTTGCTGCTTGCGCTTGCGTTTCGCGGGCATGAGCTGTTGAAAGGGTATTCGTTTACCATTATGATCTTTGCTGCGGTAAGTGCGGCGATGTATTATCCGCAATACTTTACGAATGTGGGCGACTTCAAACTATCGAAACTGATTGTTCCGCTGATGCAGATCATCATGTTTGGGATGGGAACAGGTTTGAGCATGAGAGATTTTGCGAGAGTGGTAAGGATGCCAAAGGGTGTAATTGCAGGGGTGTTGTGTCACTACCTTATTATGCCGTTAGTAGCATTTGGTATTACGAGGATATTTCAATTTCCTGATGAAATTGCCGCCGGAATTATTCTTATTGGAAGTTGCCCCAATGGACTTGCCTCAAATGTCATGACATATTTAGCTCGTGCAAATCTTGCGTTGTCCGTCACGCTTACAGCTATCTCGACCTTCATTGCTCCGTTTGTAACTCCCTTCTTTATGAGCTTGCTGGCAGGGCAGTATGTTGAAATAGATTTTTGGGCGATGGTGTGGGATATCACCAAGATCGTAATTATACCGGTAACAGCGGGGCTGGTATTTAATTACTTCCTGCATGGAAAATTCAAATGGCTTGACGAGATCATGCCTGTCATTTCTATGGGAGGAATTGCGCTCATTATAGTTGTAATCACCTCAGCAGGCCGCGATTCATTACTGGAAGTAGGGCCCAAGCTCATTGCAGCTGTGATCATGCACAATATGAGTGGCTATGTTTTGGGATACTTATCAGCCCGGACCCTTCGCATGAAAGAAAGGGATTGCCGAACTATTGCTATAGAAGTAGGGCTGCAGAACGCGGGATTAGGTTCCAGCCTAGCACTTGCACTGGGAAAACTTTCAACTGTTGGCTTAGCTGCTGCTGTATTTGCACCGGTGATGAATATTACGGGTTCTTCACTTGCATTATGGTTTCGAAATAAGCCCTTGCCCCAGGAAGAATCTTTCGATAGTGAAGAAGTTGTGAAACACGCATAAAGAATCCTAAAAATAAATATACAGCACTATGTATCGTATACAATTTGTCTTGCTTGCACTGGTCAGTGTCCTTTCCTTCGAAACCCTTGCACAGCAAATATCGAAGGAAGAACTAATCTTTCTTACACCGGAATGGAAAGGTGAGCGATACCCGGATGGCCGACCCAAAGTTTCTGACGCACTTCTTGATAGAATGAAACGCGTTACGCTGGAAGAAGCATGGGCGGTATTGCGAAATGAGAATTATAAATATCAATATGAAGATGGATGGAATACCATTAATCCGGACAGTGTATTGGTAGGGAGAGCAGTAACGGCGACCTTCGTTCCAGGCCGTCCTGATATCCATCGTGTAATTGACGACAGAGGACATAATCGCGATAAGCGCGTCAAGTCACAGAACTCATGGCCGATAGATATGCTGGTGAAGCGTGACGTATATGTGGTGGACCAGTTTGGTGCCCATGTTGATGGCCCCACTATTGGTGACAATCTCGGCAACTCTATTTTTGCAAAGACGGGAAATGGAATTGTTTATAACGGCGCTATTCGCGATATCAATGGATTAAAAGAGATTGGTTCATTTACATCGTTCTTCCGTACTTATCATCCCTCACATCATCTTAATGATCCTAATGGTCAGCTTAACACCACACTGGTTGGTATCAATACCCCTACACGCGTAGGAAATGCAACGGTAGTGCCCGGCGATGTTGTCCTTGGCCGTGATGGTGGCGTTATTTTCATTCCGCCACATCTGGCTGAAAAGGTGGTGAAGACCTCTGAAATTGTTCGCCTGAGAGATATGTTTGGCCATCAACGTTTGCGTGAGCAGAAATACACTCCAGGTCAAATTGATTCGCGATGGTCTGATGAAATTGAAAAAGATTTTTCGCAGTGGCTCAATGCAAATATGAACAAGTTGCCTGTACCGAAAGAACAAATACAGGAGTTTCTCAAGCAACGTACCTGGTAGAACTTATCTTTAATCTTCATAAAAAAAGAACATGTCACAGAAGCAATCAAGACGAAATTTCTTTGGAAAAGCACTGGCGGCCGCTACTGTTGCTCCGCTATCGACAACCTTTGGACAAGGGTTTGAAAGTGCCCTTGAACGTACATCGATGAAATCCAAACCATCCGATCTAAAGATTACGGAAGTGCAATGCGCGTTCATTCGTAACGGTCATAGTCTTTTTGTACGCATACGAACCAACCAGGATATTTATGGATGTGGTGAAGGTGTTGATGCAGTGCCTGGCACCTATCATTTTGTGAAGATGATGGAACAGCGTCTGAAAGGAAAAAATCCTTTGAATGTTCATCGGCTCTTCGAAGAATTGCGCAAATCAGGAGTCTTTGAAGGCGCTCAGTCAGGTATGTACATTGCCGTGTTATCTGCCATTGAAACAGCATTGTGGGATGTTGCAGGCAAAGCGCTTGGAGTTCCGGTGTATCAGTTGTTGGGTGGTAAGTTTAGGGATAAGATTCGCGTTTATTGCGATACCGCACTTTATCAAAACAATCTTCCTAAGCCAGAGGATTTTGCGAAGGCAGCAAGTGAAGCAAAGAAGATGGGCTTCAATGCAATTAAGTTCGACCTTGATCAATGGAATGATCCAACAAAGTATGACCGTTACAACTGGACTGCAAGCCCGGGAGAACTCAGGCGAATGGTTGACCAAGTTACGGCAGCGCGGGAAGCTGTAGGTCCTGATATTGATATCTGCTGCGATATGCACGGACGTTATGATGCTGTTACAGGTCAGCAAGTAGCGAAACGTTTAGAGCACCTCAACCTGATGTGGCTGGAAGAGCCAATTCCCGCAGAAAATCCTGAAGCCTATAAAATAATTGCAGATTCAACATCAACACCTATTTGTGCAGGAGAGAATTTGTATCTCGCGTATGGATTCAGAAGGTTGCTGGAAATGGGTGCAGTAGATATCATTATGCCAGACCTTCAAAAAGCAGGTGGGCTGGGTGAGGGGCAACGTATTGCCAATCTTGCAAACTTGTATTATGTTCCGTTCGCACCACATATGGTAGCATCATTCCTTGGAGCAATGGCATCTTGTCACGTATGTGCTTCTGTTCCTAATTTTATGATCCTAGAATGGCAGATTTATTTCCATACTGATCCGATGTTTAAAGAGATTGTAAAGTATGATGGAACGATGATAGAAAATGGATTCATTCCGCTTTCGGAAAAACCTGGTATTGGTGTTGATATCAATGAAGAGGGAATGAAGAAATATGCAACGGAAGGTTATCCGTTCTTTAAATAATGTTAAATTAATTCGTACACGAACTGATGCTTCTTTATAAAACCAGAAACGGTATCCTCATAGAACGAGATAATCGATTTTATGCGCCCGAAAATTCCGATTGGGATTCTTTCCTTAATGATGATCACCTGTTTGAAAATCTACAATCCATAACTTCCCGTCTTACACCCGTAAACAAGTCCGATGTGTTTAACGAGTTAGAACTTCTTCCTCCAATCGGGCAACAAGAGGTGTGGGCATGTGGTGTCACTTATTAC